>JAPPNF010000114.1 GCA_028818755.1 Deltaproteobacteria bacterium | reverse complement strand
TGGTGCCCGCCACTGCTCGTCATCGCGCCTTGCCGACAACAAAAAATCCTGCGCAACTTGTGGCAGGAAATCACGGGACGCGACACTAGCGAGGAACCTTTGACCGTGGCACGGACCCCTCTTCTCGGACCGCGCGTGTTGCGCAACTTCCTCCTGCTGTACGGCAGCACGCTGTTCTCCGGACTCGGCTGGGGCATGGTCCTGCCCACCATCCCGGTGCTGGCGGCCTCCTTCGACATATCCCTGGGGGCCGCCGCCCAGACGGTCACGGTCTGGGCCACGGGCCGCTTCGTCGGCACGCCGGTGAGCGGGATCCTGCTCGACCGGATCGGGCCGCGGGTGATGATGGTGGCAGGCGCCGCCGCCACCAGCGTAGCCGCCATCGGGGCGTTCATGAGCCCCGGCTTCGGGTGGCTGCTGATCGCGCTGTTCGTCGTCGGCATGGTGGAGCCCTCGTGGAACCTGGGCCGTGAGGTGGCGGGCATCGACCTGGCTGCGCAGAACCAGCGGGGGCGGGTCATGAGCGGATTCCACGGCGTCCACAGCGCCGGAATGACTCTGGGACCGCTGGCGGGCGGCTTCCTCACCGTGTCGGCGGGCTTCCGCTACGTGTTCGTCGCCTATGCCCTGGTCGCCGCTCTCGCCGCGCTTTGCGGCCTTGCGGTGGACCGCCCGTCCGGCGCGGGCATGCCGCGGCCTTCCGCGCGAAACACCGTCCGGCGCTTCGGACTCGGTTACTGGACTGGCCGCATCGTCGCGCTGTACCGCGAGGTGGCGCCGCCGTTTCGCCGCACCTACGCGGTCCTCGTCGCCGCCACCTGCGCCAGCCTGATGTGCCGGCTCACCCTCCAGAGCATGCTGCCCCTCTATGCCGGCGGACACCTGGGGTTCAGCCCGGTGGAGGTCGGCGCGCTGTTCTCGATTTCCGGGGTGGTAGTGTTCTTCATGATCGTGCCCGCGGGGTTCGTGCTCGACAAGGTGGGCAGGAAGTGGGCCACGGTGCCGAGCAACCTGATTCCGGCGATCGTCTTCCTCATCATCCCGCTGGCCGACACTTTCCTGCAGTTGGCCGTGCTGTTGTCGCTCATGGGGATCGCCAACGGCCTCTCCCTGGGCTGCCTCGCCACCACCACCTATGACGTGGTGCCGCAGCACGCCCGGGGGCGCCTCCAGGCCATGCGCCGCACCATCGCGGACTTCGTGGGCCTGGGCGCGCCCGCGGGCGGCGGCATGCTCGCCAACGCGTTCCACCCCGGCATCCCGTTCCTGGCCCTGACCCCGGTCCTGTGGGTTTCGGCGCTGCTGCTGGCGTTCGCGGCCAGGGAGACGCTGGAGCGTTGAGCCTAGTGAAAGGTTGCATCCGACAATATTTCCATTATATTGGAATTATCGAATACAGTACGGCCATCGCTGCCTCGCGCACGTTGGCGTCACGGGCGCACCGTCTTTTTGTGCGCCCCTCTCAGAGGAGAAAGACCATGCGTCTGCAACTCGCCCTCAATGTGAGCGACCTCGAAAAGGCCGTCGACTTCTACTCCAGGATGTTCGGTGCGCCGGTCCACAAGCGCAAGCCCGGTTACGCCAATTTCGCCATCGAGGACCCGCCTCTCAAGCTCGTGCTGTTCGAGCGCCCCGGCGCCGGGGAACGCATCAACCACCTGGGAGTGGAGGTGTTCAGGGAAGAGGACGTGGCCGCCGCCAGGGAGCGCCTGGAGGGCGCCGGCATCGACCACCGGATCGAGACCGAGACGCACTGCTGCCACGCCACCCAGAACAAGGTCTGGGCCACGGAGCCCGACGGGCTTCCGTGGGAGTGGTACCGGATCACCGACGACACCGACGCCCTGTTCCCGGCGCCGGACATGCGCACGGGTCAGCGGCGGCAGGCGGACTGCTGTTCGGACTAGGCGCTTTCCGGCTCGCCCGGGCCGCCGGCGTCATCCCGGTCCGTCTGGCGTGACGCCTCCAGTTGGTCCCGGAAATTTTGAGAGGCGGCCCATGCCGCCTCGTACTGGCCCTGGTCGATTCGTCCCCGCATCAGTTCCACCCGGAGCAGCAGGAAATAGGTCTGGATCACGTCCTGCCGGCAATACTCGTGGATCTCCGCGAGCCGCCCCTCCTCCCACAAGTCCTGGACCATGGAACCGTCGATGTCGCCCTTGCCGCGCAGGCCGATGAGCTTGCACAGCAGGTCGAAGCCGCCGCGGATACGGTTGACGCCGTGGTTGCCGATGAACTCGTAGAGGTCGTAGTGGCCCTCCTCGGAGTAGCGGTAGCGGTGTCCGAAGCGTTGGTTGAAATAGCGCGGCGCCGCGCAGCCGTACTTGAGCGCATGCAGCTCCAGGACGGGCAGGTCGAAGTTGCGCCCGTTGAACGACACCAGCGTGCCGTTGAACCGCTCCACCCGCTCCCAGAAGTCGCGGACGATGGCTTCCTCGCTGTAGTCCCCGGCGCCAAGGGTCTCGACGCTGACGAGGACGGCTTCGCTGTTGACGGTGCCGACGGCTATGGAAATCGGAACATGGAAGGAGATGGGAAGGAAGTCGCTGCCCGTCTCCGCCACCCGCTCGGAGCGGAGCCGTTCATAGGCCTGGCGATCGGAGATGTCCTCCCTGGGAACGTAGACCGACTTGACCAGCCCCTTGTCGACGCGGGTCTCGATGTCGAAGATGGCATAGTTCATCGGCCGGTCAATCAATCGCGAGCCAGCGTCCTTCGACTTCGCTCCGCTCACGCGGAGCTACGCTCAGGACGAACGGGGAAAGGTCCCGGCCGTTCGTCCTGAGCGTAGCGAAGCGAAGTCGAAGGACGCCGTTTTCAGCTACTCCGGCCGGACCAGCAGCACCCGGTCGGCCGGCAGCTCCAGCGGAAGGCGCTCCCACGACTCACCCTCGTCCTCGGAGACGAGGATGTCCCCCTTCCCCTTCTGGTTCGAATCGCTCGAACGCCCGCGGGAGACTGCGCCCAGCCCCGCGTAGACGCGCTGGGGCTCGCCGGGATGCTGAGCCAGCGCCCAGACCATCTGCAACATGTGATCCGGCAGGCCCCGGTCCACGCCCACCCGCTCCCAGCTCGAGGCCAGGTCGCGGCTGCGGAAGACCGCCCCCTGGGCCTTCTCGGGACGGTCCCAGTAACCCGGCGACTTGTCCGCGGTGGCCACCAGCATCACGGGCGGATCCCCCGGCAGAAACACGAAGTCGTGGAAGTAGTCCCGGGTCATCCCGCTCTCTGCGCGCCGCCAGCCCGCGCCCGGCTCGTCGCTGCGGAAGAAACCCCTGGCGGTGGCCACGAACATGGGGCCCGAGCCCGCGGGCGTGTTGCTGATGTGATGGATGTCCAGGTAGTCGATGCCGCCGCTCACGTCCTCGAAGGTGGCGCCGCGATCGAAGGTGCGCACGATGCCGCCGTGTTCCAGGCAGACGTAAATCATCCGGGGATCGTCGGACGAGACGAAGATATGCCGGACGTGCTCCCGATGCGGAGGACGCGGATAGGTCCACTTTGCGCGCACTTCCGACGGCAGCTCCTGCAACGCGCTCAGCTCTTCCCAGCTCCCGCCGCCGTCCTCGCTCCGGTGGAGGTGGATGGGCTCGGTGCCCACGTAGACCACCTCGGGGTCGGCGGGATCCACGGTGACGGCGCGGACGTTGCCCGAGAAAACCGTGCGCCAGTGCTGCCCGCCGTCGTCGCTGCGGCACAGCCCCTCTCCGGCGACGCTGGCGTAGACCGTCTCGGGCCGTTGCGCCGGGCCGTCGATGGCGTCCACCGTTCCGGGAGGGAGTTCGACGTCCAGCTCATTCCAGGTGCCGCCGCTGCCGCGCCAGACTTGCAGGCCTTCCTGCGTTCCCGCCATGATTCGTTCAGCCATTGCCGTTCCTCCTGCGTCTGAGTCGCCCGACCCATGAGCTGCTGAACCCGGGCGCCCCTCACCCCGACCCTCTCCCGGAGGGAGAGGGGGTCGGAAGGCGCGGTTTCATGGTTTAGTGGTCAGTTCGTCGACCGCGGCCATCACCTCGACGTACGTGCCGCAGCGGCAGATGTTGCCCGAAAGGTAGTCGCGCACCTCGGCCTCGTCGGGTTTCGGGTTCTCGTTCAGGAGACCCTTGACGGCCATGATCATGCCGGGGGTGCAGAAACCGCACTGGAACGCCTGGTGGTCGAGAAACGCCTGCTGCACGGGATCGAGGTTGCCGTCCCGGGCGAGCCCTTCGATGGTCAGCACCTCCTTCCCCTCGGCGTTGCTGGCCAGCATCAGGCACGAACTCACCGGCTTGCCGTCCACCAGGACGGTGCAGGAGCCGCACACTCCCACGCTGCAACCCTCCCGGGTGCCCTTGAGGCGCAGGTCGTCGCGCAGCACCTCCAGCAGGCTCTGGTTGGATTTGACCGACAGCTCGCGCTCGCGTCCGTTGACGTTGGCGGTGATGAGGTGTCTCATGGCTGGTTCTTTCCGGAGCCGCCGGCTTCTGTCTCTCCCAACGCGGCCACGATGCGCTCCGGCCGGAGCGGCAGCTCGGTGATGTTGACGCCGCCCAGGGCGTTGGCCACGGCGTTGCCGATGGCGGGAGCGACGGCCGGGATCACCGCCTCGCCCGCCCCCTTGGCGCCGAACGGGCCGTCCGGGTGGGGGTTCTCCACCAGCAGCGACTGGAACCGCTCGGGGTGGTCCTGCATGGACGGCAGCATGTACTCCAGCAGGGTGCCGTTCACCGGCTGGCCCTGCTCGAACACCATCTCCTCGAAGAACGCGGCGCCCAGCGCCTCCAGCATCGAACCCTCGTTCTGGAGCCAGCACTGAAGCGGGTTGATAGCCTTGCCCACGTCCACGGAGGTGGCGATGTTGAGCACCCGTACCTTGCCGGTCTCCACGTCCACCTCCACCTCCGCGCCACAGGCCGAGAAGAACCAGAAGGCCGCGGCCTTGCCCTTGCCGGTCTTGGGATCGAGCCCGCCCTTGACCTGGAAGTTGCAGCTCCCGAAGATGCTGCCCACCGAATCGCCGTACTTGACCCGCAGCAGCTGCGGCACCGTGAGGCTCCGGTCCGGCACCCCCTTGACCCGCACACCGTCGGCGACCATCTCCAGGTCCGTCTTGTCCACCTCCAACGCCTCGGCGCCGGCCTCCAGCAACTGCTCGCGCACTTCCTCGGCCGCCCGCAGCGCGGCGTTGCCCATGTGGAAGGTTGTGCGGCTGGAGCTGGTGGACTTGTCGTAGGGGGTCACGTCGGTGTCCGGCGCGGACACGGTCACCCGTTCCACCGGCACGCCGAGCTGCTCCGCGACGATCTGCGCCAGGCAAGTGCGCACCCCCTGACCCATCTCGGTGCTGCTGGTCAGGAGCATCACCGAGCCGTCGCCGTTCAGGCGCACGCTGGCGGCCGACGCCGTGGGCGTGGTGGTGCTCTTCATGATCACCGCGAGGCCCTTGCCGCGCCGGAGCGACCCTTCGCGGGCGCCGTTGCCCTGTTCTTCTCGGCCGCGCCATCCGATGCCGGAAGCCGCCTGCCGGAGACAGTCCGAGATGCCCACGGACACCAGCGACTCGCCGGTGACGAAGACGTCGCCCTCCCGCAGCAGGTTCTTGAGCCGCAGCTCCATCGGGTCCATGCCGAGATGACGTGCGATGCGGTCCATCTCCGATTCGTACGCCCAAGCCGTGTGGGGCACACCCACGCCACGGTAGGGACCCGCCGGAGGGAGGTTCGTGTAGACCGCGTAGGTGGTGAGCCGGCGGTTGGGCACCCGGTACGGCCCGCTGGCCACGTAGGAGCCGGTCTTGGCGTTGGCCGGCCCCGACAGGGCGTAGGCGCCCAGGTCGTAGAAGACCTCCACCTCCCGGGCCACGAGGCTGCCGTCGCGCTTGAAACCGGTCTTCATCCGCACGAACGCGCCGTAGCGGCGTCCGGTGAGGAACACCTCCTCGCGGGTAAGCATCCACTGGACCGGCCGCCCGGCCTTGCGCGCCAGGAGCGCCGTCACCGGCTCCAGCCGGGCGTGGGTCTTGCCGCCGTAGCCGCCGCCCACGTGCGGCACCACCACGCGGACGCCGCTCTCGGGCAGGTTGAAGATCCGCGCCAACTGCTCCTGGAGCCCCACCGGATTCTGGCACGGCGTATGCACCAGCAGGCGGTTGGGCGACTCCCACACCGCCGTGGCCACGTGGGGCTCGATGTGGCCGTGCTGCACCGGCGGCATGCGGTAGGTGTTCTCGAAGATCTCGTCGGATTCCGCGAACCCCGCGTCGGCGTCGCCGTCCGCGGCCCGGAACACGCTGCAGACGTTGCCGCCGGCGTTCAGGTTGAGCTGCTCCCGGAAAATGGCCGCCTGGGTCTCGAAGCGCTCCTCGTGGATGATCGGGGCTCCGGCCTGCGCCGCCTCCACCACGTCGAACACCGCGGGCAGGGGCTCGTATTCCACCTCGATGAGCTCCACCGCCTCCTCCGCGATGTCCCGCTCCTCCGCCGCCACCGCCGCCACGATGTCGCCGACGCAGCGCACCCGGTCCATGGCCAGCACCGGCTGGTCCTCCACCACCGCGCCGTAGTGAGGGTTCAGCCCCTCGAGGTCGTCGCGGGTCACGACGGCCACGACCCCGGGCAGCGCCGCGGCCTTGCTCACGTCGATGTCGACCAGCTTGGCGTGGGGGTGAGGGCTCCTGAGCGCCTTGGCGTGGAGCATGCCCGGCAGCTCGATGTCGGCGGTGTACTGCGCGGCGCCCGAGACCTTGGCGTTGCCGTCCACCCTGGGAATGCTGCTGCCGACCGCGCTCACGAGACGGCTTCCTTCCACGCCGCGGCAAGGGCGCGGCGGCCCAGCACCCGCACCAGGTGGCGCTTGTAGTCCGCCGAACCGCGGAGGTCGGGGATGGGATCGATCTCTTCGGCGGCCCGGTCGGCCATGGCCTCGAGATCGGTCTCCGATGGGTCGGCCTGGCACAGGAGCAGCGGACGCGGCCCCACCGCGCCCACCGCAAGCCGCGCCTCCACCGCGCGCTCCCCTTCCAGCCGCACCAGCGCGGTGATGCCCGCGCACGGCCGCTCCTCCGAGGAACCCGTGGTGAACTTGAGATAATCGCCCACCAGCCGCCCGGCGACCGGCGGCACCGTCACCGCCGTGACCATTTCGCCCGGCTCCAGCGCCGTCTCATATGTACCCAGGAGAAAGTCCGCGAGCTTGAGCCTCCGGACGCCGCCGGCCCCGCTCAACTCCACCTCCGCGTCCAATGCCACCAGCACGCCGGGAGGGTCCGACTGGTGGTCCCCATGGGCCAGGTTGCCGCCGATGGTGGCCAAGTGGCGGATACGGATGTTCGCCACCTGGTGGCAGGCCGCCGCCAGCACCGGCAGGTGCTCCCGCACCACCGGCGAGGTCTCCACCTCGTGGATGGTGGCCATGGCCTCGATGCGGACCGCGCCCGCGTCGTCGCGAGTGATGCCGTTGGCGCCCTCCAGCTTCTTGAGATTGACGAGGGTATGCGGCCGCAGGAGCCCCTGCTTGACAAGAATCAGGAGAGCCGTACCGCCGCTGACGGGCCGGACTTCGTCACCGGCGCCGAGCATACGGCAGGCTTCGGCGACAGTCTTTGGTTCGAGGAGATCGAAGTTGCGCATGGTGGTGAGACTCAATGGTTGACTGGAAACGCGCGTCCGCGAACGCATTAGGCCCCTGTGCAACCCATCAAGGAAGACATTTGGCCACGGTACGGATGCATAACACCGCGAGTGGCTCGTTGCAATGAACCGTCACACGCCCTCCCCTTGCCGCCGGAACAGACCCGCCACTCCCCCGCCGATAACGAACGAGAGCACCCCCAAGGCGACGAATCCCCAGTGGAAGCCCAGGTCGGCCACCAGGATGCCCGTGAGCAGGGGGCCGAACATGCGACCCGTGGAGCTGCCGCCGCGGATGAGTCCCAGGGCGACGCCCTTGCTGGAGTCGTCGGCGATCTGCAGGGCCAGGGTGGTGGAACCCACGTTGGAAAGCCCGAAGCCGGCGGTCATGAGGCATAGCGGCAACAGCAGCGCGATGTAGCCGTGGCCGAAGACCTGGAGGACGAAGGCGGGAACGGTCACGAACACCCCCAGGAGAATCACCCTGCGGGTGCCGATGCGGTCACAGAGCCAGCCGCCGCCCAGTCTGCCCGCCGTGTCCGTCAGGCGCGAGATGCTCACCATCGTGCCGATGATGTCCAGGGTCAGGCCCCGCCGTACCGCCAGGAAAGGAAAGGCGATGCGGGTGACGCCGATGAGGCAGAAGAACGACTGGAAGATGGCGAGCCAGGCGCCCAGAAAGCCGGCTTGGCTCATCAGCCCCGTGCCCACCCGCCACAGCGGCACGGGGCTGCGCTCCACGGGCTTCTCGGTACGGTGCCCCCGCGCCAGCAGGATGAAGACCAGGCCGACCCCCTGCGGGACCGCCACCAGCAGGAACAGCTTGTCGAGGCCCCACCACTCGCCGACGAAGCCGCCCATGGTGGGACCCAGGGCGAAGCCGAGCCCCAGGGCCGCCGCCACCTGGCCCTGGGCCTTGCCCTGCTCTTCCGGCGTGGACTGCACGAACACGATGCGGCGGATGGCGAGACTGAACATGGCCTCGGTGAGACCCAGGATGGTGAAGGCAACGAGGAAGACCGTCAGGCTGTCCTGGAAGGCGTAACCCAGAAGCGCGGCCACCACGGCGATGACCACCGACGCCAGCAGCAGGAAGCTCGACCGGAAATAGGACGCCAGCGTGCCCGACAGGACATCGGAGCACAGGGCGCCAACGCCGTTCACCAGGAGCGGCATGCCCACCACCGCCAGCGGGAACCCCTTGGCATCCATGTAGAACGGCGCCAGCATGGAGGCGCCGATGGCGCCCGAGGCCATGCAGATGGCGGACAGCGCGTAGAGCAGGTTGGACGAGATTCCCATCCGCGGGCGCATCATTCCTTACCGGCCGTGGCGTCCGTTCCCGGCGCCGTTCTTCCCCACCCGAGCAACCGCCCGATGACCACGAGGCCGAGTGCCAGGAAGGGCAGCGGCAACAACCACAGCATGGCAGCCCGCTGCGCGGCGACGAACCCTACCGTGCCCGCGCCTTCCATGAGGGATACCGCCAGTCCGATGCCCAGGGCTCCCGCTCCCGGCCCGCACGCAGACAGCAACCCGCCGACGAGACCGTAGTGCTCGCGAGGCGCCAGCGAGAACACGGTCTTCTGGTGCGCCGGCAAGAAGACGCCCACGCCGACTCCCACCAGGGCAAGGGCCAGCAACACCATGGCCGGACTCGATCCGTCTTGCAAGCCGGCGTAGGCGACGATCCCGGCCGCGCCCGCCACCAGTCCCCCCGCCACCAGCATCCAGGGCTGCACGCGATCCGAGAGACGTCCGCTCACCGGGGAACAGACCGCGGCCACCACCGGCAACGTCGTCAGGATGAGCCCGAGAGCAAGCGGCGTCACGTCCAGCACGTTGCGCATGTAGAGCGGCGACAGCAGGAAGATGGGGAAATAGGCCGCCGAGAACAGCACCATGCTGAGGAATGCCAACACCAGGGGGACGTTCGTCATCACCGGCAACGGGATCAGTGGCCGCCGCGCCCGGAACTGGCGCAGCACGAAGGCCGCCATGCCGGCGCCGCCGAGAACGAACCACCCGGCGATGAGAGGCGAGCGCCAGGCGCTGTTGGCACCGACGCTCAAGCCCACCAGGACGGACGGAAACCCCAGGATCAGGGCCGCCGCCCCCGGGTAGTCGAAGGGCTCGCGGCTCCGGCGCTCCCTGTCTCGAAGCAGGAGCCAGACAGCCACGCTGACCGTCATACCGATGGCTGCGTTGGCCAGGAACACCGCGCGCCAGCCCGCCATGTGGATGAAGAAACCGCCCAGGGCCGGTCCGGTGGCGCGTCCGATCCCCGCCGCCGACAAAAGGATGCCCAGCGCCCGGCCCGTCCGTTCCGGCCGAGCGACGGTGGCCGTGATGGCTGTCGACATGGGGTTGGCCATGGCCAGACCCACGGTCATGACCAGGCGGCACGCGATCAGTTGCGCGAATGTCTGCGAGGCGGCCACCAGCGCCGCTCCCAGGCCGTAGAGGGTCACCCCCACTCTGTAGAGCCGGTTGCGGCCGAGGATGTCCCCTGCCCTGCCCAGGCAAAGCGCCACGCTGGAGGACAGCACCAGCCCCATGGTGGCGATCCATTGCACGGCCGAGAGGCTGCTGCCGAACTCGGCCTGGATCATGGGGATGGAGACGTTGATGCTGCCGTAGCTGTTGAAGAACAGGAAGGTGCCGGCGGAGAGGACGCTCAGCACCCGGACTTCACGGGCCCAGGCTTGCCGGATGAGGGGGCTGCGCACGAATGGTTCTCAGTGGGAAGAGGCCCGCCGGCGCGTCCGTCAGTCTTCCTGAGTAACCCCCTTGACGACGTAGTCGCCGGATTTCTCGTCCGCCTCCAGGTCCAGGAGCCGCAGGGACTGGGCTTCCTCCAGCAGCTTTCCGAAGGAGCGGAAACCGTGGTAGCGCTCGTTGAACCCGGGCTTGCGCCGCTTCAGGGCCTGCTTGACCATGGAGCCCCAGATGGTGTCCTTCTCGCCGCGTTCGTCGAAGAGGTGCGTGACGGTCTCGACCACCAGGTCCAGAGCCTCCTGGGCCTCCGGCGCTTCCCTCTTCTCGTCTGCCTTCTCCTCCGCCTTTTCCTTGTCCTCCACCGGCGCGGCGGCGGTCTTGCGCGGGGACCGACTCGCGGCCTTCGCCCGCCTGGCGCCGCCCCGGCGCTTCGAATCGCGCACCAGGTCGTCGTAGTAGATGAACTCGTCGCAGTTGGCGATCAGCAGGTCGGAAGTGGAGTTCTTCACGCCGACGCCGATGACCACCTTGTTGTTTTCCCGAAGCTTGCTGACCAGCGCGGAGAAATCCGAGTCGCCGCTGATGATCACGAAGGTGTCCACGTGGGACTTCGTGTAACAGAGGTCGAGCGCATCCACGACCATGCGGATGTCCGCGGAGTTCTTGCCCGACTGGCGCACATGGGGAATCTCGATCAACTCGAAGGAAGCCTCGTGCATGGCGGGCTTGTATTGACGGTAGCGCTCCCAGTCGGAATACGCCTTCTTGACCACGATCTTGCCCTTCACCAGCAGGCGATCCAGGACCTTCCGCATGTCGAAGTCGGCGTACCGGGCATCCCGGACACCGATGGCAATGTTCTCGAAGTCGCAATAGAGCGCAAGGTTCTCGGTCTGTGCCATGTTCTCAGTCTGTGTCGTCATCTCTTCAGCCTGTGTCTTCCCGGCCCCCGGTCACGCCTTCACGACGTTGACCGGAGAGCCGTCCAGATAGCCTATTATGGCGGCAAGATAGCCGTCGAAGTAAGCGCCGTAGTTCGCCTCTTCCACGTATCCGAGGTGCGGCGTGACAACGGTGTTGTCGCAGCGCCGGAGCGGGTGGTCGAGTGGCAATGGTTCGGTATCGTAGACGTCGAGGCCCGCGCCGGCTATGCTGCCGCGCTCCAGCGCGTCCACCAAGGCCTTCTCGTCCACGATGGGGCCCCTGGACGTATTGATGAGCACCGCCGTGGGCTTCATGGTCCTGAGTTCCGCCGCCCCGAACAGGCCTCGGGTGCGGTCGCTCAACACCAGGTGGATGGTCAGGACATCGGACCGCGACAGCAGTTCCTCCTTGCTCACCCGCGTCACGCCGATCTCCCGGCAGCGTTCGTCGGTGAGGTTCTGGCTCCACGCGATGACTTCCATGTCGAAAGCGAGCCCGACACGAGCCACCCGCGCGCCCAGCTTGCCCAGGCCCGCCACACCCAGGGTCTTGCCCATGAGCCCTCCGCCCACGGTCTCCTGCCAGCGGCCCTCGCGCGTCGCCCGGTCCTCGCGGGGGATGTGCCGGAGCAGCCCGATGATGAGGCCCCAGGCCAGTTCGGCGGTGGGGCCGCCGACGCTGGGAGTGCCGCAAACCGTCACCCCCCGTTCCCGGGCGGCGGCCATGTCGATAGAGGCGTTGCGCATGCCGCTGGTGACCAGCAGCCTCAGGTCGGGAAGCCGCTCCAGCAGACCGCGGCGAAACGGCGTGCGCTCGCGCATGACACAGACGATCTCGAACCGTTGCAACCGCTCCGCCAGGGCCTCCTCGTCGTCCAGGTGATCGTGGAACACCGTGACCTCGACGTTTTCGGGGATTTCCCTGGCGTCCACCAGGGACCGGGCCACGTGCTGATAGTCATCCAGGATTGCTGCTTGTATCTTGCTCATGGGGCACCTTCCGGGGTCGCTCCCTCGGTTTGACCGCGGGCGTGCGCGGAAACCGGGGGCACGCTCCTGCCGGCGCGGCATCCGCCACGGGCGGCGCGAACCCGCCCTGCCAACTGGTTTTCAGGATCTTCAAGGGTCGAGGTCGCGGAGCACCGCCCTGCAAGGAGCGCCGTCCGCCCCGGCGATGCATACGGGGAAGCAGATCAACTCGTAGGAACCGGGTTGAATGTCCGTCAGGTCGACGCCCTCCAGCAACGCGAGGCCGTGGTCCAGGAAGGCCCGGTGCACCGGCACCTGCTCGTCGGCGTGCGCCACCGAAAGATAATCCAGGCCCACGAGCTTGTAACCCTTGGCCACCAGGCCCTCGGCCGCCTCCACCGAGAACGCCGTGAAGTCCGGGTCATACTCGGCGCGCCGGAGAAGCTCCGAGTTGCGGGTCTTGAACAGGATCCGCTCTCCCGGCGGGACCGCCGAGACGTGCTCGGCCGTAATGTAGCGGCCACCGACCACCTCGTGCACCAGCGCCGGGCCGATGAAGCGCTCGAGCGGCAGTTCGTCGATGGCGGCCCCGTCGGACACGAAGTGGAAAGGAGCATCCATGTGGGTGCCGCTGTGGACGCTCATGTTGACGCTCGACGAGTTGTTGTGGTCGCCGCGCTGCATCCGCCGCCGCTCCAGGAGCTCGAACGGGGTGGCGGTGACCCAGCGCGCGGTGGCGGGGCTGAGCTTGAGTGAAATGTCGTAATAGCGCATGCGGCTCCCGGGCCATGGGGCCTAGTGCCCTGTCTGGTTAATTCGCGCCATAATCTGCTTGTCTTTTTCGCCGTCGGCCGCGTTGCTCTTCCTCGCGTGGTGCCCGCCACTGCTCGTCATCGCGCCTTGCCGACAACGAAAAATCCTGCGCATCTTATGGCGCGAATTAAACCAGACAGGGCACTAGAGGTTCTCGCAAAGCACGGACTGCGGCCTCTCGCGGCAGAACTCGGCCAGCCTTTCCCGTTCGGTCTGCGTTTCCTGCGGCCGGCTGGGCGCTTGCCCCTGCTGCCCTGTCCGCGCCGGACCGGTCGGTGTCTGTGCGGCGCTCCGCTGCCGGTCCAGACGTGCCGCGAGCTCGGCGTAGCGTTGCTGCGTCGCCTCCTTGCTCTCCTCCAACGCCAGGAACACGTCCTTCCAGCGTTCCTCGTCACGCTTGTTGCGCTGCGTCAGGGCCTTCTGGTTGTTCTCCGTCGCCTTCAGCACCGCCGCCAGACGCTTCTCGAGACTCGTCAAGGCCTCGCCCTGCTCCTTGACGGCTGCCGGCGGGACGGAAAGACCGTCGCCCAGCTTCTGCAACTGAGCCGTGAGGTTCTTCTGGTTCGCCTCCACGAGCGCCTTCAACTCGGCCGAGCGCTTGTCCCGCTCCGCGGCCTTGGCGTCGCTGCGGTTGAGCTTCTGCTCCAGCCCCTGACGCAACGCCGCCAAACCCTTCTCGCGCCGGTCCTCGAGCTGCTTTGCCCACTTGTTCAGTTCCTGTTGAAAAACTTCCCGCTGAGCCGCGGTCAAGGTGGTGGTGATCTTCCCTTCCAGCGCGCTGGCGTTCGCTGCCGACCCAGCCCCGCCGAGCAACTCGACGGCTTCCTGTATTCTCGCGAGTTGCCCTTCGGCGTGAGCAAGAGAGATCATCACCTCGGTGATGTTGGTTTCGTCGCCCACGGCCATGCGATCGAGAGATATCCTGAGGTTCCGGGTCTCCCACGCCGTGTATCCGACCGCGACGGTAGCCGCCACCAGGACCAGGAATGCGAAGGATTTACCCATCAGTGAGACCTGCGCGCGTGCCCGGCTCGGACGCCTCAGTTCGGGGAAGTTTCGAGTCGGGCAAGGGTCTCCGGATCAAGGCGCGGGCGAATGAATGCCTGGTAGATGGACTCGTTCTGCAGCCACATGATGTCCACGCGGGTCCGCACCGCGGCCCGCATCTCCTCCTGGAGACCCGCGTCCATGATGTGTTCCTTGATCACGTCGACAATGAAGTTTCCGTGGCCCTCGTCATGATACTCGTGGGCGCGGAAGAAAGCCAAGGACTCGGAAGGAATCCAGGGATAGTGCGTCTCCAGCGCCTGGCGCTCTTCGCCCATGCGCTTGGGCCCTTCTCCCTCGAAGACCAGCCCGGTGCCGATGGCCACGGCCCAGTGGCTCTGCTGCACCAACTGGACGTACATCTCCAGCGCCGCCTTGACTCCCGGCAACGGCTCGTAGCCGTGCATCTCTTCCCGCGTGATGCCCAGCCCCTCGCCGAAACGGGTCCACAACTCGGCGTGGCTCGGGTATTCGCCGCCGAACAGGTCCTCGCCCTCCTCTTCCACCATGTTCTCCAGCAGCATTCGCCGCAATGCCTGGATCGGGCACTTCTGGTAGCGTATGCCGAAGAAGCGGTGGATGTTGCGGAACTCGTGGAACTGGTTCTTGGCCCACCCCTGCAACTGCTCGCGGGTGAGCTCGCCACCCAGGAGCATTGTGCGCAACGGATGCACCGGATACCGACCCCGCAGGACGCCGCGGAGATCGTCGATCAGGGCTTCCGGCTGCAGGGTCTCCATCGCTGATCCTCTCCCGTCTCGTTACTGGCCGGGAACGAAGAGTTCCTGCCGCCTCACCTTCCCGGGGAAGACATCCTTGCACTCGCCGTCCTCCAGCACGATCTCGCCGTTGACGACGACGGCGCCGATTCCCGGCGGATGGCGGTGGATCTCCTCCTCGTCGAGCTTGGCCGGCATGCGCTTGCTGGCCAGGTCGTCGATCTTGTCCGCGTCGAAGACCGTGATGTCCGCCGGCAGGCCGGTCTTGAGGATGCCGCGGTTCATCCTCAGCTTGGCGGCGGGATGGCCGGTCACCTTGTGCACCGCCTCCTCGAGGTTGAAGAGTTTCTTGTCCCGGCGCCAGTAGCCGAGCACGCGGGTGGGGGCGCCATGCCAGAAGAACCGGTCGAGGTGCGCGCCCGCGTCGGTGCCGATGAGCCCTTCGGTGGTCTTGATCATTTCGGCCAGCAGGTCCATGTGTCCGTTGGCGAAGCCCTGGTAGTAGAGCTTGGAAGTCAGGCCGTCCTCCAGCCAGGTGTCGAAGAAGGCGTCGACCTCGGACTTGCCGCTGTCGCCGGCGATCTCGGCGACGTTCTGCCCCTCGCGCGACTTGAGGTCTTCGCGGCCCATCACGTCGAAGTACACGCCGCCCCATCCCAGCCACTCGGGATACGCCGGCTCGCCCGCGTTCTCACGCCGCTGCTCGTCGAGCTTCCGCCGCACGTCGGGGTCCTGAAGCTTGCGCGCCAGCTCGTCCCGGTCGTGCTTGATCTCTTCCCACAGGGGCAAGCCGTCCAGGATGAAGCAATCGTTCAGGTCGAAGCGCCGGATGTGCGAGTAGGGGATCACCACGCCGTAGATGTCCTTGCCCCGCTCCCGCGCCTCCCTCATGAGATCGATGGCCCGGAGCCCGTCTTCCTTCTCGCCCGGCCGCACCCGGAACTCGTTGCCGATCATCGGCACGTTGATCTTTTCCACCAGCTCGGGGAACCCGCTTTCCGGCTTGAGCAGGTTGCCGAAGCCGTTGAACTGGAAGCAGCCGCCGTACTCGCCGGCGATGTTGGCCAGGGCCGCCATCTCCTCCTGGGTGGCCAGCGTGCTGGGGGTGCCGGCATGGATGGCGGGACCGCCGCGGGGGCTGGACGAGAAGCCGATGCCGCCGGCCTCCATGCCCTCCCGGACCATCTGCTTCATGCTCTCCAGCTCTTCCGGGGTGGACTCCCGCTTGTAGGCCGCCTCGCCCATCACCATCAGCCGCACCGGAGAATGGGGCACCAGGGCGGCGACGTTTACGCCTACCCGGCCCTCCAGATAGTCGAGGTACTCGGGGAAGGTGGTCCATTTCCAGTCGTTGTCGTTGACGTAGTCGTCGAGCACCCGGCGCAGGTAGGCGATCAGCACGTCCCGCGGCTCGCCTTTGGGAGGCACCGGCGCGATGGAGGCGCCGCAGTCGCCGATGACGATGGAGGTGACGCCGTAGTTGACCACGGGGTTGCCGTGGGGATACTGCACGATGAAGAGGTCCATGTGGGTGTGGGAGTCGATGAACCCCGGCGCCACCACCTGTCCGCGCGCGTCGAACTCGGTCCGGCCCGGCCCCACGTCCTTCCCGACCGCCGCGATGGTTCCCCCGTCCACCGCTACATCCGCCTCGAAACCGGGGCTGCCGGTACCGTCGACCACAAGGCCGTTCTTCACAACCAGATCATGCGCCATGGTTCTTCCCCCTTCTGATGGGTATCAGGTTCGTTACCGCTGTTCCGATTCCCTTAGTTAGACCGAAAGTCTTTGCCGCGTCAAGGAAAGACGGGGCGCCGGCGGGGCGCCATGGAGGCCGTTAGTGGCATGTAACGTCCAATTCCAGACCAAGATGCGCAGGATTTTTCGTTGTCGGCAAGGCGCGATGACGAGCAGTGGCAGGTACCACGCGAGGAAGAGCAACGC
>JAPPNF010000069.1 GCA_028818755.1 Deltaproteobacteria bacterium | reverse complement strand
CAGCATTTCAGTACCTTACAGCCCCCTACACGCCAACGTGTCGGACACTACTGATATTGTGCTTAAAGGCATTGATCGTCGCACCATGTCGTTCCAAATTTACATTTGGGTCCTTTTGAATGGTTACAGATCGTAAAAAGAAATAGATTGCATAGTAGGCCGAAACTATCCTCCAAGACGGGAATACGAAACGACTATTTGATATGTCTTGATTTCGCTGGATATCTCTAAACGTTAAACCAATTAGAGATTCTCGTAACGGCATAGCAAATGCAAGTTCGTTGTACCACCCACGCCGCAAATCTTCAGTTACGGCCACATCGTGCGTCGGCTTGGAACCGAGCGCCCTAGCTAGTCGTGGCATTTCGTCGATAGTGTCTCGTAGGTAGTTTGCAAATGTTACATCAAGTCGAAATTGTTTTCGCTTTAGCTCCGGTACCGGTGTATATGTGACCTTCAAGAGCCAGCAGAATTCGTCAAGCACAGTATGCCACCGATTGTAGTCCGCTATTTCTCTTGGGACATGGGGCCGCCGTGGCCGGGTCGGAAGTTCTCGAAGCTGATTACTGAGGAAGCTGAAGTTTGGTTCTTCTGGGAGCCAATAAGTTCCGTTCCGGGCTTCCGCAATGAGCTGCCCTGTTCGTATCCAGCGTCGAACAGTCGACGGCGCGACGCCTAGAAAATCTGCGCAACCTTTAACAGAGGTCAAATTCAATTTTCAGATTCCTGCTGAACCGCCCCGTTTACCGGAGACGGAATTGTTTGAGTCAGGCCACCAGGGTTGACTCCGGGTACTGCTGATAGTAAGCCTCTTCGAGTTCAGCCGGGGGCACATAGCCCATCCCTTCGAGGAGTCAGCGGTGGTTGAACCAGTCGACCCATTCGAGGGTGGCGAACTCGACCGCTTCGAGGTGACGCCAGGGGCCACGCTGACGAATCACGTCAGTCTTGTACAAGCCGATGATGGACTCGGCCAGGGCATTGTCGTAGGAATCCCCGACGCGACTCACCGACGGCTCAACCCCGGCCTCAGCCAAGCGCTCGGTGTAGCGGATCGACAGGTACTGGGCGCCACGGTCGCTGTGGTGCACCAGAGCGCCCTCAGCGCCCACCGTGCGGTCATAGAGCGCCTGCTCGAAGGCGTCCAGGGGAAGGTCTGTGTGCAACGAGTCCGAGACGCGCCAGCCCACGATACACCGCGCGTAGGCATCAACGACAAAGGTGACGTAGACGAAGCCACGCCAGGTGGCCACGTAGGTCGGGTCCACCACCCACAACCCATTCGGCCGGCTTGCCTCAAACACCCGGTTCACCCGGTCCGCGGGCCGCGTGAGTTCGTGCGCTGCCCTGGTCGTCTTCGACCTCCGACCCCGAACCACGCCACGAAGTCCCATCTCTCCCATCAGCCGCGCCACCGTGCATCGCGCCACTGCATGGCCCTTCCGGTTGAGTGCACGCCATACCTTGCGCACCCCGTACACTCCGAAGTTCTCCCTCCAAACCCGCTTGATCTCGCCCCGCAGTTCCGCGTCACGTCGCGTTCGCGCCGGCCAAGGAGCACGACCGGCCTCTCGCGCCTTGCTCTCGTAGTAGGTCGAGGGGGCGATCGGCAGCTCCGCGCAGATCGGCTCGACCCCGTACGCCTCCCGGTGCGCGTCGATGAATGACACCATCACGTCCCGCGGCGGTCGAGCTCCGCCTGGGCGAAAAAAGCCGCCGCCTTGCGCAATATCTCATTCGCCCGACGTAGCTCCCGGTTCTCCCGTTCCAGCGTCTTGAGCCGCTCACCCGCTTCGTGCTCTCCGCCCGACGCACCTACTTGCGCAACGTCTCCGCTGCGCACCCAAGCTTTGACGCCACTGACACGATCGCCGCCCACTGCGATTCGTATCCCGCCTGATGCTCCGACACCATCCGAACCGCCCTCTCCCGGGGCGGTTCAATCCCCCATCATGCGGATGAATCTAGCAAACAATGGGGGTGCCCGTCATTCAGATTGAACCGCCCCGGGTTTACCGGCGTGGTCGCCGAATCATGCGGTCCGAGAGGTCAGAGGCAGTCGCTGTAGTCGAGACGGACGACTGAACAGTGGAGTGAGCTCGTTGAACCGCTCTATTGTAGAGGAGCTCGGCCACCCTCATCCCCATCTGGTGCTCCTTCAGTATCCCGACAATCTGGGCTTCCTGTACCTGCTCTTGCGCATGGTCCTCCTCGCTTTCCGGTTAAACACTAACCTTTAGGTGAGGATGTTCAAGGGGAGCAGGTCACCTGCTCAAACCTGCCCGGATGTGCTAAACCTATGTTTTTGGTACCCCTACACAATTGGTGATCTGGTTGTCCTGTTGTCTCGCCGCGACGCGGCCTGCGCAACCACCAGTTCAACCTGCCCCGGTAAGCCGCGGCGACATCGGACGCTTTGTGAGGTAGCTCAAATGACGGACTCGTGCTTGAAACTGTTGCGTAGAAGTAGATCAAATCTCACTGATCTTCGACGTGTTCCAAGTGTCTGAGGGGGCCATGAGAGTTCTCATTGTTGTTCTGCTGTGCATAGGGCTCGTTAGCTGCTCGACTCCCCAGGTGCCGACCCAGGAACCATCAGCGCAGGATGCCACCCCGCCAGCGACGCCTGCGGCTCCCACTCCCACACCTGTTTCGGTCCCTTCTCCAGAGCTCGGGCCAGAGCCAGAAACGGAGCAAGAACCGGACCTAGCGAAGAATCCACCAGCAAAACCGAACAACGACGCCAAGGAAAGTTCCGGCGGCAGTTGGGCCAATTGGGCCACCATCGGGAGTTTCGTCCTGCAGGCCGTGTCCCTCATCCTCCTCAAACGCCCCATCCCCCGCATGATGGACTGACCCCGAATAGTCAAACTGAGGCGGTACCACCAATCGCGCACGGTCGTCGGGAAAGGTTCAGGCGCCTCGCGGGGTGCCGCCTCAGACCATGTCCTCAGTCGCGTCGACCCGCACATCCCCAGCACCGCTGAGGACATGCTCATCACAGACACCACCGGGAATCAAGATTCCGGTGGGCCGCGATGACCTTAACGCCCATGGTTGGAGGTGCTATACTCAGTCAGCCAAGGCGTGCTCCGAACGGCTCGACCGCCAAGCGTTCAAAGCGAGACAGACGGAGGGTATAAACGGACCGTATCGCTGTAGATCCAAAATTCACTTCGGCAAGCCATGTGTCGCAGGCACACGCGTTACCGTACAGGATACCCACGAAGTGGTCGACCACGACATCCCCTTTGACGACATCATTCGCAACAACTATCCGAATCTGAAGGTCGAGGACGTCTATGTATGCATTCGGTAAGCAATCGTCGTGACCGATGCAAAGGACAGTCGCCTGCACCCGACGATGGATTGAATGAGGTTTCTGCTCGGCCAAGACGTGTATGCAGTTACCGCTCGGCATCTGACCAGGTGGGGACACTGAGGCCTACGAAGAGGATCGCTGCCGGAGATGTAGGCCATGCCTCACCGCCCGTCCGCCCCTCTGACGGCTCAATGGCAGCACGGAGACATGCTAAACAGGACTCTGCCCAAATGACCGATCGACCGGAATACGCCCTCAACTCTGTCGCCCTGCTTACAGGAGTGGGACCACACAAACGCCGAGTATAGTCTCCGTCAGATGTTGAAGACAAACGGAAGTCAATGACGTGATAATCGATAGAAACCTTTGGCGACCAAATTGGCAGGAAGGCCACTTTCCGGCCCTACCGTGCCCGCACTGCGGTGCGCCGCTAAACGTAGACGACGACTCTCTCGTCGTTAAATCCCCCGCTCACAACATAGGTCTAGTTGACCTGACAGACATCGACAATGCGCTATCTCAGTTTTCCTTTTGGTTCGTATGCGGCTATTCGAAATGCGCCCAAGCAGTCGCCGTCTCTGGTAGTTGCACATATCAATACGCTTACGACCACGACGGCAAGTCCATCACCGAACGCATATTTCATCCCAAGGCCATGCACCCCTGTCCACCCTTGGTAAAAGTCGATGATGATGCCCCTCAATCAATCCGAGATGCACTCAAAGCATCTTTTGATCTATTTTGGCTTGACAGCCAAGCCTGCGCCAATCGACTGCGCGTCGTCCTTGAGCTCATCTTGGAGAACGAGGGCTTCCCCGCCACAAGTGACGACGGGAGGTTTGTTCCACTCCATAACCGCATCGAGAATTGGCACCATCTCTATGGCGCTCTTTCGATCGCGCAATCACTTATGGCAATAAAGTGGCTGGGTAATGTAGCTAGCCACGAAACTGGCGTATCTCGCAAACGCCTCCTAGATGCTTACGAGATCCTTTCTCGATTGCTAAAGCGCCTGTTTCCCCCAGATGAACGTTACATCGATGAATTGGCCGACGAGATCGTCAATGCCAAGGGTCGGTCCGATTGACAACACACTTATTGCTCCCCTCCAGGAAATCCTCTGAAATAGCCCCGGAAAATCGGACAGCTTGCCAAGATTTAGACAGGATCTTAGCGGTATGATCATACCAAGCCTGAATGCGCCATAACTTGGTGCCATCCTGTCCAAGACAGGCAGGACCAGACCGGGCGTCCGATCAAGACCGTTGCGGGGTGATGATGATCGTAACATAACTGCGGGTTAGCCTCGGGTCCTGTCGATTCAAAGTAACACTCGGGAGGAACACGTGAACGAAGACCTTCGCCGACGATACGTAAGAGACTTGGTTTGCGACTTGGAACAGGTCGGGGGTGCAAGATTCGAACAGTGGATCAAGCCGCTGTGGGACGACATTGCAGGCGAACCCGTCCTCGCACGAGGGTCGAATGTCGAGGGCATGCCGGTTTCGGGTGAGTATGACGCGTGCTGGCCTGACGGAAGCGGGTCCGAAGCAAGTTCGGACAAAGCGTACTTCGTGAGTCCCTTTACGAAGGCGAAGAATGACGTCGATCACGTATTGGAATCAGCACCGGATACACGGAAGATCAGACTGTTCTCCACCCGGAAGGCGCAACCGGGACGGGTGGACGCGTTGCGGCGTGCCGTCACCAAGTGTCATGGCGACGCCTTCGAGTTGGACGTGTGGGACGGTCGCCGAATCGCCGAGTACATCGTGGACAGACTCCTGATGGACGAGAGGTATGTGGAGCGGGTGGGCAGCGCCCTGCCGAATCTCCAACGCATCGCGGAGCAAAACGCTTCGTGCGGACTCGTTCCTCGACAGGGCCGCGGCTATGGGGGACGGGAAGTGGAGGAGACGGAGATCAAGCGACGCCTGCAGACCTCGGAGTACATTGTCCTCTGGGGCTTGAGTGGCGTTGGCAAAACGGAAGTTGCCGTCGCGGTTGCAAACGCGCTGCGTGACGAATTTCACATGGTGATGTGGGTTACAGCCTCTGACATCCAATCCATTCAGGAACTGAGCTCGTTGGATGTCCGGAACAATGGGTATAGACACAACATCAACGGATTACTGAAACGCGATCACGTACTCTTAATCCTGGATGACGTGACCGTCGATCTGGACCTCGATGAACTGGCGTCAGCATGCGGGGCCTCCCGGACCATCGTAACGTCGCAGGCAGCTTTCGGACCGGAAACTATAGAGATCGGCTTCGTGAGCCGCGAACAGGCGAATCGGATCTTGTCCTCCAATCTCAGTTGCCAATGTCCCACAGGAGTCGTCGATCGCGCCCTCAGGTTGTTTGGGGGCCATCCATTGGTGCTAGGTTTGTTGAACCGGCAGGCGACCACTGACGGCCATTGGTCGACCGTGGAACACGACTTTCAGCAGATGCTGGGCGACACGACTGCGAATAGGGAAACGGCGGCGAAACGCCTGCTTGCGAGGCATTTGTCCGCGGTCGGTCCGGAACTCGGATTCTTTTCTTGGTGTGGCGGTTCGAGCGTCGATGCTGGCTTCTTCCAACAGCGATTCGGGAGTACGGGAGTACGGAAGCTCAGTGAGCGCGCCATGACCGTGCCGGCACAGGATGACGTCGTGAAGCTCCATGAGTTGGTCTTCTCCGCCGTAGGGCGGCTACTGGACGAGGCGGTGTTGACGGTTGATGAAGCCCGCTTCGAAGCGGACTTTGAGGACTACATCACGAAAACGGCTTATACGAAGGGACTTCCCTTCTTTCGCGTCGTCAATCGCCATCGGGATCTCATCAAGAGACTGTTAGAGAACAATCCGCGACCTGGCGCACTTCGTTATGCGTACCTCCATGGACACAAGATGGGAGAGCTCCGGACAGATCTGCTCGGCGCACCGGAGAGCGACATCGAGAAGGTACGCGTGGACGGCTGCGAGAGGATGGCAGTACTCAGCCTTATGGAGGAGATCGAGCTCGACTATCGCCGTGCTAAGTCTCAAGGTCTCGAATCGGCCGAGACTACCCTCGAACACCGTCTGGACATATATGACAAAATCGCGGGCGAAGACGCGAACGACGGAATCCGCGACATCGTCAGGCACCATCGGGCAAAAACTCTGTTGAAGCTACATCGGAACGGAGAAGCACGTGACGAGTTTCGCACCCTCGTGGACAGTGCGGAGGTGAGGTTCCAGGCGAGGTTACAAGTTGCGCGTCTAAGCGAAGATGATCCGCGTGCAGCTCTGGACCTGATCGTGTCGATTATTGAAGCAGAGCGGAACAGTCCGGGAACGGTAGCGATGTCGGTGTTGCTCGAGACATTTACCACGTTGCGACGGAAGTTCTTGAGACCATACGCCAGGGATGTCGCAGAGAAGTACCGGCAATACATGGCGCAGCAGATCAAGGCGGCCGCGTGTTCAGGCGAGGATCACCCGATCCGGACGTTCGCGGCTGTCGGCGTCGATTGGGCTTACACGGATGAGTCCTTGTTCATGGATGTGTTGCAGGAGATCGACATCGGACGGCCGATAGATGCCGCGGACGATGGCGAAAGAGTCGCGATCGGTCGCGTACTTGTGGCGGCAGGTAAACGGTGCTTGCGGGAAGGGCAAGCTTCTGAGGCAAACGCGTGGTTCGAGGACGCGGATTCGTTCTATTCCGCGATTCAGGATCCCAATCCATTCGCCCGAACGCAACACGCGGACGCCGTGCTTCTACTCGGCAAGGCTGACCGGGCCGAAGAAATCCTTGAGGTCGTCCCAGAGCATGAACGTGAGCCATTTTGGAGATTGCGGCGTAGTGAAGTTCACCGAGCGAAGGAAGAGGACCGGGAAGCGCTAACGTGCATCGGTGTGGCGCTTCAGGACGACAACCTCGGTGCATGGAGAGCGACCTTTCTGGAATTGCAGGGCGAAGTCCTGTTCAATCTACGTGACCTGCGATTCAGGGAATCGTTTCGTGAAGCCGTTCAGGTGAGCGATAACGAACGAAACACGGATCGTCTCGCACGGAGGCGGGAAGAACTAGAGCGGCAGGCTGCTAACTGGTAGTTCAATAGGCAAATTGGAGGTCTGAGGATGCCCCCGATGTCCACGCCGACCAGACAGATCGAGCTCAGCCCCGAGTCCACGAGCGCACATTCACACCGCCACAAAAAACTGCACCGGCCAGTCTCAGCTGCATAACCCCTTCAGTACACGCAGCCTTCCCGGTCGAAAATCCACCAAGACCTCAACCGTCGCCCAACGCGTACGTTCGACTACTGCTTCGCGAGCCCGCCGTACGACCCGTACAGCCCTCACCTCACTCGAAACTACCAGTGCCCCCGTTCCTTCCGCATCGTTGTTCCCCCACAGGGGTCTCACGTCGCCGGCAAACCCAGAGTGTCGAAAAATGCTCGATTTCTCTCCTTTGCCGACTGGACAAGGCCATCAAAGGATATCACCTGGATATAGGCATTATACGACTCGTCTCGATGGTAACCAAAGTAGCCCATGCCGTCCGACGTAGCTTGTAGCTGATGCATCTTGCAGCAGTCTACAAGGCTCTTCGTTAGGTCCGCCAACACGTATACGAAGCCCGGTATTCTCTCTGCGTTCGGGATCGGTCGCCCTTGCACGGTACACGCACCCTCCCGCAACCGCCGCAGATACCCAAGCGACTGCAAAATCGGATCCTTAGCCTCGCTCTCGCCCGCCTGATATCCTTCCCGCATAGGTCGTTTAATCTCGATCACTGTGATCGAAGCTTGTTGAACTCCTCCTTCGCCCACCAACAGCGGGTTCTCAAACACGCGAATAGTTGCGATATCCGGTTCCGTCGTTGACTCACTCCCCGTCGTAGGATTCGACGTTAGCGGCAAGTCCGATGCAAGAAAATGGTGAAATGCAAGTCTTTCATCCACTAACCAGAGATTTTGCCTCTGGTATTCTGAATCCGCCGACGTCGCACGCATCGGAACAATAAGCTCATGTATGACATCTTCACGAACAAACTGCCCGTTTCCCTGTCGCTTTATGGCAAACTCTAGCAGGTCGATGATAACCCGTCGGTGCGCCACATAGTTGGCCAAATCGGATTGTCTAAGATCCGTAACCTTATCCATGTAATCTGCGAGCCGATCAGTGTAATCCTCGTAGTCCATGACGTCCGACAATAGCTCGTGCCCCTCCCTCAGTATGTCCTGCTCGACTTCGAACACCTCTCTGTGTAACAGTAAATCCAACTCCTTGTCAGAGACACTGGGATCCACCGCAAGCCGTTCTGACGGCATATAGCTTAGCAAGGGTCGATATTTCGGCGCCGTGGTCGAAACGAACGTCTCGACCCTTTCCCTGCCGTCCGACAACACCTCCTCGAGATCTGCCTCCAAGTACTTAGCTATACGAGGATACACTGCTGCCCTGATATCGCTATAGGAAATCTCGTTTTCGACAAATAGGCCCTCTACATCCTCCGAGATGTTGAAACTAACTCTCTCGGTCGTCACCTGCTCATCGAGGTAATCGCTTATCAAATATGCCATGTACGTGAACTGGCCACCAGTGTCGGTGATGGCCCGGTACAGCCCGGGAATCTTGCTCGTTATATTCTCCTCACGAACCAACCGACCGGAAGCGCAATATCCCAGCGTATGCGCTTTGTTCCTATCCACCCTGACCTTTACGTGCGTAATCTCAAATGTCCGTTGTTTCAGCCTAATCGTCTCGCTCGCAGAAGAGTTGTGCATGTGGGCTTCGAAGAGTTCAAAAAGGCCGATGCTGTCCAGATTGTCGGACACCGTAATCTCCGGCACACCCTCTGCTCTGATGAAATACCAAAGGCAATGTTCAAGTAGACCAGACGCGATCTTCTCCAATGTCTTGTGCGTCGCTGACGCGAACGGCTCCTTGAATCCCAAAAGCTCGACAACTGTGCCAATCTCGGCACTGCGCCCAGAATCGGCCGGTTGGTTATGCACTTCCTTGTTTATGTTGAAAGAGAAGTTGCGCCTTTTTACCTCGCCATCTTCTATGTAAACAGAACGAACAACAGCATTGTCAAACGCTTTGAGCCACATTAGTCGTCCTATGCCGCGACAACCTTTCTCGACCTTATGCAGGCTATCCAGCGTTCCGAAGGATTCCCAGTTCTTGTCAGTGAAGCCTACGCCATTGTCGGTAATCCTGAATCCTCGGATTTCGCCTTCAGGTCGAGGACCGGGCTTCGGATCGATCTCGAGCTGTTCCAACCGGTCAATCTCCAACTTAATACTGTAATCGGACAACGCCTTTTGCTCAGTCAGATTTCGCTCCTCTATGGCCTCTATCGAATTGATCACTGCCTCAAATACAGGCATCAATCCCTTGCTGTAGGGCAAGTTTGTATTCCGCAACCTGCCATTCAGTTCGCTTTGCATTTGGGTGCTCCTACGACAGGGGTGGCTCTGCCGAGAATTTCTGAGCCGAAATTGAAGGGGCCTCGCTCCTCTTTGTCCGCCGCTGCGAGCGACCCCTTTCCTTCATCACCCAGTTCCACCGCTTCCCTCCCAAACCTGGGCGTCAAGAATCTGACCCACCATCTCCTTGAACTCCGCCAACAGCCGCTTCAGCTTGGCGTTCTCCGCTTCCAGGCTTTGCAACCGCTCGTCTCTCGCTACGACACCTTGAATCCCCCGTCCTCGACCACTGCCTCCTTCACAATCATCTGTCCAGCCGTCGCAACCACGACCGCCGCTTCGGGTCGCTGTTCCCCTATCGCGCGCAGCGCTTGCGCCGCTGTGCTCCCTTTGGTCATCACATCGTCAACGAGCAGTATCCGCTGAGCGTCGGCCGGGACCTTTGCTTGCAAAGCTTCGCGATACCGTCGCTCGAACTCCGCAGCACCGTAACCCTGTGTTTGCATACGCCGTTTTGACACGCTTGACGACAGACTGAGCATCTCGCGCACGTCAACCGCCAACAGACGCCCGAGTTCCTTGGCCAGTGCCCGCGTCCGATGCTTCTCGCCCTTCTTCGCCTTGTCGGGCGACAATGGGATCGGCACAACGTAGTCGAACTCCAGCAGTCCTCGCCGGCGCAGTTGCTCGAAGATCGACAACGCAAACGGGTATGCGTAGGCCATCTCGCCCCACTTGAATTCTGTGAACCTCCTGGTCAGGTCTCGGACCCCAGCCCCTATACGCGTCTCGTAACAGCGGCTCGGCACAATCCAGTGTCCCGACACGACATCCTCGTATCTGGACCACCGTAAACGCCCTGGCGCCCTCGACTCTCCCTTCCCAATCAGGGGTAGTTTTGTCCAAGTCTCGCAGTCCCCACACTGCCTGCCCTTGCATGCCTTGAGATCGCAATGCGGCCGCTCTGTCCAGTCGTCTGGCCACAGGAACACTTGCCGGTAGCGGGTCGCGACAACCTCCGCAACCCTGGCCGAAATCTCTTGAGAAGTGATCGGTACATCCGTGCTGTGATCGCGAACCCGGAGGCTGACCTTGCCCGCTTCCAGATCTATGCCGTCGACAATCCCCTTAACGTAGACCCCGTTTTCGAAGGCGTGAGGTCCATGAAAGTACACCCAACACTCCCAGCCCTTCTCCACGACGTCAATGTAGTGACGCCATCCAAGGGGTAAGCGTCGATTCTGCATTCGCTGCGGCAGCACTGCAGGTCGGAATCCGTCGTAGCCGCTATGAATCTTGTAGAGGAATCTCACAGTTGCAGCACATCTTCGAAGCGTTTGAGCACCTTGGTCGTGCCGGGCGGGGCCTCGGTGCAATACCCATAGGACGCCCAAGCGAACTGCACACCTGCCGCCGCGGCGGCCTCCGCGTCCACGGCTCCGTCCCCAACGAACCAAGTGCGTGCGTCCGCGTCTCGCCCCATCTCATGCAGGACGCGCCGTATGCCATGCGGTTTTGGTTTAGCTAGTACACCCGCCCGAGGTGTTGCGGTGGCGGTAATGTATTTGTCGATACCGGTCGATTGCAGCAAGGGCGCGACAAGCCAACCTGGCAGGTTCGAGACGATACCAATCAAACTCTTTCTTTCCTGGAGACTATCCAGCGTTTGCAGAACTCCCTCGTATAGCTCGATCGAACCGCCGTCGTCCTTGACGGCCCGGGTCAATTGCGCCCTGGTCACCTGGCGGTCCTCGGCCACGCGTACGATGCTTGCACCGGCCTCAAGCTCGCCGATGATGCGCGAAGCCGAACCGCCAGACCACCGTGCGATAACCTCCGCGTACCACGGGCGGCTGTTCCACACCGTGCCGTCTAGATCAAGGAGGAGAGTTGCTGGAGCCACGCTGCGTATCTGGCTTGGTCGTCCGTCAATTGAAAAGCGAAACGGCCCGTACGATCGTCATTCTCGATGACCGCATTACCGGAAGTGTCCTTGGAACCGTCTGGGCTGAACGTGGCGACTGCCTTCCTTTGCTCCCGCCCAAAACGGTAGGCGTTCATGGCCCCCCCATCCACCGCTGACTGCGCCACCACGATGCCCTGGGCGAAAGCCACGATCAGCTTGTTCCGCTTGCGGAGCAGCAACGACGAAGCCCGCTGCCCGAACCCGAACTCGCTAACGAACACCGCTCCCGGGTACGCGAGCAGTTCATCCCACAGGCCGCGATTCTCGGGCGGGAACACCTTGTCCAACCCACAGGGCATAACACACACGGTGCGACCCCCGGCCTCCACAGCCGCGCTGTGTCCTATCGTGTCGGCGCCCATGGCGAATCCCGACACGACAACGATTCCCTGCCGTGCGGCAACCGTCGCGAACTTTCGAGCGCCGCTCGCGTAGGGTTCGCGGGTATTCCGCGAGCCCACCACGGCGACCGTCACCGTGCCATGCCAAATCGCCGGATCGCCACGGACGTAGAGCACCGGCACCGGATTGTTGCTCGCGTACACCCGCTCCGGGTATCCCTCGTCGCCATGGACGAAGATGGATGCCGAGAGGCCGCGTGCGCGTTCGAGCTGGACCGCGGCGCGTGCCCGCCCCGCATCCAGGTCAGCCTGCGACAGGGACAGAATACCGTGTCGAAGCTTTTCGCCCGTGCGGCCGGTGAACGGCAAGAGATCGGGATTTTCGATCACCGTCTGCGGATTGACACCGGCTTCGTGCATGGCACGAAACTTCACAGGACCGAACCCGGAAACCCGCTCCAGCGTGTAAAGGGCTCCCAACCGGTCGGCGCTGGGCCTCGACGGTTGCGGCGTGAACGCCGCCCGCCAACCGTCTAACTCCTCGACGGTTCCCTCATCGAGCTGTGTTTCGATCCGCTGCGTTGTCATTGCCTTTTTCACCGCCGGGCATCGTCATTGAGGGCCCGCAACGAGTGCCAGCCCCGGGCGGACCGTTCCCCCTCTTGCGCCTGGAACTATGTCGCTAGTCTGGCCCTTATACCCTTTTTTCATGACACGCGACAGAGACCTAGCCCCCAACGCTAGCTCTCGGCCTGCGGAGTGTGACGACTGGACTGGAGCGAACTCTCTGCCAGTGCAAGTGCCAGCAGGACGACTCCACTGCACCCAAACTCCCTCAGTCGCGAAGCACACACGCTCGCCGTGTGGCCCCGGGTTACTACATCTTCGAGCAGAAGAACCGTTCGTCCTCGAATCTCCTCCGCCTTCTTCTGGTCAAACGAGTACTGGCCAGCGAGTGCTGTCTTGCCGACGTCTCTAGACCGCTCCGAGCTGTCGTTCCGTTCGAGGAAGTCCGTACGGCTCGGGACTCCAAGCCGTAGACTCAGATGTTGAGCGGTAGCGACCAGTATGTCGATGCCTCTCTCGGCCGTTCTGCTCGCCGCCGCAGGGACCGGTACGATGTAGTCCACTTCGCGTGTCCAGGCCTTGCACATTGGGGTAGCCCGAACATGCTCCGCCAGGATTCGCCCAAAAAAGGCCGGCAACACATCGTCGCCTTTCTTGAAATCCCGGATCAGTCGCGACCAGATCTCGTTACGGTTCACGTCCCCGGCCCACCGGTAGACGCCGACGGCCGAGACCTCGTCAACTCCGTCAACCTTTGGACTGCGGTTCGCCTGACTCAACCCGCATTGCTGGAGAAACTCGCCCCGCAATTCGACCTCCGATGCCCGCCTGTCGAATCGCCCTGCAATCGCCTCGTCGAACTCCCTGATCTTTACGTCTGGCTCCTTTTGAATGACAGTCAGCCGCTGCTCAATCAGCAACCTTAGCGGGCGGCGCAGATTTGGGAACTGCCGAGCCGTCTTGAGGTCTGCAATCGCCCGCGAAGCATCCATGTCGCTCTGATGCGTCAAGGCACGCCGATAGAACGCGTATGCCAGATCCTCCGCGTGTAGCGGTTGCTGGCCAGGCAGTACGCCCGATTGGCCAAACTTGGCGGCCGCTTCCAGATAGTCTCCCTGTCGCGCCAATTCAATAGCTTCTTCAAGGTGCTTGTCCTTCAGCCGGGCCCCTAGACTTGATAGGCCTCCGAACATCTCCGCCCGCTTACGCCTTCCGCCTGACCTGTCGTTCATGATCGGTCACCGGTTCACAAATGAACGCGGCGCCCTCCCTGGTGCGAGAAGCGTCCATGGTTTCTTCAGGGTGATTTCGTGTATCGGCATCGCAGCTTCCGTCAGCTTGATCAATCATAACACCGCCCGACAGAGTGTTCAGCCCGGTGGCCGACCGCGCAAGGTCCTCGATGGGGTCTGAGGCCACTGTCCGACACTACCGGTCCGCTTCGAGATGAGGGAGGACAAGCGCGGCAACCCGGATTCCAGCCATACATCCACCTGATGCTTCGGCCTCTTCCGACACGCTGCCGGTCGCCGGGAGGTCGAGGTGGGCTACGGCCGGGCGAATCCCGGGGCCCGGGCGGCCCCTGCGCCGTCCCGCCAGGACAACGACCGACGCTTCCGTCCCAACTGATCCCGCAATGCAGACGCTGGCAAGAGCAGCGCACCCGCGAACCAGTGCTGCGCCCCGCGCGACCTCTTCGACGCAACCGTGGAGGACGACGACGCCGTCCCGTTCGACTGCATCTGCACCGACTGACCGCATCCGGCCTGCCAGCCTGTCTTCGTCCCGGAGAGGGGGGCGGGCAGGGCTTCGGGTGGTCCGGACGGAGCGGTGGGAGCCGGGGCCGAAGACGGGCGCCCGTGCTGCGCCGCCGCCCCATGACCGCTCCCGCCGATGCCCGATCCCGGCGTCCATGTTCCATTGCAGACCAATGAAAGGAGCTCGCCGATGCTTCGCAGATTCATCGAGGCGGCCCGGATCGCCTCCGGCAGACGCTACCGGCCCGTTCTCTCCGAGATGAAAGACGGCGCCGTCGTGGACGCCATGGACGAACTCCACGAGAGCGACATCGCCGCCTGGCGCGCGGCCTGCAGCTACTACCACCACACGCGGCCCGAGCCGGTGTCGATCCACCGCCGGTGGCCGGATGCGCCCCGGCTCGGCTGGTTCCACGCCTTCCGTCTCGCCTGGACCCGCATCGCGGATGCCGGACCGCGCCGCCGTCCCGCGTCCGGCACCCGCCGGAGGAGAACGATCATGTACACCGTCCATCCGTCGCCCGAAGCCGTCCGCCTCGCCGTGTCTCGGATCCAGCGCGCCGTGGACGCCCGCGGCGGCGACCGGGAGGTCGTCATGGATTGGGGCATCGTCCACCGCGACGGATGCCGCACGCTGGCCTGCCATGCCGGCTGGTATGCGCTCGGCCGCTTCATGGATCACCCCGCGATCCTGTGGCGCCACGACGAGACCTTCCACACAGACCCTGGCGAGACCATGATGGCGCTCCGGCAGGACGGGACGGTCTCCCACGTCATGCATTACGAGGGCGCGCACATGCTCGCACGCGACCTCGGCTTTATGAACGCCCCCGCGCTGAAGGGCTGGGCCGGCCGGCACCCGGAGATATGGGGCAACCGCCGCGGCCGGCGGATGTTCGACTACGACGGGGCGCCGGCCTTCGGCAAGCCGCGGTTAGCGCCGATCATGGTGAGCGAGATCGTCGCCTGGTGGCGCGCGGTCGCGGACCGGCTGGACGCGGCGATCCCGGTCCATCCCGACAGGATATCCGCCCTTGCGGCCCTCGAAGGCTACGCCGCCCCGGCGCGGGAGACGACCGCGGTCGAGTCCTCCCCCGGCGGCTATCGCCTGGTGCGCCGACCGTACCCCGCCGACCTGCTCTCGCTTCAGGCCTGATCGCGCTCGTCTGGGAACGGCTCCATTCCGACCGCGAACCGCAATTCGGATTCCGCCTCGCGGCCGGGCATCCGCCGCCGTCCCGCCGGCAGAGTGGAGACCATGAACATGACGAGAACTTTCGCAGCTCAGGACGGCAACTCAGCCCCAGGCCGGAGCGTGTGCCAGACCACTTGGCGCGCCGGCGCCTGCGTGCTCGGCGGGCTCGCCATCGCCGCCGTCTACACGGTCGCGGCGCTTGGGCTAGACGCGGGCGCGGAGCACATCGGCCGGCTCTGGATGGCGGCGATTGCCTGGACCGTCGCCGCAGGCCTCGCGGGCGCCCTGTGGCGGGGGTTTCGTCACCGCGACTGGTCCGCATTCCACGCTTACGAGCTGCCGGAAGACGACGGTGACATAAACGAATTCATCTCGCGCACCGGCCGCTATTCTTCGCTGGGCGAGATGGAGGATCAGCTGTCCCACGACGACCGTCACCTTCGCTGATCCGACTATCCCGCCGGCCGCGCCAGAGCGCTTCGAACTCCGCGGCCATGCAGCCCGCCGTCGGGAGGTGGCGCCCCGCCCCGGCCCGGCGGGGCCCCGGGGGGGGGGGGGGGGGGGGCCCCCCCCCCCCCCCCCCCCCCCCCCCCCCCCCCGGGGGGGGGGGGGGGGGGGGGGGGGGGGGGGGGGGGGGGGGGGGGGGGGGGCCCCCCCCCCCCCCCCCCCCCCCCCCCCCCCCCCCCCCCCCCCCCCCCCCCGGGGGGGGGGGGGCCCCCCGGCCGGGGGGGGGGCCCGCCCGGGGGCCCCGCGCCCGGCCCCCCACGCCACCCCCACGGAGGTCGCCGCCATGTCCCACACCAACATCACTGAGGAACACCGCCGCGCGTTCGAGGCCCTCACCAGCGGCCGGTTCGACAACTCCTGCCCCGTCTCGTGCTTCGTCGACGGCGAGGCGACCGCGGCCATCACCGCGGTCACCGTGAGTCCCCCCGCTCAGGACGGCGGCGGCAACCCGGAATATCTCATCAGCCCGCTCTTCGTCTGCCCAACCCGGGCGATGACTCTGACCGACCATGAGGGGAGGAAGTCATGAGCGGGAACACACTACGCGGCCGCCGCCCCCCCGCCGACCTCCACATCCCGCCCGAGTGCCGCGACATGATCGGCCGCGGCGCCCTCGTAGTCCTCAATTCCTCGGGGGGCAAGGACAGCCAATCCATGACGATCCTGCTCGCCCGGATCGTGCCTCGCGACCAACTGGTGGTGGTTCACGCCCCCCTCCGCGAGGTCGAGTGGCCGGGCACGATCGAGCACATCCAGTTATGTTGCGCGCAACATAACTGGATTTATGTTGCGGTTCCGATTATGTTGCGGTCAGCGGGTACCTCCCCGTTT
>JAPPNF010000025.1:101667-101932 GCA_028818755.1 Deltaproteobacteria bacterium | reverse complement strand
CTACGGCGCGTCGTCGTCGAACCCCTCGGTGGCCGCCGTCTCGGTTTCCGGCTCGTCGGTCGCCGTCGCCGCGCTCGCAACCGGCTCCGCCACGATCACGGTGTCCGCCTCCGATCCGGGAGGGCTCACGGCCGCCCAGACCTTCGAGGCCACCGTACCCAATCGCGCGCCGGAGCCGGTCGGCTCGATTCCGGACCTTGCGGTGCATGTCGGCGACACGGCGACGCTCGACGTTGCTCCCCGCTTCGCGGACCCCGACGGGGAC
>JAPPNF010000025.1:0-101567 GCA_028818755.1 Deltaproteobacteria bacterium | reverse complement strand
CTACGGCGCGTCGTCGTCGAACCCCTCGGTGGCCGCCGTCTCGGTTTCCGGCTCGACGGTCGCCGTCGCCGCGCTCGCAACCGGCTCCGCCACGATCACGGTCTCCGCCTCCGATCCGGGAGGGCTCACGGCCGCCCAGACCTTCGAGGCCACCGTCATGGCCCCTGGACCGGATCTCACGTTCACGGGCGTGTCGCCGGCCTCCGCTACGCTCGCGCCGGGCAGATCGGCGACCTTCACGTTCGCCATCCGCAACCAGGGAACCATCGTGTCAGGCGCGACCACGATCCGCGCAATGAGGTCCCCGAATCCGATCATCAGCGGTCGCGACACGGAGATTGGGGCGTATCCGCTCGCGGCGTTGGGCGCGAAGCAGGAACGCGCGTTTCCGCTCACGATCTCGGTCGACGCGGGCAGTGCCGCGGGCACCGTATACATCGGCATGTGCGTCGATGCCGTCACCGAGGAATCCAACACGCGCAACAACTGCTCCGATGGCGCTCGGCTGACGATCGCCGCGCCCTCGGCCGGGCGCGGGCTGGTTGCCGGCGACCAGTCGGTCATCCGCATCCGGGCGTACGCCTCGCCGACCGGCGGGTGGTGAGAAGAAAGGGCAAGGACTGGACGAGATGAGAAGCGTAACTCCCCTGCATGGCACGCGGCAACGGACGAGGTGGAGCGCGTGGCGGGCGAGCGTTCGGGCTGCCGCGCTCATGGCGGTTTCTTGGGTTGCCGCCTGCGCCGACGAGCCGGTCGTCGGTCCAACGGAGGCGGCAGTTGCATCCGATGCCACACCCGGCGCGATGGCCATGGCGCGGGCCAGCGACCGCGACATCCTCGTCGCGCTGTACGAGGCGACGGACGGGGCGAACTGGCGGGACAACACCAACTGGCTGACCGAGAAGCCCCTTGGGGAGTGGTACGGCGTCCTAACGGATGCGGCTGGACGGGTGACCGCACTCATCCTCGATGAGAATCACCTGTCCGGCGCCATCCCGCCCGGCTTGGGCGGACTGGTCGAACTCGACAGTCTGTTGCTTGGGGCGAACGGGCTGACCGGACCCATCCCCGCCGAACTGGGTCGGCTGGCCAATCTCAAGTCACTGGACCTGCGAGCCAATGGTCTGACCGGTCCGATCCCAGCGGAGCTCGGCGACTTGGCGGAATTGGACGCGATCCAACTCCACTACAACCAACTGACCGGTCCGATTCCGGCCGAACTGGGAAGGCTGTCCAAGCTCCGGGTTCTGGCCATCTATAGGAACCGGCTGTCGGGGGCGGTGCCCTCGGAACTGGGTAGGCTCGGCGGCCTCCGTCAACTCTACCTTGAACAGAACCAACTTTCTGGCGTGATACCTTTGAGCTTCGCGGGCCTGAGCTTGGTCGTTTTTTTCTTCGAGGAAAACGCGGGTCTATGCCTTCCGCCCGGCTTGGTCGGTTGGTTCGAAGGCATCTGGGAGGGACATGGTCCCACCTGCTCCGCCGGGGACGCGGAGGTGCTCCGGGCGCTGTACGAGGCGGCGGACGGCGGCCGCTGGGCGAACTCCCAGGGCTGGCTCGGCAACGACCCCTTGAGCGAATGGTACGGGGTCGAGACTGATTCCACCGGCCGGGTTGTGGCCTTGGATCTCGCCGACAACGGCCTTTCTGGCCGCCTGCCCGCGAGCTTGGGCAACCTTGTTTCGATGATCCGTCTCCGGATCGGCGACAATCCCGATCTGTCGGGGGGGTTGCCGACCTTGCTCGCCCGCACGCCGCTCGAAGAGTTGCTCTACGCGAACACGGGCCTGTGCGCTCCGGTCGAGGCGTGGTTCCAAGAGTGGCTCGGCACCGTTGGGCAGCACGAGGGCACGGGGCTGCTTTGTCCCCCCCTTTCCGACCGCGAGATCCTCGCGGCGCTGTACGAGACGACCGATGGGGCCAACTGGGAGGAGTCCGGCAACTGGGTCACCGACGCTCCGCTCGGAGAGTGGCACGGCGTGGAGACCAACGCGGAGGGACGGGTTGTGAACCTGGATCTCAGGTGGAACGGGCTGCGCGGGCCGATCCCTCCCGAGTTGGGCGGGCTGTCCGAACTGGATACCCTGATCCTCTTTGCCAACCGGCTTTCAGGACCGATCCCACCGGAGTTGGGCAACTTGGCCGAAGTCAGGCTCGTCGTCTTGGCGGCAAACGACCTGGAGGGGCCGATCCCACCGGAGTTGGGCGGGTTGGCCAGTGTGGAAGAACTGCATCTCAACGGAAACCAACTGACCTCCGCCCCCCCGGAGCTTGGTCGCCTGAGCACACTGAAGGCTCTGGCGCTCGCCAACAACCCGCTCACGTCGATTCCACGCGAGCTGGGCGACTTGACGAACTTGGAGCTACTGTTCCTCTACGCCAACCAGTTGACTTCCATCCCGCCGGAACTGGGCAATCTGGACAACCTCAGACGACTGGATCTCGACCGGAATCGGCTGACATCCATCCCGCCGGAACTGGGCCGCCTGGCCAACCTTTCGTGGCTGTTTCTGGCGGGGAATCGCCTAACCTCCCTTCCGGTGGAATTGCGTGGGCTGTCTCGGCTGTTGTTGCTGGATCTGGGATCGAACGAGTTCAAGTCGTTCCCGTCGCCGTTGGCCGAGTTGCCCATATTGCGAGAGCTGTATCTGGACCGGAACCACCTGACGCACATTCCCTCCGGACTTGGCAGCGCGACCGGTGCGACACGGCTTGACTTCTCCCAAACCGTCCAAGCACCGGCTCAATCCGAGAGGTGGAGCGAATCGGACGATCCTTGGCGGCTGGATCCAGATGAGGACTGGTCGAGAGATAGCTTTCGGAAGCGGGACCGGCTGGTTGCCTTGCGGGCCGGGGCGGCATCCGGTGCAACCCGGTCGTCACCGGACGCGCGGACGCGTGCGGGGGCCTTTCCGAGTCTCGATGTACTCGATCTCTCGTCCAACGAACTGAGCGGCCCGCTGCCGGCGGGGCTGCTAGAATTCACGGGCATCGCGAGCCTGGGCCTTGCCGGCAACTCCGGCCTGTCCGGTCCCCTTCCCCTGGGCCTGACGGCGCTGGAGCGCCTCAATGACCTGCACACGACCGGGACCGGGCTCTGCGCCCCGGCGGACCCGGAGCTCCTCGATTGGCTCGATGGCGTGACGCGGCAGCGGGTCGCGCTCTGCGCCGCCGCCGGAGGCGCAGCCGCCTACCTGACGCAAGCCGTCCAGTCCCTTGAGTTTCCGGTGCCGCTGGTCGCGGGCGAGCCGGCGTTGCTGCGCGTGTTCGTGACCGCCCAGCGCGCCGCCGGGGCGCGCATGCCGCCGGTTCGAGCCACCTTCTACTTGGACGGAGCCGTCATCCATAGGGCGGAGATTCCCGGAACGTCCGATCCCATTCCGGCGGCGGTCAACGAAGGCTCCCTCTCTGGCTCCGCGAACGCGGAGATCCCCGGCCGGGTGATCCAGCCCGGCCTGGAGGTCGTGATCGAGCCGGACCCGGAGGGGACGCTCGATCCGGCGCTGGGCGTGGTCAGGCGCATCCCCGCCGTGGGCCGCATGGCGGTGGACGTGCGCGCGATGCCGGTCTTCGAGGTGACGCTTGTGCCGTTCATTTGGGAGGAGAATCACGATCCCTCGATCATCGACACGGTTGCCGCGATGGCCGCCGACCCGGAGGGCCACGAACTGTTCGAGCGCACGCACCTGCTGTTGCCGGTCTCCGAGATCGACGCGACGGCGCACCCGCCCGTAGCGACGTCCACCAACGACGGGTTCGAACTTCTCCGTGAGGTCGAGATGATCCGGGTCGCCGAGGGCGGACGCGGCCACTACCTGGCGGTCATGGCACCCCCGACGACCCCGGTTGGTCTCGGCGGCGTGGCGTACGACATCGGAAGCTGGTCCAGTTTCTCGATCCTCGACTCCGAGGTCATCGCGCACGAGTTCGGGCACAACCGCAACCTGTACCACGCGCCGTGCGGCGGAGCGGGCGGTCCGGACCGGTACTATCCCTACGGGAGGGGCAACATCGGCGCGTGGGGCTACGACTTCGGCTCCGGCGAACTCGTGCCCCCGGGCCAGCCGGACTTCATGTCCTATTGCGAGCCCACCTGGACGAGCGACTACCAGTTCACGAACGCCGTCCGCTACCGCCTCGAAACCGAGACCGGCTCCATCCTGATCGCCGCGGCCGACGCCGCCCAAGCCGCCTCCGGCCGCGCCCTGATGCTCTGGGGCGGCTTGGACGGCGAAGGCGTGCCGCGCCTCAGGCCCTCCTTCTTCATCGACGCCCCGCCCGCGCTGCCGGAGGCCGACGGGCCCTGGTCGCTCACCGGGACGGACGTCGCGGGCACGGTGCTGTTCTCGCTGTCCTTCGCCATGTCGGAGTTCACCGACACCGACGACCGGCGCGCCGGGTTCTCGTTCGCCGTGCCGGTGACATGGACGGAGGAGCTGGCGGACATCACGCTGCAAGGCCCGGATGGCTCGATTGCCCTCGACCGCGACACCGACCTGCCCAAGACCGTCCTGCGCGACCCGGCGACCGGCCGGATCCGGGGCATCCTCGACGGAGTGCCGCAACCGGCGGCCCCGGGCACGGCCGCGGCCGTCGCGGCGGACGGCCAAGACCTCCAGATCCTCTTCAGCCGCGGGATCCCGAACCGTGGGAGCGAACATCGATGAACGCCCGTCCCGCGCCCGACATTCATCGCGTGCCGCATTTGCCGGCGACGCGCACTGCTCTTTCGTGAAAGAACCGAGCCGATGAAGAAACTGACTCCCCTCGCATGTCTTGTGCTCCTGACCGGTTGCGAGGATCCGCTTCCGCCGGCGGCGTGCGGAGCCTCCGCGTCGATGGAGACCGTCATCGAAAGGACCGAGACGGCGAGCGTGTGCTTCGAGGACCCGAACATGGACATGCTGACCCTGACAGCGCAGTCCGCGAATCCCGGCGTCGCCACCGCTTCGCTAGTCGGCGACCAGTTGTCCGTGACCGGGGTCGACGAGGGATCCACGACGGTCACGGTCACCGCCACCGATCCCGGTGGCCTTACGGGGACTTCGGTCTTCCCGGTGACCGTCAAGCGCGCCATTGACGTTGTCGTGGCGAGCTGCGAAGGCGAGCGGCAGGGGAGCAGGTTCTCGGTGGAGATTCGCGGAAGGGCCACCGCCAACACGGCCGTCGAAGATCTCGTTTTCGTAGGTTACGTCGACAACTCGATCGTTGGAAGAGACTTTCTGGGTCGAATGAGCAAGAATGAGACCGAGTCCATTCGAATCACGGGCACAATCGGGTCCATCGGTTCAGGAGTTTGCCGGCTGCGTTGGGCATGGAACTGGGGAGACGCCGGCGGCGACATCGCAACCCACCGCTCTCTCGACCTCGGCTCGACCGTGATCACGATCCGCGACCGCTGATGCCGACAGTTAGTAGTTAAGCCAAAGGAAGATGTCATGAACGAACCAGCCGTATTCCGCAAACCCCATCCCGCAAGAGGTATCCGCACCGCAGCCGTCGTCGTGCTCGTGACCGTGTGGCCATGGGCGCTGGAAGCTGCCCAGAATCCCCGGGCGCCCGAGGCGGTAGGCTCCATTCCCGCACGGACGATCGCGGCCGGCCAGTCCGCGCGCTTCGACCTGGCGCCGTACTTCAACGACGCCGACGGGGATGCGCTGGCGTACGCGGCCACAGTCTCGGACGCCGCGGTCGCCACGGTTTCCGTGTCGGACGACATCCTCACCGTCGCGGGCGTGGCGCCCGGGACGGTGGTCGTGACGGTTTTCGCCAGCGATCCCGGCGGTCTTTCGGCCACCCAGCGGACCGAAGTCACGATCGAAGCGCCCAACCGGGCACCGGAGCCCGTCGGGTCGATCCCCGGCCAGTTCCTTGCTCCGGGTCAGTGGGTATCGATCGGTGTGTCCTCCTATTTCAACGACCCGGAGGGGGATGTCCTCAGTTTTTCCGCGACGACATCCGACGCATCCGTGGCCGGCGTCGAGGTTTCCGGCGACATCGTCACCATCACGCAAACGGGTTCGGGAACAGCGATCGTCAACGCGGTCGCGCGTGATCCGGGCGGTCTCTCAGCCCAGCAGAGCATTCCGGTATCTGCGGGTTCGGACCGGCCGATGCCCGACCCGGAACGTTCCGAAACCGAGCCGCCCGAAACCGTGCAACCCGAGCCAACCCAACTCCAGCGTACACAACCCGGCACGGCCGCCACATCCGAAATGCTGCTCCGGTACCAGAGCGAGAAGCGCAACCAAGCCGTGGCGTTGCTCATCGAGTGGTTCATTCCCGTAGTGGGGCATGCATATGCCGGGGACGCAAGTGCGGGCTTGCTGCCGGCCGGCGTTTCCGTCGGCGGTCTCGCCCTGGCGGTCGGCGGAGCCGTTAGCTGCATCGATTTCAACTCCTGTGAGGGAGGCGCTGCGGCAGCAGTCGCCACAGGCCTGGTCGCTGCAGTTGGTGGCAGAATTTGGGGCATGGTCTCTGCATACGGGACCGCGGGGAGGACCAACCGGGAATTACGGCAACGACTCGGCCTGGGAGATGTCGTCAGCTCGCTGATCGTCATGCCCGACCCGACGCAAGGACGCTACCGGGTGGGTATGGCCCTTCGCTTCTGACGTTGTGTTCGGTTACGAATTCTCCCCGCCCCCGTCACCACGGTGCTCCCACGGCGCTACAGCGCTAGGCTCGTGAATCTGGTTCCCTCTTCCTAGTAGGGTCGGGGACCATGTCCCGAGTCGCAGGAGGATGTCCAGCGAGCCGACGTGGGTTGGTTGCGCCAATGAACTGGCTGAGCGTGTCGAGAGAGACGGCGAGCCAGCGGGCAGCCGAAAGAGGAAGGAGCGCCGGAGACGCCCAGGCGTCTCGGAGGCGGAGACCCGCTCGGGTTTGGTCGGCGGCCACGGCAAGGGGAGCCGGCCGAGCCCAGTGTCGAACGCGAAAGGGCGGTGCACGAACAATCGCGTTCGCCGTGATGATCCTGATCCACGGGTGCTGCCCAGAACCCGGCGAAACCGCCGCCGCAGACGCGGCGGGGCCGACTCTCACTCCCGTCGACAGCATTCTGCTGCCAGAAGCCGATACGCTGTACATCGGCAATCCGTACTCGCCGGTCATCGACCCATTCGACGGGTCCTTCTACATACCGGACATCTTCTCGGGAAGGCTCCTCAGGTTCCCGCGGGGACGGCAGCCTGATGCTTGTGTACGGACGGCCGGGAGAGGGACCGGGAGAGTTTCGCGGCGGCCCAAAGGTTCCGATGGTGCTCGACGATTCGACCGTAGCCGCACAGACCACAAGGTCGCGGCGAGTGAACATCTTCGACCGAGATACTGGCGAGGTCAGGCGGGTTGTGAACTTTCCCGCGCTGGGCGGAATCACTCCCCCGGTGGTGATCGGCGAAGATGTCTGGATGACCGATTTCGAGATTCGGCGTGAGACATCGCTGACTCGTTGGCGACCGACCACGGACCAATTCACGAGCATGGGCGGACTCCCGGAGCAATACATCGCATCGCTCAAGAGTGACAACTGGTCGTATGCGACTCGTTTTCGGATCGGTTCACTCGCATACGCTGGCGGACGGTTCGTGCAGGGCTGGTCGGGACTGGACGAGATGTTCGTCTTGAACCTGCGGGGCGAGGTGGTGGACACGCTGGACATCCCGGTGGCGAGGAGGAAGGGCGTTCCGGCCAACCTCCGGGAACGCATCGACATCGAGCACAGCCCGTTCCGCGAGCAGCTGGAGGAGAGTTCGCGACTCCGTCAACTATTCCCAATTCCGGGCGGCGGTTTCGCGTTCACGCACCACGATCAGACGGCCCTCCGGATGGAGCCGATGCCCGTGCTGACCGCCAAAGTATGGGTCGGAGTCCTTTCACCAGACCTCTCACAGGCGTGCGTGGACACCCTCGTACCGTGCGACTTCGAGATTCGACCGATGGAGACCTTCCGGGGCGATACGCTGTTTGTCCTGGACCGGCGAATCGACGATTCGGAGGAGCTTCAGACTTGGATTCTGATGTACTTGGTCTCAGACGAGGGGTGCGAGTGGCTGAGCACGTAGCCCGGAAGCTCTAAGTGCGGCCCCCGGCAGCGGTTGTTTGTCCCCTTCTTTTCTTGAACAGTGTCCCGCTTGACGTGCAGGATCGCGACACTGGGAGACCGCGCGGTTGGATGCCTGAGGAGGAGGTCGGAGCAGTCAAGGCTGGTGCCTCAAACGAGGTGCGGGACCTCCCCGCCAATCTACTCCGGCTTTCCCGCTTTCGCGGCTCGGTCCAGCAAGGTCCAGTACAGCCGATTCCCCGCCGGGATTCAGCCCCTTTCCATTCCGCCGAAGAAGCTGGTGGCGGTGGCGCTTGCCAAAAAGATGGCGCGGAGGGTCTGGGCACTGACGACGACGAAGGAGACCTACCGGGTTCGAACTGCCGCCTGACCGAGCGGAGGAAGGAGAAGAAGCGAAAAGCAAAGAAGCTGTCGGGGAGGTGTGGGCAGCAGGAGGCAGGAACGGGCAAACGGTCGACAAGACGGGATCGGAAAAACCAGTGTATGCTGATGGGCCTCTGAGCCCGCCAAGCCGATTTGGATCCGATCTCACGAACACCATACGGGCCCGCAGCCAAACAGCGCTGCATCAAGAGGACATACGACAATACTTGGCCAACTGCCACCAACTCGGTTCTGAATCCACGCTTGCCCAATCCGGGGGCGTCCACATACGATCTGAGTCGATCCTACGACCCGTAGATTTCCCGAAAAGCTCCCGGAATGTCCCGAAACCGGCCTTTGAGCCCTTTGTGGAGTGTCGGCAGGTCGGCGACGGGCCCGTCGCTACGTGACGAGGCGGCCCCGCGCCCGATGGATTCCGTCAGTGCGGTCTGCGCACCCTTCGATCCCACGGTAGAGCCGGAAGTCAGGCAGGTCAGATCGCCGACGACTTGGCTTCCAGGACGAAGACAGGGAGGGCTTCCGGGAACATTGGCGAAGAGGCGGCGCGCGGTGCGAAAGTCCCGCCAATCAGGTCCGGGTTTCCCGCTTTGGGTGTACGATCCAGCAAGGTCCAGTCCATTGGCAGGAAACGCAGATCGTGCAGCCCTGATTGAACTTACATGATTCCCTGCCGTGATTCTGTCCTTCTGTGTTCCGCCGTAACGTCAGGGTTAGCGGAAACGAAGTTCGGATTCCGCGGCGTCGGCAAGAGGGTGCCACGGCTCCGCACATTGCTGCCGGCTATGCTCGCCTTGTGCCAGTTGGCGACCCCGGTTCCGACCTCGGCACAGTCCGCCGGAGCCTCGCCGCGGACCACCCCGGCCTCGCCGCAATCCGCCCCCCGCCCCGCCCTCGACCCATCCGACCCGGCGCGCTGGCAGGTGCCGCCGGCCGAACTCCAGGCGCTGCGCTTCCGCGAGTTGGGCCCGTTCCGGGGCGGCCGCGTCACGACGGTGGCCGGCGTCCGCTCCAGGCCTCACACCTTCTACTTCGGCGCGACGGGCGGAGGTGTCTGGAAGACCGAGAGCGCGGGTCAGGCGTGGACGAACATCTCGGACCACGGCATCCCGATCGGGTCCATTGGGGCGGTCGCGGTTGCGCCCTCCAACCCGGATGTCCTCTACGTGGGCACCGGCTCGGACGCCATCCGTGGCAACGTCTCTACGGGACGCGGCGTGTACCGCTCCGACGACGACGGCGCCACCTGGCGCTACCTGGGCCTGCGCGAAGCCGGCCAGATCGGGCGCATCCGCATCCACCCGGACGACCCGGACATCGCGTATCTCGCCGCGACCGGGCACCCCTTCGGCCCGAACCCGGAGCGGGGCGTCTACCGTACCCGGGACGGCGGCGAGTCCTGGGAGAACGTCCTCTTCGTCTCGGATTCGACCGGCGCGATCGAGCTGCTGATGAACGAGCACGACCCCGACGAGCTCTTCGCCGCCATGTGGCGCGCCGAACGCAAGCCCTGGACGATGATCTCGGGCGCCCGCGAAGGCGGCATCTACCGCAGTCGCGACGGGGGGGAAAGCTGGGAGAAGCTGGGCGGAGGGCTCCCGTCCGGACTGATCGGCAAGATCGGGATCGCTCAAGCGCGCGCCGACCCCGGCAGACTCTACGCGATCATCGAGGCCGAGCCGGGGTCCGGCATCTATCGCTCGCTCAACGGGGGCGACGACTGGACGCTGGTCAATGACGAGCCGCGCTTGCTGGGCCGCCCCTGGTACTTCCACAACATCTTCGCCGATCCGACCGACGCGGACGTCGTGTACGTGGCCGGCGGGGGCTTCCACCGGTCCACCGACGGTGGCATGACCTTTTCAACCATTGCCATGCCCCACTCGGATCATCATGACCTGTGGATTTCGCCCGACAACCCGGACGTCATGGTGCAGGGGAACGACGGGGGTGCGGTGGTGACGGTGGATGGCGGGCGGACGTGGTCGACGCAGCTCAACCAGCCCACCGCCGAGATGTATTCGGTGACCGTCGACGACCAGTTCCCCTACCGCGTGTACGGGTCGCAGCAGGACAACTCGACGCTGTCGCTGCCGAGTTCGGCGACGGGGACGGGGATCAGCCTGCAGCACTGGGAGTCGCACGGGGGCTGCGAGACGGGCCCGGTGACGGTGCATCCGACCGATCCAGCCATTGTCGTGTCCGGGTGCTTCGGAGGCCGGCTCGCGCGCTACAACCGGCGGACCGAGCAGTTCCGCCAGATCCGGCCGTACCCCGAGCGGCAGGACGGGGCGCCGGAGCGGGAACTGCGCTACCGGATCCAGTGGAACGCGCCGGTGCTCTTCTCGCGCCACGACCCGGATGTGCTCTACCACGGCTCGCAGTACGTGGCGGTGAGCCGCGACCAGGGCGGGAGCTGGGCGGTCATTTCGCCCGACCTGACCGGCAACGACACCACGAAGTTCGGGCAGGCGGGCGGGCCGATCACCGCCGACGTGACGGGCGTGGAGATCTATTCGTCGCTGCTGCAGATCGCCGAGTCGCCGCACGACGCGCGCGTGCTGTGGACGGGCTCGAACGACGGGCGGGTGCACATCACGCGCGATGGCGGGGGCACCTGGACCGATGTCACGCCGCCGTCGATGCCCCAACCGGCCACGGTGAACCGCATTGACGTGTCGCCGCATGCGCCCGGCACCGCCTACCTGGCCGCCTATCGCTACCGCCTGGACGACTTCCGGCCGTTCATCTACGGCACGCGCGACTTTGGCGCGACCTGGACCCTGCTGACCGACGGTACCAACGGGTTGCCGGCCGACCATCCGACCCGCGTCGTGCGCGAGGATCGGGAGCGGGCCGGACTGCTGTTTGCGGGCACCGAGTTCGGCCTTTTTGCTTCGTTCGACGCGGGCGCCAACTGGCAGCCCCTGCAGCTCAACCTGCCGCCCTCGCCCGTGACCGACCTTGTGGTGCACCGCGGTGATCTGGTGGTGGCGACTCAGGGCCGGGGCTTCTGGATCCTCGACGACATCACGCCGCTCCGCCATGTGGCCGCCGGCGAGCCTGCGGGAGACCTGGTCCTCTACCCGGTGCGGCCCGCGTACCGCACCGCCGCCCAGGAGCGGGACGGTCATTACGTGCGCGATCACGTCTACGGCGCCATGATCCCGCGCTACATGAAGGCCATGAACCCCCCTGAGGGCACGACGGTCTACTTCAATAGACCTGAAAGCGCATTTGGGACAATTGAAGTACACATCATGGAGGGCGACGGCGACCCCGTGCGCACCTTCGAGGACGTCACCGCCGGGTCCGGGCTTAACCGCTTCAACTGGAACCTGGACTACCCGTCAGGCTCGGCGGCGGTAGCCGCGCGGGCGGTGCCGGGGCGCTACACGGTGCGGATCGAGGCGCCCGAAGGGGATGCTTCGGCCAACTTCGATGTCCTCATGGACCCGCGCCTGGAAGAGGAGATCACGGTCGCGGACCTGCAGGCGCAGTTCGACTACCTGATCCGGGCGCGGGACCGGCTGGATGCGCTTGAGGAGGCGGTGGCGGGACTGCGGCAGGTGAGGGGCGACGCCGAGCGCGCCGTTAGCGGGCCCGACGCCAACGACGCGATCCGGGGCGCGGCCGAGCGGGCGTCTTCCGCCCTGACCGCGGTGGAGGAGGTGCTCCTGCAGCCTCGTGGCGCCGGCTTCGCGAACCCGTCGCGGATTCGCAGCCATCTGAGGTTCGTGATGACGGCTGCGAGCTCCCAGCGCGGCGAAGATCTGGACGCGCGGCCGACCGAGCAGTTGATCGAGCGCCTGGTGGATCTCGAGACCGAGCTGGAGGGCGCGCTGACCCGGCTGCGCGGCGTGTACACGGACGAGGTCGAGGAGCTGAACGCGGAACTCGAATCCGCGGGGCTTGAGCGGATCCGGATCCCGGCGGTGCCGGGGCGGCGAGCGGTCAGTTGAGCAGCTCACGCCCTCCCGCGGGCGGTGCGCAACCGCTGTCGAGCCCGGGCCGCCCTGCCCGCGCGTCCGGTCCTTCCAACGCCGCCAACCGGTGCTTCGTCTGCGGCCCGGACAACCCGATCGGGCTGCACCTCACCTTCCGGCTCGAAGACGGCGCTTGCGTCTCCGAATTCACGCCGGGCGAGAACCACCAAGGCTACCCGGGCGTGGTCCACGGCGGGATGATCTACAGCGCCCTGGACGACGTCATGGCCAACTGGCTCTACCTGCGCGGCGCGCGTGCCTACACCGCCCGCTGCGAGATCCGCTACCGCAAGCCGGCCCGCGAGGGCGAGGAGCTGTTGCTGGTGGGGCGCCAGACGGCGCGGAAGCGGAAGCTCGTCGAGATGGAGGGCACCGCGACGCGGGCCTCGGACGGTGAGGTTGTCGCCACCGCGACGGCGACCTTTGTAGTGATCGACGAGGAGGAGTTTGCGGGGGTGGGGTCGGAGTAGCGTCCTGGGCGGCGGCTCGTCACGAAGCCGGATCCGCCGGTCCGCAGAGCGGCGGCATCCCGGAGCCGTCCGGACCCGCAATGACATTCAGCTGGCGCTGGGTCGCGGTACCGAAGAAGCCTGTCCCATCTCCGAAAACGGAAGGGATGCGGATGAGTCCCGACGGGTTGAAGTTGCCCCCCCGGGCCCAGTTCACCCAGTTGCGGTCGGTCGCGGCGAAAGCGACCTCTCCCCAGGCTCCGCCGGGGAGGCCGTCGTCGAGGATGCGGAGGAGATCGGCATCTGCCTGCTCACCAAGGTCGAACAGCCCGTATTCCCCGGGAAAGAGGACATCGGTGTCCTTCTCTCCGATCGCGAACCCGGTGAGGTACAGTGAGTCGGGCACTTCGATGTCGCGCCCGGCCAGGGCTTCCGGCAACCCCTCGATCCAGGTGTCGGAGATATACGACCAGGTACCCGCCGCCTCCGTCCAGCGGAACCGGTAATTGGTGTCGGGCTCGATGCGGCAGTGTCCATCCTCGTGCGTGAGCCCGATGAACTCGAAGGCGTCGGGCACCTGGCTGACCCCGGTCAGCGTGCCGCCTTCCGGAAGGACGACCTCGAGTTCGAGGACCTCACCCGGAGAGAAGGGGGACGGGGCAACGCTGGCGCGGTAGCACGAGCCGACATCCACTTCGAGAACCTCCTCGTCTTCCTCGTCCTCCCAGGGATCCAGGCAAACACCCCCACTGTCTGCCGCCGCCAGATGCACGACCGCCGATGTCCCCGAAACGCGGATGGCGGCTCCCTCCACCTCGTCAGCGCGCTGGCCGCTCAGCGTACGGTGCAGATAGGTGTACACGTCGAGGGACGTGCTGCCGTCGCCGTGCAGGTTGATGGTCAGCTGCGCCTCCGCGATCACCACGTCCTCCGACTCGGTGACCGTCACCTCGGTCAGGGCGCATCCACCGAGAATCGAGCCCCCCGCAAGGACGACCAGCGTCGCCGCGCCGGCGTTCGGCCGGCACTCCCGCGCCCGCACGGACGGCACAATCGGTGAATCCATCATCAGAACGAGACCTCGACGCCGAAGGTGGGAAGGAACGGGATCATGGACACGCCCTCTCGCTTCGGGGGCGAGGACTGGTAGTCGAAGAAGTAGAACAGCACGTTCTTCTGGTTGTAGACGTTGATGATGCTCAGGTAGGGTGTGATTGTGCCCCAGCTCTTCGTGGCGGTCTTCCTGAGCGAGAGATCGAGCCGGTGCCGCGCCGGATAGCGTGCGCCGTTGCGCGGCCCGAGCACCACAGCATTCCCGTCGTCGACTCCAAGAAGCCCCGATACGAACTGCGTCCGGTAGATCTGATAGGTGCCGAGCGGTTTCGTGTATGGCAGGCCGGTCCCGAAGTTTGCCCTGACTCCTGTGTCCAATCCCCACCAGCCGAGGGCCCGGCGCAGCGAGACGTCGACCTCGAAGCGGCGGTCGAAGACGGGCGGATAGGTGACCCACGGCTGGGGCTGAACCCCGACGCGCGTGTCCGGGAAGGACCGGACGGTCTTCAGGAACGAGATGGAGACCCAGCCGGTGGTGTTGCCCCGGTCCCGCTTCAGGAAGAGGTCCACGCCGTAGGCGTTGCCGTTGCCGGCCACGAGCGCGTCGGTTTCGTCGTTGGGATCCTCGGCCGAATTGAGGGCGGCCACACCATCGAAGTTGCGGTAGTAGCCCTCGAGCGAGGCGAACCACTCGTCATCGTCGCCAAAGAAGCTCTCGGCCCCCAGCTGTACCTGGTCCGAGACGACGCGGGGGGCCTCGGCGCCCGCCAGGATCCATGTGTCGAGCCCGAAGGGAAACTCTTCGTCCCGCGTGGAGTGGATGAACTGGCTGTACCGGCCCGCCGCCAGGCGCACCGCCGAGTTCCTGTCCCGAAGAAAACGTCTCACGGCAAAGCGGGGCGACAGGGTCGCTTCCGTCGTCCCGGCGTTCGGCTGCCAATAGTCGACGCGCACGCCGCCCTCCACCAGCCAGTTCGGGCTGGGGTTCCAGTGAGCCTGGCTGTAGCCGGCAATCTCCAGGCCGCTGCCCTGTTGGTCCAGGAAGGTCGATCCTCCTCCCAGCAGCCCGTTATTGTAGGCAACGCGCTTCACCGACACGCCCGACTTCCAGTTCGTGGCCCACGCAGGACGATGCTCCGTGTCGGCCCTGAACGTCGCCTCCTCGACCCCGGTCTGGAACTCCGTGTCGACCTCCGGAAACGTCAGGTCGGATCCGAAACGCGAGAATGAGGCGCGTACGGCCATTGACGAGCCCCCGCCCAGCGAATGCGTCCACGAACCCCCGATCGCGTCGTTCCCCCACCACCACCGGATGGGAATGGGCGTGTCGGAGATCCCCGAGAGGTCGACGATGTCCCGGCCGCTGTAGCCGACGAACCGGAGCCGGCTCCCGCCCACCGTCCAGGCCTCGAAGACGCCCTGCAGGTCCGTCAGGTGGTATGGGAAGTCTGCCCATGGCTTAATGAGCACGTCCACGTAGGATCGGCGGGCGGAGGCGCGCCAGCGGGTTGCGGTGAACCCGAGCTTCTCGGCAGCGCTTTCAGGGAGGCCCCCCTTTACCGCAACGCGGGTCGCCAGAAGGCTGATGCCCGCGTCGACTCCGAACAGCCCGTCGCCCGGGTCGCTGGCAATCGTCAGCACCGAAGATACGCGGCCGCCGTATTTTGCCGGAAAGCCCCCGGACTGCAGTTCGACGCGGTCCACCATGTCCGCGTTGAATACGGAGAAGATGTTGCCCAGGTGAAACGGATTGAAGATCGGAACTTCGTCGAGCAGAATGAGATTCTGGTCGGCGGAACCGCCCCGGACATTGTAGGATCCGGAGAAGTCCGACACGGTTGTCACACCCGGGAGCACCTCGACGGCGCGCAGCGGGTCCGCCTCGATCAATACCGGGATCGACTTCAGGTCGCTGGCCTCGATCTCCTGGACCGTGATCCCCGCCGACTCTTCGAAACGTGTCTTGGCGCGGCTGCGCTCGGCCTCGACCGTCACCCCCTGGAGCGCGATCGCCTCGCCCGCCATGATGACTTCGACCTCGGTCGTGCCCGTCGTGACACTCACCTCCTCCCGGTGTTCCTCGAAGCCGATCCGGGTCACCATCAAAGCGTAGGTGCCCGGCTGCAGATCGCGGAACGAGAAAAAGCCCAGCTCGTTCGTCAGCGTGTACACCGCCAGGGTCGAGTCCGCCACCGGATGCAGCTCCGCCACGGCGCCCTCGATGGGACGACCGTCGTCGGACCAGGCCCGGCCGCTGAGTTGATTGGCCTGAGCCTCCGCGGCCGATGGCATGCAGAGGAGGACGAGTGCCCCACACACAGTTGCGAGACGCCCTGTTGGCGATAGTCGCTGGTTCATGAGCCCCCCGCGTCCTCCATGTCACCAATCGTTGTGCGCACCTAAGATAAGGGAACTCAAACGGAACCCGGCCGTCCAAAAGGGGCTGAACATGAGCATCCGTGCCTTTACCGCGTCTATCCTTCCGCTCGCCCTGCTGCTGCCTCTGCCATCCCCACTAGCCGCGCAGGACGCCTACCGCATACCGCCAGCGGACATCGTCGACATCCTTGAAGCGGCCCCCTTCCCCCAGGCGGTGGTCAGCCCCTCCGGCGACTGGATGATCCTCGCGCACAGCGAGAGCATGCCCGGGATCGAGGACCTGGCCGCGCCCATGCTGCGGCTGGCCGGGCGCAGGATCAGCCCGGTCACCAACGGGATGCACGCTGCGCCGCCCTTCTTTCGCTTCTCGGTCGTGGACCTGGAACGCGATGACACGCGGGTCGTGACCGGCGCCGAAGACGGTCTGGGCGCGCCCATGTGGTCGCCGTCCGGCGACGGCTTCGCCTTCACGCGAACCGACTCCGACGGCGTCGCGCTCTGGCTGGCCGACCCCGAGACCGGCACGGCCCGCGCACTGACCGGCCCCTCGCTGAACGGCGCCCGGGGCGAACCCTGCTCCTGGATGCCCGACGGCGCCGCACTTCTCTGCCATTTCGTCCCCGAGGACCGAGGCGCGCCGCCCGAGCCTTCGGCGGTCCCCGTCGGCCCGGTCATCCAGGAATCGGGGGGCGAAGCAGCCCCGTCCTGGACTTTTCAGGACCTGTTGGAAGACGCCCATGACGAGGCGCTGTTCGACTACTACCTGACGTCGCAGCCGGCCGTCGTCGAAGTTGCCACGGGAGCCGCGCAGCCGGTTGGCGCCGCGGCGGTGTACGAGTCGCTCGAACCCTCGCCCAGCGGGGAGTACTTCCTCTCGGTCCGCACGGTACGTCCCTACTCGTACCTGGTGCCGGATTCGCGCTTCGCGAAGCAGGTGGAGGTCCTGGGCAGCAACGGCCGGCCCATCCGCACCCTGGCGACCCTGCCCCTGGACGAGGGCGGTCCCGAACACCTGGGCTTTCGCCGCGCCGGCTTGCGCCAATTCTCGTGGCGGGCCGGTGCGCCCGCGGTCCTGACCTATATCGAGGCCCTCGACGGCGGCGATCCAGGCCGGGACGTGCCCTATCGCGATCGTGTCCTGACCCTGGCGGCGCCCTTCGACGCGGAGGGCGAGGAACTGATCCGCACCGAGGACCGGCTGGGCTCGGGCGCCTTCGGGTTCGGCTACCCGGTCCTGTGGGGCGGGGACGGCGAGACGGCCCTGGTCTACGAATTCGATTGGCCGACGCGGCGGAGCCGTGCATGGATCGTGCAGGCTTCGTCCACCGGCGCCGAGCCGGCGCTCCTCTGGGACCGCAGCACCGACGACTGGTACGGCAATCCCGGCGACCCGGTGATGACACAGGACGGTGCCGGGAAGCCCGTCGTCCGCATGGACGGGACAAGCATCTTCCTGGCAGGACCCGGCGGATCGCCCGAGGGGGACCGGCCCTTCCTGGATCGGCTGAACCTGGAGACCGCCGAGTTGCGGCGTCTCTTCCACTCGGGCCCGGAGAGCTACGAGACCGTGGTGGGCTTGGCGGATGCAGCTGCCGACCGGATCGTCATCCGGCACGAGACGAGCGAGGAGCCGCCGAACTATCACCTGGTCGCGACCGGCGATGGCGAGCGCACGGCGCTTACGTCCTTCCCCAACCCCCAGCCCCAGCTCGCAGGAATCACCAAGAGCAAGGTCTACTACGAGCGCGACGACGGCATCCCCCTTTCGGCCGAGCTGTACCTTCCCGCTGGCTACGAGCCGGGCGAGCGCCTTCCGGTTCTGGTGTGGGCATACCCGCGCGAGTACGCGGACGAGGACGGAGCGGGACAGGTCCGCGGATCCGCCCACCGCTTCACGACCATTTCCGGCGCTTCGCACCTGCTGCTTCTGACGCAGGGCTATGCCGTGCTAAACGACGCCGCGATGCCGATCGTCGGAGGCTTCACCGCGAACGACACCTACGTGGAGCAGCTGGTGGCGAACGGCAGGGCCGCGGTGGACAAGCTCGTCGAGCTGGGTGTAGCCGACCGCGACCGGGTCGGGATCGCCGGCCACAGCTACGGGGCCTTCATGACCGCCAACATGCTGGCCCACTCCGACGACTTCGCCGCCGGGATCGCGCGCAGCGGTGCCTTCAACAGGAGCCTGACGCCGTTCGGCTTCCAGTACGAGCGGCGGACGTTCTGGGAGGCTCCCGAAGTCTACTTCGGCATGTCGGCCTTCATGCACGCGGAGAAGATCAACGAGCCGCTGCTCCTGACGCACGGCGTGATCGACAACAACTCGGGGACCTTCCCCGTGCAGTCGGAGCGGATGTACCACGCCGTCAAGGGCCTGGGCGGCACGGTCCGCCTGGTGATGCTGCCGCACGAGAGCCACGGCTACAGGGCGCGGGAGTCGGTGTTGCACACGGTGTGGGAGATGTTCGACTGGATGCGCCGTCACGTCAGGGAGCGGGATCGGCAGCTGATCCCCGACGGGGGGTAGGGGGGCGGAGAGGGACCCGCGGAGCGGACAGGAAAAGCGAGGCGGGCGCGGGACGGCCGGGGCGGAAGCTCGGCGGCCGGGCTATTGTGGGGTAAACCATGAGGTGGCCATGTGCCACTGCCTCCGCCACTCTGCCAAGGACGTCCTCCCATGCGCCCAGCGAAAACCGCCTGCCCGCCTTTGTCCGGTCGCGCCGCCGCGGCGGCCGGGTCGATCCTCCTCTCCCTCCAATCAGTCCTGCTTTTCCAGCCGACGCCGATAGCCTCGCAGACCCCTGCCGCGGACGGTGGTCTTCCGACCATTGCCGACTACACCCGTGGGATGGATGGGCAGCCCGGGTATTTCCCGCTGTACTGGGATGATGCCGGGGGCCGGCTCCTGCTTGAGGTCGGACGCTGGGACGAGCAGTTCCTCTACCTGACGTCGCTCGCAACCGGGGTCGGCTCAAATGCGCTGGGGCTCGACCGGGGCAACATACAGAACGCGTACCTGGCGCACTTCGAGCGGGTCGGTCCGAAGGTGCTGCTCATCCTCGACAACCCCGGCTTCCGCGCCGAGACCAATCCGACGGACGCGCTCGAGCGGTCCGTGGAGGAATCGTTCCTGACCTCGACGGTTGGCGGCTTTGCCGTGGTCGCCGAGGAGGATGGGCGGGCGCTGGTGGACGGGACCTCGTTCTTCCTGCGCGACGTCGTCGGTGTTGCGGCCCGGCTGCAGGGGGCGAACCAGGGCGCCTACCGGCTGGATGCGAACCGTAGTGCCATCTTTCTCCCGCGGACGAAGGCGTTCCCGGAGAACACCGAGGTGGAGGCCTCGCTCACCTTTGAGAGCGAGCGGCCGGGGGGCGAGATCCAGCGGCACGCGCCGGACGGGCGGGCGATGACACTGCGGCAGCACCACTCGCTGGTGATGCTCCCCGACGACGGATACACGCCCCGGCGCTTCGACCCCCGGATCGGGGTCTTCGCGATCGGCTACTTCGACTTCGGCAAGCCCTTCGACGACGACTACCAGACCGCGCTTGCGAGGCGTCATCGACTGGTGAAAGCCGACCCGTCGGCGGCGATGAGTGAGCCGGTCGAGCCGATCGTCTACTACCTCGATCCTGCCGTGCCCGAGCCCTACCGGACGGCTTTCAAGATCGGCGGTGTGTGGTGGAACCAGGTTTTCGAGGCCGCCGGGTTCATCGACGCTTTCCGCATCGAGGACATGCCGGCGGACATGGATCCGATGGACGCCCGCTACCATGTGATCCAGTGGGTCCACCGTACCGAGGCGGGCTCGTCGATCGGGCCGTCGTTCGTCGATCCCCGCACGGGAGAAATCATCAAGGCGGCCGTGCGCATGGACTCGTACCGGTCGCTGGCCAACTACAATACCTTCGCGGGCGCGGCAGGAGTGGACGGCGACTGGTACGCCGGCGAGCCACCGGGCGTCGACGGCGAAGAGTTCGTGATGATGCGCCGCCGGCAGCACTCGGCGCACGAAATCGGGCACACGCTGGGACTCGCGCACAACTTTATCTCGATCAGCGACGGGCATGCGTCCGTCATGGACTATCCGGCTCCGGTAATCGAGTTGCGGGAGGGGCGGCTGGATCTGTCCGGAGCCTATCGGGCCGGGCCCGGTGCGTACGATACGCTCGCAATCCGGTACGCCTACGCTTCCCCCGCTGCCGGTGAGAGTGAGGAGGACTTCCTGAACGGCCTGCTCCTCGAAGCCCAGGAGCGTGGCTGGCGCTTCATTACGAACCCGGACGCAGGGGCCGACAACTCCCACCCGGACGCGACGTGGTGGATCAACGGGAGCGACGTGCTCGACGAGTTCGAGCGCGTGAGCGAGGTCCGGCGCTTCATGATCGATTCGTTCGACGAGCGCGCGATCGAGCCGGGCGAGCCGATGCACAAGCTGCGCGAGCGCTTCGCGCCGGTCTACTTCCATCACCGCGCAACCTACGAGGCCGCGATCAAGACGGTCGGCGGGATGGAGTACCGGTACGGTGTGCGCGGCGACATCTTGCCGGCGACCGAGCTGGTCTCGGCGGATCGGGTGCGTCGCGCGATGGATCTGCTGAGCGACGCGCTGGCGCCGGAGCAGCTCGCGATTCCGGAGTCGGTGTTGGCGATTCTGGCGCCGCGCTCGTTCGGGTGGGTGGGGGGAGGTCCTGCCTGGTCGAATCGGGCCGGTCCTGCATTCGATCAGATCGGGGCGGCTACTACGGTCGCGAGCGAGATTGTCGGCGGGGTGCTCGCGCCCGCCCGCACTGCCCGTGTGGTCGCTTTCCACGCTCGCGACCCGGCGCTTCCGAGTCTCGAGGAGGTGGTGGGGCGGTTGGTGGACGACACTTGGGAGCGGCCCGCGAGCGGGTCGGCGGCGGCGCTGGTGCGCGTTGTCCAGAACGTCGTCGTGGACGAGTTGCTGGTGCTTGCGGCGAACGAGGATGCGACCACCGAGGCGCGCGCGGCTGCCGAGTGGGGGCTCCGCCGGGCTCAGGCCCGGGCGGCGGCGGTTGCTTCCGGCGCGGGTGGGGCCAGTGATCTGGACCTGGCCACGCCGGTCGCGCACGCGGAGCGGGTTGTCGGCACGATCGATCGCTTCTTCGAGCGTCCGTGGGCCACGGGGGAGCGTACCGGGGCGCCGCAGGGTCCTGGGTGGGCGCGGGACCGGCCGGAGGGCCATCGGTAGCTGACCCGAGCCGCTAGTCAGGGGTCGGCCCAAACTACTCGGGACCGGCCCCAGGGCCCCGTTCAACCAAACCTCCGAAACCGGCGCGAAGGCACCGTCCGCCTTGCGGTAGGTATCCCGTACACATATTAGTAAGCCTCAGCAGGTGAGCAGGCAGTCCGTGGAGGCCCGATGTTCCGCCCCTCACGGTTTCTGTGCTCGTTCTCTCGGGCACCGGCATGCACCTCGACGTTCGAAATGGACGTTTTTCGGGGTGTTCGACTTCGTGCGGCCTATAGCGCGCTTCGACTTCCAGTCCGGTATCCCCAGCCTCTTCGAATCCACCCTCTGCCCCAGATGCGGAGGGTAAGCGTCCCGTTCCGGAGGTGTGTTATGCGAAGTGATCTGTCTCTCCATCCCAGCCGAGCCGGGCGCCACCGTCACAGGCGGTTGTGGGCCACGCTCGCAGCAGTGCTCCTGCTCTGCGCCGCCGCCGCGCCCACGGACGCCCAGCAGCCGGTGGGTGGTACGGTTGTGGATGCGGCGACCCAGCGGCCCATCGCCGGTGCCCAGGTCGGCATCCAGGGTACCCAGCTCGGCACACTCACCGACAACCGGGGGCGCTTCCTGATCCTTAACGTGCCGGGTCAGCAGATCACCGTGGAGGTGGTCATGATCGGCTACCGGGCCTTTACCCAGGCTGTGCAGACGGGGCAGGTCGACGTGACCCTCGCTCTCACGGAGACGGCCATCTCGCTCGACGAGATCGTCGTCACGGGGACCGCCGGTGGCCAGCAGACTCGAGCCGTCGGCAACGCCGTGGGCAAGATCACCGCGGTCGAGCTGGAGGAGATCGCTCCGGCCATGACCATTCAGAACATGCTCGGGTCGCAGGTGACGGGTGTGCGAGTGATGAGTTCGGGCGGCGAGATCGGTGCCGGCGGCGTGATGCGGATCAGGGGCGCGAGTTCCATCTCCCTCGCCGGAACCCCGCTCGTCTACGTGGATGGGGTGCGGGTCAACGGCGCGGACAACACCTCCCTCTTCGGCGGCATCGGCTTCGACAGCGGGGGCCAGCCCTCCAGGATCAACGACTTCAACCCCGACGACATCGAGTCCATCGAGATCATCAAGGGACCCGCGGCCGCCACACTGTACGGGACGGAGGCCACGAACGGGGTCATCCAGATCATCACGAAGCGGGGCAACCAGGGCGCTCCGAGGGTCAACGTAACCGTGAAGCAGGGCGCGAACTGGATGCCCGATCCCGAGCAGACGTTTCCCAGTACCTGGTACACCTGCTCGGGCGTGTCCCAGACCGCGCCGGTCCCCGAGGGAGCGGACCCCGCCGCCTTTGACAGGTACCGCTGCAACGCGGGCGAGATCACCGAGTTCAACGTCCTCCAGTACGACCGGGAGGTGTTCGGCAACGAGTGGTTCACCACGGGCCATTCCCAGTCCTACGGGGCGGACGTGAGCGGCGGGTCCGAGCAGGTCACTTACTACATGTCGGCGGACTGGGACAGGGACGAGGGGTTCCTGCCCTACAACTGGAGAAACCACCTCTCAGGCCGGGCCAATGTCACCTACACCCCGAGCGACAGGTACCGCTTCGACTTCGGTCTTTCACAGAACAGGATCAGGGCCCAGGCCGCGTCGGCCCAACAGCCGCTGAGCACCGCGGTGATCTGGGCGTGTCCGGACCCGGGCTGCGAGGCGGGAAGCGGCTTCGGATCCGACATAGCCGGACCGTACCGCGGCTACATCGCGTACCTGCCTGAGGCCTACGCCAACGAGATCGAGGGCTTCCAGGACGTGGATCGCACCACGTTCAGCCTCCAGGGCCGCCACGATCCCTTCGACTGGCTGACTCACAGCCTCATCGTGGGTGGAGACTTCTCCAACATTCGCAACTCGGAGCTCTACAAGGCCACGGGGAACATCGGACAGTTCCAGTCCCACGGTCGGAAGTGGATCATCAATCTCCGGAGTACGTTCGTCTCGGTGGACTACGGCGCGAATGCGGCCTTCCAGCTGAGTGACGATCTGGGCTTCACCACTTCCGGAGGGGTCCAGTTCTACCGGCGCCAGGATGAGTCCAGCCAGTCTGTCGGCGAGTTCTTCCCCATCGAAGCCCTCACGACGGTGAGCTCGGGATCGGTCCGCCGGGGCGAGGAGGGTTTCCTGGAGAACCGCACGTTCGGCGTCTTCGTGCAGGAGCAGCTCAACTGGCGGGACCGGGTCTACATAACGGGAGCCATCCGAGGCGATGACAACAGCGCCTTCGGGAAAAACTTCGACTTTGTGGTGTACCCGAAGTTCTCGGTATCGTGGGTGCCGACCGACGAGGACTTCCTGACCGACGTCGGCTGGCTCAGCACCTTGAAGCTCCGGGGCGCCTGGGGGAAGGCCGGGAAGCAGCCCGACGTCTTCGACGCGCTGCGGACGTATGAGCCCGTGGTCGGTGCGAACTCCGAGGGAGTGCTCACGCCGGAGAACATCGGGAATCCGGACCTCAAGCCCGAGGTGGGACAGGAGTTGGAGCTCGGCTTCGACGCGGGCCTCCTGGACGACCGTGTCGGCATCGAGTTCACCTACTACAATCAGAGGACGAAGGACGCCATCATCCGCGTGCCGGCGCTGCCTTCCCTGGGGTTCCCCGGGGTCCAGTTCCGGAACCTCGGGGAGGTCAGGAACAACGGCCTCGAAATGGGTCTGGATTTCGTGGCCTTCCGAAGCGACAACGTGGGGCTGGACCTGCGTTTCACCCTTTCGAAGAACAACAACGAGATCCTGAGCCTGGGCGGGGAGCCGTTCATCGATCACAACTCCAGGTTCGGCCAGTACCATGTGGCGGGCTTCCCGCTGGCGGGCGTGTTCAGAAAGCGCGTGGTTAGCGCCGACCTGGTCAACATGAATGGCCGGAACGAGCCCACGAACGTGATGTGCGAGAGTGGTCCCCTCGTGCCCGGGGGCAACTTCTCAGAGGGCGGTGGCCCTCCGGTGCCCTGCGCGGACGCACCAGAGGTGTACTGGGGTCAGCCACTGCCCATCTGGGAGGGCGGCCTCGGCGCCAACCTGACTCTGAACCGCAACCTGCAGATCTATGCCCTGGTGGACTTCATTGGCGGACGCACGTTCGAGAACGGCGATGTCATGCACGCGCATCTGACGTTCCGCCAGACCCGCGCCATGCAGGAGCGGACCGACCCCATCCTCCTGGGCTATCAGAGCCTGGGCACGGCGGGCCGAAGGCAGGCAGGGATCATCGACGGCGACTTCGCAAAGCTCAGGACGATCTCCGCCAACTACACGCTTCCCCGGAGCTTCGCCGATATGGTGCGGGCTTCCCGGGTCACCATGACCGTGACGGGACAGAACCTGTTGACGCTCTGGACGGCGGCGCCGGACGAGTGGTACGGCCACAAGCTCATGGACCCCGAGAGGACGAATCAGGCGGGGGGCGCCACTCCCGGGCTGGAGGTGTTCCTCCAGGAAAGCTGGCCGCAGGCGAAGCGGATCATCACCACCCTTCGGTTCTCCTTCTGACCACGGAGGCTTGAGATGAGAAACATGACTCCGGTGAGGCCGACAATGGATACGCAGGAGAAGCGAACGATGAACATGAAGAAGAAGCGATTGAAGCTGCCCCCGGCGCGGGGCGCCGCCGTTTGGACGGTGGTGTTGTCCGTGCCTCTGCTTGCCGCGTGCGACATCCAGGCGATCCTGGAGGTCGACATCCCGGGCAGGGTCGAGGAAGGCGCGTTGGACAACCCGAAGCTGGCGTCGACGCTGGTAACGGGCGTGGTCTCCGACGTGGAGTGCTCGTGGAACCAGTTCACCGCCGGCATGGCCCACCACTCGGACGAGTACATCCCCACATCCGGGAATCTTGACTTGATTCGATGGGGAGAGCGGCGGATCGAGAACGTCGACGTCCAGTTCAGCCAGGGACTGTGCGGAGGGGGCACATACCCGACCTACACACCGCTGCAGACTGCGCGCTTCCAGGGGGAGGACGTGCTGGCACGCCTTGGCGGCGAGACGTTTTCAGGCCTGGACGGTTTGGCCGACCTTCAGGCCGTCACCCGGACCTGGGGCACCTTTCCCCTCATCGCCCTGGGCGAAGGCTTCTGCGAGATGACGATTCCGACCGTGGAGGGCGAGCCTGGCCCGCTCATGACCAAACAGGAGGTCCTCACGGTCGCCGAGAACAAGTTCTCCGAGGCGATCAGCATGGCCCAGGCGGCGGGCAACACGGCCATGGTCAACACGGCGCTTGTCGGACGTGCCCGCGTGAGGATCGGCCTGGAGAACTACTCGGGTGCCATGGCCGACGCGGCCCAGGTCCCGGCCGGGTTCGAGACCATCGTGACCCGGGACGCATCCGAGTCCCGGCGCTGGAACTACTATTACGAGCGGCTGAATGCCCTTACCGGGTTCCGGCAGCACGGCTCGGTTTCGGACCACTACCGGCACCTGACGATCGACGCGGAGGGACGGCCGACCCAGGACGACGGGGTGCCGGACACGAGGGTGAACGTCATGACCAACGGCGAGCCCGGCTCCGATTTCGTCACGGAGAACTGGTTCCACGACAAGTACAACTCCCGGGCGGACCCGCTGCCGCTGGTCACGTACAGGGAAGCGCGCATGTACATGGCGGAGGCGGCGGCGCGGACGGGCGACATCGCAATGGCGACGGACGTGATCAATGAGCGTCGCATGGCGGCGGGCCTGCCCGCGATGTCGGCCCCGGCGTCCCAGAGCGAGATGGTCGAGCTCGTGATCGAGGAGAGGCGGCGGGAGCTGTTTGTGGAGGGCGCACACCGCTTCAACGACATGATCCGCTTCCGCGGCACGCAGTTCGAGATCCCGTTCCTGGGCGAGCCCGGCTCGATCCACCCGAACGGAATCAGCCAGAAGGGGGACGTGTATGGTACGACCACGTGCCTGCCGCTTCCGCTGGTCGAGAAGAACGGCAACCCGAACATCCCGTGACAATCAGCGAGAAGCCGGCCACCCGCGACCGGGGTGGCCGGCCTGGCGGGTGAGGTGCCATGGGTCGATCAGGCTGGATGTCCGCCCTTGCCGTAGCTGTCGGCCTCGTCGTGCCGGCGGCGGGAGCCGGCCAGCGGCCTGAGCCGGGCGACTATTCGGAAGCCCGCTACCGGCTCGAGGAGTTGCGCGGGGTGATGGTTCCCATGCGGGACGGCGTCCGGCTCTCCGTGGACATCTACCGGCCCGACGCGCCCGGGCCCTTTCCGGGAATCCTTGCCCTCACTCCCTATGACAACACCCGGATCGGGCAACGGGAGGCGGCCCGCTGGTACGGCAGCCGCGGCTACGTCGTAGTCCTGGCCGACGACCGGGGACGCTTCGACTCGGAGGGAGTGTGGGATCCCTTCGGCGACCTCCACCAGGAGGACGGCTACGACCTCGTGGAGTGGATTGCCGCCCAGCCCTGGTGCAACGGGCGGATCGGGATGATCGGTGGATCCTACCTGGGCTGGACCCAGTGGTGGACGGCCAGTGCCGCGCCGCCGTCCCTCAAGGCCATCGCGCCAGAGGTGGCTCCGCCGGACCACTTCGAGAACGCCCCGTATCAGAACGGGGTGCTGGCCGGGTGGATCATGGACTGGGGCGCCCGGATGTCCGGGCGCACCTTTCAGACGGTCGACGACGGTCCCTACACCGGGTGGACCAACACCCGTGCTGAGGACTTCAAGCACACACCGTACGTCACGCTCAACGAGTCCCGCGGCCTCCGCAGCGCCCCCTGGTTCGAGACGTGGATCCGGCAGAACCGCTCGAGCGACCCCTACTGGAAGGGGATCGCGTACCAGGGGACCGAGAACTGGTCCCGGATGACCGTTCCGTCCCTGGCAATCACGGGCTGGTTCGACGCAAACTATCCGGGCTCTCCCATGAACTACATGGGGATGAAGGAGCACGGCGCGACCCCCGAGGCCCGGCGGCCTACGCTCATCATCGGCCCGTGGACCCATGGGCGCTACGTGGCGGAGGCAGCTGGGATCGACTACGGCCCCGAAGCCGACTTCGACTTCAAGGAGTACGCCGCTCGCTGGTTCGACCACTTTCTGAAGGGCGTGGACAATGGCGTCGAGGGCGACCCGCCGGTCTACGTGTTCGTGATGGGGGAGAACGCGTGGCACGCGGAGGACGACTGGCCGCTGCCGGCGACGCGCTGGACCAGGTACTACCTGAGTTCCGGGGGAGGTGCCAACTCGCTCAAGGGCGACGGGGTGTTGGGTACATCGCCGCCCACGGCTGAGGGGTACGACACCTACCTGTACGATCCCTTGAGTCCCACCCGGGATCCCTTCTTCGGCCGACCCGGCCACAACGGCCACATCGACGGAGCCGTGGATGCGCGGCTGCCGGCTCTGGGGGACGAGGTCCTCGTGTACGAGACGCCGCCCCTGGAGGAGGCGGTGGAGGTGACCGGCCCCATCGAGGCCAGGCTGTATGCCTCGACCTCGGCGAGAGACACTGACTGGATGGTCCGTTTGGTGGATGTCCATCCCGACGGCTACGCCGCTTTCCTCGCTGACGGCGTGATGCGGGCCCGGAACCGGGACCCGGAGGATGAGGGGCGCTTCAACCCGGCCAGGCTCAGCACCATCGAGCCCGGCCAGGTCCATCAGTACACAATTCGCTTCTGGCGTGGGACAGGAAATATGTTCCGGGCCGGTCACCGGATCAGGATCGAGATCTCATCGAGCTACTATCCCTACTATCTGCCCAACCTGAATACCGGACATGACAACGTAGGCCTGGCTCGGGCGGAGGATGCGGTGGTGGCGGTGCAGCGAGTGTACCACGGAGGGGAATACACGTCCCATGTGGTGCTGCCGGTGATCCCGAGGAGGCGCTGAGGCAGGACCCCGTCTTGCGGCCGGTCGCCGGTACACATATTAGTATACCTCAGTAGGTGAGGTAGCATTGCCTGGAGGCCCGATGTTCCCCCCTCCGGGAACCCATGCTGTGCCCGCTCTTCAGGGCACTAGACCGCACCTCGACGATCGACATAAGACGTGTCTACTCGAGGTGCCGGCTCTTCTGCGGCCCGTTTCTCTCCAAACCCTACCGTTCCGGCTCGTCTTTTCCTCGGCGGAGTCATGCGCCCGGGGCCTTCAAGGTCTCGCGCCCGTGTCCTGTTGCCGCCTCACGGGCCGGACACCCGCATCCCCACAAGGAGGTAGATCATGTGGCACGCTCGTCCGACACACACTCAATCCGGCATGTCAACAGCCCGAATCCGGGGCCCGACTCCGGGGCCTGGAGGGTTCGTTCCTCTCATCGTTCCGCTGCTTGCCCTCTTGGCCGTTGCCCTTCCTGCGCGGGCCCAGGTGGTAGGGGGGACGGTCGTCAGCGCGAATACGGCGCAACCCCTCGTTGGAGCGGAAGTCCTGGTGGAAGGGACCCGGGGCGGCACTGTGACCGATGGCGGTGGCCGATTCCGACTGGAGAACCTCCAGGGGACGGAAGTAACCCTGCGGGTGCAAATGCTCGGGTTTGGGACCATCACGCAAACCGTACAGGTGGGAGATACGGGCATTCGGCTGGAACTCGCTCCGCAGGCGATCAGTCTCGACGAGATCGTGGTCACGGGCCAGGCACGCGAAGTCGAGAAGCGCGCCATCGGGACCGTAGTGGCGTCGCTGTCCGTGCCCGAACGGTTGAATCAGCAGGCGCCGGTGAATATCAACCAGTTCATGGCCACCGCCGTTCCGGGCGTCAGGATCAGGAACTCGGGTGGCGAGATCGGGGCGGGTCAGAGATTGAAGATCCGAGGGGCCGGAAGCCTTTCGCTGGGTTCCGAGCCCATCTTCTTTGTAGATGGCGTCCGGATCGATTCCCGCGAAAACGCGCCTGCCGCGAACCGGCAGCAACGCACTCCGCCGTCCCGCCTCAATGATCTGCCGATCGACGACATCGAGAGGATTGAAATCATCAAGGGGCCTGCGGCCGCGACGCTCTATGGCACCGAGGCGGGAAACGGCGTCGTCAACATCATTACCAAGCGTGGGACAACGGGGGCGCCTCGGTTCAACGTTCAGGTTAGGACCGGAGGCAACTTCCTTCGAAATCCGGAGAACGTCTTCCCGGTCGTGTGGGCCAGGGATCCGAATACAGACCAGCTCATTTCCCTCAACATCGTCAGGAGCGAACAGGAAAGGGGAACGCCCATCTTCCGTACAGGCCGGCCGATGTCGCTCTACGCGAGCGCCAGCGGATCGACGCGCGACGGCATTCGCTACTACCTCTCCGGCTCGGCCGACCGAGACGAGGGGATCGTCTCGTACCACTGGCTGAACCGGCTTACCGGAAGATCCAACCTCTCCTATACCGCCGGTCCCTTCGAGGTGGGCCTGCGGCTGGGCATCATCCATCAGACGACACACAACGAAGGCGTACAGCAACCGATAACCGGCGACATCATCTACGGGGATCCCCGGAAGCTCGATACGCGCTCACGGGGATTGTACCGCGAGGCTCCCGAGGACATGGAGACGATCGCGGGCGAGGAAACGATTGATCGGATCAATCTCAGCCTCAACCTCACACACTCGCCCGTCACCTGGTTCAGCCACAGGCTCACCGCCGGATTCGATTCGAACAACGGCCGTTCATTCAGCTTCTGGCCCCGCACGGCCCAGCAGCCCGGCCCGTTCAGAAGCTCGAGTCTGGGCCGGAAAGAGGTCCTGGAAGACCACTTCCGCACATTGACGGTCGATTATGCTGGAAGCGTTTCGAGCGACTTCACCGACGAGCTGTCGGGGGAGACATCGCTCGGAGCTCAATACTACCTCAGGGAAAACACCATCACCACGGCTTCGGGGAGGGAGTTCCCCGTGCCGGGCCTGGAAACCATCAGTTCCGCAGCTGTCCGGTTCGCAGGTGAAGACTTCATCGAGAACAAGACCCTGGGCGTCTACGTGCAGCAACGGGTTGGATGGAGGAACCGAGTATTCCTCACCGGTGCCGTGCGGGCAGACGACAACAGTGCCTTCGGAGAGAACTTCGACTTCGTCGTCTACCCCAAGGCAAGTGCTACGTGGATCGTCAACGAGGAGCCGTTCTGGACCCTCGATTTCGTCAATACGCTGAAGCTGCGCGGCGCTTGGGGCAAGGCAGGACAGCAGCCCGACGTTTTCGCCGCCACTCGCCTCTACGCGCCCATCACCGGCCCCGACGGCTCGGCGGCCCTGACGCGATCGAACATAGGGAATCCCGATCTCGAGCCCGAGGTGGGCGAAGAGATCGAGCTGGGCTTCGACGCAAGCATGTGGGATGAGCGGGTGGCCATGGAGTTCACCTACTACAACCAGACCCGGAGCAAGGCGATCGTGGCCCAGGCTGCGCTGCCATCACTCGGCTTTCCCGGGGTGGAATTCGTCAACGTAGGCACGATCAAGAACCAGGGATTCGAGATCGGAGTGGGAGCAGATCCGATCCGACGCGCGGATTGGAATTGGAATGTCGGAGCGACCTTCTCCACCACCGACAACAAGGTGGTGGATCTTGGTGGCATCACGCCCCCACAGTTTGGAGCTCCCTGGGCGGGCCAGAGACACGTCGAGGGCTTTCCGGTCGGCAGTCTGTTCATGAAGCACGTTCTTTCCGCCGAATGGGACGCGAACGGCAACCTCGTCAACCTGATGTGCGAGGGAGGGGATCCGATCTCCGGTGGAGGAGGACCCGTGCCGTGCGATCAGGCGGGCACTGCGTACCGGGGACAGCCATTCCCGGGTTGGGAGGCCGGGATGAACACCTCGCTCCGGTACAGGAAGCTGACGCTCAGTGCGACCGCCGATGCGGTGGGTGGATACGTGAAGTGCGACACGCGAGTGGGGTGGACCCACATGTTCTTCCGGAATACGCGGCAAATGAATGTTCCGCCTCCAGAGCGGGATCCGATCCTCGCCGCCTATGACCAGTTTGGGGGCGGAACCTGTCAGATCGGCCTTGTGGACGCCGGATTCGCGAAGTTGCGCGATCTGTCGATGCGCTTCGATGTCCCGGTCGAGTGGTCCGAGAAGTTCGGGGCCTCGACGGCATCGGTAACGCTGTCCGGGCAGAACCTCGTGACGCTGTGGATCGCCGAGGACGAAAGGTTCGGGCATCCGGTCATCGATCCCGAGGTGCATGCGACCCAGGGAAGGCCCACTTACGCGAACGTGAACGCGGCTACCCATGGCATGGTGGCCTACATCCAGGATCAGTGGCCCACCTACCAGCGGATCATCCTGACGGTCCGCACATCCTTCTGAGGTACAGACCAATGAAATACGGTAATCGAAGGAAACAGGGGAAGGGTGAGGTTGGGACTCTAACGACGGCTGCCAGCCTGGTCCTGATGTTGGGAGGGTTGACCGGCTGCGACGATCTGCTTGAAGTGGAGCTTCCGGGCGTGGTGGACGAGAGCGCTCTCGAGGATCCGGCCATCTCCGGCCTTCTGGTCAATAGCGCGATCGCCGACTTCGAGTGCGCCTACAACAACTACACGTTCGGGAGCTCGGCATTCAGCGACGAGATGTGGCACTCCAGCGGCGCCCAGATCGATCGCGAGTGGGGCGGGCGGATCATCGACGCGAATCACCAGAACATGGCCCAGGCGCCGTGCCAGGGCACGGGGTTTGGCCAGTACACACCAATTCAGACGGCCAGAACCGAGGCCGAGGATGCCATCCGGCGGATTACGGAGTTTCCGGACGCTGACGTCCCGAACAAGGCCTCGCTCATCGCCACCGCCCATGCATATGCCGGATACAACTACGTAATGCTCGGCGAGGCCTTTTGCGAGATGGCCGTTGACGGCGGTTCCCTGCTCACGCCGGAACAGGTGCTGCGAATGGCCGAGGAACACTTCACGCAGGCGTTGTCCGGCGGCACAACCGAGATTGTGAACATGGCCCGGGTAGGAAGGGCGAGGGTCCGCCTGGATCTCGGGGATGGCCCGGGCGCACTGTCGGATGCCCAGGCGGTTCCGGAGGGGTTCATGAAGGTGGCGTCTCGCGGAGACGACCACCCGCGCCGGTACAACAAGGGCTACGACCGGTATACGCGCGCTACGGCGTTCACCGTATCCCCCCGGTTCAGAGACCTTGAATGGAAGGGCGTTGCGGATCCCAGGGTGGCGGTCGAGTTCACCGCCGTGCTCCCGACTGCCCCCCCGCTCGACCACTTCAAGCAGACAAAGTACACCTCCCTCGGCTCACCCATACCGTTGGCAACCTGGGAGGAAGCCCAGTTGATCATTGCGGAGGTGAGCGGTGGGCAAACCGCTGTGGATATCATCAACGCGCTGCATGCACGAGCCGGACTGCCTCCGTTCGACCCGGCAACGGACGGCGATATCCTTGCGCAGGTCCTGCAGGAACGGAGCCGGGAACTCTTTTTGGAAGGTGGGCACCGGCTGAACGACCATCTCCGCTACATGGGCACCCCGCACGAGATCCCCTTCTTTACCGGTGTCGACCATCTGGGACGGCAGTACGGCAACGCGACCTGCTGGCCGTTGCCGAACGTCGAGCGCCACGGCAACCCGAACATCCCCTGATCGAGAGGCACAACCGTGAAGCACCTCCGCATTTGCACCAGCGCCGCCCGACTTGTCCTTCCGTGCGTCGGTCTTGGCCTCGCTTCGGCAGATCCCGCCACCGCCTTCCAGGCAAACGACGGCATGATGGCGATCGTGGGAGCCACGGTAATCGACGGGAATGGAGGACCAGCACTCCCCGACGCGACCATCCTGATCCAGGGTGCAAGGATCGCCGAGATCGGACCCCGAGCCTCGGTCGCCGTGCCCGCAGGGGCCCGCGTCTTCGACGGTGCCGGGAAGTTTGTGACGCCCGGCATCGTCGACACAAATGTCCACATGGGGCCCATAACGGGCGGAGCGACGGGCGAATACACCTTCGCCCGCTACTGGGACCGACTGGAGGACCTGATCCTGCAGGGGGTGCAGGGTCAGCTCAAATACGGGGTCACCACGGTTCGGGACAGCTACGGCCCTCCAGAGGCATTGATGGCCGTTCGCGACTCGATTGCCGCTGGTGTATGGGTCGGTCCGCGCATGTACGTGGCGGGGAACATTCTCGGTTGGGAGGGGCCCTCGACCCGCCGGGCCCCTCCCAGGTCCGAACTCACGTTCTTCCAGGAACAGCTCGACGATCTGTTCACCCTGGGCACCGCGGAAGAGTTTCTCAACATGACACCCGAGGAGATGCGGGTGGCGATGAACATCTATCTGGACAGAGGACCGGACTTCATCAAGTACAACGGCACCTCACACACGACTCCCGCCCTGATCTCCTTCTCACCACGAGTGCAGAGAGTGATTGTCGAGGAGACGCACAAGCGCGGTCTGGTCGCCGAAACCCACTCTACGTCCCTGGAAGGCCTGCGGCTCTCGCTGCTCGCGGGAATCGACGTCGTTCAGCATCCCGAGAATGTGGGGCTGAGGGTGATCACCGACGAGCTTGTGGACCTTATCGTCGAGCGGGGGGTCATCTGCTCGCTACTGCCCAACAAGTACACCGGGAGAATCTGGCGACAGCGACTCGAGCAGCGCGAGGCAGCTCGGGAGGCTCAGGCCGTGGCGCAGGCGCCAGGTGCGCCCCAACGTCGCATACCCAGGACGTCATTCGAGATCAGGCGCGATGTGCAGGCTACGGGGCTGAGGGACCCCGGCACCATCTACTGGAGCAATCTCGAGGCGCGCTGGGCCAATGGACAAAAGCTCATCCAGGCAGGGTGCATCGTCTCCGTCGGGGCCGACAACCTGCTCTTCGGGCGTCCGGGGGTGGCCCCGGAGTTCCTGCGCAAAGATCACCCGGTGCCGGAGCACCTCGAGCCCGGCATCGGAACGATCGTCGCGATCGAGGGCCTGGTGGAACTTGGCATGACGCCGTCGGAGGCGATCGTGGCGGCGACGAAGCATGGTGCCATGGCCTGTCGGGCCCTCGACGACTTCGGAACGCTGGAGGTGGGCAAGCTGGCCGACATTCTCGTTCTCGGGGGCGACCCTCTGGCCGACATCTCCAACATCCGCAAACTCGAAGTCGTGATGAAGGACGGAGTGATCATTGACATCGACAACCTGCCAACCAATCCGATCACCGGCGTATGGCAGTGATCCGCCGGTGGCGCGGCCTGCGTCCGTTTGGGCCGCCGACGCTGAAGGGAGTGTCATCACCATGAAAAGACTCAACAACGGCCCCAGAGCACTGCGAGCCGCATTGTTCTCTGTCGGCGTTGTCCTCCTGGCCGCCGTGGTCCCGGCGCGTGCATTGCAGACACCTCAGGGCACGACCGCGATCGTGGGGGCCACCGTGATCGATGGCGACGGCGGACCGCCCTTGGCGGACGCGACCATCGTGGTCGAGGGCAGGCGCATTGCCGCGATCGGTCCCCGGGACGCGGTTCAGGTGCCGGCGGGGGCGCGCGTCATTGACGGCGCCGGCAAGTTCGTGACCCCCGGGTTCGTCGACACCAACGTGCACATGTCGCTCTCCTTCGGCAGGCGCTGGAGCGAGACCAACGCCCGCTACTGGGATCGGAACGCCGACCTGAACCTCCAGGGGGCCCAGCTTCACCTGAAGCACGGAGTCACGACGATCCGCGACAGCTACGGGGCCCTTCTCCCCGGGATGCAGGTGCGGGACGCCATCGCGCGCGGCGAGGTCGTGGGCCCGCGCATGTACGTCGCCGGCAACATCGTGGGGTGGGGTGGTCCCTTCTCCGAGACGTTCTCGGGCGACCGCGAGTCAGAGCTCACACTTTTCGAGGAGCAGATCAACGACTCGATCACCCTGGGGAGTGGCGAGGAGTTGATGCACATGACGCCGGAAGAGCTCCGGGTTGCCATCAACGCCTACCTGGATCTCGGACCCGACTTCATCAAGTACGGAGGCACGCACCACTTCAACTATCCGACCACTATAGGCTTCTCTCCGCGGGCCCAGCGAGTCATCGTCGAGGAGACCCAGAAACGCGGCCTGGTGGCGGAGACCCACTCGACCACTCTGGAGGGGCTTCGTCTCTCCATCCTCGCCGGGATCGACCTGATTCAGCACCCCGAGGTCACTGCCATGCGGGAGATCACCGACGAACTCGTCGAAATGATCGTCGAGCGGGGCATCATCTGCTCGCTCCTCCCGAACAAGTACACCGGTGAAGTGTGGAGGCTGCACCTCGAAGAGCGGGAGAAGGCGGGGGAGCGGTGGGCGACGCTGGAGAGAGAGCGCGGCGCTCCGCTGACCACGGCCGAGGTGAGACGCAAGATCCAGGAGACGGGCATCCCCGACCCCAGATCAGTGACGATCGGGAATCTGGAGATGCGTCAGATGAATGGCCGCAAGCTCATCGAAGCAGGGTGCATCGTGTCGGTCGGGCCCGACAACCTGCTCTTCGGCGCCGGGGGTGTCGCACCGGAGTTCACGCGGGAGGAGCGGCCGGCCGCGGAACACCTGAAGCCCGGTATCGGGACGATCATCGCCATCGAGGGGCTGGTTGAACTCGGCATGACCCCTTCGGAGGCGATCGTCGCGGCGACGAAACACGGCGCGATGGCCTGCAAGGCCCTCGACGAGTTCGGGACGCTCGAAGTCGGGAAGCTGGCCGACATACTCGTTCTCGGGGCCGATCCCCTCGCCGATATCTCCAACATCCGCCAACTCGAAGTCGTGATGAAGGAGGGAGACATCATCGACATCGAGAGCCTTCCGACCCATCCGGTGACGGGGGAGTGGTAGGATCAGCAGCCGGAGTCCATGCCAGGGGACTCCTGAAAGCGCAGCAACATCGCCGCCCAGTGGAACCCGGCCCCGAATGCTGTCAGGAGGACCAGGTCGCCCGGCTTGATTCTCCCTTGATCCCGTGCCTCCCATAGCGCTACCGGGACGGACGCGGAGCCCGTGTTGCCGTACTGCTGGACGTTGATGAAGACGCGCTCCTCCGAGAGGCCCAGGCGTGCCGCCACGGCGTTCAGGATGCGCAGGTTCGCCTGATGGGGCACGACGAGCGCTACGTCGTCCATGGAAACACCAGCCTTGACGAGCACCCGCAGCGACGCCTCGCTCATCCGGCGGACGGCCTCGCGGAAGACCTCGCGCCCATCCATCACGAGGTTCTTGTGGAGCCCTTGCCGCACCCGCTCCATGGTAACGGGCTGACGCGTGCCTCCTGTCTCCAGCCCCAGGATGTCGCTCCTTGTGCCATCGGTGCCCGCCGTAGCGGCCAGGATCTCGATTGCGCCTGCGCCCGACCCGACCACGGCCGCGCCGGCAGCATCGCCGAAGAGCACGCAAGTGTTGCGGTCCTTCCAGTTCATGAGCCGCGTGATCAGCTCGACGCCGATTACCAGCACCCTGCGCCCGTCAGCGAGTGCCCGTGACCGCGCAACGTCCAGCGCCAGGACGAACCCCGCGCAACCGCTGCCCGCGAGGTCGTAACACGGGATCTGGCCGACACCGAGGCGGGCCTGGACGTAGGCCGCAGTATCCGGCGCGAAGACTTCGGGCGTGTCGGTTGCCAGAACGATCTCGTCGATGTCCGCAGGCTCGAAGCCACCGTCGGCGAGGGCCGCCCCGGCCGCGGCCAGCGCCAAGTCGGCCGTGCTCTCGTCGTCCGCCGCGATGCGCCGCGTGTGGATGCCCGTGCGGGCCACGATCCACTCGTCCGACGTGTCCACGTATTCCGCCCATTCGTCGTTGGTCATCACGCGGTCGGGCAGGTAGATGCCCAGGCCGAGCAGACCTATCGGCTGCCCGTCGAGGGGGGCTGGCCGGTGCATCCGGGCCCCACCTACGGAATCACGCGCCTGGGCATCACCGGGAGGACTAGGCGCGACGGTCGCGCGGCGTCGTGGAATACGGTCTGCTGAGCAACGCGCCACTCCGTGTCCGTGGCCACGGGATTTCCGGTGTTCGGATTGGGGGCGAAGAACGGGTAGGCGCTGCTCGACACCTCCAGTCGAATTCGATGACCCGGCAGGAACGTGTGCCCGATGTGCCCGAGCTTGATACGGTATTCTTCCTCCTGCCCCGGGGTCAGCAGCTCCTCCGCTTCGAAGCCGTTCCGGTAGCGGGCGCGAATCGCGGCGGCGTCCCACCAGCCGAGCTTGAGGGCGCGGCCGTCCGGTTGGACATCCACGAGCTTTGCCGTGAAGTCCGTGTCGAGCCCGTCGGTAGCGGCATGGATGATTGCTTCCACCGCTCCGATGATTTCGACGGGAGAATCGAGTACGTCGCTCGTGTAGACGAGGACGTCGTGGCGTCTTTCGATCGGCCGCTGGTCGATTCCCTGGGCGGCCCCGCCGATGTCTGACGGCACCGGATTCTGCGGATCGTAGGTATACTGGTCCGGTGGCTCTTCTCCGGGTGGGCCCCAGGCCAGGCGTCCGTCCCCGGCCAGCGAGTTCGCTCCGCCGCGGCTCGACAGATAAAGGCTCTGCGGCTCCATCTCGGCGGGGGGATACGCGTCGAACTCCCGCCACTCGTTCGAGCCCGTGAGGTACACGCGCGCTGTGGGCAGGTCGGCAGTCGATCGCTTGCCTCCTAGGCAGTAATCGAAGAAGTCCATGTGGGTGGCCTGCACGTCCACGACGGACTCTGGCGTAAAGCGGAATTCGCCCAGGCTCAGCGCGCCGCCGCTGATGGCTTGCCCGTGGTCCCAGGGGCCGATGATGATGTGCTGCTTGTCAGCTCCTGGCGAGTGGTCCCGCATTCCCTCCCAGTAGCGCATGGTGCCCGGCTGATCGGCGTCGAACCAACCGGTGAAGACGAGGATGGGCAGGTCGATCCCCGCGAAGTCTTCGTCCTCAAAGAGGATCCGATCCCAGTAGGCGTCCCTGGTGGGGTGATTCAGAAAGTCGTTGTAGAGGGGCATGTCGCGCCCCATCGCGTCGTCCATGGTGATGAGTGGACGGTGGGCGTACACTGCGTCCCAGTCGGTGACTCCCATGACGGGCCCCTGAGCCGTCCTTCCGGAGGTGCCGTTGATCCAGTCCAGCGACCACTTCATCAGCCAGGCGCCCCCGATGTAGGGAAGCTCGTCGAAGTAGTCTCCGCCCGGCGCCTGGGGGATCATGCAGACCAGATTTCGCGCGCCCTCGCGGGCTGCCAGCCACTGCACCGTCGCCAGGTAGGAGCCGCCGACCATGCCGACCCGTCCGTTCGACCAGGGCTGGCGCGCGATCCATTCGATCGTGTCGTATCCGTCCTCCCCATCGGCGAAGAAGAAGTCGAAACTCCCGTCCGAGTCCCCGCGTCCGCGCGCGTCCTGGACGATGAAGGCGTAGCCCCGCTCTGCGTACTGCTTCCCGAGTTGCGGGTACCGCTCGTTGGCCTTGATGTAGGGCGTTCGCACGAGGACCGTTGGGTGGGGCCCGGAGCCGTTCGGAAGCCAGAGGTTGGCGGACAGCTCGACGCCGTCGCGCATGGGGACACGGAGGTCGAGGTGCTGCTGGATTTGTGCGGAGGCGTCGGCCGGAATGACCAGCAAGCCGAGTAGGGCAGCGAGGCGCGCGCGCCGAGCGAAAACAAACGCACGACCCCGGAGACCGCGGACGCAGGTTGGACGGAAATGGGTAGTTGGCATCGATGCCTCCTTGTGCGTCGCTATGCGTTCTGTCGACAGCTCGCCTATGGTCAAGTCTCTTCTCGTGTGGACCCGCCGCTACACCACCCGTCTAGGAAGCCGCGGGTTCATGCTCTGGATGATCCGCAGGAAGCCGAGTTCCGTGCGCTCGGCCACGGTGTGGGGTAGCACGGCCGGGTGGTCCGGCCCGATGAGCGTGGCCACATCGCCCACCTCGACGGTCTTGTCCGGACCGATGTCGAGGATGGTGTGGGCGGAGTTGACCCCGCCCGCGACCGGGTACACACGACCGTTGATCAGCACTTCGCAGGTCCCGTTCGCCTGTGATGGATACCCGTCGGTACGCCCGATCGGCAGAAGCGCGACCCAGGTGGCACGGTCGGGCATGAACGTGCGGTTGAAGCCCGCGCTGTCGCCCGGCTCGAGGTGCTCGACCCGCACGACCCGCGTCTTCAGGCTGAACACGGGCCTGAGGTCGGCCATTTCCCTGGCCTCCTCGCCGGGGGGATTCCCGAACAGGGCATTGCCGGGCCGCACCATGTCGTAGTGCGCCTCGGGCAGGTGGAAGAGCTCATAGGTGGGGGCGGCGTGGAGGGTGCCGAGGGGCAGGTTCTTCCCGCGGGCCCAGCCCAGCAGCTCTTCGAAGCGAGCGTGCTGCTCCCGGTCGAAGTCCAGGTCGTGGGTGAACATGGTGTAGGTGCCGTTCACGTCGACGTGCTGGCTTTGGACGAGTTCCTCTATCCACGACCGGGCGCGTGTGTAGGGCATGCCCTCGCGGTTCATCCCCGTGTCGATGAAGAGCTGGACGGGAACGGGCCTGCCCAGCCGCCTGGATACGTTGCGCAGGCGCCCCGGGGCGTCGTCCAGCCAGACCGACGGCAGTACGTCGTGCCTCACCATCTCCTCGATCTCATCCTCGGACCCCTCGGCCATGACCACGATCGGCTTCGTGACGCCCTCTTCGCGCATGGCAAGAGCCTCTTCGACGCGCACGGCAGCGAGGCCGCCCACCTGGGACATGCCGGCAAGCATCGGCCCGACCGCGCGGTCGCCCAGGCCGTACGCGTTGTTCTTCACGACGGCGAGGATCGGCCGCCCGCCTGCCAGCCGCGCGGCCTCGCGGACGTTGTGGGCCCAGGCCGCGCGGTCGAGTTCGATCCACGGGTCGAAGCGGGTGGGCTTGTAGGTGCGGTCGACCGTCAATGGGACACCTGGGCCGCTGATGCCTGAGGCGCCGCGGGCGCCTGGGCCGTTCGACCGGGCGGCGGATGCGCAGGCGGACGTGGCGGCGAGGCCCACGGTCGTGCCGGCCAGGTGCAGGAAGCGGCGGCGGGGGAGGTCGGGCGGGCGATCCATGGGCCCTCCTGGCTTGACGGGCGGTGTGTGGAATGGGGCGAATGTACCGGTCGGCCAGGAGGCGGGCCAGAGACCCGCGTGCCGACGTGACACCGATAAACGAAAAGATTAGTTTTTGGGTGACTATCCGATCCCTCCGCAGAGGAGACTACTGTGCGGACGAAAGCCCCGATCCTGATCACGACAGCAGCGGCTGCCGCCCTCGGGTGCGGCGACTCGGCGCCCGGTCCCGGCGACGGTGGTCCACCCGGCACCCTGGAGGGCCCGGACGTCATGCTGGCCGCGGCGACCGAGCACGTCTACACGGTCGGCGCGTACATGGGGGAGGACTGGGAGAGCTTCGGTTCGATCGCGGGCGTTGCATTCGACGGTGCGGGCAACGCGCACATTCTCGATAGGCAGGAGGACCGAATCGTGGTGTTGGACCCGAACGGGACCTTTGTGCGCTTTGTGGGAGGATCGGGCGAGGGACCCGGGGAATTGCAGTCGCCTTTTACGCTCCACGTATATCGAGACGGCGGGTACGTGGTTGGTAGCGTGCGCGGTATTGATGTCCTCGGCTCCGACGGGGAACAGCTGCGCAGGATGCCGATGAGCGTTGCGACCGGTAGCCCGATCTGGAATGCCAGGGCATTGCCCGACGGAAGTCTGGTGTCGACCGTCTTCCGGTTCGATATCGAGAGGTTTCGCGAAGGCTTGGAGCAACTGGAGCCCCCCGGCCGACCCATCGAAATCTTCCCCATCGAGCACGGCAAGCCGGAAGTCCTCTACACCGCCTGGGAGCTGCCCGATCCAGAGGATGAGAGGAGGAATGCCAGGCGCTCCTCCTCCTCCGATGGCGTTTCCAGGATGTCCGCGGGCCGCTCCTTCGAGCCGCGCCTTCACTTCGACGTGACCTCCGACGGCCGCCTTGCGGTGGTCGACTCGATCGGATACCGGGTCAAACTGGTCGCGCGTGATGGCAGCGTGGTCGGCACCGTAGAGCGCCCGGTCGCGCCCCTCGCGGTCACCGAAGCCATGAAGGAAGCCGCGCGGGACCGCTATCGCGCCCGCGAAGTTCCGAGCAACGTGGGCATTTTCCGCATCGAGCGGGAGAGTGTAGACGAGCTGCGGTTCGCGGACGAGGTCCCAGTCATCGCCAACATGGCCGTGGACTGGGAGGATCGAATCTGGGTCGAGCGAACCGGGGCGGATGGCGTCGAACCCGGACCCATCGACATCGTGACCCCGGAAGGGGGCTACGTGGGAACGCTGCCCGCCAACGGAGTCAGGATCCCGAGCGCCTTCGGACCAAACGGACTCATGGCCTACGTCGAGGCGGACGAGGTGGGCATACCGACCGTTCGCGTGATCCGGCTGGTTTCGCTGCAACCGCAGGGCATGTAGGGCCCGTCCGCGGCCCTCAGCCGACGGACTTGAACGGCGGCTGCCTCAGGCGGGCGGACCGTCGGGGTGCAACTCACACTCGGGCGGCTGGAGCCGGGTCCACGACAGTGCGACGATCGTCCACGACTCGTCCTCGTTCCGGGTGAGCAGCAACGCATCGGCGCCGCAGTGGCTCAGGTCGTCCCCCACGTAGAAGTCGTACGGCGTCCAGACCATGGCCAGATCGCCGCTGACGCGTACCTCCGGATCCCACATGCGCTCGATGAGGACCTCCTCGCCGCCCTCCAGCCGCGCGATCAGCTGATCCCGCGTCGAGGTGGAACTGGATCGCGTGCCGTCGTCCGCCCGCTCCACCGAGTGCATCAGCACATCCGGATGCATGATCTCGCGGAGGATCTCGCCGTCACCCGCGGCCAACGCGTCGAAGATGCCCTGCACTGCAGCCAGGATGGCCTCGCGCTCGGCGTCGGTGGGCATGTGTGGGGCCTGACTGGCCATCGTTTCGGTCGCCCCGGCTGTGGCATCGGCCGGATCCGACGCAGCGTCCGCGACGGCGTTGTCGCCTGTCTGCGTGCAGGACGCGAGCATGAGCACGGTCAGCAGGGAAGGCAAGGGGATGCGTTTCATGATTCGGACCCTCATATGGACGGGGGTTGTCGGATGGGACCACAGATGAATCATGTCGGGCGCCCGGGACGCCCGCAACGCGAGGGGTTGCGCCAGGGATTCGGGAAGCTCGACCATAGGCGGGATGTCCGCGCCGACGGGCAAACCCGTGACACACAACCATCGCGGGTCCCGGTCGTGTCACTGAAGAGGATGGGAGACCTTCCGATGCTCCAGACTTTCGACGAGCGCAACCGGGACATTCTCGTGAACATCAACGGCGAGCTCCAACACCGCGACCGGGCGGGTATCAGCCCGTTCGACTCGGTCGTGCAGGGGGGCGACGCGGTCTGGGAGGGACTTCGGTTGTACGACGGAAGGATCTTCAAGCTCCGCGAGCACCTCGCGCGCCTGCGCTCGTCGGCACTCGCGCTCGCCTTCGAGGTGATACCGTCGGACGACGAGATCATCGAGGAGATACGGCGGACCCTGGCCGCGAACCGCATGCGCGACGGCGTGCACATTCGGCTCACGCTGACGCGCGGGATCAAGGTCACGAGCGGAATGGACCCGCGGCTCAACCAGGCCGGGCCCACCCTGATCGTGGTCGCCGAGCACAAGTCTCCCGTGTACGACCGGTCGGGCCTGCGCCTCATCACGAGTTCCGTGCGGCGATTCGATCCGGACACGCTGGACCCGAAGATTCACCACGCCAACCTGCTCCAGTCGATCCTGGCGAAGATCGAGGCCAACGCGGCGGGCGCAGACGATGCCGTCATGCTGGACCGGCGGGGGTTCATCGCCGAGACGAATGCGACCCACCTCTTCTTCGTGTCCGACGGCGTCGTGATGACCAGTCGCACCGTCGCCTGCCCCGAGGGGATCACGCGCGCGACCGTTCTCGATCTTTGCGGCGAGCACGACATCCCCACCCGCGTCGCCGACCTCTCGCTGACCGAAGCGTACCGCGCGGACGAGGCGTTCTGTACCGGCACGATGGGCGAGCTGGCGAGCGTGACCGAGATCGACGGGCGGACAATCGGCGAGGGCGTTCCGGGGCCGTTGACCGAGCGCCTCGGCACGCTGTACGGGGAACTGACGGCGGCGTCCGGAACGGTGGTGGTGGAGGAGGCGCAATGAACCCCACCCGCCCCCCGGCACGGCACGCAACCCATCGGCACCGCGCCGGTGTCCACGAATCGGGAAAGGGAGAATCGGGAACGGGCACGCCGGCGCGCGACCGGAGACTCGGCTCGGTGACGGAAGCGCAACTCATACAGCGGTTCAAGAACGGGGATCACAGGGTCGCGCGGTCGCTGTACGACATGCACGTCGACCGCGTCTTCCGCATCTGCTACCGGTTCGCGGGCGAGTACGACCTCGCTCAGGACTTCACGCAGGAGACGTTCGTGCGCGCATTCACCAAGATCGACACTTTCCGCGGCGAGGCGGCCTTCGGGACCTGGATATCCACGGTTGCGACCAGCGTGTCGTTGAACGGACTGCGCAAGGTGAAGCGCATTCGGACCCGCGAAACCGAACTGGACGATCAGTTGCGGGGCGCTTCGCCGAGCCCCCGGCTGGAGCCCGACGTCCGCGCCGACCTGCACCAGGCCATCGACAATCTGCCGGACGGCTATCGCGCCGTCTTCATCCTGCACGATCTCGAGGGCTACACCCACGCCGAAATCGGACAGATACTCGGCATTCAGACCGGCACCTCCAAGTCGCAGCTCTTTCGGGCGCGCGCCCGGTTGCGGGAGCAGCTGGCCGTGCACGCCGGGGAGTGGGCGTCATGAACGACCGCGACCGCTTCGCAGCCTTCCTCCATCGCGAGGGCGCGTCCTACCACGCGCCGCCCCCGACGCCCTCCGACGCGATGTGGCCGGACGTCAGCGCGCGGATGGATGCGGACGCGTACAACGCACCGCCCCCGGCACCCCGCGAGGAAATGTGGGAGAGGATCGAGGCGGCGTGGCCCCCCGGACCATCGGTGGTCCCGGCGGCGGCGAAGCTGGCGGCAGACCACGCGCCGGCTCCGGCGATACCGGCCGAGCCAACCGCGGATACCGCGCGCCTTCCGGCCCGGTGGACTGGGAAGCGGATCAGTTCGGGATGGGCGGCGGGACTGGCGGCGGCTGCCTCGCTGGTGTTGGGGTTGATGCTGGGCCGTAGCTACGAGGGCCCTGGGGCAGGGGTGACGGACGGACCGTCAGCCGGTCCTGCCGCCGTCGCGCCACCGGGGCCGAACGTACCAGGGACGGTCGAACCTGCGGCACCGGTCGAGCCTGCAACGCTCGCCGAACTGGAGACCGAGCCACCCGCGGACCCGCGCGAATCCGCACCCGCTGCCGTGGTCGCGGATGCGGCGACTGCGGAATCGGCTATGGGGCGGGAGCGCGCGGAGGCCGAGACGCCCGGACGCGTGGCCTCGAACGCCACGCAAGAGACGCCCGCCGCGCAACTCGGTGTGTCCACCGCCCGTGCCACGACGCCCGCCGGGCTCGCCAACACAGCCGAAGCCCTCGCCGGCCCACCCGCCGCCTTCGCCAGGCTCGTCCAGCCCGCGGCCTACTACGAAACCACACGCCACCTGGACCGGGCCGCGACGCTGCTCACCGCGTTCCGGATCGATCAGGGCACGCCGACCTCACAGCAGGATCTGGCCCGATGGGCCCGTGAACTGCTCGGCGATACCCGCATGTTTCTGGACATGCAAGCGCCACGCTCCCCTCTTGAAAGGGCGTTGCTTGAGGACCTGGAGCTGGTGCTGCTGCAGATCTCGCGGCTGGGGCCCGGCGCGCCCGACTTCGAACGGCAGTTGGCGCTCGAAAGCATGGAGTGGAAGGGCACCCTGACCCGCCTGAGAGCAGCGAGTACTACAGGAGAAATGTGATTCCAGGCGCTTGCGACGAAAGAGCGGGAGCGCATGGCTGATGGAGGAATACAGATGACAACCCGTACGAAGAGCCTCGTCACCGTCGGTTCGGTACTCTTGATGGTCGCCGGTCCGGTATCCGGTTCACCGGGCGGACGCCTGTCCGCCCAGGCTGAGCGACAGATGGAGGAGGAGGCGTTCCTCCAGGCGCGCCGCGCGATCAATAGCGAAGAATTTGAAGAAGCTGCAAGGCTCTTCGCCGAGCTTCGCGACAGTTTCGCCCACCCGCGATACGTCGCTGACTCCTACTACTGGGAGGCGTTTGCGCGCTATCGGCAGGGCAATCTGGACGAAGCCCTGGTCCTTCTGGAGACGTTGTCGGTCTATGCCGAGGCGAAGGACGGCTACTTCGTGTCTTCGCGCGGCCATGTCCCGCCGGGCCGCCTCTACCACGAATGGCGTGATCTCCGGATTCGGATTCTCCGCCAACTCGCGGAGCGCGGCGATCCCCGAGCGGCCGAGGAGGCGTTTCGTCAGGCGGAAGCGGTGTTGCAAGCCGACACGCCCGCCGTGACGCTGGCCTCGTTGCGCGCGCGGCAGGAGTCGGCGCAGCGGGCCTATCAGAGGGCGCTGGCTTCGCAACGGGAGCGGCAGGACTCGGCGCAGCGCGTGTTTCAGGAGGCACTGACGTCGCAGCGGTCGCGGGCGGATTCGGCCCACCGGACCTACCAGAGGGTGTTGGCAACGGAACGCTCGCGGGCGGATTCCGTGCACCGGGCTTATCAGAGGGCCCTTTATGAGCAGCGGTCGCGGGCGGATTCGGCCCAGCGGTCGTTCCAGCGGGCGGCGAGCAGGCAGCGCTCCTGGGCGGACTCGGCACAGCGGTCGTATCAGAGAACGTTGGCCAGGCAGCGGTCGCGCGCGGATTCGGCTCAGCGATCCTACCAGAGAGCGCTCTACCTGCAGCAAAGGGAGGTGGACTCGGCGCAGCGGGCCTACCAAAGAGCGTTGGGTGCGCATCGCACGCAGGCGGAAAGGGCGCGTCAGGTATATGAGAGAGCCCTGTCGCAACGTCGGATACCGCCGGACTCGGCCCAGAGAGTGTACGATGCGGCTTTGTCGGTTCAGAACGCCGGCCGGGATTCGGCGACGGCCGTGTATCTGGCAGCGCTGGAAGGGCGGCAGGCAGCGCAGGATTCGGCGTCGGCCGCTTACCGGGCCGCGCTGGAGGCCCAGAGGGTGGGGCAGGACTCGGCGGCAGCGGCGTACCGGGCGGCCCTAGCAGTATTCGAAGCGCGGCAGGACTCGGCGGCGACGGTGTACCGGGCGGCACTGGCGGCTCAGGAGACGGCGAAGGACTCGGCGGCGCGGGCATACCGGGCGGCTCTGGCCGCAAAGGAGGCGCGTGAGGACTCGGCGGCGTCTGTATACCGGGCGGCGTTGGCGGCCGAGGAGGCGGCTCGGGAGGCGGCCGCGCGCGCTTACCGGGCCGCGATCGCCGGGGAACCGCCGCAACCAGACACGGTTCAGGCAGTGCCTCCGCCAGCGCCGACGCGTCCGCGCTTGCCGGTGCTCCAGGTACTCGGGACGCGGTTGGCGCAAGCGGACTCGGTGGCCCGAACGATAGTGCAGGAGGCTGAGGTGGTGGACCAGGAATTCGCGGCGGTTCTGTCGTCGCGGGCGGATTCGCTGGCTGCCGCCACCTATGCGTTGCGAGTCGACCCAGTGCTAATCGACGAGGCGCCAGCCGACGTGCCGCGAATCGAAGCGGACCTCCTCGTGCTGCCCGGGGTGTCGGCGACGTTTTCGGGACAACAGGTTCCCGCGCACTGTGAGGATACTTCCGTGCAGCAGGCAGCCTTGACGGCACTGTTGAGCCTGGAAACCGACCGGCTGCCGCTCATTCGCAGTGTGCTGGAGCGCCACGATGAATGCTCGCGGAGACTGCGGCAACAGGCGGTCACATTGTTGGCCGCACAACGCACGGTAGCTGCCCAACGGGAGTTGGTGGACATTGCCGCGAATCATCCGGAAGCGGACACGCGGGAAGCGGCGGTTCTGGCGCTGGCGAGCTTCAATACGACCACTGCGGTCAGGGCACTGGCCGACTTGCTCACGGAGTCCGACGACGGGGACGTGCGTATCGGAGCCATCTGGGCGCTGATGCGCAGCGATCAGGCGGCGGCACGCCGTGCGCTGCTGGCTTTCGCCCGGGACGGTTCGCAGCCGGTTGATCTCCGCAACGCCGTCCTCCAGGCGCTTGGCCAAAGGGGCGATGTGTCGACCGAGAGTTTGATTGAACTCCATGGGACGACCGGATCCCAGGAGCTCGAAACGGTGCTTCTCATGGTGCTCGGCTGGCGCGCGGAGGCGGGGGAGGAAGCCGTCACGAACTGGTTGTTCGAACTGGCGATGGACCAGGAGAAGGACTCCGATTCCCGTCAATCAGCGCTTGAGGCCTGGTCCCGGGGACCCTCGGTCGACCTGGAACGTGTCGGCCGATCGTACGCGCAGATGGAAGCGTCCCAAATGAAGGAGCGGATCTTCTACGCCCTCTACCGCAGGACCCAGTCCAACGGGGAAAGCGCGGAGGCGGTGGTCGGCAAGATGATCGAAATGGCTCGGGCGGAAGCCGATCCCGGAGTGCGTACCAGGGCCGTCTACTGGATTGGCCGCACGGGATCCGAGCAGGCCATCGAGTTCCTCCTCGAAGTGATGCGTGAGCGCCCGAGACCGTCGTTGGAGAGACCGGTTCCGGCGGCATCCCGGTAACCCGCCTACCCCTCCGTTACGTCCGCCGACCAGCTGAGGTGGCATCCGGGTACCTTCACTGGCTGACCCGAAGCGCTACGATTGTGTATGTGGGAGGTTGATCACCACATACCGAAGCTGGGAGCAACAACACGTGGACACACTAGCGGCATTCGATCGGCCGCGGGCCGCCCATCGTTCAACCGTGGCGGCACCCGCCGTCGCCGCACTGGCCCTTCTGGCTCTCGGCTGCGCCGAGGACGAACAACCCGCCCGCGTCTTTCCCGAAGTCCCCACCTTCGAGGGCTCGATCGATCTCGAAATCGGCGAGATGGACGGCGACGACCCGTACCTGTTCACCAGGATCGCGTCGATTGCCGAAGACGCGCAGGGCCGAATAATCGTAGCTGACGCACGGACCAGCGAAATCCGCGTCTTCGAATTCGACGGCCGCTTCGCGTTCCGAGCCGGGGGGTATGGCGAGGGCCCAGGCGAACTCTCCGACATCTGTTGTCTGGCCATCGGGCCGGACGGCGAACTGTGGGTGCGCGAGGGCTCCCGTTACAGCGTGTTCGCGCTGGAATCGGCGAGCGCCGAATACCTGAGAGGCATGAGAACCCTCCAACCGGGCATCGGCTCGCGCGATCCCTTCACCTTCGACGCGGACGGCAACCTGGTCAATGTCGGGCCGGTGACGAGTCGGGACGCCACGAACCTGACCGCGCGGTTCCGCGGCCTCACTGCCCGCCTCCTTGTGAACCCCGACGGCGCGGTGGACACCGTCCTCCTCGGCGACGGAGAGCGCCAGTACACGGGTCAGGCCACGACCGAATTCGAGCGCGAATTGGAGGGTCGCAGTATCCGCGGCATCAGCTACCTCCACCATTGGTTTGGCCCGACCTGGATCCACGCGCACGCCGATGGGGGCGCCTGGGCGGAGGCCATTACGTCGGCATACTCGATCAACTATCACCATCCGGACGGGACCGCTTCGCTGGTCGAGGGTCCGTCGTTCGAGGGGCCGGTGTTGAGCCCGGACGAACGGACTACCGCGGAGTCCAGAATCCAGCGCGATCTCGACAACTCCGACCTCGACGATCATCCGTTCGGGATTCCGGACCGCAAGCCGCCGCTCGAAGGCATGTTCTTCGACGCCGCCGGTCGGCTGTGGGTCGAAAAGTCAGCCGCCGACGGGGACGAAACCCGCGAGGCCGATGTCTGGGCCGGTACGGAACTCGTCGCCCGCTACCGGTGGCCCCGCCGTATCCAGAAATACCCGACCCCCTGGGCCACGGATTCGATGCTCTACGGTGTCACCACGGACTCGCTCGGCGTGCAGCGGGTGGCCCGGGTTCGGTTCGCGCCGGGCACCTGATCCGGCGGGTCCCGGTTCGCGGGTGCGACAACGCACCAGGGCGTTCGCCGCCTACGCCTCCGTTACATCCGCCGACCAGCTCACCTCGACCGCGGCCTCCAGACTGCGAGCCGTCGGGCACTTCGCAACATGCGTGTCCAGCGCGCGGTCCACCTTGTCGCGCGCGGCGCCCGCGGGCAGCCGGATCGTGTAGTGTGCATGGATCTTGGTGAGCACCACCATCCTGTCCACCACTTCGTTGACGCCTTCGGCCCGCACGCTGATCGCGTCGTTGGCCATCGGGATCCCGCGCACCTCCAGTGCGCCGTTGAGCGTCCCGAGCAGTCAGCCGGCCGCCGCCGCGACGAGATAATCGACCGGCAGGGGACGGTCGGGCTCCTCATTGAGGCGGTAGTGGGCCTTGATCGGCCCGTGAACGCCGAAGTCGACCTCGGTGCCGTCTTCCAGGGTCGCGCGCCGATGGATGCCGTCCACCTTGGCGACGCTGGCGCGTGCGGTATAGAAGGGTTGTTGTTTCATGGTGGACACCTCGTCCTGACGATGGGCGTCGCCCCCTCTGCGAGTTGTCGGGCGAACGGTCGGAAAGGTATCCGGGCCGCTTGGCCGGGGAAACCCGGGCGCGTCGCCAGCTGCCCGGCGCCCGTCACGTCCCGCCACCCCATCCCAGCCCGCCCTCAATCCACGATCCGCGCGTACAGTTCCGGGTCGGTCGCGCCCTCGGTGTTAAACACGAGAACGCGCGAGCCCTCATCGAGCCCGATCGCCCGGCGCCGCTCCTCATCCCGCGCGACCTCGATCAGGCCCAGCAGCCCCGCCACCCCCGACTCCCCGCCCTCGAACGGCTCCCCCAGTTCGCCCCGTGCGGCGGCGCGCATGAGCGGCGCGATTCCGTCTTCCGGCACGGTCATGAACGCGTGGGCCCCCTTGCCGACGATCTCCCACGCGAGCGGCGAGATCTCCCGGCAGCTCAGCCCCGCCATGATCGTGTGCAGGTCGCCGCGGCTCGCGCTCGGCTTCCCCGCGAGCGCACTCTGAAGGAGGCCGTCGGCGGCGTCCGGCTCGACGATCACCGCCACGGGACGATCCGCGCCCAGACGCTCCCATGCGTGCCCGATCGCCGCGGCCGCCAACCCGCCGACCCCACCCTGGATGAAGACATGGGTGGGATGACCAAACATATTCCGATGCATATCCGCCATGGGCAGTAATGCATCCAATGCCTCATTAGCCATGATCGTATATCCCACCATGACATGACGCGGAATCTCCATATACCCCGGATACGAGGTGTCCGAGATCACGGTCCACCCGTTCCGCGCGGCGTCGCGTGCCGCCTGGGCGACCGCGTCGTCGTACTCGCCGTCCACCCGGACGACCCGGGCGCCGAACGACCGGATCGCGCCGGCGCGGACCTCCGTAACGTGCACGGGCAGGTACACGACGGCGTCGCAACCGAACATGCGCGCGCCCCACGCGACGGCGCGCCCGTGGTTCCCGTCGGAAGCGCAGGTGACGGTCTGGGTGGCCGGACGGCCCTCGCCACGGTTCCCGGCGGAGGAAGCCGCGCGCCTCGCTCGAGCCTCCATCACCCGCCGGATTCCGTACGCCCCGCCCAGCGCCTTGAAGCTGCCCAGGCCGAAACGGCCGCTCTCATCCTTCACCCACACGGACTCGACTCCGAGACTTGACGCCAGCGCCCGCGCGTTTCGAAGGGGGGTAGGGGCATACCCCGGCCAGGCCGAGATCTCGGCGCGGGCCTCGCGATGGGCGTCGCCGCCGATGATCCTTTGTAGCGCGGCCGGGTAGGGCATGGGCGGGGCCGCGTCGGGATTGAGCGTCCAGTTCACAACCTATTACCTTGTTTGGGCAATGGATTTCCGTCAAATGTTTATAGGTTCTCGGAAAGCTCGCATGCCGGCTCCGGGCGACGCGCTTGCGGGTCGCGACGAACCGTTGTCCGTACCCGAAGTGCACCATGTGAACGGCAACCGGATCAAGCCGCCGTTCCCATCGGGATTCCAGCAGGCGTACTTCGCGATGGGCTGCTTCTGGGGAGCGGAGCGGCAGTTCTGGGAGCTGCGTGGCGTGTATTCGACAGCGGTCGGCTATCAGGGCGGACTGACGCCGAACCCGACCTACCGGGAGGTGTGCACGGGCGGCACCGGGCATGCGGAGGCGGTGCTCGTCGTCTTCGATCCGGATGCGGTCGACTACCGCACGCTACTGGCGGCGTTCTGGGAGGGCCATGACCCGACACAGGGCATGCGGCAGGGCGCGGACGTGGGCACACAGTACCGTTCGGCGGTGTACACGGTGGGTGATCATCAGCGCCACCAGGCCGAGGCGTCCCGGGACCTCTTCCAGGCCGAGCTTTCCGGCGCGGGATTCGGTGCGATCACGACCGAGATCGCGGATGCTCCCGAGTTCTACTACGCCGAGGAGTACCACCAGCAGTACCTGGCGAAGAACCCGGGCGGATACTGCGGCCTCGGAGGCACCGGCATCTCCTGTCCGAGCGGCATCCCCGAGCCGGATCCCGACCGCGGATGAGTCAGAGCAACCGCCCCATCAACGGTCCGCCGTGGCGGGGGCGGCTCTACGACGTCCTCTTCGAATCGGACCAGAACGGGGCGGCGACGGCGTTCGACGTCGTGCTGATCCTCACGATCCTGTCCAGCGTCGTCGTGGTCATGCTGGATTCGGTGGAAACGGTCGTGGAGGAGCATGGTTTCCTGCTGCGCGTCCTGGAGTGGGTTTTCACGATCCTCTTCACGATCGAATACGCGGCGAGACTGGCCGCCGTGCGGTCGAAGCGGCGGTACGCGCTGAGTTTCTTTGGCATCATCGATCTGCTCGCGATCATCCCGACCTACCTCAGCCTGCTCCTGCTGGACGGGGGCTTCCTGCTCATCATCCGGGTGCTGCGGGTGCTGCGGGTGTTCCGGGTGCTCAAGCTGGTGCGCTACATGGGCGAAGCCAGGACACTGGGGCGGGCGCTGGCGGCAAGCCGCTACCGGATCATCGTCTTCCTGATCTCGGTGCTTACCCTGGTTGTGATCCTGGGCTCGTTCATGTATCTGATAGAGGGATCGACCGCCGGCTTCACGTCGATCCCCCAGTCGGTGTACTGGGCCGTGGTCACGCTCACCACCGTGGGGTTCGGCGACATTACGCCGGTGACGGCCGTGGGGAAGTTCCTGGCGGCGATCATCATGCTGATGGGGTATGGGTTGATCGCCGTGCCCACGGGGATCGTAAGCGTGGAAATGGCGCAGGCGGCGCATATGGCCAGGAAGATGCAGGGGTCGCCGAGGGTGCGGGACCGGGTGTGCTCGGACTGCCACAGCGGCGGACACGACTACGACGCGCAGTTCTGCAAGGGATGCGGAGGGACGGTAGTGGACGTGGGGACGGAATGAAGAAGCCGGAGTCGCCGGGCGGGCCGGTGGCGGGAACGGAGCGGCCCATTTCGGTGGACGAAGCCCGGGAGAAGGTGATCGACATCCTCAGCGAGAGCTTCGCGCAGGATATCGTGTCCATCGAGGAATTCGAGCGGCGCGTGACCCTGGCGCAGAAGGCGGGCACCATCCCCGAACTGGGGACGGCGATCGAGGGACTGCGAGCGGGCGGGCGCGGCTCGCAGGCGGCTCGGGGGGACGAACTCGCGACGCTCCCCCGGATTGCGGCGGATCTGCCGGCGGGGCGAATCCGGCCCGCCGATCGCGCCGTGGCCATCTTTGGCGAGACCAACCGCAGCGGGGCCTGGATACCCGCCCGGCGCAACACCCTGGTTGCGGTCATGGGGTCGATGGAACTCGATCTGCGGGAAGCCCTCCTGGGTCCCGGCGAGACGGTCTTCACGGTGACCGCGGTAATGGGGTCGGTGGAGGTCATCGTGCCTCCGGGCCTGCACGTCGAGTGCTCGGGTTCGGCGATTCTGGGCAGCTTTGAACACCAGGAGATGCGGTCGCTGCTGGCGACGGGGGACATGCCGGTGGTACGGATCGACGGCTTCGCGGTGCTCAGCTCGGTCGACATCGAGTATCGGTACCCGGGTGAGAGCGGACGTGAGGCCCGGCGCAGGCGGCGCAGGGAGAAGCGGGAACGGCGGCGCCTCCGGCGGCGGGATCGCGCACGCCTGGATTCCGGGCAGTAGCACGGGCACGCGCTGCGCCCCGGCGGTGCACTCCCCGTGCTTCCGGGATCTTTCACCCGGAGCCTCGCGCGGTTACGCTGTCCGCGTTCGCTGTCCGTACCTACGACCCACCGCCACCAGGAGGCGATCAGTCAATGTTCAAGACGGAGCATGCGGGACTCAAGGAGTTCGCTTACAACGCGCTGCGCGTGGTAGCCGGCTTCCTCTTCGCGCAGCACGGAGCCCAGAAGCTGTTCGGGGTGCTGGGCTCGGAACCCGTGGAGAGCCTGATGAGCCTCCGCGGAGCCGCCGGGGTCATCGAGTTCTTCGGCGGCCTGCTGCTGATGCTGGGCCTGTTCACGAGGCCGGTGGCCTTCATCGCCTCCGGTCAGATGGCGGTCGCGTACTTCATGGTGCACGTGCCGATGGGCTTCTGGCCGATCATGAACCGCGGCGAGCTTGCCGCCTTCTACTGCTTCACGTGGCTGTTCTTCTTCACGCACGGCGGCGGCCGGTACTCCATGGACGGTTGGCTCGCGAGCCGCAGCGAAGGAGACTAGCGGCTAGCAGTGCTCGGCGAAGGCGGCCTGCAGGTCGTCGGCGATCGCGGGGGCTGACCGTCCCTCGATCTGGAAGCGCTCGAGCATGAACACGACGTCTCCGTCCTTCAGCAGCGCGATCGAGGGGGAGGACGGCGGGTAGCCGATGAGCTGCTTGCGGGCTTCCGCGGTGGCATCCAGATCCTGTCCGGCGAAGACCGTGACCTTGTGGTCCGGCTGCTTGTCTCCCTGGAGGGCCAGCATCACTGCCGGGCGAAAGATCCCGGCGGCGCAGCCACACACGGAATTGACCGCCACGAGCACGGTGCCTTCCATGGCGTCCATCGCCTGGTTGACCTGCTCCGCGCTGCGGAGTTCCTGGAAACCGATCTGAACCAGTTCGTGCCGCATCGGGGCGACCATCATCTCTGGGTAGGGCATTTTCGTACTGGGTCCTGTCACTGGGCTCGTTGGCTGTACGGGCGCTTGTAACCGATATTATAGGCCGAAGGAGGTCCCCGATGGAAGTTGTCCGCCTGCGGGTGAACGGAGACGAGCGCGTTTGCGGGGTGCCCGCGCACTACACCCTGCTGGAGACGCTGCGCTATGGACTGGGTCTGACCGGGTCCAAGCAGGGTTGCGACAAGGGGGACTGCGGCGCCTGTACTGTGATCGTGGACGGCCGGGCCATCCTGTCGTGCATCACGCCAGTCCGGGAGGCGGAGGGGCGCGAGGTGCGCACCGTCGAGGGGCTTGCCGAAGGGACCGAGCCGCACCCGGTTCAGGACGAATTCGACCTCAACGGCGCCGCGCAGTGCGGCTTCTGCACGCCTGGGATCCTGTGCAGTTCGGTGGCGCTGCTCGATCACAACCCGGCGCCGACGCGCGAGGAGATCCGGGCCGCGCTGGCGGGCAACCTCTGCCGCTGCACCGGTTACGCGAAGATCTACGACGCCGTGGAGGCCGCGGCGACCCGGCTGGGCGGGGAAGTGCGGGGGCCCGAGCCGGACGAGCCGGCGCCGCGGGCGACTCCCGTGGAGAGGGTGGGCGCGTGAGCCGGCGTGACGTCGCCGGGCGTCCCACCGGTCGGGACGCACGCGAGGTGGACCGGCCCGGCGAGGCCCTTTCCACCATCGGCCGCCCCATGCGCAAGGTCGACGGCCTGGCGAAGGCGACCGGCAGGGCGCGCTACACCGACGACATCCGGCTGCCCGGGATGCTGCACGGGAAGATCCTCAGGAGTCCCCATCCGCACGCGCGCATCCTGGCGATCGACACGTCGCGCGCCGAAGCGCTGGAGGGTGTCCACGCGGTGGTGACCGGCCGGGACATGCCGACGCGGTACGGCATCATCCCGTGGACACCGGACGAGTATCCCCTGTGCGTGGACCGGGTGCGCTACATCGGCGACGGCGTGGCGGCGGTGGCGGCGGTGGACGAGGACACGGCGATCGCGGCGCTGGACCTGATCGACGTGGCGTACGAGGAGCTCCCCGCGTACCTCGACCCGCACGAAGCGATCGCCGCCGACTCGGGCCCGTACATCCACGAGCCGCGCAAGCCGGGGCGGAACGGCAACGTGACCAAGGTCGTGAGCCTCGAGTTCGGCGCCGTGGAGGCCGGGCTTGGCGACTCGCATGTTGTCGTGGAGGGCGACTACTTCTTCGAAGGGACGACTCACACGCCCATCGAACCCCACTGCGCGATCGGGCTCGCCGAGGGGAACGGCAAACTCACCGTGTGGTCCGCGACACAGGTTCCCCACTACCTCCACCGGGAACTGGCCCGGGTCCTGGACGTGGATCCGGCGCAGGTGCGGGTCATTCAGCCCCCGGTCGGCGGTGCCTTCGGCGGCAAGTCGGAGCCATTCGACCTGGAATTCTGCGTGGCGAAGCTGTCGATGATGACGGGTCGGCCGGTCAAGATCCTGTACACGCGCGAAGAGGTCTTCTACTCGCATCGTGGGCGGCATCCGTTCCACATGCGGTACCGGACCGGGGCCGCGCGCGACGGAACGCTCACCTCGGTCGACGCCGAGATCGTCATGGACGGCGGCGCCTACGCGTCCTTCGGGCTCGTCACGACCTACTACGCCGGGCAGCTCCTGACGGCGCCGTACCGGATGCCCGCCTACCGCTTCCACTCCACGCGTGCGTACACGAACAAGCCGGCGTGCGGGCCGAAGCGGGGTCACGGTTCGGTGCAGCCGCGGTTTGCGTTCGAGGTTCAGCTCGACCGGATCGCCGAGCGGCTCGAGATCGACCCGATCGAACTGCGCAGGCGCAACTTCATCGGCGCGAACACGCGCACGGTGAACGATCTGCGGATCACGTCGAACGGCTTCCTGGAGTGCCTGGACGAGGTGGAGCGCGCGAGCGACTGGAAGCGGAAGCATCGCCGTCTGCCGTTCGGGCGCGGGGTGGGCGTGGCGGGATCGACCTACATCACGGGCACCAACTACCCGATCTACCCCAACGACATGCCGCAGTCGGGGATCCAGCTGCAGGTGGACCGATCGGGGCGGGTGGCGGTCTTCTCGGGCGCCTCCGAAATCGGCCAGGGCGTCGACTCCATGGTCGCGTACATCGTGGCCGAGGAGCTGGGGGTGCCGCTGGACCATGTCCGGGTGCTGGCGGGCGACACCGACTTCACACCGGTCGACCTGGGCGCGTACTCGTCGAGGGTCACCTTCATGCTGGGCAACGCGTGCATCGACGCGGCGCGGAAGCTCAAGGCGCAGGTGCAGGAGGCGGTCGCGGCCGAGTGGGGCGTGAAGCCGCGCGAAGTGCTGCTGGCCGGAGGGCTGGCGGTGCGGGCCGGCGATACGGGCACGAGCATGCCGGTGCGGGACGCCTTCAACCTGGCAGAGTCCGCGGTCGGCACCCTGGGCGCGACGGGGTCGTACAACACGCCCAAGGATGTGCATGGGGACTACAGGGGTGCGACGATCGGCGCTTCTCCCGCGTTCTCGTTCACCGCGCACGTGGCCGAAGTGGAGGTGGACGTGGAGACGGGGTTCGTGACGGTCGCCAGGATCTGGATTGCGCACGACTGCGGACGGGCGCTGAATCCGGTCCTGGTCGCCGGGCAGATGGAAGGCTCGGCATACATGGGCTTCGCCGAGGCGCTGATGGAGGAACAGATCTTCAAGTCGGAGGACCAGGGGCGCGCGGGTTTGCACAATGCGCCCTCGCTGCTGGACTACCGGATCCCGACGAGCGTGGATACGCCGGAACTGGAGTCGCTGATCGTCGAGTCGATCGATCCCGAGGGGCCGTACGGGGCCAAGGAGGCCGGTGAAGGGCCCCTGCACCCGTCCATTCCCGCCATTGCCAACGCGATCCATGATGCGGTAGGCGTGCGCATGGACTCGTTGCCATTCTCGCCGCCCCGCGTCTGGCGCGCGCTGCGGTCCGCGGGGTTGGGGCTTCTGGCCGTCCTCGGTGTGGCGGGGTGCGAGGACCGCGCCGTCGCCAACACGGGCCGTGACTGGGAGATCGCGCGCGATCACTACGAGTGGGCCGTCCCGCAGCAGCCCGATACGTTCCCGCGCTTCGGCGATCTCCTTGCGCGCATCGGCGAGCGCTTCGTCGGGACGGCCTATGAGCCGCACACCCTGGAGGTCCCCGGACCCGAGCGGCTCGTCGTCAACCTGGAGGCGCTCGACTGCGTGACCTTCGTCGAAACCGCCCTTGTACTCGCGCGGCTGGCATGGAGCGGCACGGCAGACGGCGATTTCAGGACCGCGTACCGGGACGAACTCACGCGGATCCGCTACCGCGGCGGAGCGCTGGACGGGTATCCCAGCCGCCTCCACTACTTCAGCGAGTGGATCACCGACAACGAGACGGCAGGGTTGGTCACCGCTCTGTCACGGGAGCTCGGCGGCGTGGCGGACACATCGGCTATCGACTTCATGTCCACGCACCCGGACGCATACCGGCAGCTCGCCGATCCGGATGTCCTGGCCGAAGTCGTCCGTGCGGAGAAGCGTATCAGCGCGACCGAGCGCTACTACATACCCCAGGAGGAGATTGCCGCGAAGGCTCACCTGATCCGGGACGGCGACATCATCGCCGCCACGAGCACGGTCCCCGGGCTGGACATTGCGCACACGGGGATCGCCCTCTGGCAGGATGGCGAACTGCGGCTCCTCCACGCGCCCCTCGTGGGCTCGCACGTGCAGATCAGCGAAGAGACGCTGGCCGAGCGGATCCAGCGGTTCGACGGCCAGGACGGGATCATGGTCGCGCGGCCGCTCGCGCCTCAGGGGTAGCACGCAGGCCGCCGACGGTGCTTCGCCTTCCGCCCTTCCGCTACCACCGGCCCCGCACGGTCCGTGAAGCTGTCGCCCTGCTGACCCGGTTCGGCGCGGACGCCATGCCCATCGCGGGCGGCACCGACCTCATGCCCAACATGAAGCACCGGCTCTTCACGCCGGCGCATGTGGTGTCGCTGAAGGGCATCGGCGCCATGCGCGGGATCGAGGTTGTGGAAGGACCGGATGCCGGGACGGGCAGCCACGCCCCGGGGACGGGGACGGCGTTGCACATCGGCGCGCTCGAGACCCTGGCCGATGTCGCCGCCAATCCTCTCGTCCGACATCACTTCGCCGGTCTGGCGAACGCGGCCGGCCTGGTGGCCGGTCCCCAACTGCGCAACATGGGCACGATCGGCGGCAATGTCTGCCTCGACACGCGGTGCACCTACTACAACCAGACGCAGTTCTGGCGAAGTGCCCTTGGATACTGCCTGAAGAAGGACGGGACCATCTGCCACGTAACCGGAGTGGGCAAGAAGTGCGTGGCCGCCCATTCGGCGGATACGCCACCCAATCTCATCGCGCTTGGCGCCAGCCTCACCCTGGCAGGGCCGCACGGCGAAAGGGCCATGGACGCTTCAGACTTCTTCGTGACCGATGGCATCTGGAACACCCGCCGGGCTCCCGACGAAGTCGTGACGGGGATCACCATTCCGATTGCGCGCGGCCGTCGCAGTGCCTACAGAAAACTGCGCCAGCGCAATTCGATCGACTTCCCCCTGCTTTCGGTGGCGGTCGCGGGCGATTTCGGAGAAACGGGGACCGTGAATCGGCTGACCGGCGTCGTGTCCGCCCTGGGCGCGCGTCCGCGGGTGCTGGCGGGGTGGTCGGAGTTGGCGGTCGGGGGCCGGCTCGACGGCGCTACGATCGACGCGTTGGCGGAGCGGGCACACGCGCAGTGCCGGCCCCTGGACAACCTGATTGTGGATGCCGAATGGCGGCGGGCGATGGTGCCCGTGTACGTTCGGCGGGCCTTGGAGGAGCTGAGCGTGTATGAGGCGTGAACATGGAGTGTACCGTGAGCGGACCTGGGCTCCGGCCTGGGTGTGGGTCCTCATCTGGGGGGCGTGCCTGGCGGTGGCCGGTGCGACGATCTACGCAGCCGGTCGCGACCCCATGTCGACGACGGCGCTGGTCCTGACCCTGGGTGCCGTGCTGTTCTTTCCCCTCCTGATGAGCGCGCTCTTCCTGTGCCTCGATGTCGAGGTCCGCGCCGACCAGCTGTTCATCGCCTTCGGGCCGCTCCACTTTGTGCGCAAGCGGATCGCGTACCGGGACATGGAGTCCGCCGAGCCGGTCACGTACAGCCCGCTCCGCGAGTTCGGGGGGTGGGGAATTCGCCCCACGGGCGGCAAGACGGCGTGGACCATACGGGGCAACAGGGCCGTCCGCGTCGTGCTGCGGAGCCGCAAGCAGATCTACGTGGGGTCCCGCTTTCCGCAGAGGTTGGCCAGCCGTATCGAGCCTCGCCTGGGCCGGGGCTAGGCCCGCTCCAGGACCATCGCGAAGCCCATTCCGCCTGCCGCGCACACGGTCACCATGCCGAACTGGCCGTCCCGCCGCCGCAGTTCGTTGAGGAGCGTGACGGTCAGGCGCCCGCCCGTCGCGCCGAAGGGGTGACCAATCGCGATGGAGCCCCCCATCACGTTGATCGCTTCCGGGTCGGGATGGCCCAGTCTGCCTGAGCGGCCGAGTGCGTCGCGGCCGAAGGTGTCGGAGTCCCACGCCTGCAGGTTTGACAGCACCTGGGCGGCGAAGGCCTCGTGCATCTCCAGCAGGTCGATGTCCGCCATTGTGATCCCGGCCCGCTCGAGCGCGATCGGAGCGGCGTAGGCAGGTCCCTGAAGCAGCTGCGCGCCCGGATCGAGGGCTGTGAACGCGTAGCTGCGGACGTACCCCAGCGGTTCCAGCTGCAACTCGCGCGCGCGTGCCGGCGACATCAGCAGCACCGCCGACCCCCCGTCGGTCAGCGGCGACGAACTGCCCGCGGTCACGGACCCGAATCGGCGGTCGAACACGGGGCGGAGTCCGGACAGCGCCTCCATCGACGTGTCCGGCCGGATGCCGTTGTCGCGTTCCACGATGTCCCCGTAGCGCGGGGGGACGTAGACCGGGGCGATTTCTGCGGTGAGCCGCCCGTCCTCGGTGCCGGCGTGCGCCTTGCGGTGCGACCCCAGCGCCCACCGGTCCTGGTCCTCGCGCGCGATCCCGTTCTCCTTGGCCATGCGCTCGGCGGCCGCGCCCATGGTCTCGCCGGTCGAATACTCGGCGATCGCGGGAGCCACCGGGACGAGATCGCGCGGGCGAATCGCGGTGAAGGCGCGCAGTCGTGCACCGAGGCTCCTTGCCCTGGAGGCTGCCACCAGCGTTCTGGCGAGGCGGTCGGACGCCAGGATGGGGATCCGCGACAGGCACTCGGCTCCACCGGCGACGACCACGTCGGCCACGCCCGCCTCGATCAGGTTCACACCGTCGCTGATCGCCTGGTTGGCCGACGCGCACGCCCGCGACACGGTCGTGGCCGGAACATCCTTCGGCAGCGTGGCCAGACCAACCTCGCGCGCGATGTTGGGCGCCTGCGCATCGTGGACGACCGTCCCGTAGATCAGCTGGTCCACAAGGTCCGGCGGAACCGGGGTGCGAGCCAGGAGTTCGGTCACCGCGTGGCGCCCCAGTTCGATTGCCGACATGCGTGCGAAATGGGTGCCGGCCCTGGCGAAGGGCGTGCGGCAGCCGGAGATGATGGCAGTCTTCATTGGTGACCTCGACCCACGTCCGTTTACTTTACCACCTTCCTATAGTGGCGCACTCGCGGTGCCGACCGTGTGACGCCGGACAGATCCTTCGCCCCACGGACACACCGATGCAAGGCGTCGAATTCAAGGTAACGATCCCCGGGTTCATCCTTGCACGGAGCCTGGGCCGGCTCAGCGATGCCTTCGTCTACGGCGCCCCATCGGGCGTACGTCTGACGGATCGGCCGGTGCCGGAAGTGCCGGGTGACGACTGGGTCCGGATCGATGTCCAGCTGTGCGGGATCTGCGGCAGCGATCTGGGGAACATTTCCTTCAAGTCCAGTCCGGCGATGGAGCCCTTCGGGTCCTTCCCCGCGGTACTCGGGCACGAGATCCTGGGACGCGTGGCGGAGGTGGGGCCGGGAGTCTCGCATGTGGAGGTGGGCCAGCGCGTTGTCGTGGACCCCATGCTTCACTGCCAGGCCCGTGGCTGGGAGGAGGACTCCTGGTGTCCGTCGTGCGCGGTGGGTCGTCACTCCACCTGCGAGCAGTCGGGGGACGAAGGACCCCTGCAGGTGACCCCGGACGGCCTGGCTCCCGGGCTGACCATCGGGTATCATCGCGACCTGCCCGGTGGCTGGGGCGAGCAGCTGATCGCGCACAGGCGTCAGGTCTTCCCAGTGCCTGACGACGTGCCCGACCGGGTCGCCGTGCTCGCCGAACCCTTCTCGATCGGGGTGCACGCGGTGTTGCAGGGCGGAGGACTGCGGGCGCGCGGCCCGGTCCTGGTGATCGGGAGCGGCACGATCGCGTTCGCGGCCATCTGGGCGCTGCGCACCCTGGGCTATTCCGGCCACCTCGTCGCGCAGGCGAAGCGGCCGCACGAGGTGGCGCTGGCCAGGGCGCTGGGCGCCGACGAAGTGGTCACGCCCGGCGACGAGGCGCGCCAGGCGCTGATCGACACCGGGGCAAGCGCGTACATGCCGGTTGTGGGGGACGAGGTCTATGCGGGCGGCGGCTTTCCCCTGGTGTTCGACTGCGTGGGATCCCGGTCGAGCATGATGCAGTCGCTCCGGTACGCGTCGGCGAGCGGGCGCATTGTGCTACTCGGGTGTGCGGGCCAGTTGCGCAAGCTGGATCTGACGTTCCTGTGGGCGAAGGAGCTCCGGGTCCAGGGCTACGTCGGGTACGGCGCCGAGGAGTGGAACGGACGCCGGCTGCACACGTTCGAGGTGACGCTGGAGCGCATGGCCGCGGACCTGGCCACGCGCAAGGCGACGCTGGACGGCCTGGTCACCCACGTCTTCCCACTGGCCCAATACCGCGACGCGCTGCGCGCCGCCTACGATCATCGCCGCAGCAACGCGGTCAAGGTGGTGCTGCAGCCGTAGCGTCCCGGGCTGTTGTTGGCGCGTCGCGAACGCTCCGCTGCTATTCGGGCAAACCCGCGGCGCCCCGCTCCTTCGTCAGTACCACCCGCGCGTCGACCGGGACCACGCGGTCTTCGTAGACGAAGAGCGGGTTGACCTCGGCTTCGGCGATGTCCTGCCATTTGAGCAGGCTTTGCGCGACGGCGCTCGCCGCGGCCATGATGGGTCCGGTGCGCACGGAAGCCTGGCCTCGCGTGCCGGTGAGCAGGACGTGCGCCTTCAGCTCGGAGAGCATCGACGCGATCTCCGAATCGTCGGCGGGCAGCACTCGGTGCGCGACGTCGCGAAAGACCTCGACCCAGATCCCGCCGGCGCCGATGGTAAGGACGGGACCCAGCTGGGGGTCGCGGTAGGCGCCGATCAGGAACTCGGCAATCGGCTTGGGCAGCATGGGCGACGCCAGCGCCGTGTACCGCTCCACGGGAAGACCACGCGCACGTGCGTAGCTGCGCGCATTCGCGACGATGCTCTCGAAGGCGATGCGGGCATCTTCCGGGGTGCGGATGTCGAGGACGACGCCTCGCGCGTCCGACTTGTGGGTGATGTGCCTGGAGAGGAGCTTGAGCGCGACGTTGTGGGGGGCTCGAACTGCCTTTTCCGCCGCTTCCACCCCGGATCGGATGACTTCGGCCGGTTCGAGGGCGAGCCCGCAGTCACCCAGGACCTCCCGGGCCTCGAGTTCCGTCAGGGTGGTCCGCCCGTCTGAACGCGCGGCGATGATCGCACGATGACGGGTGGAAGCTATGGATAAGGGTTTGGCTGTTGCCGACAGAGTGACCGTGAATGGGTCGGCGGAGTCCTGACGGTCGCCGCCGTGGGCCCGCCAGTCGTCCCGGTCTGCCCGCCGGTTCCCCCGGCGCTGTAACTCCGCAACCGCGCGGCACGCGACTTCGAGGGACTCGATCACCGGGACGCCCGTCTGGCGCAGCGCATCCAGCGGCTTGCTTTCCATCGCCGTGTAGAGGGACTGCACGACCAGTCCCTTGCCTGCCGCGCGCATCGTCGCCGCCATGTCGTCCGCAGCGGCGGTCTCGATGTCCGCAAGCCCCTCGGAAAAGCGGATTCCGTACCCGCCGAAGAGCCCTACCACCAGCACGACGCCCACCGCCGGGTCGGCGGCCAGCGCCTTCATTGCGCGCGGGAAGACGCCGGGATCCGTGTCCGCGGCTCCCGCCACATCCACCGGATTCCGTACGGCGGCGGCCGGTCCGAGGTGGGTTCTCAGCGCGGACATGGTGCGTTCTTCGAGTTCGGCCAGGGGCGCTCCCATTTCGACGAGGTAGTCGACCGCGAGTGTATTCTGGCCGCCGCCGTCCGAAAGGATGGCAATCCCGCCGCCTGCCGGACCGGGCAACTGTGAAACCAGGGTCTCGGCGATATGGGACAACTCGTCGGTGCGCACCACCTCGACCACGCCAGCCTGCGCCAGGCCGGCACGGAGACGGTCGTAGGGCCCGGCTACGGCTCCGGTATGGGAGACCGCCGCCTCCGCCCCGGCGCCCGTGCGGCCCGACTTGACGACGACCACCGGCTTGTGGCGCGTCACCGTCGCGGCGGCATTCAGCAGGGCGCGGCCGTCCTTGCAACCCTCGACGTGGGCGATCACACCGGTCGTTTCGTCATGCCCCCCGAGGAACTCGAGCACTTCCCCGAACCCGACGTCGACCTCGTTTCCGAGACCGCAGCAGATGGAGATCCCGAGCGCGGTGCGCCGAGTGATCTCGTTCATGAGACCCAGCGCGATGTTCCCCGATTGAACGAGCAGGGCGATTCCACCCGGCCGCATCCCCCGCGCCCCGATCAGGTTGACCCCACGGAGCAAGTTCAGGAGTCCCGACGTGTTTGGACCGATCACTCGGACACCGCTGTCGCGCCCGGCCGCCCCCAACTCGGCCTCCAGGCGAGTACCTGCGGCGCCCGACTCGCCGAACCCCACGGCCAGCACCACCGCCCCGCCCACACCCCTTTTACCGCAGGCACGAACCAGTCCGGGCGCGGTCGCGGCCGGGGTGCACAGGACCGCGAGATCGACCCCTGCCGGCAGTTCCTCCAGCGAGCGCAGCAGCGTGTGCCCCATCAGCTTGCCGCCCGCCGGGTTTACCGCGTGGACTGCGCCCGCGTAGCCCGATTCACCCAGCGCGCGCAGGATCTGGTGCCCGCGCTTCCCGGGATCGGTGCTGGCACCCACGACCACGATCGAGCGCGGCTCGAAGATGCGCGCCAGCGTCATTGGAAGATGCGGGCGAGCGTCATCTTCCCTTGAATTCGGGTCTCCGGCCCGCATGGAAAGCGGCCAGCCCCTCGGCCCAGTCTTCGGTATCGAAGATGACTTCGAGAACTTCACGTTCGCGCCCAAGCGCCTCTTCGCGAGTAATCTCCGGCGCGGCGCCCATCAGCCGCTTGGCTGCAGCCAGGGGGATCGGCGCCCGTCGGGCGAGCCGCTCCGCCCAGCGCGTGGCGACAGGCAGCACATCCTCCGCTGGCACGGCGCGGTTCACGACACCCAGCGCGGCTGCGTCGGCGCCTGAGAAGAAGTCGCCCATGTAGACGATCTCGCGGGCCTTGAGCACACCCACCCTCTGGGCGAGGGTATACACGGCACCGCCGCCCACGAAGGTGCCGAGCGCGACTTCGGGGAGCCGCAGCCTGGCGTCGTCGGCCACGATGGCAAGGTCCGCGGAGAGCGCGATCTCGAGCCCCGCACCGATTGCGTGCCCGTTCACGGCTGCGACGACCGGAGTGCCGATCGTCTGGATCAGGTGGTTTGCATGCTGTCCGGCCCGGATGTAGCGCGCCCGTTCCTCCGGGGACGGCGGCGTGTCGCGATGCTCCTTGAGGTCGGCTCCGGCCGAGAAGGCGCGACCCGTGCCTGTCAGGATCACGCAGCGCACTTCCGGGTCGGCCGCCGCGGAGTCCAGGCCCTCGATCAGCTGTTCATAGAGCGGCATGCTCACCGCGTTGAGGCGATGGGGGCGGTTGAGCGTGAGGGTGAGAAGGCGTCCGGCGTGGCTCGCGATGACTTCGCGACCCCGGTGCCCGCCGCCGCTACCCGCCATCGAACGGCTTGCCGCCCCGCACCAGCGCGCGTCCCGGAAGCGCCATGGTGGCCTCGCCGTCGCGGACGGCGAACGTCCCGTTCACGAGTACATGGACGGTCCCGCGAGAGTACTGGTGGGGGTTCTCGTAGGTCGCCATGTCGTCGACGGCGTTCAGGTCCAGGACCGTGATGTCGGCTGCGTATCCCTCGCGCAAGTAGCCGCGGTCGGTCCAGCCGAGAAAGTCAGCCGCGAGGCCCGTCATCGAGCGGACCGTGTGGGGCAGCGTGACCAGGCGCTCGTCCAGCACGAGGTCGCGGATCTTCTTCGTGAACGATCCGAACGCGCGGGGATGCGTGATCGGACGGGTCGGGCCCGGGTCGCGTCCGTCCGTGCACGTCATCATCCAGTCGAGTTGGGCCAGGTAGCGCACGTTCTCGACGTCGTACAGCCCGAGGTTCATGACCGCGGCGTTCCCCTCCCGCAGTATGTGCCGTGCGGTGGCGGGCGCGTCCATCCCCAATTCGTCCGCGACATCCTGCAGGGTCTTCCCGTTCAGATCGGGGCGCTGGTCGGCGAAGAGCAGCCGCTCGGCACCGCCGCGGATCGCCAGCATCTCGCGCGTCTGCCGGTCGATGACGGCGACCGTGTCGGGATCGTCGAACCGGCGCACCATGGCCGTGTCGCCGCCGACGGCCGCCCAGCCCGGGATCGTATAGGAGCGCAGATTGGACTGCGTGGCGGTGTACGAATGATGGGCGCCTGCGACCTCGACGCCCCGTGCCCGTGCGGCTTCAATAAGCGCGGCGCCCTCGTGGGCCCGTCCGTAGTTGTGCGCGCCCTGCGCGTTGAAATGGCTGAAGATGACCTTCGTGCCCACCTCTTCACCGATCCGAATCCCTTCTGCGATCGACTCGAGGTAGCCGAAGGGGGGATACGCCGCGCCCAGGTCCCGGTCGTGCGTGTCGTAGATGGCGCCCTCGTACTCGGCCGCGACCCGGTTCAGCTCGATCACTTCTTCGGTTTCGGCGTAGTTCCCCGGCAGATAGAAGAGCCCCGAGGAAAGGCCGAAGGCGCCCTCCTCCATTCCCTGGCGAACCAGAGCGCGCATCTCGTCGAGTTCCTCGGCGGTCGGTACGCGGTCCTCCATCCCCATCACCCACGCCCGCACCGAGTTGTGCCCCACGAAAAGGAACGCGTTCACGCCGATCCCGTCCTCCTCCCAGGCGGCCAGCTGTGCCGCAACCTCCGCAATGCCACCCCCGTCCAGCCCAAGCGCGACGCTGGTGATCCCCTGAAAGAGGAACGCCCGCGCGTCCCGCCCGTGGTCGGAACCCAGTTCGGCATGGGAGTGCATGTCGATGAATCCCGGGGTCACGACCAGGCCGCTCACGTCGAGCGTGTCCGACGCCGGCGGTCCATCTGCGCTCGCATCGCCCACGAACACGATGCGGTCTCCCGTCACCGCGATGTCCGCGTTCACGGCATCGCCGCCGGTCCCGTCGAGCATGGAACCACCGGTCAGGCGCAGATCCGCCTGCGGACGGTCGGGCGTACAGGCGGCGAGCACGGCGAGGAGCGCGGCTCCAACCGGCAGGAATCTCCCGTGGTTCAACTTCCGCCGGTCCGTCGGACGAAAAAGACGCCCTCGTCCATCGAGGTGACGGCGATCAGCCCACTGACGAAGAACGGGTAGTTCGACCACGACCCGTTTGTTCCGGCAACGTCCCCGCCGTTGGGCTCGGTGTCGAAGAAAGCGATCTCGCTCGGGCTTTCGCGATCGGAGATATCCAGTATCCGGAGGCCGACTCTGTAGTTGGACTGGTACATCAGATCGCCGACGACATACAGGTTGTGGTCCGTGGCCTGGGTGTCGCTCAGGAACTCCTTCACGATGATGGGATCGTCGAGATCCTGAACATCCCAGACGAGCGTCCGGGTTGCACCCTGCGACGCAAACTCGTCGAACTCGTCGTTCATGTAGAAGTACTCGTGAGCATCGTCAATCCATCCCTGGTGGGAATAGGCCGCCGCGGGATAGGACACCGACGCCAGCGCGAAGGGCTCCTGCTTGTCCGTCACGTCGGCAATGCTGAGACCCGTCTCATTCGACCCGAAGCAGACTTCGCGCCCGCGATGCTCCGTGTCGGGACCGCGGTACACGATGCACATCGCGTCATGCGTATAGCCGGTCCCCTGGATGCCCGTGTTGGTGTCGGCAAAACACCCTTCGAATTGCGGGTCGGTGGGAACGCGGATGTCGATCATGTGGAGGCCGCCCCCGCACGTGTCCCCGCCGCCATTCCCACCGACGGAGTAGGCGAACCCGGTCTCCTCGTTGATCACGATGTTGTGGGCGCTGTGGATTCTGTCGTATGTAGCGGTGGCCGCAAAGGTCACGGGCGGTTCGGTCACCGAGCGCAATTCGGTCAGATCGAAGATCTGCATCCCGTGTGCACCCGCACCGTCTGCGACGATGAACGCATGATCCCGGTACACCTTGATATCGCGCCAGGTGCTTTTGGTCGCGCCTGCCGTCAGGGGCAGAATGCCGACGTAGACCGGGAATTCCGGGTCCTTGAGGTTGACGAAGGAGGTGCCGCCCGAATGGCCGACCAGTGCCCACTCGGTCCGGGTGAAGCGGTCGTGCCATCCCCAGATGTCGTTGACGAGTCCTTCCTCCGCGGCGATCTCGTCCTTCCGGAGCCGTGACACGAGGTCGATATGGGAACAGGGATAGTCCCGCGCCTTGCCGGCCTCGCAGAGCGCTCCGGTCCCGGTTGGTCTGATGGTCGTCGTGTCGACGGGAGTGGGCGGCGTCACCGCGCCGGAATCGTCGTCGGAACAGGATGCGGCGACGCATACACCGATCACGATCACCGGGACGAAACTGGCAAGTCTCATATTGCAGGATAATGAAGCCCCGCAAATGCGCGCAACGCGCCGGAACTAGGGGTGCCGCAGGTCCACGACGAGGCGCGGCTCGCCCAGGGTTTCCATGATCCGGTATTCGATCTCGCCGGTCGTGCCCAGAATCCACCGCACACTGTCGCCTTCGTCGCAGGTCTGCATCGCCGCCGTCATCGCGGGGAAGTCCAGTGCGCGGGTCGGATCCGTCACTGTGGCGCTGCCGTCCCGATTTGCACGGGCGCCCGTGAGTTCCACCGCGAGGTGGGCGGGCGCCTCGATCGCCTCGCCGGTGCCGTCGCAGCCGCCACCTGCTTCCGTCCCCAGGGCCAGCCGGAAGCCGGGGATGTGCGAATCGAAGGCGAAAATCGCGCGGTCATAGCCGTCCGAGCTTTGGGTACTCACGTTGGTAAGCGTCGCGGGGTCCCGTTCGGGGGCGTCCTTCGACACGATGTTGCGTCCCCACGGCGTGTTGAGGCCGACCTGGGACGGATCCAGATCGCCGTAGTCGGCTTCGGTCAGTTCGTCGCGGGGATTGTCCGTCGAGATGAATGGGTCCGGTGTCGGCGCTTCTTCCGCCCGGTCCCCACAGGCCGTCGCAAGGAGCATGGCCGCGGGTGCCACCAGGCACCACCTGCTGATATTCAGTCGCGTAAACAAGGCGGCGGGTCCTTTCTGTCCGATGTCTTGTGCGTGCCGGGCGCCCGCGTCATCGCACGTCGCTCGACAACTCAATCCTAAGGTAGCAGATCAGCCGAGGAGGACGTTTCGGGCAGTTCGGACGCCCTCGGCGAGCTGCTCCACTTCTTCGACAGTGTTGTAGAGGTAAAACGATGCCCGCGTGGTTGCCGACACGCGGAAGCGGTCCACCACCAGCTGGGCGCAATGGTGACCCGCGCGCACCGCGATGCCCTGGGCGTCCAGAATGGTGGCGACGTCCTGAGCCGAGGTTCCGTCGATCACGAACGGCACCACCCCGGCCCGCTCTTCCAGGACGCCGGGTCCGAAGATGCGCAGTCCCTCGACGTCGGCCAGGAGACTGATTGCGTGGCGCGTGAGCGACTGTTCATGCTCATGAATGGCGGCGCGGTCCACGCCGTCCAGGTAGTCGGCGGCGGCGGCCATCCCCACCGCGCCGGCGATGTTGGGTGTGCCCGCCTCGAACTTGTGCGGCACCTCGGCCCACGTGCTGTGATCCCGGTAGACGTGTTCGATCATCTCGCCGCCTCCCTGGTACGGCGGCATCTCCTCGAGCAGCGTCCTCTTCCCCCACAACGCTCCCATCCCCGTCGGGCCGCACATCTTATGTCCCGAGAAAGCGTAGAAATCGCATCCCAGGGACTGCACGTCGACACTCAGGTGGGGAGCGCCCTGTGCACCATCCAGGACGAAGACGGCGTCGCTCCTGCCGCGCACGAGTCTCCCGATTTCCCGCACCGGATTGATGGTGCCCAGCGCGTTGGAAACGTGCGGCAGCGCCACGACCCTCGTGCGGGCGCCGAGCAAGTCGCGAAGCCGGTCCAGATCCAGGCGGCCGGCGTCGGTCAGCTCGACGAAACGCAGTTTCGCACCGTTGCGCTCCGCCAGCAGTTGCCAGGGCACGAGGTTCGAGTGGTGCTCCATGGCCGAAACGATGATCTCGTCGCCGTGTCCGATCCGTGCCTGTCCGATCGAGAACGCGACCAGGTTGAGCGCCTCGCTCGTTCCGCGCGTCCAGACGATCTCGTGGGTGTCGGCGGCGTTGATCCACCGGGCGATCCGAGCACGACTCTCCTCGTACGCCTCTGTCGCCCGGCGCGCGAGTTCGTGCACGCCGCGGTGGACGTTGGCGTGATCCCGCAGGTAGTACGTGCGGATCGCGTCGATGACCTGAAGAGGCTTCTGCGACGACGCGGCACTGTCCAGATACACGAGGGGCCGTCCGTCGACCGTCTGGTCGAGGATGGGAAAGTCCTCACGGACCCTGGCAACGTCGAGTCGCGAAACCGTTGCGGCACTCACCGGCGGGCTCATCCGCGTGGAGCAGCCGGACGGTCAGTCCAACCGTATGAAGACCTCGCCACCCTGCACTTCCACTGGAAAGGTTCGCACCGGAACCACCGCTGGCAGCTGCGTGGCGTGGCCGGTGCATACGTCGAATCGTGCGCCGTGAAAGGCACATTCCACTTCGCCGTCCTCCAGCTCGCCCGCAGACAACGGATAGTCCTGGTGGGAGCATCGATCTTCGAGCGCGTAGATGTCACCGTCCAGATTGACCAGTACGACGGGACCGACATCGGTTGCCACGGCCCTGAGCGTGTCCGGCGGTATTTCGTCGGCTGACGCCACGCGCAAGCGGGACGACTGCGGGCCGGCGGCCCGCGACCTAGACACCTCGGAGTTTCGCCACAATCGCATTCGTCACCTTCTCCACCACACCGCCCATGGGCAACCGTGACAGGACCTCGCCGAGGAAGCCCAGGACAACCAGCCGCTCGGCCTTCCCCCGCGTCAGCCCGCGGCTCATCAGATAGAATAACGCTTCGGCGTCGAGTTGGCCGACCGTGGCGCCGTGGGAACAGCGAACATCGTCGGCCTCGATCTCCAGATTCGGCAACGACGTCGCGATCGCGTCGTTGGAGAGGATCAGATTCCGGTTGGTCTGGTATGCGTCGGTGCCCTGGGCGCCCTCATGGACGCGAATGATGCCACGGAAGATCCCGCGGGCCGAACCGTCGAGTGCTCCCTTGTACAGCAGGTCACTGTGTGCGTTGGGCGACATGTGATCCTGGCTGGTGTTGAAGTCGAAGTGCTGGTCGACGTCTCCGAAATAGAGGCCGAGCATGTCGCTGTGGGCCCCGGGGCCCAGGAGGCTTGCATTGAGATCGACGCGTCCGACCGATCCGCCGAGCGCGACATTGAGCGTGTCCAGCGTGGAGTCCCTCTCGGCGAGGGTGCGCTGGTTGGCCAGATAGAAGCCGCCGCGCCCCAGGCGCTGGAGCGAAACGTACTGGATCTGCGCGCCACCGTAGGAAAAGAGTTCGACGGCGGTGTTGACGAGTGTCGTTGTTTCAAAGTCGGGAGACAGGATCTCGTCGACGAACGAGAGCTGACTCGTTTCTTCCGCAACGATGAGGATGCGCGTGAAGGTGGCGCTGCCTGGGCGCGACACCCAGCGGCTGAGCCGCACGGGACGCTCGACGCGGACTCCGCGGGGAATCCGCAAGTACACGCCGTCGTTCCACAGCGCGGCGTTGAGCGCGGGGAACTTGCCGTCCGAGGCCGGGACAGCCCTGGTGGCGAGAAGTCTCCGGATGTCACCGTCGTCCCGGCGGGCCGCGTCTCTCAGCGACGCCAGAACGACACCCTGACGGGCGAGCGACTCGTCCAGCTCCACTGAGACGACCTTGCCGTCGATATCCACGATGCGCCCGGCGCTGTCCCGATCCTGCTCCATCGTGCGGCGCAGTGCGTCGGGCAGAACGGCCCCGGCCCCCGGCCCATGGTCCCCGTGCGCGACGACGAGTTCGTCCAGCTGCAGCTTGCGCGACAGGTCCGTGTACCGCCATTCCTCGGAGCGCGTCGTTGGCATCGGCGTGGCCTGGTAGGTGGCCCACGCTTCGTCGCGCCGGGCCCTGAGCCAGGGCGGGTCCGTGGCTCCCGCCTCGGCCACGGCGGCCCGACCGATGCCGGGGCGCGACGGTTTGCGCACGGCGGCGGCCTGGCTCACCCGACGCTCCCTTCCATTTCCATCTCGATCAGCCGATTGAGCTCGACCGCGTATTCGAGCGGAAGCTCTTTCGCGATGGGCTCGATAAAGCCGCGCACGATCAGCGCCATGGCCTCGGCCTCGTCCATTCCGCGGCTCATCAGGTAGAAGAGTTGCTCGTCACCGATCTTCGACACCGTGGCCTCGTGACCCACCGTCGCCGACTTCTCGTCGATCTCGATGTAGGGGAAGGTGTCCGTACGGGACGTCTCGTTGATGAGGAGCGCGTCGCACTCCACGTTCGATCTGGCGTTCGCGGCTCCGTCGTACACCTTGCACAGCCCGCGGTACGAGGAACGTCCGGTGCCCTTCGAGATCGACTTCGACACGATGCTCGATGACGTGTGCGGTGCCACGTGGATCACCTTGCCGCCCGTGTCCTGGTGCTGTCCGTCCCCGGCATACGCGATCGAGAGAATCTCGCCGTGTGCGCCTTCGCCCATCAGGTAGCAGGACGGGTACTTCATGGTCAGCTTCGACCCGAGGTTGCCGTCGAGCCATTCCATGTGCGCACCCTGGTGCACCAGCGCGCGCTGGGTCACCAGGTTGTACATGTTGTTCGACCAGTTCTGGATCGTCGTGTAGCGGAAATAGGCATCACGATTGACAACGATCTCGATCACGCCCGAGTGGAAGGAGTCGGTCGAGTATACCGGCGCGGTACATCCCTCGATGTAGTGCGCGCGTGATCCCTCGCCCGCGATGATGAGCGTCCGCTCGAACTGCCCCAGCCGCTCCTGGTTGACCCGGAAGTACGCCTGCAGCGGGGTTTCCAGTTCGACGCCGGGCGGAATGTACACGAAGGACCCGCCGGACCACACTGCGGAGTTGAGCGCCGCGAACTTGTTGTCGGCGGCCGGAATCACCGTCCCGAAGTGCTTCCTGAACAGTTCGGGGTGGTTCTTCAGTCCGTCTTCGATCGAGTCGAAGATGACGCCCTTGGCTTCCCACTCCTCCTTCAGCGAGTGGTACACCATCTCGGAGTCGTACTGGGCTCCGACGCCGGCCAGGATCTTCCGCTCCGCCTCGGGGATGCCCAGGCGCTCGAAGGTCTCCTTGATGTTGTCGGGAACGTCGTCCCACGACCGCTCCATCTGCTCCTGCGGCTTCACGTAGAAGTACGTCTGGCGCAGGGTGTCCTCGAGCTCGGACAAGTCGCCGCCCCACTTCGGCATGGGCTTCGATTCGTAGATGCGAAGCGCCTTCAGGCGGCGCTTGAGCATCCATTCGGGTTCGTCCTTGCGTGCGGAAATCTGCTTTACGATTTCGGCATCGAGCCCGGGCCGCGTGCGGAAGACCGGCTCCGAATCCGTAACAAAACCATACTTGTAGTCGTCCAGCCCAAGTCCCTGGATGACTTCGTTGCCAGGCATCTATCCCTCCTTGCGGCTCATAAGCCGCCGCGATCAGGCCGCGTGGGCCTTCCGGTACTCCTCGTAGCCACTTGCCTCCAACTCCAGCGCAACCTCCGGGCCGCCCGATTCCACGATCCTGCCGTCCACCATGACGTGTACCACATCGGGGGTGATATGGTTCAGGATGCGCTGGTAGTGCGTAATCAGCAGCACGGATTTGCCCGGGCTTTCCCGTTTCAGGGTGTTGACCCCGTTGGCGACGATCTTGAGCGCGTCGATGTCCAGGCCCGAGTCCGTCTCGTCCATCACGGCCAGAGACGGCTTCAGGACCGCCATCTGCAGAATCTCGTTGCGCTTCTTCTCGCCGCCGCTGAAACCGTCGTTCACGGGTCGCTGCGCGAACGAGGGGTCCATTTCCAGCAGCTCCATCCGGTCCATGAGCAGCTCCTGGAAGTCGAAGAGGTCCAGCTCTTCGTCGTCCTCCAGCCGGGCCCGGAGGGCGGTCCGCAGGAAGTTGGCGATGGACACCCCGGGAATCTCGACGGGGTACTGGAACGCCATGAACACGCCGGCCTGGGCGCGTTCATCGGGCTCCATATCGAGCAGATCCTCGCCGCCGAAGTACACCGATCCGCCGGTGGCCTCATAGGCCGGATGCCCGGCGATCACCTTGGCAAGCGTACTCTTGCCGGATCCGTTCGGACCCATGATCGCGTGGATTTCTCCCGGCTTGATGGAGAGGTCCACCCCCTTCAGAATCTCGAGATCCTCGTCCGCGACCTTGGCCCTCAGGCCGGCCACGTTAAGAACCGGTGCGTCGTCCATCCAGGAACTCCGTTATCAGTAATAAGAATGATTATTGATTGGGGACCGAAAGCTACCGGAGGGCGCGGCACGAGTCAAGTGGATTCCCCGTACGGTGGAACAGGGCCCCAGCTCGCTTAAAATGTTGTGGAGCCGTTAGTTACGAGCGCAGCCTAGAAGATGGGTCCCGTGATCCAGGTGTCCGATCTGGCCCACGCCGACTGGAACAGTTTGTGCACTCGTTCCGCCTCCGAGTACTGGCCCTGCGCGCGTAGCGCCGCTTCCAGCCCGAAAAGGGACCAGCCGTTCATGGGGTGGTCCTCCAGCGCGGCGCGGAACACGCGTTCCGCCTCCGGATACCGCTCCAGCTCCAGCAACAGGTCTCCGAGCCAGTGGCGCGCCGAGAAGTTCAGCGGCTCGGGCTCGTCGTAGCGCAGTCCGTCCTCGCGTTCGATCGCGGCATCCAGCACCTCGATGGCCCTGTCGGTCTCTCCCTCCTGGCGCAGGATCTCGCCTTCCAGAATGCCCGAGACCACACCCAGCAGGTCCGCGGCCGAATGACCCCGGAAGCGCTCGCCGTCGGGAGTCATTTCCGCCGCTCGCCGCACCCTCTCCAGGTAGACCGACGCGCGTTCGGACTCATCGTTGCGCAGGTAGGCGTAGCCGCGCGCGAAGTCCCAGAAGCCGCGCTGGATCCCTCCGGTGGGAGGATCGTCCAGCTCCAGGATCTCGTCGAAGCGACCGAAGCGAAGCATGGTCATCGCCTCGTAGAACGCGCCTCCCGGCACGATCTTGCCGTAGTCCCGCGCAGCCTGCATGGCGACCGCTCCCTGGCCGTCCATGGATGCGGCGAAGAGGAGCATGTGCAGGTTGTGCGACGGGTAGATGGCCCACGCGATGTCCTCTTCGGCGCGCTGGTCGGAGTGCCAGGCGGCGAGGTTGGAACGCACCGCGTCGCCCCAGCGCCCGATCCGGTTGTAGGTGTGGGACGGCATGTGCTGAATGTGGCTGGCTCCCGGGATCGAGGCGCCGAGGTAGTCCGCGCACGCCTCCGCTTTTTCCGGCTTGATCGTGGGCTCGGTGGCGTGCACGTAGAGATGGCACGCACCCGGGTGTGCGATGTCCATGGCCAGAACGGCCTCGAGGATCTTGTGGATCTTCACGACCGCGGGCTTCTCGATGTTCCAGCGCCCGCGCCGCGGTTCCAGCAGCATGAGGGATTCGCCGTAGAGGGTGCCCACGTCGAGGTCGTGTGGAAACCGTTCATACACGTCGGCCATCGCCCGCGAGTACACGGAATCCAGCATCCTTCGCTCGTCGTTGTCGTGCTCGGGCGCGTAGCGGACCGCCATGGCGTCGATCAGCGCCTTCTCGACGTCGTTGGCGTGGTCTTCGGCGAGGTACTTCGCCTTCTGGATGTTCTCATGCGCGCGCGGCGCGTCGTCGGGCCCCATGGGTCCGTTGAGGTAGGGTCCCCAGGCCCACGCCTCGCCCCAATAGCACATCGCGCAGTCGGGATCTTCCCGCTGTGCCTGACGGAACGACCGGGCAGCCCGCAGCGGCGTGAATGCGTACATCATCTGCACGCCCTGATCGAAGAACTGCTGCGCGCGCGCCGAATTGGTCGTGATCGGTCGGGTCAGCGGCCCCAGCGCCTCGGCGTAGTACGTGGCTTCCTCGTCGAAGCCGGCCGGGTACTCCACTTCCTGCGCCTCGGTCCGGGTCTCCGCAATCGCGAAGAGGGACAACGCGAGCGTGATCACGACGATGGCGCGACCGCGCCGGGTACATTCGGGTTCCATTGGGGCTGTCCGTGTGTACAAGTTGAGTTTCGGGACACGGCCAATCTGGGCTACGGGGCCGACGCTTGCCAGTCCCCCGGCAACTCGCCGCCCTCACGATTAGAATGTTACGATCCAGATTGGCGTATATGCTTACGTGCACCGGAATCCGACATGGAGGAAGCTTGCTCCCTGACCTGGAACGGGAACTTCTGCGAAAGTGCCAGGCGGGCAACGCTCGCTTCTTCGAACCGATCGTGAGGGCGTACGAAAGGCCCGGACTGCGCGTGGCTCTGGGGATGATGGGTAACCCGGACGATGCGAGGGACGCGTTGCAGGACGCGTTCGTAAAGGCGTGGAAGTCGCTCCCCCGCTTCGACCTGAAGAGATCGTTCGCGCCGTGGTTCTTTCAGATCCTGAGGAATCAATGCAGGGACGCGCTTCGCAGCCGCAAGGTCCGATTCCAGCTGGAAGCGCTCGACGAGAGGCTGGAGATGAAGCCGGCCGACCCGGAGTCGGGACCCGAACGTGTGCGCGAAAGGAAGGCTGCAAAGGAGCTGCTCTGGTCGGGACTGGAGCAGCTGAGTGAAGATCACCGCGAGATAATCGTATTGAAGGAAATTGAAGGGTTTCGCTACGGTGAGATCGCCGGGATATTGAACATTCCGGAAGGAACGGTGGCCAGCCGGCTCTTCCACGCGCGGCGGGCGCTGGCGGATGTGCTGCGGGAGTCACGGGCCGATTACCCGTGAACATGACCATGGAACACCGGAGGACATGGTCGCTCCGGAGGCGGACGAGCCCATGAACGCAAACCTGTCCAACGAAGTGAGCCATGAAGAACTCATGCGTTTCCTCGATGGCGAGGTCACGCCCGAGGAGCGGGCGCGTATCGAGGGACGGCTGGCGGGGTCGAGCGAGCTGCAACGTGAGTTTGCGATCTTCCGCTCCATGAAACAGGATCTCCAGGATCTGTCTTTCGCCGCCCCTGACGACGACTCGGTGTGGGATCGGATCAGAAACCGGATCACGCAACCGGTGGGATGGGTGCTCGCGCTGGCCGGATTCATCGCCTGGCTCGGCTACGGCGTCTGGACCTTCGTCAGGTCGCCTTCGGCGATTGTTGTCAAACTCGCGACCGGTGCCATCGTCATCGGGATACTGGTGCTGCTCGCCAATGTGATCTGGGATCGCTACAGGGAATACGGAACGGACCCCTACCGTCACGTGCAACGATGATATTGGCGACGACCGAGGCGGTGACCGGGCATCGCGTAGTGCGCACACTGGGCATGGTGAGGGGCAGTTCCGTGCGCGTGCGGCACATCGGCCGCGACCTCATCGCCAGCCTGCGGAATCTGGCCGGTGGGGAGGTGTACGAATACACCAAGCTGCTGGCGGAAGTGCGGGAGCAGGCGGTGGACAGAATGGTCGCGGAAGCGGAGGCACTGGGTGCGAACGCGATTCTGGCCATCCGCTTTCAGTCTGCCGAGGTCAGCAGGGGCGCGGCCGAACTGATGTGCTACGGGACGGCGGTGGAGTTGGAACAGCACGAGCGAAGCTGAACCTGGCGCCGCTGCGCGAACGCCGAGCGGCGGTCAGCCCTGGTCCGGCACCCGTCCGGAAAGCGAACCCGTCCGCGACAGAGTTCCGGCCGAGCGCTGTCTCCTGTAGTGCGTCATCTGCATGTTGTGCACCCGGCTTATGATCATGACCAGAAGGACACTCGCTGGAATCAGGACGCCCAGCGATACCGCCTCGCCCATGTGTTCGGCAGCATTCTCGTCGATCCCGTCCATGCCCTTCCCGGCCGCCCAGGTCACCCAACCCGCCGTCGACGGCCCCACAATCGCCAGAAGCCACCAACACGGCAGAAGCGCCGATACCGACCGCCGCTGCCAACCGAGCGGACCAGCGCTGGCCTTCCAGATCTCTCGCATCGCCTGGTAGGGCTTCCAGAGGTTCGCAATGGGGACGAAGTACCACCCGACCGCACCCCCCGGAGTGAACGCCATCCCCCTGGCGCCGAGCGCCCGGGCATTGCTGTTGGCCCGATGGATCCACCTGGAAACGGCAACGGCCGTGGTCAGTGCGGCCAGCCCCAGAAGGAAGCGGAAGCCCCAGAGTTCCGGTGACGTCAACGACTCTCCGGTTTCGGGAAACGATCGATAGGCGCGGGCATGGTGTTGGATCCCGTAGAGTGCGGCGAATACGCTGACGCACAGGAATCCCCTGGCCTGGTTCGCCCGGCTGGTGGGGTTGCGGAAAACTGCGGACGGCGCCGCCGGCGTGCGATCGTCTTGTGAATCATGCACGGTCTGCAGCCTGTCTCCTGAATCCCACGCACTCGGCCCCGAACCCGCCCAGCCTCTCCGCCATCACCCGCGCCGCTTCCGGGTTCGAGTCGACAAGAATGTAGTGTCTGCCATGGCGCGCCGCAGCCTCGCCCGTCGTCCCGCTTCCCGCGAAGAAGTCGAGCACGGTGTCCCCCACATTCGAGTGCACCTTTACAATGCGTTCCAGCACCCCCAGCGGCTTCTGCGTGGGATACCCCGTCTTCTCGCCGCCGGTCGGACTCACGATCGTGTGCCACCACACGTCGGTGGGCGTCTTGCCGCGCGCGGCCTTCTCCCTGCCGACCAGCCCCGGCGCCATGTACGGAATCCGGTCCATCTCGTCGAAGTTGAAGGTGTACGCGCCTGGATCCCTCGCGTACCAGAAGATCGTGTCGTGCTTGGCGGGCCACTTGCGCTTCGAACGCGCACCGTAGTCGTACGCCCAGATGATCTCGTTCATGAACGAAGCGCGCCCGAAGATCTCGTCGAGCAGAATCTTGCAGTAGTGCGCTTCGCGGTAGTCGATGTGAAGGAAGAACGACCCCGTGGGCGCCAGCACCCTGTGCGCCTCCGTCAGCCGCGGTTCGAGAAAGGCGAGGTAGTCAGGGTGGCGGTCGTCGTAGCTGCTGCGATCCAGAATCGTGGTGCGGTAGCGGGCGCCCTGGAAGCCGGTGCGGTCACCATCCTCGTCGCGCTCGACGCGGATGCGCGTTCGTGCCTGCGCCCGGCCGGTATTGAAGGGCGGATCCACGTAGATGAGCTGGACGCTCCCCCCCTCCATCGCCCGCAGCACGGGAAGGTTGTCGGCCAGGATGATCCGCCCCGACGGACCACCCTGGCCGCTCTTCATCTCAGAAGACCCTGGACCCGGAAAGCTCGGCTACACCGGGGTCGCCCCCACTGGCCGGTCAGCTGCCTCCGTCGGAGACCGCCCGTTCCTCCTTGGCCTTGCGGACCATCTCGCGCACGTCGGCCAGCAGCTGCTGCGCGTCGTAGACGATGCCGTCCTTGATCGTGTACTTGATGGCGCCCACGCGCTCGACCTCGCCGGTCTCGTCGTTGAGCTTCACGGCGCCGTTGCCGTAGAGGACCTTGAGGTTCTGGAGCGGGTTCTCGTCCACGACGACCATGTCGGCCTTGAGGCCCGGCCGCAGGATGCCGAAGTCGATGTCGGTGCCCTTGGGATCGTGGAGCTCCTCGGCGCCGAAGAGGGTCGCGGAGCGGATCACCTCGACGGGATGGAAGCCGGCCTCACGGAGCAGTTCGAGCTCACGGATGTAGTCGAAGCCGTAGAGCTTGTAGATGAAGCCCGAGTCGGAGCCGGTCGTGACTCGCCCGCCCGCGTTCTTGTAGTCGTTGAGGAAGTGCATCCACTTGTTGAAGAAGCGCTTCCAGTGGTACTCGTCCTCGCTGGTCCAGTAGAACCAGTAGGAGCCGTGGGCGATGCGCGACGGCTGGTAGAAGTCCCACTGGCTGGGCAGCGTGTACTCTTCGTGGAAGTCGGCCTCGCGGGAGCGCATCACGTCGCGGCTGGCCTCGTAGATGGTCATGGTGGGGTCGAGACCGAAGTCGAGCTCCAGGAACCGGTCGATGAGGTCGTTCCACTGCTCGGATCCCGGCTCGGCGGCCTGGTGCCAGAGGCGGCCGACGTTGCCGAAGCGGTGCTGCTCGTCCTGGTAGTTGTAGTCGAGCGGCCAGTCCTGGACGCTGTAGTCGGTGAGCATCGACTCCATGAGGCCGTAGTAGTGGGTCATCATGTCGAGGCCGACCTCGGCGGCGTCGAGCGCGGTCATGCGCACCACGCCCATCTGACCGAGGTGGGCGACGGTGCCGAGCCCGAACTTCTTCGCCTCGTCGATCACCGCGGCCATGATGTCGGGGTCCATCGCGCCGAGCTTGAGGCCGTCGATCTTCGCGCCTTCGACGTCGACCTCGGCGGCCCAGCGCACCCACTCGCGCGCCTTCTCGGGCGAGTCGACGGGGCCGTTGTCCCACGCTTCGCCGGGCCGCGCGTAGGTGAACATGCGCGGGGCGACGATCTCGTTGCGGGCTGCGGCGGCCTTCTCCTGCAGCGCCCACATCATGGGTCCGTGGCCGACGCCGCGTGAGGTCGTGATGCCGTGTCCCATCCACAGCTTGTAGGTGTATTCGGGCTGGGGAGCCTTCCCCGCGCCGCCGGTGTGCGCATGCATGTCCACGAAGCCGGGCATGATGAACATGCCGGTCATGTCGATCTCCCGGGTGGCGTCGCCGGGGCGCCGGTCCTCGTTGATGGGGACCCCGGGATATCCAACGGTCTGGATTTGGGATATCCTGTCGCCCTCGATCACGATATCCACGGGACCCATGGGCGGGGCCCCGGTGCCGTCGATGATCGTGGCGCCGCGCAGGATCAGCCGCTCGTGGGGGCCGTCCCCCTCGTCGGCGCCGCGCGGAGTGGTGGGCTGCATCTGCGCGGAGAGCGCGGCGGGGATGGCCACCGTGGCGGCCAGCGCGACGGCGAAATGACGAATTGGGCCACGTGAGAACTGCATCCGGGAACCTCCTGTGGGTGAACGGTGACGATCTGCAATGTACAGTGTATGGCGTGCGGCGGGTACGCCCTTCCCCGGAGCCCCTGGCTGGATATACCGTTTCAGTGTCATGACCCCTACCGACCCCGCCGACATGACCCTCGCGGAGGCGCGCACGGAGATCGCGCGGCTGCGCCCGGAGATCGACCGCCACAACCGGCTGTACCATGCGGAGAGCGCGCCCGAGATCTCCGACTCGGCCTACGATGCGCTCTTCCGCAGGCTTCTCGCACTCGAGGCGGCTCACCCGTCGCTTGCGGCACCCGATTCCCCGACGCAGCGAGTGGGCGCGGATCCCCTGGACAGCCTGCCCAACGTCGAGCACGCCGTGCCGATGCTGTCGCTGGACTCGGCCCACGACATCGACGCGGTGCGGCGGTTCGACGAGCGGCTCCGCAAGGCGGTGGGCGACGACGGAATCCGGTATGTGCTCGAGCCGAAGCTGGACGGCGCGTCCGTCGAACTGGTGTACGTGGACGGCGTGCTGGAGCGTGCGGTCACCAGGGGGAACGGCCGTGTCGGGGAAGGCGTGACCGAGAACGTCCGCACCATTGCCACGGTTCCCCTGCGTCTCGAAGACGGTGAGGTCGCGGCGCCCACGTTCCTGTCCGTGCGCGGCGAGGCGCTCATGTACCTGCCCGATTTCGAGTCCCTCAACCAGCGGCGCATCGAAGCCGGGGACCCCCCGTATCAGAATCCGCGCAACGCCACCTCGGGGGCGCTGCGGCAACTCGACTCCAGGGTCACGGCCCAGCGCCCGCTCACCGTGCTCGCCTTCGACGTCATGGCCGTGGAAGGCGTTTCCTTCGAGACCGACTCGGAGGGGCTGCGTGCGTTGAGCGCGTGGGGGTTCCGCACTCCGGAGCGGATCGAACTGGTCGATTCGGTGGACGAGATCGCCGCCTATCACGGGCGCTTCGAGGCCGATCGTGATGCTCTGGACTACGAGATCGACGGTGTCGTGGTGAAGCTGGATCCGCTGGCGCCGCGCGCCGCGCTGGGAAGCACCGCGCATCACCCCAGGTGGACGATCGCGTACAAGTTCGAACCGCGCAAGGAAGTCACCCGGATCGACCGGATCTTCGTGTCGGTCGGCCGCACCGGCGTGCTCACTCCGGTGGCCCTGCTGCGGCCGGTGGAGGTGGGGGGCGTGACGGTGTCCCGGGCGTCGCTGCACAATCGCGAGGAGCTGGAGCGCAAGGACGTTCGCGAAGGCGACCTGGTGCGGATCCAGCGCGCGGGCGACGTCATTCCCCAGGTTGTGGAGCGTGTCCGTGAAGAAGGACGCGAGCGAGGTGCGCGGTTCGTCATGCCCGATGCCTGTCCGTCGTGCGGCACCGCGCCCGTGGAGAAGGGACCGTTCACGGTCTGTCCGAACCACTTCGCCTGCCCCGCGCAGCTCAGGGGCCGGATCGCGCACTTTGCTGGACGCAGCGCGCTGGACATCGAGGGGTTGGGCGGGGAGACGGCCGCCTTGCTCGTCGACCGCGGGCTCGTGCGGGAGCTCGCCGACCTTTTCGACGTAAGGGAGGACGACCTCGTGCCGCTGGAGGGCTTCGCGGAGATCTCGGCGCGCAATCTGGTGCGGGCCATTCAGGCGCGGCGGCGGGTGGAACTCGGGCGGTTTCTGGTCGGCCTCGGGATTCCCGAGGTGGGATTTGCCGTGGCCGGGGACCTGGCCGCCCGCTTCCGCGGAATCGATGCACTTCGCGAGGCGTCTCTGGAGGAGCTGGAGGACGTGCACGGCGTGGGCCCCAAGATGTCCCTCGCGATTCGGGGTTTCCTGGATGACGAAAGGGTGGCGGCCGCGCTGGACAATCTGCTGGCCAGGGGCTTTGACTTCATTCTGCCCGAAGAGCCGGAGGATTCGGGGGTACGCTGGGCGGGGAAGACGTTCGTGTTGACGGGGACGCTAGAGATGTCCTCGCGCGGCGCGCTCAAGAAGCTGCTGCAGGCGTCCGGTGCGAGGGTCACGGGCTCGGTCAGCGGGCGGACGGATTTCCTGGTTGCCGGCGCGAATGCGGGATCGAAGTTGGCCAAGGCGCGTGAGTTGGGCGTGGAAGTGCTCGACGAGGCCCGGTTTCAAGAGCGCTTTGCGGAGGAACTGGGTGATTTCGGAGCTCCGCCCGCGGACTCCGAGGACACGCCGACCGTGGACAAGTCGACCGGGGACCCATAGCAGCCCGTGGGCCAAACGCGCGGTGTGGAAGCCGGCAACGAGCCGCCGGGCAACAGCGAACTCGGGCGGCGGGTCGCCGAGCTTGCGGACCTGATTGTGCTGGACGGGGGTGACTCGCACCGGGTTGCCCACTATCGGCGCGCGGCCACCGTGATTCGCCGCTTCCACCATTCACTGGCAGAAATCATCCTGTCCGGAACGGACCTGACCCGGGTGCCCGGGATCGGGAAGGGCCTGGCGGGGTTCCTGGGTGAACTCGTCCGGACGGGCTCGGCGAGGCGTCTGGAGGACTACAGGACCCGGATCCCGCGGGGGATTCTCGACTTGATGCGCGTCGACGGCGTCGGCGCCACGCGGGCCCGGACGCTCCGGGACGCAGGCGTGGAGTCGGTCGAGAGGCTGGAAGCCGCGCTCGACGGCCGGTGGATCCATGGGCTGGACGGCTTCGGGCCCTCGGTGGCGAGCCACATCCGGCGCAGCCTCGAGGCACGACGCGCGCTGCGCGGCAAGTCACTCCTGTCGGAGGCGGACAGGGCCGTGGCGCGGCTGACCGATGTCCTGCGTGGGAACGGTGTCGATTTCAGCATCGCCGGCGACATCCGGCGGCGTGTCGAGATCGTGGCGACAACCGATATCGTGTGCGCGGAGTCGTCCGGGGCCTTGTGGGACCTGGCTTGCGAATGTCCGGGTGCGCGAGTGGATGGGAACAGGGGCGACAATCCGGTCCCGGTCGAGGTGGACGACGTGCCCATCAGGCTGGTTGCCGTGCCGCGCGAACTCATGGGTCCCATCGCCCACCACCTCACCGGGCCGCCCGCGTACCTCGGCGCGCTGGCTGCCCGGGCACGCAGCTACCGCCTGGAGATCACGCCCACGGGAATCGTCGGCGCCGCAGACACCGGCGGGCCCGGCGGCACCGGCGGCACGGCAACCGACACCGGCCCCGCTTCCGGCGAGACGGCCATCTACGAACGGCTTCGCCTCCCGTGGATTCCCCCTGAACTGCGGGAAGACGGCACCACCATCGAGCGGGCGGAGCGCGGCGTCCCGTCGCTCGTCACGCTGGACGACATTCACGGTGATCTTCACCTGCACACGACCTGGAGCGACGGTGCCGCGAACCTGCAAACCATGGTCGAGGCCGCCGCAGCGCGCGGATACAGCTACATCGCCGTGACCGACCATTCGCCGTCCACCGGTGTCGTCCCCGGCCTGGATGCGGCCGCACTCCGGGCGCAGGCGGCCGAGATCGCGCGCGTGCAGCGCGACTTCGCCGATATCGCCATCCTGCGGGGTTGCGAGGTGGACATTCTTCCCGATGGCACCCTCGACCTCGACGACGAGACGCTCGCGACCCTGGACATCGTGCTCGTTTCCGTCCATTCCGCCTTCGCCATGTCCCGGAGCCGGATGACGGACCGCATCATCAGGGCGATGGAAAACCCGCTGGTCGACGTGGTCTGCCACCTGACGGGAAGGAAGCTCGGACGGCGCAATCCGTACCCTCTGGATCTGACGGCCGTGCTCGAGGCTGCCCGCGACCTCGATGTCGCCGTCGAGGTCAACGGGAGTCCGCGACGCCTCGACCTCAACCACTGCGGACTTTGGCTGTGCCGTGAGTTGGGCGTTAGAGTCGTTGTAAATTCCGATGCGCACTCGGTGGCGCGGCTGGACAACATGCGGTACGGAATCGACCAGGCTCGGAGGGGATGGTTGCAAGCAGCTGAGATCGCGAACACGCGAAAGCTTCGCGCGTTTAGACAGTGGCTTGGCCGGAGGCGTGATTGAGCGAGCTGATCGCGAATCTCCTGTTCCTCACCGGCGGCTTCGGCGCTCTCTACTTCGGTGCCGAATGGCTGGTCCGCGGCTCCGTGCGCATCGCATCGGAAATGGGCGTCAGCCCGGTCGTGGTCGGTCTCACACTCGTGTCGCTCGGCACGTCCGCGCCCGAACTGGTGGTGTGCATTCAGGCGGCCATCGACGGTGCGGGGAATCTGGCCGCGGGCAACGTCCTGGGCTCGAATCTTGCCAACATCGGCCTCATCCTGGGCGCGACCGCGCTCCTGCGGCCCGTTGCGGTGGCCGATCGCGTGATCGCGCGCGAAGTACCGATCATGATCCTGATCACGGTCATGATCTTCCCGTTCGTGATGGACGGCGGCGTCAGCCGGGGCGACGGCGTGGTGCTGCTCGTGCTGCTGACCGTGTACCTGGCGATCACCTTCGTGTCGACCGAGGAGGACGCCGCGGAGATCCTGGACGAGGTCGGTCTTGCACGCGACGGGGATCACCAGGAACACGCGACAAGCCGCATCGGCAACCTGGGTCTGGTGGCGGCCGGAGCCATCGGCCTGGCGCTGGGGGGGCGGGCGATCATCACTGGCGCGACCTACCTGGTCGACTCGTTGGGCGCCAGCGAGATGGTGATCGGGGCCACCGTGATTGCCATCGGGACCTCGCTGCCGGAACTGGTGACTTCGCTGGTGGCCGCCGCCCGGAAGCACGCGGATGTCGCGGTGGGGAACATCATCGGGTCGAACATCTTCAATCTGACGGCGGTCATGGGGGGCTCCGCACTCGTCCAGGGCTTCGAGATCGAGGGCACGGTCCTCACCACGGAGCTTCCCGCGGTGCTCCTGTTGTCGCTGCTTGTGTGGCCCGTAGCGGCCAGCGCCCGCATGGTACGGCGCTCGGAGGGGCTGCTGCTCCTCGTAGCCTACGGCGGGTGCATGGTCTGGATCGGCCTTGCCCACTGACTCGGCAAACCGGGAACTGGCCGAGCGCCTGAGCGGGGTCGAGTCCAGAGACGTCACTTTCCTGCGGCCCCCGCCGCCTTTCTGGACCGACGCCGAGGGCGCAACCGTCCGGGACGCCGCCGGCAACACGTACCTGGACTTCACCGGCGCCTTTGGCGTGGCCCTGGCCGGGCACCGCCATCCGTTGATCGCCGAGCGGATCGCGGCCCAGGCCCGCCGACTCGTCCACGGCATGGGCGACATCCACCCACCGGCGGTGAAGGTGGAGTTCCTCGAGGCGCTGGCCGCGCTGATGCCCTGGCCGGAAACGCGGACCGTCCTGGGTCTCAGCGGATCGGATGCCGTGGAGGCCGCACTCAAGACCGCCCAGCTCGCCACGGGCCGACACGGGATCATCGCATTCGAGGGCAGCTACCACGGCCTCACGCTCGGAGCCCTGGCGACGACCCACAGGGAGCACTTTCGCCGTCCGTTTACGAATCGCCTGGCCGATCACGTGCACTTCGTGCGATTCCCGTCGTCCGCCGGGGCGGCCGAGGGTGTGCTGAGGGAAATCGACTCCCTGCTTTCCGGCGACGCGGCGGTCCCGGTCGGGGCCGTGCTCGTGGAGCCGATCCAGGGAAGGGCGGGCGTGCGCATCCCGCCCTCGCGATTCCTTGCCCAGCTGGCGGAACGCACGCGCGCGGGAGGCGCCCTGTTGATCGCCGACGAGATCTTCACCGGTATGGGGCGGACGGGCGAACTCCTGGCTTGCGATCATGACCGGGTGGTGCCCGACCTGGTGTGCCTCGGCAAGGCCCTCGGCGGGGGCATGCCGCTGTCGGCCTGCTCTGGACCCCGTGAGGTCATGGACGCGTGGCCGTCGTCATCGGGCGAGGCTGTGCACACCAGCACCTTCCAGGGCCATCCCCTCGGTTGCGCCGCGGGGTTGGGATTCCTGGCGGCGCTGGGGGCGGAAGATCTGACCGCGCGCGCGCGCCGACTCGGCGCCTTCGCGCTCGACTACCTGACGGCGAAGCTGGCGGGCCGCGAGGCAGTGCGGGAGGTGCGGGGAAGGGGGCTCATGCTCGGCGTGGAGCTGCGCGTGCAGGAGACTGCGCATACGGATGCCGCCGACGGGGCGGCCGAGGCCCGGTCTGCGGCGGAAACGGGTGACATCGACACGGGCCCCGCCGTGGCCGTGGCGAAGAGCGCGCTTGACCGCGGACTGATCGTGTTGCCCGCGGGATCCCGCGGTGAGGTGGTCGAGCTGACGCCGCCCGCCACGATCGGCGAGAGGGAGCTCGAAGCGGGGCTCGAGGTGCTCGTATCCACGATTGCGGCCGGGGCACCCGGGTAGAGGTCCGGCAAAAGGGCGTCACGACGCCCCACGAGGCGCCTATCGCGGCTACGCGCCCCTCGCCCGCCGCTCGCCGATCCACCCCGCGACATTGTAGTTCAGCATCGCGAGCGCCGGCACGACCACCATCAGGAGGAATGTCGCGATCAGTACGCCGAAGCCGACCGAAGTCGCGAGAGGCACCAGGTGCTGCGCGTAGGTGCTGCTCTCGAAGACGATCGGGGACACGCCCAGAAACGTCGTCAGGGAGGTCAGCAGGATGGGGCGAAAGCGGCCCTTGCCGCCGGCGACGATCGCATCGCGCGGTGACATTCCGGAGTCTCGCAGATCGTTGATGGACTTGATCATGATCAGCGAGTCGTTGACGACCACGCCGAAGACGCCGATCAGTCCGTAAAGCGACCAGAGGCCCCAGCTGAGACCCAGCAGCATGTGTCCGGCCAGGGCCCCGACCGCTCCCAGCGGCACGGCGGCCATGACGATGAGCGGCTGCGAGTAGGAACCGAAGGGGATCGCCATCAGCGCGTACATGACGAGCAGCGCCAGGAACAGCGATCGGCTCAGAACGGTATACGCGTGCTCCTGGTCCTTGCGCAGGCCTCCGATGGTGTATTCCAGTCCCGGGTGCTCGTCCATGAGCCGCGGGAGCAGGTCGTCATCCACACTGCGGTTGGCCTGAGCAGCGGATGTGAGACGAGGGTCGATGTCGGCGGTCACCGTAACGGCCCGGCGGCCGTCGACCCGATGTATGGTGGCGGCCGACCTGGCAAACCGTGCGGATGCCACCTGGGCCAAGGGCAGCTCACCGCCCGGAGTTCGCACGAGGTAGTGTTCGATGTCGGCCGGCGAGTTGCGCTCGTCCTCGGGAAGTCGGACGTACACCCGCATGTCTTCCCGGCCCCGCTGCACCCTCAGGGCTTCCGATCCGAAGACTGCGGAGCGCACCTGTCCGGCGAAGCTGTCCAGGGTCAGGTTCAGCGTGCGGGCTTCGGGCTCCAGCTCGAGCTGAAGCTCCCGGTATCCCTTGTCGAGGTTGTTCCGGACATCGAAGACGCCGTCCAATGCGGCAACCTCGACGGTGAACGCGTCGGCCACCACCGCCAGCCGCTCGGCGTCCGGATGCGAGAGCTCGAAGTGGACCGGCAGGCCCAGCCCGAGCAGGTTCGAGGAAATCGACACCGACTCGGCCCCGGGGAACGTGCCCGCTTCTTCGCGCCACACCCTCTCGAAGGTCGAAGCGGCGATGTCGTGTTCCTCCCACCCCGTCAACTTGAACTGCACGGCTCCCACGTGACCGCGTGGCGCCCTGGTTTCGTCCCCGGCCAGCGGGTCGTAGAGCGTGGCCGGCTCGCCCACGGTGACCGCGACATCGAATAGCAGGGGCCCCCCGTCGCGAGCCTGGTCTTCCTCCAGCCGTCCGACCGCCCGCCTCCCCGCGGCTTCGAGTTCCCCGAGCACCTCCGCCGTCCGTTCGCCAGGCGTGCCCGCGGGCATCTCCACGTTGGCGGAGACGACCTCTCCCTCGATGGGCGTGAGGAACTGGTTGGGCACGATTCCCGAGGCCACGACGGCGCCGGAGAGGACGAGCAGTGCCGTCGCGGAAGCCATCACGACCAGCGGCTGGTCGACCGCGAACCGCAGGCCTCGCTCCAACGGGCCGTCGGTTATCCGCTTGAGGAGGGCATCCGTGCCCTGCTGAACCCTGCGAAGAAGCCGGGTCAGCCGGTTGCGCGCGTTCCCGGTCGCGTCCTTGAGGTGCGAAAGGTGGTTCGGCAGCACCAACAGCGACTCGACCAGCGAGAGGAAGAGGACCACGATGACCACGATGGGGATGCTCCGGCCGAGCTTCCCCTGGGGTCCCGGCGCCGGCAGCAGCGCCGCGAACGCCGTCATCGTGGTGAGAACCGAGAAGATGACCGGGCCACTGACGAGGCGCGCACCCCTGATTGCCGCCGTGACGCCCCGCGCACCGCGTTCCCGCTCGGTGAAGACGCTCTCGCCCACCACGATTGCGTCGTCCACGACGATGCCCAGCGCAAGGACGAGCGCCATCAGCGAGAACATGTTGATGGAGATGCCCAGCAGTCCCATCACCAGAAACGTCCCGGTGAACGCGACCGCCAACCCCACGGCAACCCAGACGGCCAGCCGGATCTGCAGGAAGAGCGCCAGACAGAGGAACACCAGCGCCAGCCCCAGCAGCGCGTTCTCGATCATGAGGCCGAGACGTCCCCCGACTTCCTCCGAGTCGTCCTTCCAGATCGCGATTCCGGTGCCTTCCGGAAGCGCCGGCACGACCTCTGCCTCCAGGTAGTCGTTCACGACCCGGGCGATATCCAGCACCTGTTCTTCCGAGGTGCGAAACACGTCCACCCGAACCGCCGGCTGTCCGTTGTAGCGGACGCTGAGATCCGAATCCGCGAACCCGTCCCGTACGGTTGCGATTTCGCCCAGCCGAACCGCCGTGCCGTCCGATCGCGTCAGGACGACGATATCCTCGAAGTCCGCCTGGTCGTAGTTCTGTCCCAGCGTCCTGATGAGGACTTCCTCGTTGGCGGTCGATACCATGCCGGCGGACAGTTCGAGAGACCCCTGCCTCACGGCGAAGGCGACATCGTCCAGCGTCATTCCGAGGGCCCTGAGGTGCCTGAGCGGCACCTCGATGGAGATCTCGTACATTCTCGCGCCGCTGGTCTCGGCCAGGGAGACTTCCGGGAGAGAGGAGATCCCCTCCTCGATACCGTACGCCAGCTCCTTGAGCGTGCGTTCCGGGACATCGCCGTGCACAAGGAGCCGGATGACGCTCTGGCGGCTCGTAATTTCGCGCACCTCGGGGCGCTCGGCGCCGGCCGGAAAGCTCGGGATGCGGTCGACCTGGGCCTTGACGTCGTTCAGGGCGCGATTGATGTCGGTTCCCGACCTGAACTCAACGACGACGGTCCCGAGCCCTTCGGCAGCCGTCGATTCGATGCGCTGCAGCCCGTCCACCGCACGGATCTCCTCCTCGATCCGGCGAACGATGGACTCTTCCACTTCCTGCGGAGCGGCCCCCGGGTACGGCACTACGACCTGAACCCGTTCCAGGGAGAAGTCGGGGAGGACCTCCTGAACCAGATTGCTCGCGGCCCCGAGTCCGGCCAGAAGCAGGAAGAGCATGAGGACATTGGCGGCGACGCCATTCCTCGCCATGAAGCCTATCGGACCGTTGGCGCTCGTCACCTGGCCGGCGCGCGACCCGGAGTCAGCCAAGGGGTTTCGCCTCTAACGGGCCGAAGTTGCGAAGTCGATTCGCTCCGCCAGCTTGAGATCCCGCTCCGTCACGCCCCCGGCATCATGCGACCAGAGGTGGAGCGACACCCGGTCGTACCGGATCTGGATATCCGGGTGGTGACCTTCCTCGTCAGCGATCGTCGCGACCCGGTTGACGAACACGATGGCGCTACGGAACGAGGGGAACATGTAGTGCTTGCGTATCGCGTTGTCCCTGAACTTCCACCTGGAATGCGCGGCGATCCATTCCTCGATCTGGCTCCGCGAGAGCTTATCTGCCATCGGTCCCCACGGGTGGTTCACGGCCTCTGGACGCCCCAACCCCTGTCCCACTTCGACTACTAACCTAACGCCATGGTTGGACGGTCGCACGATGCGGGATACATTTGTTTGCGTGGCCACGCTTCAAGAGCTTCTGGTACAGTCGAGCCGCACCTTCGCGGTGGGCATCGACCTGCTTCCCGTACCCCTTCGGGAAGAAATCACCGTCGCCTACCTCCTTCTCCGCGTGTCGGACTATCTGGAGGACAACCAGGAACTCGGGAACGACGAGAAGATCGGCCTGCTGAAGGAATGGCGGAGCGTGCTCGAGGGACGGGGTGACCGGGCTGCTCTCGCCGCACGACTCCAGGAAGCGCGCGAGGCAACACCCGACGCTCTTGTCGCGCGGCACGCCACCACCGTTCTCGACGGACTGGACAGCCTGGCGCCCGAGGCGCGCGATGTCCTCGTGAGGCGGGTTCGGGAGTCGAGCGCGGGGATGGCACGCTGGACCGAGAGGGGATCGGTCTTCCAGAACGAGGCGGATCTCGACGACTACATGCACGAGGTGGCCGGGAGGGTGGGATACCTGCTCACCGAACTCTTCTCCCTCCGCCTCCGGCTGCGGGGCGAGCGGGCGCGCATGATGGAACTCGGGCGCGAGTTCGGCCTGGCCCTGCAGACGGTCAACGTCATCAGGGGTCTGCACGAGGACCGCGATCGCGGCTGGGTGTACGTTCCGGCCGCTTTCCTGCCGGATCCCCGCATCCGCCCCGGCGAGCTCTTCGATCCCGCCAACCGGAAGGCTGCCATGGCGGTGCTGGACCGGCTCGTGCGCAAGGCGGATCGCCATCTGGCGGCGGCCCGCGCATACATCCGCCTGATCCCCCGCCTGCATCATCGGGTGCGGCTCTTCTGTCTGCTCCCGCTGCTCTTCGCAGTTCGCACCCTGGCGATCAGTCGCGCCAACCCGAAGGTGCTGAAGCGGGAAACCAAGATGTCACGCCGCGAAGTCGAGACCATTACCCGCCGGGCGAAGGTGTGGGGCTTCTCGAACCGCTGGATCGCGTGGTACTGCAGACGGCTGGAGATCCGCGGAGCGCAGCGCCGTTGACCCCTATTACGAGATTCCATAACTTAAAGATCTCACTGCGGGGTGGAGCAGTCTGGTAGCTCGTCGGGCTCATAACCCGAAGGTCGCGGGTTCGAATCCCGCCCCCGCTATAATTGCGACGGAGTGCTTCCGGGAACGCCGCCTCAGTGCGGCGTTTCTGGCGTAGCGGCCCGGGGTACCGGGACTTGGATCGGCCAGGCCGACCGGTGGTTCAAGGCGAACCCGCCGGCAGGGTCCGGTCGGTTTTTGTCGGAGCGATGTCGGGCTTCGGCCAGGTAGCTCAGTTGGTAGAGCACGCGACTGAAAATCGCGGTGTCGGCGGTTCGATTCCGCCCCTGGCCATCGACAGCGCTAGGTCCGTAGCTCAATTTGGTAGAGCACCGGTCTCCAAAACCGGCGGTTGGGGGTTCGAGTCCCTCCGGGCCTGTAGCGACGGAGGTTCGCCCTCATCGTCTAACGGTTAGGACACCACTCTTTCAAGGTGGAGATCGGGGTTCGATTCCCCGTGAGGGTATTGGGCCGGCGCGGGCTGCCGGCCGCAGTGGAAAAATGGGGCTGTAGCTCAGTTTGGTTAGAGTGCCGGTCTGTCACACCGGAGGCCGCGGGTTCGAGTCCCGTCAGCCCCGCTGGTGGTTTTTTGAAAATCTGGGTCGTGGAGCGGGTTTGGGGCCGTAGCTCAGTTGGGAGAGCGCCTGAATGGCATTCAGGAGGTCAGGGGTTCGACTCCCCTCGGCTCCATTCACCGAATCGATGTGCCGAAAGGCTCGGGTGGCGGAATTGGTAGACGCGCAGGATTCAGGATCCTGTGGGGGTTAACCCCGTGAGGGTTCGAGTCCCTCCCCGAGCATTGGCCTGGCCTGGCAGTTCAGGCCGGGAACGTGGCGCGGTGGCCTCCCCGAGTGTGCGGGCGGCGGCCGTGCCGCGGACCGGTGGGGATGCCCACGTGCTGGAATTGGTAGACAGGCTGGTTTGAGGGACCAGTGTTCGAAAGGACGTACAGGTTCGAGTCCTGTCGTGGGCACTGCAGCGGCGAGCCTCGTCTCGCGGAGCGCCCGTAGCTCAATTGGATAGAGTACCTGACTACGGATCAGGGGGTTGGGGGTTCGAGTCCTCCCGGGCGTATTGGTGCAGGGCGCGTAGCTCAGCTGGCTAGAGTGCCACGTTGACATCGTGGAGGTCACAGGTTCAAGTCCTGTCGCGCCCACTGGCAGGCCGTGGGAATCCCGCGCGAGCAAGGGGCCGTAGCTCAGTTGGGAGAGCGCAGCGTTCGCAACGCTGAGGTCAGGGGTTCGACTCCCCTCGGCTCCACTGGCGAGGCGACGACGAGGCGGGCCGTCGGGCCGTCTGCTTGCCGCCCGCCGGAAACATCGCCACCGTAGCTCAGCTGGTAGAGCACGTCACTCGTAATGACGGGGTCGTCGGTTCGAGTCCGACCGGTGGCTCTAGCCTGACGTAACGTCAGGGTTGGCCGTGAGGAAGGCGGCACATAGCCCCGTGGTGTAATTGGCAACACGTCTGACTCTGGATCAGAAGAGTCCTGGTTCGATCCCAGGCGGGGCTACTTGGAGGGATGGCTGAGCGGCTAAAAGCGGCGCCCTGCTAAGGCGTTGGTCCCAGTGACCACGTGGGTTCGAATCCCACTCCCTCCGCTGAGCGTCAGCGATCGGAGGGAATGGGGTTCGAACTCGTTCGAGCCGGAGGCGGTCGCGCCGCGAGGCGCGAACGCCGGAGACTACCGAGGAGCGGCCCAAGCCGCCCGCAGGTCCATCCCACTCCCCCTCAAAGTGCGGCACACTCGCTCCGACGACCCTTGGGGAGGCGTAGTCCTAATTGGTAAGGCACCGCACTCGAAATGCGGCGTGCGTTGAGCACTTGGGGGTTCGAGTCCCTCCGCCTCCGCTCAACAAATCTCAACAACGGGGCGTGGCTCAGTCCGGTAGAGCGCTGCGTTCGGGTCGCAGAGGTCCCCGGTTCGAATCCGGGCGCCCCGATTATCAACCGTGAGGAGCGGGGTCGGAGGGCCCCGCTCTTCGCGACAGGACGGGTGGCCGAGTGGCTTAAGGCGCACGACTGGAAATCGTGTGGGCGTCAGCCCGCGTGGGTTCGAATCCCACCCCGTCCGTGAACGTCAGTGAACTGACGGGAGGGGATTCGAACGGTGTCGAGCCGGAGGCGGCCGCGCCGGCAGGCGCGGGCGCCAGAGACTACCGAGGAGCGGCGGAGCCGTCCGCAGGTCCATCCCACCCCGTCCGCTCTTGGACTCACCGTAGCCTACTCTTGAACCGTATATGACACCCCAAATCGTTCGCGTCGCTCCGTTGCTTTTGGGGAACTTGTTGGGTTGGAACAGTGGCGATCCACTAACCGGTCCAGTCGTCCGCGGACCTGTTTCCGTAGAGTTCCAGCGCGACACGTTGCTGTTGGAGATCGGGGTCATTGCAGGAGACCGGAACCAGATATTCGGAAACATCCGCGATGTCGAGGTGGATGGGGATGGGAACATCCTGATTCTTGACGATCAGGGCTTCAGTCTGTCCTGGTTTGGGCCGGACGGGCGCTTTCGCGGCACGACCGGACGTCAGGGTGGCGGCCCCGGCGAGTTTCGAGCCGCCGCGGGTTTGGCCGTTAGCCCAGCGGGTCAGGTTTACGTTTTAGATGCAGCCTCCCGAAAGATCGCAGAGTTCGTGCTGGGCGATGAAGGCTTGGAGTTCGTTCGCAGCTTTCCGGTTCCAGTCTACGGCAGCGACATGTGCGTTATCGACGGTCGCCTCGTTGTGCTGGGCCAGGTGTCGGATGGCACACCCAAGGTCTACATCCTGTCAGAGGAGGGCGAGGTGATTCGGTCGTTTGGACCAGGTTTTCCGCGCCAGCTGCCTCCTCGTGGCCTGGAGAGGTTCGCAGTTTTCTTTGCCTCCAGTCATGGACGGGGCCATGTCCACTGCGCAGGAGGGGATGTCCTCGCGATTGCCAGCGAACGTCTGGGCATCGTGCGCTGGTTTTCTACACAAGGCGACTTCATTCGTGAGGTAACGATCAACGGATTCAGCCCCGTCACGTGGACGCCAAATCCTGGCGGTGGCCTGTCAATGGGAGTAGACTCAGCAACTGGCGTTGCCAACACGCTCTCGCACTTGTCAGGTGGAGGACCCGGACAGATCGTTGCCACGATACACGGATCATCAATGGAGGACCTGGAGGGGCGTCTCAATATCTACGTACTCGACTCGGGGTCGGGCGAACAGTCGTCTCCGATCCCATCGGAGGCAGTTGCTTCAGCATTTGCGCACCACCGGCTCTACAGTTTCGTTCGCGATCCCTATCCCAAGGTCCTGGTTCAGACGATTCCACAATGGTTGCGGCGACGCTGACACGTAGCGTGAGTCAGACAAGGCTCCCATGAGGCCGAAGAGCAGCGCCCCCGTGTATGCTGCTGGCCTCGGGGGCGTTCTGCTCGGATCCCTGCTCGGGGAGTGACCGCGTCCCCTACAGCCCCCCGCCCACCCGCTTTACGACCACCGTCTGCATCCCCAGTTCATCCGTCTGCAGCGTCGCCATCAGTCCCCTTGGACCGAAGGCCATCGGCATGGGTGTTCCGGCGGGATAGCTACCCAGGTAGCGGCCGTCAGGGCTCAGTACATCGATGGGGCCGTCGCTGAAGAGGTCCTCGCCGCGCCGCTGCACCCAGATTCGTCCGTCCCAGGTCGTGCGCAGATCCAGCACCACCGGGACCTCGTCAGCCACCGGGACCGCTTCCAATTGCGCCAGTGTCGACAACCGGACGCCTTCGCGCATTCTCTCGTCCAGGTCCAGCGATCCCACCATCGTCTCACCCGTAGTGGCGTTCTGGATCATGCGGTTCCCGTGCCCCCTGGCCTCGAATCCCGCGATCGCCTCCTCGACCCGCCGCTCGAATTCGGCCTCCACGATCCGGTCGGTCACGGGGACGGGATGCATGGGACGCGAGAGGATGCGGACGAGCGTGCCGTTGGCGTCCAGGATCTTGATCGCGTACGCCGACGAATCCGAGAATGCCAAGCCCCCTTCGGGCAGGGTGCCGACGATCAGGGGTGGACCGAAGGTGCGCGGCGGAGGCGTGACACCACCCATGGGTATCTCGCGCCCACCGATGCGGAGCGTGAGTTCGCCGACAGGCGGCAGGCTCCAGGCCTGGAAGACCGTCTCGAGGGCCACTTCGTCGCCGTCCAGGGCAGCGTGCAGGATACGGCGCTTTCCGGGAGGGTCCCTTTCGTCCTCCGGTATCGTCTCCTCGATTCGTGCCAGCCCGACTCCCGTGAGGACAACGCCATCGCGACCACCGTGGATGCGGTCCGCGACCGCCAGCAGGTCATTCCCCACCCGCACGCCCCGGTCGAAGCTGCCGTCGCTGTTGTAGATCTGGAACGCGCGGTGCCGCGGGACATCGCTCACGACGATGCGCCCGTCCTCCATGACCGCCAGCCACCGCGGGAAATCGAACTCGCCGGGACCGTCGCCGGAACGCCCGATCGTCCGCACGAAGCTGCCCTCACGGTCGACGACCACCACCTCCAACCCGTCGAAGTCGAGCAGGTACAGATTGCCGGCGCGATCGAAGGCGATATCGTGGATCCTTCCGAACTGCTCCCAGGGCTCCCCGTCGATCCCACCAACCCGGAACACCTCCTCGAAAGCGGGGTCGAGCGAGCGGTCTTCCGCGGGCAACTCGACCAGCTCCTGGGCGGCGACGGGCGCGCCGAGCAGGCCCGCAAGGTACAACGCGGCCCCAGCGATCAGAAACCTGTGCATTCGTCCCTCCCGTTCATGCCCATTACGACTCCGGTTGATCCTCTCGGCGTTGTCTCGCTCCGGCCCCCAGGAAACTGCCCGATTCGGATTGACGTAAGGGTATCGAGAGCATGGTGCGAATTGCCATTGCCAATGCCCGCTGCTTTGTCTTGCCTGTTGAAACGGAGTCCCGCATGCGCCACGCCTCGTTCCGCTGGCTCGCACTCACGATGCCCGTTCTCGCCGCCGCGTGCGCCCGCGACGACGCACCCACCGCCGACTTCGTCATCAACTACGAGGGCGTTATCCCCGTCACCAACACGGATCCTCCTCCGGCCCGCCTCGAACTCGTCGTCTCGATCGGACCGAAGACCCTTACCGACACGGGATCGCCCGACGAATTCGGCCGCGTGAGCAGCCTGGCACTGGGGCCGAACGAGGAACTCTTCGTGGCCGATGACCTCAACCATGAGGTAAAAGTGTTCGGGCTCGACGGCGCCCACCATCGCACGTTCGGCAGGGAGGGTGAAGGCCCGGGCGAATTCAACAGCCTCAATGCGGTGGCGTGGGCAGGGGACCGGCTCCTGACCTTCGATCCGGACCTGGGGCGCATCGGCGAATGGTCGGCAGAGGGCGAATGGCTGGGGCAACGGACCACTCGGGCAGGCGTCACCGGCGTCCCTGCCTGGCTCCGGCTGTACGGCGTCGGCCCGGACGAGGTGTTCCAGTTCGCCCTCCTCGGCCCCGATCTGCAGCGGTTCTATGTGGGTCATGACAGCCGCGGCGAGACGGGCGATACCGTGGCATGGATGCGGGCGCCGCCGATCGGTCGTCCGGCGATCGTGTGCGAGTTCGAGGATCGCATCAGGTTCTTCCCGATTCCGTTCGCTCCGCGGTTCCTGCAGCATCCGGGGCCGGGCGGCGTGCTGTATTCGGCACTCAACAGCGCCTACCGGATCTTCGTCACGCGGAACGACGGCGCGGAGGTTCTCATGGTGATCGAGCGCCCGCTGCCGGCCGAATCGTTCAGCACCGCCGAGTGGAGGGCGGCGAACGCGGAATACTACGAGTGGCGAGAGACCCGCAGCGACGCGTCATGCGACCCACGCAACCCCGCCCGGCCGGACGCGAGACCGTTCATCGAGGACCTCTTCGTCGCTCCGGACGGCAAGTTGTGGGTCGAAGTCGTGCGGGCGGCGGGCAACCGCTGGGAGGTGTTCGACACCGAGGGCAGATTGCTCGGCAGTGTTCCCGCTCCGCCGCGCCGCGAGGAACACGTCGTTCCGGCGTTCGGTCCGGACTACCTGCTTACGATCCGCCGGGATAGCGTCGACCTGGATCATGTGGATGTCTGGCGCCTCGAACGGGGGAATTGAGACGCCGCCCGGAATCCCTTCAGCCCAGACCTTCCAGCACCGGCAGCAGTTCCGTCGGTTCCGGCCTGCGCGTGTAGTCGGGGTCGGCGTCGGCATAGGCTACGATCCCGTCGCCGCCCACGACATAGGTGGCCGGGACGGCGAGCTCCCACGAGGGATCGCCGTTGAAGCGACTCAGGTCGATCCGCAGGTCGTTGCGGTACGCATCCTGGAGCCGTTCGGGGAAACGGAACGTCAGTCCGTAGGATCTGGCCACCCCGTTGCCAAGGTCGGTGAGCACGTCGAACTCGATGCCGTCCTTTCTCGCCCAAGACGAAGCATATTCGTGAAGCTGGGGCGAAATGGTGACCAGGCCGGCACCGCGGACGCGGATCTCCGGGTACAGGGACTGAAGAGCAGCCTGCTCAGCGCGGCAGTACGGTCACCACCGTCCGCGAAAGAAGGAGAGGACCACAGGGCCGTCCGCCAGCAGGCGGGCGAGACGAACCGTTCTGTGTTCGAGATTGGGGCGCGCGAAGAGCGGCGCGCGGTCCCCGGCCTTCACGATGCCGTCCATGATGCCGGATGCGGCGAGGTCGGCCGTGCAGCTCCGGAGTACGGCGGTCACCGCAGGATCCCGCTTGGCTGCGCCTGCGTCGCGGATGCGGTCGAGGGTTTCGGCGAGTGTGGGCATGATTGGGCCTGTACCAGTCTAACGCCGCAGGGTCACGGCCTGCCGGATTCCCCGCGTCGTCACGACCTGCAGCTGGTCGGTGGCGCCCATAGCGGCTACCTGCGGCCCCTCCCAGTCCCGCAGGATCGACCGGATTCGACCGGTGGCAGGGTCGGTGAAGACCGAGATCGACCGTGGGTCGGTGTCGTCCACCGTCACCTCGCCCTCGGGGCCGGTGAGCACGATCCGCTCCAGCGAGCCCGCCCAGTCGTCCTCGATGGGAATGGTGAAGAAGAAGTACTTGTTGCCGTACTGGTCCTCGCCCGGAGTGAAGGACAGGGAAAACTCGATGCCGCCCTCGTCGGTGACTCCCTCCAGACGATAGGGCCCGGGCTCGTCCGGAAGCTTCGCGGTCGTATGCATGGAGTGCACTGGCTCGATGCGAAGTTCATCTCCGAGGACGCCGCCCCACAACACCAGCATCTGCGACTTCTGTCCGGCGCCCGCCAGCAGCGCCCGCGCCCCGCTCCCTTCCTTCTCTTCGCGGACCCGGATGACCTTCTCGTAGTAGTAGTCGCTCAGCCAGCCCTTCTCGTAGCAGTATCCCATGATGTCGCGGCGGCTGTTCGGGGATACCACCGACCCGTCGCGGAAGTCGTAGCCCCACATGCCGATGCTCCCGTTCGAATAGGGGAAGTCGGGTTCGACCCCGAGGGCGCCGCCACAGGGCGCGTGCTTGAGGTCCAGGGTGTGGCCTACTTCGTGGGCGAGTTCGGTGTCCCACGGCTTCCCGAAGCTCACCCATCCGTTCAGCCGCGCGATCCCGCGCACGTATCCCTCGTCGCTGTCCGCCACGGCATACCAGTAGCCCGTGGCCTCGTCGGCCTGGTACACCACTTCCAACTCGAGGACCAACGGCCAGGTGTTGTCCTCGTCGGTGAGGTCGAGGGAGGTGACGTAGCTGTCCCGCGTCGTCGCGCTGAACTCCGCGAACGGGAACGAATACCTGAACAGGCCCACCTGGGGGCTGTCGTCGGCGATGCTGTCCGTCCACGCGAATATCGACGAGTCGGGGTTCGCGGCATTGAGCACCGGCACCACCGTCAGCTTGAATGGCGGCACGTCGATCACGTTGAGTGGCATTGTGCCGGTTTCGGGGAAACGCGTCCGGCTGCCGGTCGCACGCGGCACGGTCTCCGCGGGGTCGGCCATCACAACCAGCTCGGTGCCCGCGACGATGTGTTCGGCGGGTATCACGGCATTGTACGAGGTGCCGAGGACGCCCTCGTCCGCGGCGGTGCTCAGGCGGTCGTCTTCCGTCCGCATGACCACGCGGTGGACCTCCTCGCCGTCCCTCGTGAGGGTTGCAACGACCTCGGGCTCGAAGAAGGCGTTCGTCTGATCACTTACCAGGAACGCCCGCAGCAGCGCCTCCCGGCCGGAAAGGAGCGGAACATCGCCCGCCGGCCGCTGGATGGCCTGCGTCAGGTACACGATCGGCAGCGACAGAGTGACCGCTTCCGGGTTGTTGCAGATTGCTCCGTCCGCCTGGTCAAGCCCATCGAACCAGGCCCGGAATGTCTTCGATGGCGACGCACACATGCCCGTGCCTGCGTAGTACAGTGCCTTCAGCCCTGTCATGTCGGACATCTGGAAGGGAAGTGGCCCGTCCATGTCCGTGTTGCCGGCGATCCGGATCGTGTCCAGCGCGTCCATGGAGGTGACGGCGACCGGGATCCCTCCTGAGAGGCTGTTGTTGGCGATGTCCAGGGTCTCCAGCTTCGTCAGGTTGCCGATTGCGGAAGCAAGCGATCCGCGCAGTCCGTTGTTGGGGAGCACGAGCCTCCGTACCAGCGTATCCGTGCTATTCACGGTCACGCCGTGCCAGTTGCTCACCAGGGAGTCGGCTTCCCAGCCGCCGTTGCTGTTCCAGGAGTCCCCCCCGGCCGCGGCGTAGAGTTCGGAGAGCGCGAAACGTTCGGTCAGGGTGGGCGGACACTGCAGGCCGTACGCCCGCGGGATGCCGTCCAGCCACCCCTGGAACTCGTCGTCGAGGTGGGGGCATATCCACGTATCGGAAATGTCGAGGTAGCCGAGGGGCAGATTCAGCATGGTCCTGGGCATCAGGCCCACGAGATCGGGGTTGTTGTGGACTTCAAGGCTCTCCAGACTGGCAAGGTTGCCGAGTTCGGGCGGGAGCTGGCCCGAGAGGTCGTTGCTGCTGAAGGACAGGTCGGTAAGCGAGGCGAGCCGACCGAGTTCGGGCGGGATGGAGCCGCTGAGCTTGTTGCTCCTGGCGCCCAGTTCCTCGAGTGACGTAAGCTGCCCCAGTTCAGGTGGTATGGAGCCCGTGAATTGATTGTCGCCCAGGTTCAGGTCCTCCAGGGCGGAGAGATTGCCGAGTTCGGCGGGGATGGTCCCCGAAAGTTCGTTCCGGAAGAGCCACAGCGTCTCCAGGTTCGAGAGATTGCCGAGTTCCGGAGGAATGGGGCCAGTGAGGTTGTTTCGCATAAGGAACATGCCCTCCAGCGCCGACAGCTTCCCGAGTTCGGGCGGTATGGAGCCGGTGAGCTCATTGGTGCTGATCACCAAGTCCTTCAAGCTGGAGAGGTCGCCAAGTTCCGCCGGAACCATATATTCTCTTGTAAAGCACTCTATGCCAATGGTTTACATTGC
>JAPPNF010000182.1 GCA_028818755.1 Deltaproteobacteria bacterium | reverse complement strand
CTGGCCCTGACTCACGAAATACGCCGTGCACGCGAGCACGGCGGCGACCAGGATCACGTCGAGAAGGGGAACGCCTTCCTCCTGGTTCCGCCTTGTGCCGGCGAAACCGTTGACGAGCAAGGCGACGGTCACCGCCGAGCCGACGTGGGTGCTCAGCAGAACGATGTCGTATTCGTACCCGCCCGTGTAGAGCGGCAGGAACTGCGCGAAGCACCATACCAGCGCGGTGCCCGCGTAGACGTAGCGGACGACGCGCGCCGGTATGGTGGGTAGAACAATGGGCACGGGGCGTCGAAGCCTACATCATGCCCTTCTCTTTGTAGTACTTGGCGGCGCCGGGATGGAACGGGCAGTTGCCCACCAGCCCGGCTTTGGCCACGCCCTTCGGGTCGAAGCCGGAAAGGCCGGCGTGAACCTTACGGACCTTGGCGGCGTTCTCGATGATCGTCTTGGTGATGATGTAGGCGACTTCGTCGGAAACGCCTTCGCGAATCATGATGTTGGTGGCCGCCTTGACGGTCTTGATGGGACCGGTCTGGCCCTTGTACGTGTTGGGCGGAATGACAGCCTCCACCCAGCCGTGCTTCTCGACCATCCCCTTGATCACGGCGTCCGAGAGCGGCAGCATTTTCATGTCCGCGAGGGTCGTCAGCTCGGTGGCCACGGGATGCCCCTTGGTTACGACGTGGGACCAACTATCGGCCTTGCCGTCGGCGATGGCGGCAGCCGTGGCCGGCCGCTTCAATGACTTGACGGAGCCTCCCTTCGCGGCCACGTCCTTCTTGCTGCTCCCATAGAGCGCGAGGATCTGGCGCAGGCCCAACTCGCCGGAACCGCCGACCCTCGTCGTGGTCATCCGTGCCTTGCCGGCGGCGAGCTCGTCCCACGAGTTGAGTCCGGATTTCACCGTGACGAAGGTGCCGTAGTAGTACGTGTCGAGCCCGCCCATGAGCCCGCGCACCTTGTCGGTCTTCTTGTCGAACGAGCCGAACCCGCCGCAGCCCTCCGCGGCCACGTTGGGAAAGCTGAGGCCCAGCTCGGTTTCGCCGGATTGCAGCAGCTTCATGTTTCCGACGGTGCCCGCGATCGGCAGCACGTCCACCGTCGAGCCCTTCGGAAGATTGGGCTTCACCAGGTCGGCGATCCCGGCGCCGTAGTTGTACCAGGCCGATCCGATGCCTACCGTCGCGAACCGGAGTTGCACGGCATCCGCCGCCGCGGCGACGGACGGCACCGCCAGGACGACGGCTAGCACCGCGCACACCGTCCAATGTGACAAACGCTTACGTCTGTTTCGGTCCCTCATGTTCTGGTCCCTCCTTTGTCTGAAAACTCGCAGCCCGGCTGGCTGCCGCGATGATGAGAGGTTTGGCGCTCACCTGCACCCTCCCGGGCTACTTCTTCTTCGGAAACAGAATGGCTTTCAGTTTCTGGACCGTTTCGGGGGACAGCGCGTCCAGTGACTTCACGACCTTCAGCACCTCGGTGCCGGGCGAAGGGTCGATATCCAGGCGCGTCCTTTTGGCATCCGCCAGGAATTGCGGATCCCGCATCGTCTTCATGAAAGCCGTCCGCAGGATCTCCACGCGTTCGGGCGGCGTGCCCGGAGGCAGCGCGTAAATGCGAGTGAGCTTGGCCGGATCATGGATGCCCGTCTTGATGAGAAACCGGGCCTCGTCGGTCTTCGCAAGGCTGATGGCCAAGGGGACATCCGGAAGCGCGCTATGGGGCTTGGGAGACAGTTGCAGGACCGGCACGGAGTCTCCGGACTTGAACCTTGCTCCCCAGGTGGCGCTCACGGCCGTCCAGCTCAGTCCGCAAACCCCATCCGTCTCGCCTTTCTCGGCGGCCAGAAGCATACCGGGCGCGCCTCGATACCCCTCTATCACCTTGATGGGCAAGCCAAGCGCGGCGCGAAGCAGTTTGGGGGTCTGGCCCGTGGCGGCGCCGGGACCCGAGGCGGACAACTTGACCGTCCTGGGCGAACTCATGAATTTCGTGATGTCCGTGATGCCGCTCTCCTTGGTGAAGGCGCAAACGGATATGGTCGATTCCGGCACCCCGATGAACTCGTACTTGCTGGAAACGAACTGGACTCCCTTTTGTCCGTAGAGGCGGGCCCAGAAGAGGCCCCCTGGGAAATTCCCCATGGTCAGGCCGTCGGGTTTGGCCTTCCTGTACACGTAGTTGGCCGATATGAGCCCGCCCGCCCCGGTCATGTTCTGTATCAGGAACGTCGGGTTCCCAGGAATATAACGGCCCATGTGCCGGCCGATGGCGCGCGAGTAGAGGTCGAAACCGCCGCCCACGGAGAACGCCACCACGATGCGAATGGTCTTGCCCTTGAAGAACATGTCATCCGCGGCCGAACTGCCGGACGGGCCGACGGACAATGCCGCCAGGGCGACGGCCATCGCCGCGCACATCGCCAAACGTGAGAAACGTCTACGGCTGTTGCCCATGTCCTGGTCTCCCTCCTGGCTGGTTGCCTCACCGGTCGGGTACGATAAGCAGCGGGCCTGGGAACCGCAAAAAGAGAGGGCGCGGGGTTATGCCCTACGCCCTCTCCAGGCTACTTCCTCTTCGGAAAGAGAATGCTTTTCAGTTTTGTGACCACCTCGGGTGACAGAGCGTCCAGTGATTTCACGACCTTCAGCACCTCTTCGCCGGGCGAAGGGTCGATGTACAGGCGCGTCTTCTTGGCATCCGCCAGGAATTGCGGATCCCGCATGGTCTTCATGAAAGCCGTCCGCAGGATTTTCACGCGTTCCGGCGGCGTACGGCCTTCCGCCCGGGCCACGTGGAGCTCCATTCCCGGAATCTCCTGCGCCGTGGCCCAGCGCGAGAACAGGTCCACGGCCCGGTCCATGTGGCCGTGCTCCTGCCACCGGGGATCGAAGGCCGGGGACTCGTTGGGGATGGCGATGTACTCCTTCAGCGCCGGAACGATGCTGCTCTGCCATGTCTCGCGAATGAATGATTGGAGTTGGGTCATCTTGTGCCTGTACGGTTTCGTTTCTCCCGATCGAGGTAGCAGCCCGCCCGCGCCCGTAGTTCGTCATGCCACATGCAGTCCGTGTTCGTCCTTCGGCTCGGGGTAGTGGAAGCGTTCGATCTCGACGTGGTCCGCTCCGAGCCCGGTCAGCTCTTCCAGGTCTAGGGCGGCCTCGGCCTCTCGCGCCCGCCGCAGGGTGGCCTTCACCGCCGGGTGTTTGGGCACGAAGAGCTGGCAACAGTCCTGATCGGGCTGGACCGAGGTTTCGAAGGTGCCGATGGACATGGCCTGGTCGATGATCTCCTGCTTGTCCATGCCGATGAGGGGACGCAGCACCGGCAGGCGCGCGGCCTCCTCGATCACCGCGATGTTGGGCAGTGTCTGGGAAGCCACCTGGGCCAGGCTCTCGCCGGTCACCAGCGCCCGGGCGCGTTCCTTGGCGGCGATGACCGAGGCGATGCGGAGCATCATCCTGCGGTAGATGACGACCCGGAGCGGCCGCAGCACGGCGGCGACGATGCGGCGCTGGATCTCGCCGAAGGGCACCAGGTAGAGGCGCGAGACGAACTGGTAGCGTGTCAGCATCTCTACCAGTGCCTTGGACTTTTCCTGGGAGGAGCGGTCCAGGAACGGGCTGCTGTGGAAGTGGACGAAGATGAGACGGCAGCCGCGCTGCATCATCCGGTACGAGGCCACCGGGGAATCGATGCCCCCGGAGATGAGCGACACCAGCCGCCCGCTGGCGCCCACAGGCAATCCGCCGGGTCCCGGCACCCGCCGCAGGCTTACGAACGCGCTCGACGGCAGGATCTCCACGGACACCGTCAACTCGGGCCGGGTCAGATCCACCCGCGCCCCGGAGTGGGCCTTGACCAGGGCGCCCAGCTCCCGGTTGATGTCGTTGGAGGTGAGCGGAAAACGCTTGTCCACGCGCCGGGTCTCGACCCGGAACGAATCGAAGGACTGCCCCTGAAGCGTTTCCAGGACATAGGCGCCGAGCGACGACATGTCGGCGTCGGTGCGTTCCACCAGGGAGAAGTTGGCGATGCCGAACACCCGGCTGAGCCGGCCGGTGAGTTCCTCGGGCGGGACGTCGTGGTTGAAGTTGAGCAACAGCCGGCCCGAGGCGTTGCGGATCTCCCTGAGTCCCATTCCACGCAGGGCCGTGCTGAGGTTCTTCTTGAGGTGCTCGACGAACCAGGCGCGGTTGCCCCGCTTGAGGGCGATCTCGTGGTATCGGACCAGGGCCGAGCGCATGACGGGAACGTTACCAGATCGGCGGAACTTTTGCATGGAAAGCCGCCTGTGATACCATGAAGGATTCACCTGGAGGTTCGTACATGGAAACATTCAGAAAGGTCTCGGACGTCGCGCAATTCTCGCCGGAGAAGATGAAGAAGAACGGCGTCTTCGAGACCGAACACCTGTTCTGCGACGTCTATTGCTTCGAGGCCGGACAGGCCCAGAGCGTGCATTCCCACCAAGGCTCCGACAAGCTCTACTTCGTGCTGGAGGGCAGGGGGCGGTTCCGTATCGGCGAAGAGGAACGCGAACTCGGCGAGGACGAGGTGGTGCTGGCGCCGTCGGGTGAGCCCCACGGCGTGGAGAATCCTGGGCCGGAGCGGTTGAAGCTCCTGGTGGTCATGGCGCCGCGGCCGAGCCACTGAAGATTCCGCGGACACCCGACCGTCATTCCCGCGAAAGCGGGAATCCAGGGACGGGGGCGGTGGGAGCACAGCCGTTGGAGGGTAGGGGATGGCGGCAGAAGACCCCGTAAACGACATCAACCGGCGCTTCTACGAAGCGTTCGAGAGCCTCGACATCAAGCGCATGGAGGGAATCTGGCTGCGGGAGGACTACATCAAGTGCGTTCATCCCGGATGGGCCTTGTTGTCCGGCTGGGACGCCGTCATGGAGAGCTGGCGGCGGATTTTCGAGAATACGGAGCAGATGCGCTTTACGCTCACCAACGTGGAGGCGCGCGTGCAGGGCGAACTGGCCTGGGTCACGCAGTACGAGAACTTGGCGTCCAGACTCCAGGGGCAGACCAATGCCGCGGTGGTGCTGGCCACTAACATCTATGAACGGCGTCCCGACGGCTGGTTCATGATCCACCACCACGGCTCGCCCGTGATGATGGCCGATCCCGAGCCTCATTCCACCGTGCAGTGAAGCTTCTCCAGGACAAGGTCTGCATCGTCACTGGCGCGGGTCGCGGCATCGGCCGCGCCATCGCGCTCCGAGCCGCCGATGAGGGTTGCCGCACGGTGCTCGCGGCGCGAAGCGAGGGCCAGCTCGAAGCGGTGCGGGCCGAGATCGAGTCACGGGGCGGACAGGCTTGCCCGTTTCGCGCCGACCTGTCCGAGCAAGAGGACCAGGAGGCGCTGGTGGCGCGGACCCTCGATCGGTTCGGGACCATCGATTTCCTCGTCAACAACGCCGGCTGGGGCACCAAGGCCAACATCCCCAAGGCCCGGGTGAAGGACTGGGATCAGACCCTCCGGGTCAACCTGCTGGCGCCCATGATCCTCAGCCAGCTCGTGCTGCCGACCCTTATGGCCAAACAGTCGGGGGCCATCGTCAACATCTCGTCGATATCGGGGCGGGCAGGGCAGGGCGGTTCCGCGGCCTACGCCGCCTCCAAGGCCGGCCTCATCGCGTTCAGCCAAGCCCTGTTCGAGGAGGTGCGGGAGCACAACGTCAAGGTGGCGGCGATCCTGCCCGGATTCGTGGACACGGACATGATACCGCCGGTCCGGCATCTTGACCGGTCCCGGATGATCCAGGCCGAGGACATAGCCGAGGCAGTGCTGTTCGTCCTCACGGCGCCGCTCACCGCATGTCCGGTGGAGATCACCGTCCGCCCGCAACGAACCCCGTATAGGTGAGATCAACAGGCCCCTGGGGGCGTTGCCGGCGGGGAAAAGTTCGCCGACACGAAAAGAGGTCATTCCCGTCAAGCGGGAATGACCTCTTTTTTACAGGGTACGTGAGTTCGCGAAGAGTCTCAGGCCGCTCCCTGCAGGTTGCAGAACTCCTCGTAGTCGATGAGTTCGTGAATGGTGGGCTTTTCCCCGCACATCGGGCACTCGGGGTCCTGCCGCAAGCGCAGCGTGTTGATCTCCATGGTGAGCGTGTTGAAGTGGAGCAGCCGCCCGGCCAAGGAGTCGCCCTTGCCCAGGATCAGCTTGATGGTCTCCACCGCCTGGATGGTGCCGATGAGTCCGGGAAGGACGCCCAGCACGCCGGCCTCGGCGCAGCTCGGCGCCATGCCGGGAGGAGGCGGCTCGGGGTAGAGGCAGCGGTAGCAGGGACCGTTGCCCGGGTGGAACACCGACACCTGTCCCTCGAACTGGAAGATGCTGCCGTGGACGTTGGGCTTGCCGGTCATCACGCAAGCATCGTTGACCAGGTAGCGGGTGGCGAAGTTGTCGCAGCCGTCCACCACGATGTCGTAGTCCTCGATGATCCCCATGATGTTCTCGGAGGTCAGCCGCTCCGGAATGGGGATCACGTTGACGTCGGGGTTCAGTCCCTGCAGGGTCTGCCGCGCCGACTCGGTCTTGGGCTCGCCGATGCGGTCGTTGGTGTGGAGGATCTGGCGCTGCAAGTTGGACAGGTCCACCACGTCGTGATCGATGATGCCCATGGTGCCGACTCCGGCCGCGGCCAGGTAGTAGGCGGACGGCGAACCCAGGCCGCCGGCCCCGACCATCAGCACCTTGGCGTCCAGGAGCTTCGCCTGACCCTCTTCGCCCACCTCGGGAAGCAGGAAGTGGCGGCTGTAGCGGGTGAGTTGCTCCTGCGTGAACTGCCGGTCCTGCACGAACGAGTAACCCTCGTTCTTCCAGGCGGTGTATCCGCCGGACATGGAGATCACGTCCTCGTAGCCCATCTCCTGCATGACCTTGCCGGCCAGGAGCGACCTGACGCCGCCGGCGCAGTAGGCGATGATGGGGGTCGACTTGTCGGGCACCTCGGCGTCCATCTTCATCTCGAGGAAGCCCCGGGGAACCGACACCGCGCCCTCCAGGTGTCCCTCGCGGTACTCCTCTTTCTCGCGCACGTCCAGGAGCGCGTGATTGCCGTTGTTCTGCAGCAGCTCGTGCACCTGCTGAGGCGACAACTCCTTGACGGTGTCGCGCGCCTCGTCCATCAATTGCTGAAACGTCTTGGCCATGGTCTCTCCCTTGCGGAGGAATTAACTAAGTTTTAAGGTTTCTATTATAGGTTATTTTCGTCCCTGTCAATTGAGCCGGTAGAAGCGGTTCGCGTTGTCGGCCAGGATCTTCCGCTTGGCCGTGTCCGAGACATCCTCCCTGGCGCACAACTCGGGGATATCCTTGAGGTATTCCTGGCGCGGGCGCTCGTGGGGATAATCGGAGGCGAAGAAGATGTGGTCCTCGCCAAAGAGCTCGATGACGTAGGGCAGGGTGCGTTCCTCCGACTCGACGGAGACGTAGACGCTGCCGCTCTTGATGTATTGGCTGGGCGAGTGCTTCAGCCGGGGCGCCCACTTCTTGCCGCGGCGCTCGTAGCCCTCGTCCATCCGGTCCATCATGAACGGCACCCAGCCGGCGCCGGCCTCGAGGTAGGCGACGCGCAGGTCCGGAAACAGCTCGTACACGCCCTGGAACACCATGTTGGTCAGGTGGATCAGCAGCGGAATCGGATGCTCCAGCGCGTGGACCTCGGCGAAGCTGTCCAGGTAGTCGAAGCCCAGTCCGCGGCTCGGCGCCCCGTGGATGGCCAGCGCCATGTCCAGCTTGCAGGCTTCCTCGTAGATCGGGAAGAAGCTCTCGTGGCCGTAGCCCTTGCCCAGCGAGTTCACCGAAGGCAGCACGGCCGCCGGCATGCCCAGCTCCTCCTTGGCTCTGCGCATCTCCTTGACCGCGTCCTCGATGCTGTGGATCGGGATCAGCGCGACGCCCAGGACCCTCGGGGTATGCTTCATGTAGTACTCGTGGAGCCAGGTGTTGTAGGCGTGGGCGATGTTGACGGAATACGCCGGATCCTGGATCAGCCCGAACCCCAGGCCCGCGGTGGGATAGACGACGGTGCGGTCGATGCCGCAGTCATCGAGGAACGACACCCACATGTCGCAGTCCGGATAGTCCCGGAGCCCGGAGGAGCTCATGTTCGAAAGCCGGGTCCAGCCGTCCAGCGACGGGAACAGCGAGTACATGCGCGCCCACGCGGGCTGCCCGTCGCTGCCCACGTACTTCTCTCCCAGGAAGGGCATGATCTCGCTGGCGTTCTCCATGATGTGTCCGTCGCCGTCGATGACCGGGTAGGCGTTCTGGCGCATGGGGTTCTCCTTTCGCTCTGAAGCGGGACAGGGTGTCGGTCCGGCTCAGGCTCCGTCGATGCCGTAGAACCGCTTGGCGTTGTCGTCGAACATCTTGTCCGCGACCCGTTGCGAGATGTCCTCCCGCCCGCGGATGGTGCCGGTCAGGTCGGGCTCGAACGAGGGGTCCTGGTGGCCGTAGTCCGATCCGATGAGCAGGTGGTCCTCGCCGATGTAGTCCACCAGGTAGGGGACGTCCTCGTCGGCCTCGCAGGCCACGAACAGCCGGTAGTCCTCGAACAGCGCCTCGTCCGACTTGTGCTTCCAGTCGCTCTTGAGCAGCCGCTTGAGGATGTGCAGCATGAACGGCACCCAGCCCGCGGACGCCTCGATGAAGCCGATGCGCAGGTCCGGGAACTGCTCCGGGATGCGGTTCGCTATGAGGTCCCGGAACGCGAATATCGGCAGCACCCGCCCCTGGGCGAACGAGAAGTTCCGCTCGAAGCTGAACAGGTTGATGATCGCCGGCGCGCCCATGCCGGTATGGATACAGATGGGCAGGTCCAGCTTGGCGGCCTCCTCGTAGACGGGGAAGAAGTAGGGGTTGTCCAGGGTCAGGTCCCCCTCCATTCCGCGGAAGAAAATGCCCACCGCACCGTGCTCCTTGGCCAGCCGCATCTCGTCGATGGAGGCCTCGATGGAGCGCAGCGGCAGCACCGCGGTCCACAAGAGGCGGTTCTGTCCGGTGCGGTGGACCTCCCACATGTAGCGGTTGTAGGCCTTGCACAAGGCGACCTCCAGCTCCGCGTCGTGAGTCAGGTAGACCAGGAACAGAGTCGGGTAGATCACCTGCACGTCGATGCCGAGGCGGTCCATGTCGGCCAGCCGCACCTCGGGCTGGGTGATCTCGCGGCTGGCGATGAGGCTGTCGCTGCGGGACGACTCCAGCTTGGTGGCCGACGGCGTCACCAGGCGGTAGCTGCCCTTGCCGTTGGGCTTGGGCACGATGTTGCCGTCGATAAGCCAGAAGGCATTGCGCGGGCCGTAGAGCGTGTCCTCGGGCACCGAGGTCAGCACCGGCCGGCGCGCGTACATGCCTTCGTCGATGTGGTCCCACATGGCGACGGGCTCGGCGATGTGCGTGTCGGAGTCGATGATCGTCATGGCGTGCGGCTCGTAGCGGACAGCCCTAGGCCCTCACCCGGCCTTCGGCCACCCTCTCCCAGAGGGAGAGGGGTTGTATTTGATTACTCGGACACATGCCTAGAGGTTGTAGAGCTGCTTCGGGTTCTCGCACAGGATCTTGTCCGCGATGGCGGGCGACAGGTCTTCCCGCGACCGGATGGTCTGGGCCAGCTCCGGCTCGAAAGACGGGTCGTTGTGTCCGTAGTCGGAGCCGATGACGATGTTGTCCTCACCCATGTAGCGGATCAGGTAAGGGATGTCCTCGTCCGCCTCGCAGGCCACGAACAGCCGGTACTTCTGGAACAGCTCCACGCTGGAATCGAACTTGAACTGCTGCTTCAGCAGGCGCCGCAGGATGTGCAGCAGGAACGGCACCCAGCCGGCCGACGCCTCGATGAAGCCGAACCGCAGCTTCGGGAACATCTCCGGGATGCGGTTGTGGATAATGTCCCGGAACGCGAAGATCGGCAGCACCCGGCCGTGGTGGAAGGTGTGGTTGCGCTCGAGGTTGAACATGTTGGTGAGGCTGGGACAGCCCGACCCCGTGTGGATGCAGATGGGCAGCTCCAGGGAGTTGGCCTCCTCGTACACCGGGAAGAAGTACGGGTCGTCCAGGGTCCGTTCCCCTTCCATGCCGCGGAAGAAGATCCCCACCGCGCCGTGCTCCTTGGCGAGCCGCATCTCGTCGATAGATGCGTCGATGGAACGCAGCGGCAGCACCGCGGTCCAGCGCATCCGTCCCCCGGCCTTCTCCTCCACTTCCCACATGTAACGGTTGTAGGCCTTGGCGAGGGCGATATCGAGGTCCATGTCCTCGGTGAGATAGACCAGGAACAGGGTCGGATAGATCACCTGGGTGTCGACGCCCAGGCGGTCCATGTCCGCCAGCCGCACGCCCACGTCGGTGATCTCGCGGCTGGCCACGAGGCTGTCGTTGCGTTCCGTTTCCAGCGTGGAGGCCGCCGGCGTCACCAGCCTGAAGCCGCCCTTGCCCGAGGGCTTCGGAAAGATGTTGCCGTCGATGAGCCAGAACTTGTTGCGGGCGCCGTACAGCGTGTCGTCGGTGATCGACGTCAGCACCGGCCGGCGCGGGTGCATGTCCTCGTCGAAGAACTTCCACATCGCCTCGGGCTCGGCGATATGCGTATCCGCATCGATGACTCCTGCCATGATTGCCTCCTTGGAGAATCGGCACCGCGGTCGGGACGCGCGGAAGCACGGACGGTGCGCCTCCCCGTTTTTACTGCCAGGGAAGATACCTTGTCAATGACGCGGGAGCCTACCCTCAGCCTTCCGCGCACAGGCGGCCGAGTCCCGGGATCGACGGCGAGCGTCCCATGCGTCGCAGGCAGGCCCACAGAGCCGCCTGGTTGCTCGACACCACCGGACGGGCGAGGCGGCTCTCCACCGCTTCGATGGTCTCGATCATGCGAGTGTTGGTGCAACTCAGGAAGTAGCCCTCGGCTTCCGGCCGGCTGTTGTCGCAGGTGATGTCCAGCCATTGCTCCGGCGTCACCGCGATGTAGTCGTCGCTTCCGGGAAGGCCGAGCCCTAGCTCGTGGACCACCTCGAAGCCGGCTTCCGACATGTAGCGCATCTCGGCCTGGTTGGTTGCCTCCACGTAGGGGCTGATCAGGACAAGCTTGCGGATGGCGAGCTCGCGCAGCGCCTCGGTGATGGCCTGGCTTGTGGTCACGGCTTCGCACCCGCTCGCCTGGCCGACCCATTCGGTGATGCGCTGCTCGCCATCGAGGCCGCCTTCCATGGAGTTGGCGGTGCAGTGGAACACGATCACGTCCGGGCTGGTGTCGGACAAGACGGCCGCGGCTTCCTCGATGGCTCCCTGAAGCTGGTCAAGGGGTTTGGCCCACTTGCCGGTCATGCGCAGGCGGGTGACGTGGATGTCAACGTCATCCGGCAGGTAGCGGTTGAACTGGGGCTCGGTGAGCCGGTTGGCCGACGGTATGATCAGGCCGATGCGCGCTTGGCTGTCCATGGTGGTCCTCCGATCGGTTCCGTTTGTCCGGTGCACAGGTCTGCATTGCGGTGGATGCTCGCATGGGCGACCGGCCGTCGCCCATGCCCCCGCTACAGGTCTAGGTCGGCGGCACGCCCCCATTATAGCTGTCCCACGTGCCCATGGCCTTGGCCAGCGCGCTGGGTTCCGGCAGATCTCTCATGCCGAAGAACTCGACTGCGTTCTTGTAGAGAACGTCCTCCTTCTGCTCGAAGCTCAGGTCGTCGCCGGAGATGACGTCCTTGACGGAGTAGGGGAAGTGGCAGTCCCAGTGGCAGTAGTCCGAGGCGTAGAGCACGGTGGCGGGTCCGGAGGCGTCCAGCACCCGGTCCAGTCCGGTTTCCTCGGACTCGCACGACAGCACGAGTTGATCGCTGCGAATGATCTCGCTTGGGCGGCGCTGCATCGCGGGCATCTGCGGCGCCAGCTTCTCCACGTGCTCGTCGAAACGCTCCATCCAGAAGGGCAGCCAGCCGGCTCCCCCTTCCATGTATGCAACTTTCAGCAAGGGATAACGATCGAACACGCCCTCTCCGATCATGTGCATCATGGCGATCATCAGCTCGAAGGGGAAGGCGGTCATGTGAACGTACACGTACTTGTAGAAGCGCCGGCTGCCCGCGCCCATCACCCCGGACACGCCGGGAACGCCGTCGTGCCCCGTCTGCGGGTGCACCGACAGCGGCATGCCGAGTTCCTGGGCGGCGGCGTAGATGGGGTCGAACATGGGGTCGCCCATGTTCCGGCCGTAGACGTTGGTGGGTAGCATGGCCGTGGTGGCGCCGTGCTGGGCCAGATAGGTCAGCTCCCGGACCGCCGCCGCCGGGTCCTGGCAGGGGATGAGGCCCACGGCGCGGAGGCGCGTGGGGTCGGCGGAACAGTATTCCAGCAGCCACTCGTTGACCGCGTGACACATGGCGCCGGCGAGGCCCTTGTCCATGAGACCGTTGACCGTCAACGCGATCTGCGTGCCGAAGATTACCGCCACGTCGATGCCCTCGATGTCCATGTCCTTGAGGCGTTCTCTGGGATCGGTCATGCCGGGGCGGCCCTTGCGCGCTTCCTCCGTCATGGGCCCGGTCACGCCCGGTCCCGGCCCCTCGTTGGCGGGCCAGATGCGGCCTTCCAGCATCAGGCGGTTGCCGCCGCGGTTGTCCTTGAGCCGGACGGGCGCCAGCGATCTGTACTTCTCCGGCAGCCACGGCGCGAAGTCGATGTCTCCTTCGTTGACGTGGCCGTCCGCGTCGATGACGAGGGTGTGGGTGTAGTCTTCCATGGGATGTGCTCCGATCAAGCGGTTCCGGCCTTGGCGGTCCCGGTTCCGCGCGTCGTGGTCGGTCGTTTCGCCGCGATTTACGGTTACTACCTGGGCCATTTTTGTGTCAAGATGCCTCGCCGAGGATGCTCATGGATACGGACTCCAACGCCGCGCCCGCGCCCCTGCTCGAAGTCAAGGACCTGAGAACCTACTTCTTCACCCGGTCGGGAACGGGCAGGGCCGTGGACGGCGTCTCGTTCACGCTGGACCAGGGGGAGTCGCTGGGCCTCCTGGGCGAATCGGGCTGTGGCAAGAGCATGACCAGCCTCTCCATCCTGCGGCTGGTGCCGCGGCCGGCCGGGCGCATCGTCTCGGGGCAAGTGCTGTTTCGGGGCCGGGACCTGCTGAGAATATCGGAGCAGGAAATGCGCGAGGTCCGGGGCCGGGAGATCGCCATGATCCTCCAGGATCCCCTGAGTACCCTGAACCCGGTGTTCACCATCGGCAACCAGGTGGCGGAACCGTTGCGGGTCCACGGCATCGTGCCGCGCTCCGGCCTCTGGGAGCGGGTTTCGAAGCTGCTGAGCCTGGTGCGCATACCCGCGCCGGAGTCGCGGTTGAGAGACTATCCGCACCAGTTCAGCGGCGGCATGCGCCAGCGGGTGGTGGGGGCCACCGCCATCGCGGCCGGCCCCAAGGTCCTCATCGCCGACGAGCCCACTACCTCGCTGGACGTTACCATCCAGGCGCAGTACCTGCGGCTCCTGAAGGAGCTCCAGAGGGAATCGAATCTGTCCATCATCTACATCACACATGACCTTGCCACCTTGGCGAGGATCTGCGACCGGGTGGCGGTCATGTACGCCGGCAAGATCGTGGAGCAGTTGACCGTGGAGGCGCTGTTCGAACGCCCCGCGCACCCCTATACCGAAGCGTTGCTGCAATCCGTTCCGCGCATGGACCGCAAGGTCCACCGCTTCCCGTCCATCGAGGGAAGCCCGCCGCTGGTCTACGATCTGCCCCCGGGCTGCGCGTTCGCTCCACGTTGTCCCAGGGCCATGGATATCTGCGGGTCGGAGTCCCCGCCGGTGACCAGACTCGGTGCGGACCACGCCGTCTCCTGCTGGTTGCACGAGAAGGACGAGCATGAATCCCGCGCTGCTGGAAGCCAGGAACGTCAGTAAGCGTTTCCCCGTTACCAAGGGGTTGATCTTCGGCGGCAACGTGGGCTGGATCCACGCCGTCGAGGACGTGAGTTTCCACATCGACAGTGGCGAGACCCTGGGACTGGTGGGGGAGTCAGGCTGCGGCAAAAGCACCACGGCCAAGATGGTGTTGTTGCTGGAGCGCCCCACCAGCGGCGAGATGCTCTACGAGGGAGTCAACCTGCAGGAGATGTCGGGCGACGACCTGCAACGCTACCGCAGCACCGTGCAGGCGGTGTTCCAGGACCCGCAAAGCTCCCTCAACCCGAGGATGCGGGTAGGCGACATCGTCGGCGAGCCGCTGGAGGTGAACGCCGGGCTTCCCCGCAAGGCAGTGCGCGAACGGGTCGCGGAGGTACTGAAGGACGTCAACCTGGACGCCGCCTTCGCCCGGCTCTACCCCCACGAGTTCAGCGGCGGTCAACGCCAGCGCATCGCCCTGGCGCGGGCCCTGGCGACCCATTCCCGCCTGATCGTGCTGGACGAGCCCGTGGCCTCTCTCGACGCCTCCATCCGCAGCCAGATCATCAACCTGATGAAGGACCTCCAGGACCAGCACGGCCTGAGTTATCTGCTCATCACCCACGACCTCGCGGTGTCCCGCCACCTGAGCCACCGGGTGGCGGTCATGTATCTCGGGCGGATCGTCGAGGAAGCCAGGTCCGATGCGCTGTACGCCGAACCCCTGCACCCGTACACCAAGGCGCTGATCGCGGCGGCCTTGCCGGTCCGCAAGGGACAGGAGTCGGATGAGGTGGTGGTAGCGGGGGAGGTCCCCGACCCCATGGACCCGCCCTCGGGCTGCCATTTCCACCCGCGCTGCCCGCTGGCCATGCCCCGCTGCGCGGAAGAGGAGCCGGCGCTCCAGGAGGTGGCACCCGAGCGGAAGGTAGCCTGTCACCTGTTTTGATACGAGGGTACGAAGTACCGGCCGGTTCATACTGTGTGTCATTCGGTTCGGCAAGTCGTTTTGATGAAACATTGCAGGCGTTACGTGCTACAGGAAGGCAGACAACTGACTTCGTGCCGACGAGTGGAGATAGATTTCTGGTTGAAGGCATACGGTAACCAGAAGGGAACCGTGAACCTGTTCCGTGCGAAGGACAACGCAGCGCGTTTCAACCGCTCCGCCATACGTCTCGATTTTCCGAGAGCTAGCCCGACCATCTTTTGTCGGAGTAATCGAGGCATTGATCGAATAGGACCACCAATGGATTCCCCGTTCGCAGGGGCCTCGCTGATTCGGCCCACCACAGTAGCGGCTGAGCCCCGTGTTGGCGTCAAGTCTACCAATGAGGCGCTGTTTTTCATCATCACCGGTTGGTTCCGGCAAGTTCAATGAGGTGGTCCCGGAAAAACGGACAGGTTGCTAAGGTGTATTCCACCGAGAGAAGGAGGGATACGCGATGAGCACGAGGCGACGGTTCAGCGGAGACTTCAAGGCGAAGGTGGCGCTGGAGGCGCTACGTGGGGACAAGACGATCCAGGAGATCGCCGCGCGGCACAAGATCCACCCGAACCAGGTGAGCACGTGGAAGCAGCGAGCGGTGGAGGGGATGAAGGAGGTGTTCACGAAGGGGGCGGAGCGGGCGAGGGGCGACCACGAGGCGGAGGTACGGGACCTGCACGCGAAGATCGGGGAGTTGACGGTGGAGCGGGATTTTTGGCCAAAGGGCTCAAGTGGTGAGCCGGGAGAAGCGCCGGGGGATGCTGGAGCCCGGCCATCCCAAACTCAGCTTGAGCCGTCAATGCCGGCTGCTTCGAGTGAGCCGATCCTCGGTGTACCACAGGCCCAAGGGTGAGAGCGCAGAGAATCTGGCGCTGATGCGCCGGATCGACAAGCTGTTCCTGGAGTACCCCTTCTACGGCAGCCGCCAGATGGTCCGTCATCTGTGGCGGGAAGGCGTCTTGGTGGGTCGTCACCGGGTACGCCGTCTGATGCGCTTGATGGGGCTTGAGGCCATCTACCAGGCGCCGCGGACCACCCGGCCGCACCCCGAGCACCGGGTCTACCCCTATCGGCTCAAGGGGCTCGCCATCAAGCGGCCCAATCACGTGTGGTGCGCGGACATCACGTATATCCCCGTCCAGAAGGGCTTCCTGTACCTGGTGGCGGTCATGGACTGGGCCACCCGCCGGGTGCTCTCCTGGAGGCTGTCGAACACCCTTGATGCACGTTTCTGCACCGACGCCCTCTCAGAAGCCCTCCAGCGCTACGGCCGCCCCGAGATCTTCAACTCAGACCAGGGCAGCCAGTTCACCAGTCTGGAGTTCACCTCCGTGCTCAAGGACTCTGGCGTCGCCATCTCCATGGACGGCAGGGGCCGGTGCATGGACAACATCTTCATCGAGCGCCTGTGGCGCTCGCTCAAGTACGAGGCCGTAGATCTCCGACGGTTTCGCGGCCCAACGCCTGATCTCAAGCTGGTTCGCCTTTTATGATCAGGACAGGCCACATTCTGCCTTGGGGGGCTCCACCCCAGCCGAGGCCTACGAACAGGGAATGCTGACTCAGAGGCCGGCCCAGCGCCGCAGCTCGCCTGCCTCTCTGCCGGCTCTACCCGAACAGCAGCACATGTTAAACAGGACCCTGGCGGCATGACCCACTACCTGGAATACACCTTATTTCTGCCGCCCATCTGTCCTACAATGTGGGACCACCTCACAAGTCCTGAACGTCCGGAGCGGCGACCACTGGCACTGTGAGCGGGCGTCACTCGGCACCATCACGGCGTCCCGCCGGTCGGCCGGAGGGTCTTGCGGTTCGGCTATTGCCGCCAACCGAGTGGTCGAAGAACTCCAAGCACTTGCGTGCGAAGGGGTTTGCTCGCCCCTTCTCGGTAAGGACGCAGTAGTAGGTGTTGAACCGCCCCGGGTTTACCGGAGACTCTACCGAGGTGATTCGTCAACGCGGCCCTTGGCGCCACCTCGAAGCGGTCGAGTTCGCCACCCTCGAATGGGTCGACTGGTTCAACCACCGTCGACTCCTCGAAGGGATCGGCTACGTGCCGTCGGCAGAACTCGAAGAGGCGTACGATCGGCAGTGCGAAGAGTCGGCCATGGTGGCCTGATTCAAACAATTCCGTCTCCGGTAAACACGGGGCGGTTCAGATAGCACCACTGTGGGGGAGATTGAAGGATGACAACCAAACGCTCAGAAACGAACTGGTACCGGCGAGTTGCCGGGAAACTGTGGCTCCTCTCCATTGTGTTGGGCTTTCTGTTGTGTAGTGTCGGCACAGTGGGGGGTGGTAACATCTTTAAGGAGTTGGAGAAGGGGGTGAAGGAGTTGGGGAAGGGCG
>JAPPNF010000048.1 GCA_028818755.1 Deltaproteobacteria bacterium | reverse complement strand
ACGGGGTTCCTACTGACAGTGGAGAGGTTCGTCTAGAACTTCCCGGCAAAACTTGAGGTCTCGTATCCGCTTGAATTCATACTTCTCAAACACAGCCCTGAAGACGTCATATTGACGAGTAACGATTGCGTCATCGAGGCGACTCTTCCGGTTCTTCTCGAAGTGCTCGAAGATGTCGAGGCACCCGTAGCCAAGTTCTCTTTTGCAGCTCAGTATCTTCTCCAAGTAGCCCCTCTCGGAGATCACTTCCGCAAAATGAAAAAAGATGTCGAACCCAAAACTTTTAAGGTGCGGGTATTCTAAAGGCATCCTGATGAGGTCGAGATTGCCGACCATCATTTTCCGGCAGTAGATGTAAGGGTAGGCTTCTTTAAAGGCGATTTCCTTGCCAAAATAACGCGTCCCAACGTTCTTGAGGAACTCTTCGAGGTTGTAGAAGTCATTTTTCTTGGCAAGCTGGCAAATATTCTTACGGATGGGCATAATAAAGTCTTCGAGATAGGCTCTGTGGTGTGAGTGTGCGACTTCACGGTCGCGGTCCCATTTCACGAGGTCGGGTTGTGCCAAATAGCCCTTTTGGGGATCAGCTCCGGCGCGCAGCAAGATTTCCGCGACTTCGGGGTTGATATTCCGCAGAGCGGCATAGTGCAGTGCTGTCCTACCTTTGCCGTCGGTCGCGTCGCGTCGCGCGCCGTGCGCCAGCAAACGACGAAGGACCTCCGTATTTGGGTTCCATATCGCAGCGTAGTGCAGGGGTGTGCGTCCAGACCTACTTTTCGCTCCCGGATCGGCGCCTGCGTTGATGAGTGTTTCGATCACCGCGTCGTTTTCGTTCCAGATCGCGGCATGGTGGAGCGCCGATCGCCTGAGCGGATCGGTTCTCTTCGCGTCGTGTCCGTTGGAAAGGCACGTTCGGAGCCGGGCGACCGTAATCGTGGCGATTGTATGTGGCTCGAACAGGTCGCAGCCGCCGCTAACATCCGATGGACGAAGGCGCTTCAGGGTCGTCGTCCCGGTGAATGCCATCCGCAACCGTGCGTGGTCCCACGCGAACCTCCCTTCCTTGTCCGGCATCGACGGACCGGCTCCGTGGTCCAGCAGGAGATCAACCACCTGCGGCTCGTTGAATCTCGCCGCGAGACCGAGCGGAGTTGCCCCATTGCCATTGCGTACGTTCGCTAGGGGCCCTGCTTCGAGCAAGGCGCGTATGGCCTCGGGTCCAGAAGAATGCGCAGCCCGGTGAAGCGCGGTCGAGCGAGAATCGTCGCGAGCGTGTACGTTCGCGCCAGCATCGAGCAGAAGTCGAAGCAAGCGCGCGGCGTCGTCTCGGCTGGCCGCATTCATCAGCGGGGTGTTTCCGTAGTTGTCGCGTGCGTTGACGTTCACGCCGGCGTCGAGCAGGAACCGAAGCATCTCCGGATCTGAGGGAGCCCGGTTAACGGCAAGATGGAGCGGTGTTCGCCCGTCCGCCGTTCTCGCGTGCACATCGGCCCCGGCTCGCACCAGGTACTCAACGATGGCACGGTCCGGGTGCAGACGGGCCGCGAGGTGTAGCGCCGTCGCTTCCTTTAGGCCGCTTTCGACGTAACGGTCGGTCTTCGCCTCGAAATTTGCACCAACCGAAAGGCATCGCTCGATCCATTCAACGGTTACCTTGTACGCAGGATACGAATCGGAGTCCTCAGGGGTGGGGATGAGACATCGTTCGTTCGCCGTTGCGTTTGTCGACACAAGGGCGAGCATTACGGCGATGCATATGACGCCACTAGCGATGAAGCGTCGGCTGGGTGCGCGCTGGCTCCGTTGCGCGGAATCTTCGGCACGGGGTTGCAGGGTGGCCATGGTTTGCCCTCCTTGTTCACATGCGGTCTCTGAATGAAGAGTTCCGGCACAAGCTGTTTTCTTATGTCACGATGGGGATATAGGGTCAAGGCATGGAAAGGATTCCCGGCAAGCTTCACGGAGTGGGAGCGGCGCCGATGAGACCTGGATAAGGAGGGTTGGGGTAGGGTGAAGGGATCGGTAACCGAAGGGTCGGCGGCACGGGAATGGCGACAGGGCACACGGCAGAGAGAGAGTGTGTGTGTCTTTTCTTGCCACCCGTGTTAGGCTTGCCGCCATCAGCACGGAGGCAAACATGCCCGCAATTCATGCACGAAACGTTGCCCTTACGCGCCAGCTTGCGCGATTCGTCGATGAGCTGATCGCTACCGCTGCCTACAACGACGCCAGCGAAATGGTCCGGGACGGTTTGTGTGAGCTGCAGCGCAGGAAATACGCTGATCAGTTGACCGAGATCCGGGCTCGGATTGGTGTAGGCCTCGATCAACTCGACCAGGGAGTGAAGGTCGGAGCGGCGATCCCTCGGACGTTCTCGGAGGCCTTTTCCACGAGGCAAAACAAACGCGGCACCGCAATAGATGAAGACCGTTGTATACGCGCCAGTTGCACTTGCCCGGCTCGCCGACATATTCGATTACACCATTGAGCGGTTCGGACCTGCACAGGCCGACGCCTACGCGGCGCGGCCCTGCGAGCACCTTATGCGTGACACGCGGGAGGCGGCTGGGTTGACATATGTCCGAGAAGGGTCCCACTACCCGATTCTGCGCGAAAGGCGAGAGACGCTCGAAGTCTTTGAACGTTCAGCGCGAGACCTGTTCCCGTACCGGGGACAACCGGCGGCGAAGGCTGCGACCCATGCGGTGGCGAGCTGCGCATGTTCGCTCACGGATATCTTCTCAAAAACCACCGGACGTGACGTATATCGCCACTATCCCAACACCGATCCCCTTAGGGTGTGAATGCGCCACTCGGCCCCGTCTCTACCCATGTGGTCCGATGGATCGCGTAGGACACTTGCCTATCATCAACGGTAACTGTCATGATGTTGGAGTGATTATAGTAAGAGTTCGGATCGATGGTGCTCGTCATCGTAATGCCGTTCCCGCGAGTAAGTGTCTTCGGCGACTCGAACAGCTCTGCTAGCGAGGAATCCGGCGTGAATTGATTAATGGGGCTCGACATCAGTTCGTGGACACTTACCTGCCTCGTGCCGTCGCTGATATCCATCTTTGCGCAATAGGAGGCATGCATATCGCCAGTGAGAAAGACGACACCCTTTACGTCGTGCTTGAAGATGTGCCCGAGAACTTCTTCCCGCTGGGACCGGTACGCGCGACCGGACCATTTGTCTTGCCGGTCTCTTTTCGACCTGACATGTCCGACGAAAGGTACGCTCGTAACTACAAACTTGAGGTCGTCTCGATCCGAAGTGAGCCACTGTTTCAGCTTCGACATCTGCGCGATATCAATCATTTGCTTCGATTTGGACTCACGGCGAAACCTCGTGTCCATGACAAAGAAACGTGCGCTACCACAACGGAAGTCGTAGTAGTAACGACGCGGTAAACCGGGAGTGTCAGGGTTGTGTTGGTCCTGAAACTCCCAATAGGCCTTTAACGCTGCGTTGAGGAGTCCATTGCCGGCCGCGGCTGAGGTGGACCGATCAAAGTCGTCAGTGATCTCGTGGTCGTCGAGAATCATGTAGTGCGGCATCTCCGTGAGTACAGCCTGAGCGGGGACACAGTCTTCCCAAGCATCTATGTACTTTTTGCGGTAATGATCAACGCTCGCACTGGGCCACCATGGGATGTCCGCGTAGATCTGATCGCCACAATGCAACATGAAACGAGCGTGCGTCTCTTTGCCGACCTGTGATACTCGTTTCCATGCCTCATCGTTTCTGAGCCACCACTCAAGTAGTCCCATCGAGTGCAGGTTGCAGCTGCCAAACAAGAAGGTGAACGGTTCTCTTGTCGCGGCAAGGGGAAACGTAGAGAAGTGCCCGTTAGTATAGCGTTCTCGAATTCGATTCTCGGGTGAAGTGTTGATCGTCTTGCCAAATGCAACCTTGACCTTATACCGTTGGTCTGCCCTCAAACCGCACCACTTGACCACCCCTGTAAAGAAATTGTCTTCATTCAGCTGAAGGGCCGCTTGTCCGACCCCTGCGGGTTTGCCTTGTTCGTCCAGCACCGAGACGAAAGCGACGGGCCAACGCTTGGTGCCACGCACCCAGATTTTGATGCTGTCGTCAGTTGTATGGCCGAGTATGAGCCTTGGCATCCTTCCTCCGCAGTCCAGCGATGATCCCACCGAAGGATGTATATCACAGTGGTTTGGATGACTCCACGAGAAGGACCCCCCGAAGGTAGGAAACAACGGCACTCTCTCACGACCTGCCGGCATAGTCGGCAGCAAGAGGGTCCGTCAGCATCACTAATTTCCGCACTGAACCCATCGCAGCCGTCCCGCGTCCTCTAACGGCAGAGCCGCCTTATTATCGGCGTCGTTCCGTCCCAACGCGAGCCGCGAGGCGGGGTTCAAACTGTTGTGGCGATACGCTTTCGCGCTGGAGGTGGCCCACGGCCGTGGTGATCGTGGTCGCCGCCTTGTCGCCTGCCGCCTGCAATGCCTTGTTGGCCCGAGCCAGCTCGTGTGCAGCCCTGCGGAAGGGATCATCCGGGACTGCTTCGACCGCTGTATCACGCGGTCGGCGCAAACCGCCCGTCGGAGGATGACCGCGCGCGCAGTGGATGTTCCTCATTCCCAACGCACGGCGGGCGCGGCGACGCGTTTTCCTCCCGTTCCTGGTTCATCGTTGCGGCGCGTACCAGCCTGCCAGCCCTTTCTGCAACCGGGCGCCGAGTTCCTCGGCGGTCGCCGCCCCGGTGATCGCATCGACCGACGCATCCCAGGTCTCCCGTTCCAGATTCGGTGTACCGCGAGACAGTATCCGGGACGTGGAACGGATGGTCGAACGGCAGTCGCTACGCCAGGACAGAAACGCGCGGGCCAGCGGGTCGTCTATCCTCACGGGATGATCCGACAGCGGGTAGAATCCGGGCAGCGCGTTGGCGTAGAGGGAAGCGAATACCGCCGAGCCGACCCAGTTCAGGAAGGCTCGCGCCGCGTCCGCACTGGGGCTGGCGGCATTCAGACCGATGGCGATGTCGATGTGGTCGGAAATATGACAGTCGTCGCCGGCCTCCCGCACGGGCGGCCTGAAAGCGCCCATGGCGAACCCGGCGCGGGAGTTGAAGCCGGCGATTTCCCAGCTCCCGGCGGGGTAGACCGCGGCGCGGCCCTGGGTGAAGAGGTCCTGGCTGTCCCGGTAGCTGCGCGTCTCGTAGCCCTCGCCCAAGTAACGGCGCCACCGGGCCAGAGTCCGGTAGGGGGCAACCCAGGGCTCGTCGGTCAGTTTCTGCCGGCCGGCGACCAGTGCGCGGCGGCCTTCCCCGCCCTTCCAGTAGGTCGGTCCGATATTGTTGTAGCCCATGGTGGCGGCCTCCCAGCGGTCGCGAACGCCCATGGCCATCGGTATCCAGGCGCCGTCTTCCCTGATCCTTTCAAGCGCCGCGAAGAACGCGGCTTCCGTTTCGGGTGGATCAAGACCGAGCTTACGGAACGCGTCTCGGTTGTAGAGAAACCCGTGGATCACCGATGCCACCGGCACACAGAAGGTCGCCGACCCGTCATCCGTCTGCCAGGCCGATTTTGCGGCACTCGAGAAACTGGCCAAACCAGGCAGATCGTCGAGGCCGGCGAGGCGCCCGGCCTCGTACAGGGCCAGGGACGCATCGAACGGACGACACGTAATCAGGTCACCCGCCGTGCCCGCCTCAAGCCGGGCGGTCAAGGCGGCATCATAGCCGGCGGGTGCCGTCGGCCTGAACCGCACCTCTATTTCCGGGTGGGCTGCCTCGAAGACCGGTATCAACTTCTCCTGCCAGACGGTGCGGTCGTCTTCTCTCCAGCTTTCGAGGACGAGGCTCGTACGGGCCAAAGCCCCGCCCTGCATGAGCAGGACGAGCAGGACGAACAAAAGCCCAGAAGACTTCATCCCGATTCCCCCTTCCGCGCAACGGCACCCTGACGGGAGTCGGCCCGGGAAGGCCGCGGTGTTCCCACCTCGGGTCTCACCCCACCAAGCACATGGCCACCGCCGCAGGCACCCAATCTTCCCCCAACGGAGGTCTTGCCATCTTTCACGCTTGTGTCGCCCGCGTTCGCGGATAACCGCGGTGGCGTCCGTGCACCGCGACGGGCAGTCTTACACAGGGATGGTCACTCTGCCAACTCCCCTCCCGGCCAGCTTGCGCCGGTCCATGGCTCGCACTGCATCCCATCCAGTGCCCCGCTCCAACGCCCATGTTCCCTTCCTGTCGGCAAGGTCCACGCCCCACAGCGTCGCGGCATGACCTCAGCACGCTGTTCACCGGCGACTTCTGGAATGTCCGGCACATCTGACACCGCCGCCGACACCAACGGTCGAGTGAGTGTCGTGGCGCGTGTCGCTCCGGCGGGCAGAGCCTTGTTCCATCCGTTTCCTTGGCGCCGGCCAGGAAGCCGCACGACGGTTCGGGAAGTGTTCTTGCAAGTGCGCGGAGTTCCAACGCTCAAGCGCCGCCCGGTGTCAGTGTCAAGTTCCCCGTTGGCCGTATTCCTCGCCGGCGGAAGCGAGACACGGGCTCTCGCGGGCTTGAGCCACGGCAAGGCGGGCAGCGAGCTTGTTGAGGTTGTTTTGGCCGGTGCAGCCTTGGCCCCGCCGCGGACGCCAATTTCCGTATGCTCATGATGCCCGGCGGCCATATAGTCCCGAATGCCTTGCGTCCGCTTCGCCGCGTGCTCCGGCCGCTGCCGGCCATGTCCCGGTCCAGGCTGCTGTAACCCTAGTATAAAGAGTTGTAGTCGGATCGTAGGATGCCCGTGGAACGGGCGTGTAACACGGAAAACCGCCAAAAAAACAGAAAGATAAGGCATATCGTCATACGCGGTGGTTCTCCCGGGAACCGCCCCTGGTTCTCTCGGGAACCGCGTGATTCCCCAGGGAATCTTCGCCGCCAGACCCGCGCTCGCGCCGCCACGCATGCATCTCTACCTGGACGTCTCGTGAACCGCACCTGATCCGCTGCTTCAGTTCTGCATGCTTTGATCTCCCTCTGCCGCTCAAGCGCCGCTCGGGCTAACCCGTTGATATTGCGCGCCTTTTGTCTCCCCATCACTGATGTCTCGCCATGCGGTTCCGTCTCTACGGCGGAGCCGGTATTCTTCCACACGCCACGCAGCAGGCTGCAGGCCCTGCCGGACGGTGCCCTCGCTGCCCATCCATGCTCAGAGGACGACAGGGACGCTATGGATGGTCTTGGGAAAGCTGACACCGAGCTGTACCAGCGCCGTGTCTGCTTCAGACATAGCTCGGGAACTCAAGGGGTTAGCCCGTATTACAAGTGCCACACGATGGTACCGTGGAACGTCCGCGCCATCGGTCTTTCCCAAGGATTCGGTGTTTCCCAAGGTGCGCATGTGCGGACAGGAGTATGGCAGATGCCATGCTGGTTCCCCAGAGCACCGGTCCGCGCTCGTGACAGACCCGCGCAGGCCCATGATGGCGGAGACCGCCGCAGACCCGTCTTTGGGCAGGTCCTAGACGAAGCCGTGTCCGCAATCCGGATGGTTCTCGCTGAGAAATGAGCTGTGGACGTGGCCGGAAGGAGGGAGGGTGCTTACAGATCGAGATCCAACTCGCGCAATATTTCCTCGGGCGCCGGCATGTTTTCCCCTTCGGACTGGGGAACGGAGTCCTGCGAGTCGCCGTCCCGTTCCATTTCCTGATCGGTCCAACCCTCGCGCGCATCGGTTCGGTCGCTATCCCGGTCTACCTCGGGCGCGTGTTCCACGACCTCGTTCGGGCTTTCAGCCTCCCCGACTTCCAGGTCGAAAGTCAACTGGTGGTCCTTTCGGAGGTCCGGTTCGGCTTCCGGGGCCACGGCATCGAGCGCCGCGACCCGCTCCCCGGTAGCCCACTGCAACTGATCGGCGAGCCGTTCGGGATCGTCCGTGACGAGTTCGGCCGCGTCCCGCGCCCGGCTTATGGCAACATAGAAGGACTTCTGGTTGACCAGCTCGCGGTTCCCGGCGGGCATTGCTGCAATGATCCGGTCCACCGTCCGGCCCTGAAAGGAGTGGATCGTGGACGCCCAGGCATGGTCGATGTGACCCAGTTGGGCATCCTTGCCGCCGAGTTTCGTCTGCGTTCCGTCCTCCAGACGGAAGCGGACGCCGTCCTTGTCCAGGGATTCCACCTCGGCAACCTGTCCGTTGGTGAGATCGGAGGATGGATCGTTGCGCGTGAACCGGATACGGTCGCCGCTCCGAAGCTCCATGGTCTCGCTTCGGAACACCTCGACCCCGCCCTTGGCCGCTGCGATCCGGACAGGATTCCACTCGACCAGGTTGCCGCGATCGTCGCGGAGATGCACCCGGGAGCCCCCGGCATCGACCCGCGCGACTTGGCGTGCATCGTTCTTCTCGACGCCGAGGGTCTTGTAGCAGCGGTTGAAAATTACCGTGTCCCCGATTTCGTAGTTGCCTGATCGGGTCATCTCGGCGCGGGTGAGACCGCGCGAAACGAGCTTCCGAACCTCGTGCGCCGAGCCGTGGACCGCGCCTTCGGCGAGAAGTCTTTCCCGTATCGTCTCGTTGATCGCGTCACGTAGCGCCCTCGTCGGCGCGATCACCCCCGCGGTCTTGCGCTTCTCCGGTGACAATGCGAGCCAGCGCTCGGCCGCATCCCGGCCGAGATGCTCCGGTTCCACCCGCGTTATCCTGTCTCCAAGCTTTTCGAAGGCGATCCTCACTTCCCCTGCCAGGCTCGCCCGCACCGCTTCCTTGAGATCGACGTCGCGCTGGCGCACGATCTCATCCACCGCGGCCGTGGCCATCCCCGCGGCCTTCAACTGCGCGAAGGGCTTCCCAGCCTCCACCCCGTCGAGCTGCTTCTCGTCCCCGACCAGCACCACGCGCGGCAACCGGAGCGCTGTTGCGATGCGGAGCAGGCCCCTCATCTGCTCGCTGGACGCCAGAGAGGACTCGTCCACCACTAGCACCGTCCTGGCTTGAGCCGCGCGAAGCTCCCGGAGACTCCGGGGAGTTGCCCGGCCCTCCACGATTCCCGCATGACGGGTCAGGTAGCGTTGCAGGGTCTCGCTCCGTATTCCCGATTCCCGGCCCAAGGTTCGCGCCGCCGAGGCGGACGGCGCAAGCCCCTTCACCCGGTAGCCGGCGCTCTCCGCAAGGGATCGGAACCGGTCGAGCATCGTCGTCTTCCCGGTCCCGGCGTACCCTTGCACACCCACCACCCGATCCGTTGAGGAAAGGAGGAGCTTCACAGCCTCCTTCTGACCCTCGTTGAGCCGGCCCCGGTGGAGTTTCGTCGTCGCCACCCAGCCGCGCATCAGCCGCTCGCCCGCGTCCTGGCCCTCCCGCATCCGCTCCACCGTCTCCCATTCCCGCGCCACCGCCGCCTCGGTCGCCCAGTGCCTGCCGTGCTCCGGGCCGATGGCTCCGTGAAGCTTGCCGTCCCGCTCCAGCGCCTCGATGGCCCATTCCGTTTCCCGCAACGTGACCGAGCCCGGCTCCTGGGAGAGCGCTGCAGCCAGAAGGTCCGCATGGGAGAACACCGCCTGGCGCTCCGAGAGGTGCTCCACCGCCCAGTCCACGGCGCCGGTCACGAAGTACTCCTCGCCCGAAAGCAGCGCCTCCCGGCTTGCCGGCGCCCAGGTGGAGGTCTCCGGCTCGCGTTCCGCGGCCTTGTTCATGATCGCCTCGGGCGAGAACCCGAGCGATTGCGCCTGGCGGTTCCAGACCTGGCGCAACTCTCCTTTGTCCACGTCGCGCTTGGCCGCACGCGTCATCAGCGCCGCGCGGTCCGCCAGGCGCTTGTTGTCGGAAGGGTCGTCGAAGCCCCGCTCCTTCATCGCCGCCTCGATCTCCGCCCGGCGGGTGGAAAAGGCCTCGATCACCTCGCGCGGTATCCCCGAGATCTCGAAGCGCCCGTCCCCATGGGTGCGCTCCAGCTCGTAGCCGAGACGCGCGACGCCCTCGGCCAGCTCCGCCCGGTAGATCGCGCTGATCGCCTTCTGCTGACGATAGAGCCCGTCGTTCACCATGGTGCGCCAGCGGCTGTCCGCGCCTTGCACCATGTTGGCGATGACGCAGTGAGTATGGAGTTGGGGGTCAAGGTTCCTGGAAGTGTCGTGCCTGAAAGTGGCAGCCACCGTCTTCTGGCCGCCGGCGTGGACCATCGCTCCGGTAGTCCCGTCCTGCATCCGGGTGAGCACGGCGTTCTTCTCGACCCAGCCCAGCGTCGTACGCACCGCCCGGTCGTGCGCTTCCACGATCCGCTCGTCGCCGCCGATCATCGCCACCAGCGACACCGACTTGGGAGCTGACATGGTTACGTCCCGGCCCGGGCGGTGCTCGATCTCTCCGTCCTTGCCGCGCCTGCCCAGATGCGGGCCGTCCGGCACCTTGCCTTCGAGTATCGCCTGGAACGCGTCGGGATCGACCGGGCCGGCAAGGCCCAGCGCCTCCGCCCCCTTGCCCATCCAGGCGCTCGCCTCGAGGTGCGCCGGATCGTCTTTGGCGTAGTACCCGTCGCGCTGATAGTAGCTCACGCCCTGGGACGGCGAGGCCACCACGCCGATGGAGGCTACCATCTACTGAGCCCCTCAAACGGCGCGTTCCTGCGGTGTTCGTGACGGTCCATGATGCCCAAATAGAGGCTTTCCGGGACGAGAACAAGACGCGAATCCACGGACTTGCAGCCCTGTCGCCGCGTGGCGGCAATTGACGTTGAACTCTTCAACCATCGGTCCGGGTTGTTACTCGTTGAAACGTTGAGACCCCCCACCAAGTGTCGTACACTATCGGGATAGATTGCCCGTATCATACGTCCGACACGGCGGCTGCGTACTGGCGAGCAATCCCGGCACTACATGGGCCGGCCGAGTGAGGCAAGTCGGGTCCTTTCGTAGCGGTGAAGGTGCCCGGGGCAGCCCTTTGCAGGCGCCAAAGACGGCCAAAGCGGGGCCTGCGCCACCCTTCGGCGGAAGCGCTAACCATACGGAATCCGGAAGCGCCGAAGAAGTCTGGAAGCTGGCGGAAATTCTAGCACCCTGTAAGCTGTCCGCCCTCAGAGAGGAGACAAGCCATGGCAAAGAACACGTTGCTGATCGCGGAAGGGGATTCCTGGTTCGCTCTGCCAGATGTTTTCCTCTACCCTTTTGACATCATTAATCAGTTGAGATCATTTGGCTACGACGTCGAGTCCGTGGCTGTCCGTGGCCGCTTGCTTCACGACATGGTGAAGCACACCGGTGCGATCAAGAAAAAAATCAAAAAGAACAAGAGACCGAAAGCGATCCTTTTGTCGGGAGGTGGCAACGACGTGCTTGGGTGTTTGCCGCAAATGTTGAATAAGGGTGGATATGGAAAACCTATCATCAAAATGCATAAGGCGAAGGCAGTAGTGAAGCGCATAGAAAAGCAGTATGAGCAGTGGTTACGCTCCGTCACTAAGACCTGCAAAAAGCACCACAAAGCCGAGATTCCTATTCTGATCCACGGGTACGGATACGTCGTTCCAAACAATCAACCAACTTTCTACCCGTGGGTGTGGCTCTATAAGCATTTCCGGAACAAGAATCAAATGAATCTCCAGGCCAATACGAACGCCCTTGTTGACCTCATGGATCTGTTTAACCAAATGCTCTTCAATCTCCCCAAGAAGAGGAACTTAAATCATGTCAAATACATTGATCTACGGGATTGTCTGAGCAATAGTCTCGTATGCAGGGACAATCCCGAGGAGAATTACACTGAAGCAAACCCTTGCAACGCGGAGTTCCAGATGGATTGGAATGATGAGGTCCACCCAACGAGTGACGGATTTCTGAAAATCGCTAAGAAGTTTCGGAGGGAGATCGAGAGGCTACCCTAACGGCATTCCGGTCCAGAAGGGCTTCCCGGGCCGTCGTGCGGCTTCCCCGCGTCAAGGGAAGCGGGAGGAACAAACAAGCCGATGTCTGCCGGGGCGACACGCGTCACCGCTCCCGCTCGACCGCGCCTCTTACAAAGGGCGCGTTCTTGTGGTGTCCGTGTCGGTCTATGATGCCGACATTGGAGGGCTTTCCGGGACAAGAACAAGACGCGAATCCGCGGAGTGGCGGCCTATCGCCACGTGGCGACGCTGGACCGTCACGCGCCAGCGGCACATCCTCGTCATCGACGAAGGCTGCGCGCTGTCGCGCTTCGAGCCTGCGGTCGAGACCGGCCGGGATGTGTGTCTCCAGATCGAGGACAACGGTGTCGAGGTGAGGGCGCACTACCAGACCGCAGGAGCACGGCGCTTCATATGCTGGCTGAACGCCAGCGAGGACTCACCCACTACCAACACCGTTCTGGCCGGCGCTGTGCGCAGTTCCCGAAGACTTCGGGGCGTGGCCCGGCCCTCCACGATTCCCGAATGACGGGTCCGGTAGTGTTGCAGGGTCTCGCTCCGCATTTCTGACCCAAGGTACGCGCCGCCGAGGCGGACGGCGCAAGCTCCTTCACTCGGTAGCCGGCGCTCCCACTGAGATACCGAATCCGCTCAAGCATCGTCGTCTTCCCAGTCCCGGTGTACCCTTGCACGTCCACCACGCGGTCCGTTGAGGAGAGAGGGAGCTCCACAGCGTCATTCTCCCAACCGCTACGAGTCGAGCCGCAGGTGCCACACGAGGTCGAAACCTAGGAGATGTGCTTCTACGTGAAGTTCTACCGCTGACAACGAAGGATCGGACTACGATCCGAGCCTCCGAGAGCGGAAATTGGATCACGGCCGCGAATTGGCTGTTAGTCTTGGCCGATCTTCGTTCTTAGTTCTGGCTTGGCCAAGCGACGTTGAGGGGCACCTCACACTAATCGTAGTTCGCCGAGATAGGAGGACACACACCCTTATGTCCACGAGTGAATACAGAATCACCCATATCGAATGTTTTCTTTTCTTCCGGCCATACCTCTCGACAACTGACTACTCCACCCGCGAAACAGCCAATGCCCGTGGAATCTGTCCCATAACAGACTTTGATTGGCTTATCGCGGTTCCTGTTCCAAATTTCTACCCTTGGTGGTTTTGAAATAATCCGAAAAAGAGTGTCCTTGCAGGCATTCCCTTCACAGTCAATCGCCCAAGAGATCACAGTCATCACAAGAAACGTAAGTATACCTATTGCGGCAATACGGAAAATTTGCAAACCCATTGCTGAGAGACTCCCCACATGCATAAAATGCTTAAAGCCAAAACAAAAGGCCTCGCTTCCGAGTCGCGTCCGTTAGCGGTATAGCCGGACTCGGCGACAGGTCGGAAAGGTGCTCCTGTCCGTACCCGACACCAGCGGAGACTTCCTGTTGCATTAAATTGCACTTTACAGACAGAGAAAAACGGTAGTCCTTTCAACCGCTGCTGTCAAGGGAAAGGGCATATTCCGCATATTCCAAACTGTCGGTATCAATCGCGAAGAACGACCGGACACAGAATTTCTCGGGTTCCGAGCTGTCCGAACCTACTACCTATCTGATCCAGAGTTCATGCGCCAGAGCTACCGTCAAGTCTGGTGTATGGCGAGTTGAATCAGGCGGCCTTCCTGCGGTTTCCTTTTCATCGATGCAATCGACGAACTTGACTTTGACGACGAGGTCAGCGAGCCGACCGAACCCTCGGAGTCGTAGCCAGCGTTTCTGGCGCTCATGGCCAGTTGGTGCACCAAGCTCAAGCCGGTCCTGACGCTCAGGCAGTTCCGGATCGTCACCGTTCGTGGCCAAATGTGGCGAAGGTCGACTCGATAGGGTTAGATGCTGCCAGTGAGCCGCGGGGAAGTCGTAGAAGGTGAGCAAGGTGTCGCGGTCCTTGACCAGGCAATCGACGCTCAACTCGCCCCGAGACTCTAGTCAGAGGGCTCGATTCTCCGATAGTCGCTCAGTGAACCACTATCGGTTTTCCTTGTTCGGTTTTCCTTGTTCTTCGCCGGTGGGGTTGCTATGCTCGAAACATGACCGAGGCTATCGCCTTCGACACTCATCGCTTCGTCAAACGCCTGACTGAGAGCGGCTTCACCGAGAAGCAGGCCGAGACCCTCGCAGAAGAGCATGTCGCCCTCCTCAACTCCAACCTCGCCACCAAGGGTGATATCGAATCCTCGCGGCAGGAAACCAAGGCGGACATAGCCAAGGTCGAGGCCGGCATGGATGCCTTGCGACAAGAGACCAAGGCTGGCATCGAAGCCCTTCGGCAGGAAACCAAGGCGGACATAGCCAAGGTCGAGGCCGGCATGGATGCTTTGCGACAAGAGACCAAGGCTGGCATCGAAGCTCTTCGACACGAAACCACCGCCACCATCGCGGCGGTGAAGGCCGACCTTGTGAAATGGCTGTTCGGCGGGATGATCGCCCAAGGCGGCCTGATCGTCGCCCTCGTGAAACTTCTCTGAGTGCGACGTGAAGTCGTGCAGGTGATTGTTCCGCTTGAGGTGTCTCACCTCATGACAGACCCGCCGTTCCTTCGGCGGTAGCCTGGGGATGCGGGCATTGCTGATAACGGCGATGTTCGAAGCCATCCCGACAATGTACCCCGATCCCGCAAGGGTGAAGCAGACCCCGCGAGGGGAAGCCAAGCCGCGAGCATCACGCAGCAGGGGGCTAGGCTCTGGGAGTATGGTGAACGGAAGTGAACCGATGATAAACCTCGTAAGTTTGAACATGCCAAAGATGCTGACAGGCATGAACCAAAACGGTGCGTGGGCAGGTCTCTGGTTTCTAGAGTACCGGAGCAAGGACATGAAGCCCACCGGGGAAGAGTCGGCACCCAACCTCCCAACTTGTCACCGACACGGAACACGGTAAGCCCGTATTCCCGCCCTCCGGGGCAAAGCGAACCGCAAGGAACGCCGATGGGAATGCGGGTAAAGGATGCCGGAAAAAGCGAATGCCTCGCTGTAATGGCGGGGATAGGGGTTGAGGCTCGGTCCAACATCACCCCGCCCGAAAAGGAGCAGGCTTCCGGTTGGTCTCTCATCGCATGAGAATTTGTAGAACCCTCGCAAGGAGGACAGGCAAATGACGGTCATGACAATGACTGGTGCGGCCTCCGATGGCGAGGTGGATTGGCACAGCATCGACTGGCCTCAATTCCATCACAACGTTCGAGGGCTACAAACCCGGATTGCGAAGGCGGCCAGCAATGGTACACCGGCTCCCGTCACAGGGAGCTTACGAGAGGCTTGAGCCGTATGCGGGGAAACTCGCACGTACGGTTCTTAGGGGGGAATGGCGCAGCAATGCGCCGTTCCTACCCGACCCCCGCGCGTCTCTCAAAGGCATCCGAGGTTCAAGATTCCGCGCCGCGGAACGACACGGTTGCGCCGGGTTATGAGGTTATGAGTCTCTGCATCGGTGTTGCAACAGTGTTGAATCGACGTGTTCGCGCCAAATCTCAAGCCTGTCACAAACCTGTCACCCTCTCGTTTGAATCATAATTTACTCAAATAAATCAATATCTTACTGACTTCCAAACGGCTCGTTCAGAAATAGTAGGAAACTGCCATCGAAGGAAAATCCACGCTCAGGTCCTCCCAGGCTTCGGCGTCGGGCGGGAGGGTGAAGCCGGCATCGCGCAGCAGTGCGTGGGTGACGAGCTGCGAGGCCGTCTGCCAGCGTTCCGGGTCGCGCTCCCCCCGCCGGGTGTGGTGCTTGAGCACGCACGCCATCACCACCCGCGCCATCGCGGTCTCGATGAGGTGCGCGTCGGTCTCCGCCACCCAGCCGGGCGAGTAGCGGATCTCCTGACCGTCGGTCGCGAGCGTCTTGCGTGTGGGATCGGCCCGGAGCGGGAGCCTCAAGACGAGGCTCCCGAAGAAGGGCTGCTTGCGCAGCAGCTCGGTCACGCAGTCGCTCACGCGGAGCGCGGATTCACGGAGCACGCCGGGGGACATCACGCGGCCTCCTGCCCCGGTTGGGGCGGCCGCGAGAAGTAGCCGGCGAACTGCTCCATCAGTTCGTCGGCGTCGCGCTTCACCCGGTCCCGGGCCGCGGGGTCGAAGGTCCTGGACGGCCTGAGCGAATCCGGCTCGACGCCCGCGATCCTGTCCTTCACCTGCTCGCACAGGCTCGCGAGCCTCTGGTCGCCGAAGATGTTGAGCCGGGGAACCACGTCCACCAGGTCCCGGATGTTGGAGATCATGGTGTCCCGGAACACCAGGGGCTTGCCGTTCTCGTCCTCGTCCAGACGCTCCGAGACCCGCTCGACCGCTTCGGCCAGGCGCCGGTAGAGATCGCCCACGGCGTCGTGAAGCTGCTCCTCGACGTGGCGCTCGATGTCGCGCTTCACCCGCTCGGTGTCGTCCGTGGCGAGCCTGGCGATGAAGTGGTCGGCGTCGGGCACCGCCGTGATGCGGTAGCTGATGGAGAACCTGTCCTGAAGCGTCTCCTTGGACGGATACTCCTCGATGCGGAAGAGCTTGCCCAGGTCGAGCCGGGCCTGGGCGACGTAGTGGTCGTAGTCCTCGATGAACCGGGCGCGCTGGCGCACCAGGCGCTCGCGGAGCCCGTCCATGAGCTCGATGTAGCGCTCGTAGTTGGCCACGGTGAGCAGGCGCGAGCCCTTGTCGTCCCAGGGGAGCGAGTTGGCGTAGTGCCTTGTGCGCGCTTCGCTCATGGTGGCGGTGAGGGCGGCGAAGGCGGCCTTGGGGAGCAGGCGCTTGTTGTAGCGCCCGGCGCTCGCGCTGGCGTCGTGGTGGACGGCGACGTGGTCGCTCGCCTCGCGGTCGTAGAGCCGGCCGGACCAGGCGCTGATGTGCAGGCTGACCAGCATGGCGTCGCGGTTGAGGTCCATGGGTTCCTCCTCTCGGGCTACCTGAGGGTCCACAAGGGGACGTTCAGATGTTCAGGGCGGCAGCTGGGTTCACTGGGTCTTGGCCGCGGCCCAGCGGATGAAGGCGGGGGAGCGCTGGAGCGCCGGGTCGCGGCGCACGCACGCGCCCACCAGCGATTCGCCGACTTCCCGCCGGAGCCGCTGTGCGAAGGTGACGATGGGGTCGATGGTGACGTCGGTCGCGAGCCGGTAGAGCGAGCCGCAGAGCGCCATCAGCGCGCTGGCGTTCTCCGGGATGTCCGCGTTCCCGGGGTCGTTCAGGACCGCTCTCGGATGGGGCAGTTCGCGCCAGACGTTCAGGAACGCCGAGAACTCCACCGCCGCCGCCTCGCCCACGGTCCCCCGGAAAAGCGCCCGCTCCGTTGCCGGATCGAGCCCGTTCCGGTGCTTCACGATATTGCTGACGAACTCCCAATATGGTGACTTCGGAGATATGGTAAGTGCGGGGCGTAAGCCCCTGGAGCAAGGGCTCCGGAGGCTGGATTCACTCAACATATTAAGGGCAAGGCAGGTG
>JAPPNF010000059.1 GCA_028818755.1 Deltaproteobacteria bacterium | reverse complement strand
CCCAGCCGCCCTCGAAGATGCGCTCGATCTCCGCCTCGAAGACCGCCTCGTCGGTGTAGACGGCCCGGTCGACGCGGAAGACTCCCTCGTTGACCCGGTCATCCACCAGGTCGCGGAAGCTGCGTGATTGGGCGGTGCTGCTCATGACATCCCCCACCCGGACGTCCAGGCGACCGGGACCAGTTCCGTCAACTGCCGGCGTAACCCCTCTCGATGGCGCCCACCGCGTCCGTCACCGGAACGTCGGCGCCTTCGTCCTTCAGGATCTGCCCGAGCGCCTGGACCAGCGCGACTACGTTCTCCTTCCGGCTCGACTCGCCCATCAACCCGATGCGCCAGGTCTTGCCGGCGAGGGCGCCGAGACCGCCGCCGATCTCGATGTTGAAGTCCAGCAGCAGGCGCTTGCGGATGGCGCCGTCGTTGAGTCCCTCGGGGATCTTGACGCTGTTGAGCATCCACAGGCGGTGGCCCTCCTGGGAGGCCAGGGGGATGCCCAGCACCTCCAGGCCGGCCACCAGCGCCCGGTGGTTCAGCTCGTGGCGCGCGAACCGCGCTTCCTCGCCCTCCTTCTCGACCTCGCTCAAGGCGGCGTGGAGGCCGTAGTTCATGGAGATGGGGGCGGTGTGGTGGTAGGCGCGGTCCTCGCCCCAGTAGCGCTCGATCATGGTGAGGTCCAGGTACCAGCTCTTGACCTTGTCCTTGCGCCGGCCCAGCTTGTCGCGCGCGGCCTGGTTGAAGGACACCGGCGACAGCCCGGGAGGGCAGCTCAAACACTTTTGCGTGCCGCTGTAGGCGGCGTCGACGTTCCAGGCGTCGAGAGTCACCGGACAGCCCCCGAGCGAGGTCACGGTGTCCAGCACCAGCAGGGCGCCGGCGTCGTGGGCGAGCCGGGAGATCTCCTCCACCGGCTGCCATACCCCGGTTGAGGTCTCGGCGTGCACCAGGGTGACGATGTCGACCTTGTGCTCTTTGAGGGCCTGCTCCACCTGTTCGGGCCGGATGATCTCGCCCCAGGGGGCCTCGACCTTGACGAGGTTGCCGCCTAGGCGCTCGACGATGTCGGCCATGCGGGTGCCGAAGACGCCGTTCACGCACACCAGCACGGTGTCGCCTTCCTCGACGAGGTTCACGAGGCAGGTCTCCATGCCCGCGCTGCCGGTGCCCGACACCGGAAACGTGAGGTCGTTCTCGGTGTGGAACAGCCGGCGCAGCATGGCCTTGCTCTCTTCCATGATCTTGAAGAATTCCGGGTCCAGATGCCCGACCACCGGGGCCGACAGCGCCTCCAGCACACGCGGGTGCGGGTTGCTGGGGCCGGGTCCGAGGAGAATTCTCTTGGGCGGGTTCAACGGTGAAGCCATGCGGTTGCTCCTTGGGGTTTGTTGGCGATTTTCCCTGGGTTTCTCTGTTTGTGAGCGGCTCTGGCGCGGTGTATCCTGAAATTTTTCAAGGTAATAGCACCCGCGAAGCGGGGCCACAAACCTTCCTGCCTCCATGAGCCTCGACAAACAGTTGGCGGAAACCCTGGTCCGGACCGGTATGCTGGCGCCCGGTGACGCGGTGCTGGTGGGGGTGTCCGGCGGCCCGGATTCCGTCGCATTGCTGCATTTCCTCCACGAGATCGCCGCCTCCCTCCGCCTTCGCCTGGAGGTGGCCCACGCCGAGCACGGCATCCGCGGGGACGAGAGCCGTGACGACGCCGAGTTCGTCCGTGGAATCGCCGCCGGGTTGTCGCTGCCGTTCCATCTCACGCGCCTGGAACTGGCGCGGCCGGGTCGGGATCGCCGTTCCGGAAACGTCGAGGCGCTGGCGCGGGAGCGGCGTTACCGGTTCTTCGCCGAAGTGGCGGCGCAACGGAAAATCGCCAGGGTGGCGGTGGGGCACAACCACGACGACCAGGTGGAAACCATGTTCATGTGGATGCTCCGGGGCTGTGGCCCGGAGGGGTTGCGGGGAATGCCGGCGGTGCGGCCCCTGGCGCGAGACGTCGCCGGCGCCGAAGAGGCCGTGTTGATCCGTCCGCTCCTGGATGTCTCCCGTGGCGACATCCTCGCCTTCCTGGAGAGCCGGGATATCGAGCACCGGGAGGACCGCACCAACCGTGACACTCGCTACCTGCGGAACTGGATCCGCCTGAACCTGCTGCCGGGGCTCCGGGACCGCAGCGACGGCGGCCTGGAGGAGCGGCTCGGCCGCCTCGGCGGGATGCTGCGGTCCGACAACGCGCTCCTGGAGCGATGGGTGGCCGAGGTTTATCCACGGGTCGCTCACGGAGACGCATTGGACCGCGCGGCCTTTCTCGGGCTCGAACCCGACCTCCGCGCGCGGATGCTGCGCTTCTGGCTTGGCCGCGGACTGGGGACGCTCCGGCGCATCGGCTTCGTCCACGTGGATGCCGTCCTGAAGGTCATCGAGGCGGCCGGCCCCCACGGCAGCGTGTCCCTGCCGGGTTCCTGGACCGTGGTCCGGGAGTACGATTCCGTGCGGCTGGTCCGGTCCGCCGGCGCCTCCCGGGCGGACGACTACTGCTACGCGCTGCTACTGGAGGGCGAAGTAGAGATCCCCGAGGCCGGAGTCCGGGTCACGGCGTGGCGCTCCGACAGCCGGGAACTTCCGGAAGGCGGTTTCGAGGCGGCCTTCGATCTTACACAACTGGAGCGTGGCGGCGGCAAGCTCCGGATGCGCAATTTCCGGCCCGGCGACCGGCTCCGGCCCCTGGGCATGACCGGACACAAGAAGCTGAAGGACCTCTTCATCGACCTGAAGGTCCCGCGCTCCCGGCGCCGCACCCTGCCCCTGCTCCTGGCGGGTGAGGAAATACTATGGGTTCCCGGTTGCGCCCGGAGCGATTTCGCCACGGTGGAACCCGATACCGGCGCCGTCTGGCGTGTCCGGATCTCCTGGCGGCCTCCGATGCCCGCCCGATGGCACGACGGCAGCCCCTCGGTTGACTTGGGCCGTTCCGGTTCTTATTGAATTGAAGTAGGCATACCCGTGTGTTAACGTTTTCCGGGGATTGAGTAGGTTGGAGAAACCACCTTTGAACCAAGCGACCAAAAACCTCGCCCTGTGGCTTGTCCTGGGGCTGATGTTCCTGCTGCTTTTCAACGTCTTCACCCGGCAGCAGGGGCGGGAGCCCGAGATCATCTTCAGCGATTTCTGGTCCGCGGTGGAGCGCGGCGACGTGCAGGAGGTGACGATCCAGGGCCAGCACGTCCACGGCAAGTACCAGAGCGGCGAGCGCTTCCGGACGTTTTCGCCCAGCGACCCGGACATGGTGAAAACCTTGCGGGAGAAGAACATCCGCATCGCCGCCAAGCCCGAGGACGATTCGCCCTGGTACTTCGTGCTGTTGGTGAACTGGTTCCCCATGCTGCTGCTCATTGGCGTCTGGATCTTCTTCATGCGCCAGATGCAGGCGGGGGGCGGCAAGGCCATGTCCTTCGGCAAGAGCCGGGCGCGCCTGCTGAACGAGAACCAGGCGCGGGTCACCTTCAGCGACGTCGCCGGGGTGGACGAGGCCAAGGACGAGCTCCAGGAAGTCATCGCGTTCCTCAAGGACCCCAAGAAGTTCACCCGCCTCGGCGGACGCATCCCCAAGGGCTGCCTGCTGGTGGGCCCGCCGGGCACCGGCAAGACCCTGCTGGCCCGGGCCATCGCGGGTGAGGCCGGAGTGCCCTTCTTCAGCATCAGCGGCTCGGATTTCGTCGAGATGTTCGTGGGCGTGGGCGCCTCGCGGGTTCGCGACCTGTTCGTGCAGGCCAAGAAGCAGGCGCCGTGCATCGTCTTCGTGGACGAGATCGACGCGGTCGGGCGCCAGCGCGGCGCCGGCCTGGGCGGCGGACACGACGAGCGCGAGCAGACCCTCAACCAGTTGCTGGTGGAGATGGACGGCTTCGAGGCCAACGACGGCGTAATCCTCATCGCCGCCACCAACCGGCCCGACGTGCTGGACCCGGCGCTGCTGCGGCCGGGGCGGTTCGACCGCCGCGTGGTGGTGCCGCGGCCCGACGTCAAGGGGCGCGAGGGCATCCTGGCGGTGCACAGCCGGCAGGTGCCCCTGGACGGCGACGTCGATATCCGGGTGCTGGCCCGGGGGACTCCGGGGTTTGCCGGCGCGGATCTCGAGAACCTGGTGAACGAGGCAGCCCTGCTCGCGGCGCGGAACGACAAGGACAAGGTCAACATGAATGACTTTGAGCTCGCCAAGGACAAGGTCATGATGGGGACCGAGCGCAAGAGCATGATCATCAGCGACGAGGAGAAGCGCAACACCGCCTACCACGAGTCCGGCCATGCGCTGGTGGCGAAGATGCTGCCGGGGGCGGACCCGGTCCACAAGGTGACCATCATCCCGCGGGGCATGGCGCTGGGGCTGACCCAGCAGCTCCCCATGGACGAGCGCCACAGCCAGGACAAGCAGCATCTCCTGAACAACGTCACCATCCTGTTCGGCGGCCGCGTCGCTGAAGAACTGGTCCTCGACCACATGACCACGGGGGCCGGCAACGACATCGAGCGCGCCACCGAGATCGCCCACCGGATGGTCTGCGAGTGGGGCATGAGCGAGAAGCTCGGGCCCATGACCTTCGGCAAGAAGGAAGAGCAGATCTTCCTCGGGCGCGACTTCACCCAGCAGCAGGACTACTCGGAGAGCACCGCGGTGGAGATCGACAGGGAGGTCCGGCACATCATCCAGGAGTGCTACAGCAAGGCCAAGGAGATCCTGACCACGCATATCGAGCTCCTGCACCGGGTCTCCAAGGAGCTGCTGGACAAGGAAGTGCTGGACGGTGCGGAGATCGACGTCATCGTCAATGAATACATGGGAGACAGCGGTCCCGACCTGCCCACGACACCCGTTCCCGCGTAGGGGCGGTTGCAAAACCGCCCGCGCCCGTACCGCGCTGTTGGCCGACACGGCCCGCCCTGTCCAGCGTCCCGAGTCCACCGATGCGAACGAAGCGAAACCGGCCCGAGCCGTCATCTCCCGACGACTTGGGCCCGGTGCCGGAGCCGGTGCTGGCGACGCGCCACGGGACGGTGGACATGCGCTTTCGCACCGCGGTGATGGGCATCCTCAACGTCACCCCGGATTCCTTTTCCGACGGCGGCCGCTATGCCGACGTCGAGTCCGCGGTTGCCGGGGGTGTGGAGATGGCGCGGCAGGGCGCGAGCATCGTGGACGTGGGCGGGGAATCGACGCGCCCGGGGGCGGCGCCGGTCTCGGCTGCCGAGGAATTGGAGCGGGTCGCCCCGGTCATCCGCGAGTTGCGGCGGCGGATCGACGTGCCCATAAGCATCGATACCTACAAGGAAGAGGTGGCCCGCGGCGCGCTGGCGGCGGGCGCGGACATGGTCAACGACGTGAGCGCCCTGCGGTTCGACCCCGCCATGGCCGGATTGGTGGCGCGTGAGGGCGTTCCGGTGGTGCTGATGCACATGAAGGGCAGGCCGCGGACCATGCAGATCGCGCCGCGCTATCGCGACGTGGTCGGGGAGGTAACCGCCTTTCTTCGGGAACGCGTCGCCTTTGCCGTGGGCAGCGGCATTGCCGCGGAACGCATCGTGGTGGATCCCGGCATCGGCTTCGGCAAGGACCTGGACCACAACTTGGCATTGCTCCGGAGCTTGGGCGCGTTGGCGTCCCTGGGCCAGCCGGTTCTCGTGGGTCTCTCGCGGAAGGCGTTCCTCGGCCGCTTGCAGGATACCACGGGAACGGAGAGCCGTTTGGCGGGAAGCCTCGCCGGAGCAGCCGCGGCGGTGCTGGCCGGAGCCCACATGGTGAGGGTGCACGACGTGCTGGAGACTTGCAGGGCGGTGCGGGTGGCGGACGCGATCCGGAGACCCCGGGAAACCCGGCAACCTGAGTCAAACTCGTCCGCGGCCGCGCCGCCGGCCGATTCCATGGAAGGGAGTCAATGACGTCGGATAGACCACGAGACGTTCCGGGCGGCCAACGCCTGTTCGGCACCGACGGCATTCGCGGCATCGCCAACCAGGAGCCGATGACGTCGGAGACATCGTTGCGGTTGGGCCGGGCCATCGCCCACGTGGTCGGCGACGACGGCTTGGGGAAGCCCGCGCGCGGCGCCCTGGGGCGAAGGCGCACGCACCGGCGCCGGATCCTCGTGGGCAAGGACACCCGCCTGTCCGGATACATGTTCGAGACCGCGCTGGCGTCCGGGATCTGTTCCATGGGCGCGGATGTCCTGCTGGTGGGACCGCTGCCGACCCCGGGCGTGGCGTTCCTCACCCGGAGCATGCGCGCGGACGCGGGGGTGGTGATCTCGGCGTCGCACAACCCCTACCAGGACAACGGCATCAAGTTCTTTTCCAGCGACGGCTTCAAGCTCCCCGATGAATGGGAGCGGCGCATGGAGGCCATGGTTTGGGGCGGAGAGCACGACGGTCACCGTCCGGTGGCCACCGAGATCGGCAAGGCGTACCGCATCGACGACGCCCTGGGGAGGACCATCGATTTTCTCAAGAGCACGTTCCCGAGCCACCTGACCCTGGAGGGGCTCAAGATCGTGGTGGACTGCGCCAACGGCGCGGGGTACCGCGTGGCGCCGGAGGTCCTGACGGAACTGGGCGCCGAGGTCGTCCCGGTGGCGGTGGAGCCCGACGGCACGAACATCAACCTCGACTGCGGCTCGGTGTACCCGGAAAAGGCCCGGGCGGCCCTGCGCGAGCACGGCGCGGACTTGGCGGTGTGCCTGGACGGCGACGCCGACCGGGCGCTGTTCATCGACGAGAAGGGCGATTTGGTGGACGGCGATGAGATCCTGGCCATGTGCGCCGTGGAGTTGAAACGGACCGGACGGCTCCCCACCGGCACGGTGGTGGCCACGGTGATGAGCAACATGGGGCTCGACGTCGCCCTGCGCGGGCACGGCATCGAGGTGCTGCGCACCGCCATCGGCGACCGTTACGTGGTGGAGGCCATGCGCCGGGACGGCCACAACCTCGGCGGTGAGCAATCCGGCCACCTGGTGTTCCTGGACCACAACACCACCGGCGACGGCTGTCTCACGGCCCTGCAGGTGCTGGCGCTCATGACCGAGCGGGAACGGCCGCTGGGCGAGCTTCGCCGGATCATGGGCAAGCTGCCGCAGGTCATCGTCAACGTCCCGGTCCGGGAAAAGCGCCCGCTCTCGGAGCTGGCCCAGGTGCAGGCGCGCATCGCCGAAAGCGAGCACCTGCTGGACGGCCGCGGCCGGGTGCTGGTGCGCTATTCCGGCACCGAGCCGCTGGCCCGCGTGATGCTCGAGGGCGAGTCGGAAGACGAGATCCGGCGGCTCGCCCAGGGGATCGCCGACGCCATCGAGTCCAACCTGGGGGTGCCGGCATGACCCGGCTCGGCGTCAACGTGGATCACGTGGCCACCGTGCGCCAGGCGCGGATGATCGACATCCCGGACCCGGTGGAGGCGGCGCTGCTGGCCGAGCAGGCCGGCGCCGACCTGATCACGGTGCACCTGCGCGAAGACCGCCGGCACATCCAGGAGCGCGACGTCTCCCGGCTGCGGCAACGGTTGACCGCGGGGCTCAACCTGGAAATGGCCGGAAACTCGGAAATGACCGGCCACGCCCTGTCCCTCAAGCCCGACGACGCCTGCCTGGTGCCCGAGCGGCGCGAGGAGCTTACCACCGAGGGCGGGCTCGACGTGGTCGCGCACGGGAAGCAGCTCAGGGAGGTCGTGTCGCGCCTGCGCGACGCCGGGATCCGGGTGAGCCTGTTCGTGGACCCGGACCTGAAGCAGCTCGAAGCCAGCCGGGAGGCGGGCGCCGACGCCGTGGAGATCCACACAGGCGCCTACTGCGACGCCGGCGGGCCGCGGCAGGCCGAAGAGCTCGAGGCCGTGCGCCAGGCCGCCGCGGCGGCGGCCGGACTGGGACTGGAGGTGCACGGGGGCCACGGCCTCAATGCCGGCAACGTCGCGCCCATCGCCGCCATCGAGGAGATCGTCGAGCTCAACATCGGCCACAGCATCGTCGCCCGGTCCATCATGGTGGGGATGGCCCAGGCGGTGAAGGAAATGAAGGCTCTCATCGCCGCGGCGGAATCCGCCGGCTCTTGACCCATGCGTGTCGTAACCGCAGCCGAGATGCGCCGCCTGGACCATCTCACCATCCATACCCACGGCGTTCCCAGCCTGCGGCTGATGGAGCGCGCGGGGCAGAGCGTGGTGGACGTCATCCTCAAACGCTGGACCCAGTTGGCGAAGCACGGGGTCCTGGTGGTGGCGGGCAAGGGCAACAACGGCGGCGACGGCCTGGTCATCGCGCGGCTGCTGCACGAGCGGCTGGTGCCCTGTGAGGTAGCGTGCATCGCCCGGGAAGTGGAACTCTCACCGGACGCGGCCACCAACCTCCAGCGCTATCGTTCCGCGGGAGGCAGGTTCACCGAGATCCCCTCCGGGGACCTCGAAGCCCTGCGCCGTCGCATCGAGGGAAAGGGGCTGCTGGTGGACGCGCTCCTGGGAACCGGGTTGCGCAGCCCGGTGGAGGGTTTTCTGGCGGATGCGGTGGAGCTCATGAACGCCTCGGGCGTGCCCATCGTGGCGGTGGACACGCCGTCGGGGCTGGATGCCGACCGGGGGACGCCCTTGGGAACCACCATTCAGGCCGAGGTCACGGTGACTTTCGGTTTGCCCAAGGCCGGCCAGGTGGTCTACCCCGGCGTCGACTACTGCGGCGAGCTGGTGGTGGCCGACATTGGCATCCACCCTCAGGCGGAGGCCGAGGTGGCGCCGTCGGCGGAGCTTCTGGATCCGGCCGAGGTGGTGTGGCTGTTGCCGAGACGGGCTGACGACTCTCACAAGGGCAGCTTCGGCCACTTGCTGGTGATGGCGGGTTCCCGGGGCAAGACCGGGGCCGCGGTGCTCGGCTGCCGCGCGGCCATGCGCGTAGGCACGGGCCTGGTGACCCTGGCGGCGCCCCGCGGACTCAACGAGATCATGGCCGGGGCCCTGGTGGAGTCCATGACGGAGCCGCTGGGCCAGCCCGGCGAAGACCAGTGGCCGGCGCTCGGCGCCACCGACTGGGACGGTCTGGCGGAGCGCAAGAGCGCGGTGCTGTACGGTCCCGGCGTGGGCGTCCACGGGTCCGCCCAGAAGACGCTGGAGACGCTGCTGGAGCACTGCCGCCTGCCGTGGCTCATCGACGCCGACGGCCTCAACAACCTGGCGGAGGACGTGACCCGCCTGCGGGACGCGCGGGTGCCGCCGGTGTTGACGCCGCACCCCGGCGAGATGAGCCGCCTCACCGGCCTGGACACGGCGGAGGTCAACGGCGACCGTATCGGCATCGCACGGGCTTTCGCCGAGGACCACCGTTGCCATGTCGTTCTCAAGGGTGCCCGGACGGTGACGGCGACGCCGGAAGGGCAGGTCGCCATCAACCCCACCGGCAATTCCGGCATGGCCAGCGGCGGCATGGGCGACGTCCTTGCCGGCATCGTCGCGGGGTTCCTGGCCCAGGGCCTGCTCCCGGAGGACGCGATGCGCCTGGGCGTGTACCTCCACGGCCGCGCCGGCGACCGGGTGGCCGAGGATCGCGGCGGCATGGGGCTTATCGCCTCGGACCTGGTGGACGAGTTGCCGCGGACCATCAAGGAATTGACGCAGATCAGGGAGATGGTGGGGACTTGAAGACCAGCGAACATCACGCCACCACAAGCTCGCCGGAGGGCACCCGGGCGCTCGGGCGGGCGCTGGCCGGAGTGCTCCGCGGCGGCGAGATCCTGGGGCTGTCCGGGGATCTGGGCAGCGGCAAGACCTGCTTCGTGCACGGCCTGGCCGAGGGGCTCGAAGTGGGTGGGAACAGTTGGGTCCGGAGCCCGACCTTCACCCTCGTCAACGAGTACGAGGGCAGGCTTCCGCTGGTCCACGTGGACCTGTTCCGCGTGGCCCAGGGGGCCGAGATGGAAGACCTGCACCTCGAGGAATACTTCACCTCCGGCAGCGTCTGCGTCATCGAGTGGTTCGAGCGCCTCGACGCGGTGGGGGTCGACGAGTTCCTGGGCATCGCCTTCCGCTACGTGGACGAGGAGCACCGGGAACTGCGCTTCATCCCGCACGGGCGGCGCTATGAGGAGTTGCTCGCAGCGCTGCCGGGCATCGGCGGTGCTGACACCACATTGACCTGCTGAAATGGCGTCCTTCGACTTCGCTCCGCTACGCTCAGGACGAACGGTTGTGAAATCTCCGTTCGTCCTGAGCGAAGCGAGCGAAGTCGAAGGACGCTGGCTCGCAGTCCGGACGGGATGCAAAGCAATAGATGGCACTGATCGTACAGAAATACGGCGGCACCTCCGTCGGCATGGTGGAACGCATCCGCAACGTCGCGAGCCGCGTGGCCGCCGCGCGCGCGCAGGGAGACGACGTGGTGGTGGTGGTCTCCGCCATGTCCGGCGAGACCAACCGGCTCCTGAACCTAGCCAATCAGGTGTCGTCGCACGTGGACGACCGGGAGATCGACGTGCTGCTGGCGTCGGGCGAGCAGGTTTCCTGCGCACTGCTCGCGCTGGCGCTGAAGGACCTGGGCCTGCCGGCGCGCTCCTTTCTCGGCCACCAGGTGCGTATCGCCACCGACAGCGCCCACGGACGGGCGCGGATCAAGAGCATCGACTCCACCCGGGTGCTGGAGTCGATCAAACGCAACGAGGTGGTGGTGGTGGCGGGCTTCCAGGGGGTCGACGAGGGCGACAACATCACTACCCTGGGGCGCGGCGGTTCGGACACCAGCGCCGTGGCCATGTCCGCGGCCCTGGATGCCTCTGTGTGCGAGATCTATACGGACGTGGACGGCATCTACACGGCCGATCCCTTCGTGTGCCCCAGAGCGCGCAAGCTCGGCCGGATCACTTACGACGAAATGCTGGAGATGGCCAGCCTGGGCGCCCGGGTGCTGCAGATCCGCTCGGTGGAGACGGCGAAGAGGTTCGGCGTCAGGGTGCACCTGCGCTCGAGTTTCAACGACGCCGAGGGCACCTGGCTGGTCGAGGAGGATGAACAAATGGACTCGGTTCTGGTTTCGGCAGTGACCTGCGACAACGACGAAGCCAAGATCACCATCCGCAGCGTGCCGGACCGCCCCGGGCTCGCGGCCCAGATCTTCGGTCCCATCGCCGAGGCCAACATCGTGGTGGACATGATCATCCAGAACGCCAGCGCCGACGGCACCACCGACGTCACTTTCACGGTGCCCAAGAAGGATCATCCAAAGGCCATGGAATTGATTGAAAAAAACGCGGCCTTGATCCAAGCTAGGGGAGTGACCTCCGACACGCACATCGCCAAGGTGTCGGTGGTGGGCGTCGGAGTGAGAACCAACGCCGGCGTGGCGGCGAAGATGTTCCAGGCCTTGGCGGAGCAGTCGATCAACATCGAGATGATTTCGACCTCCGAGATCAAGGTGTCGGTGGTGGTGGCCGCGAAGGACAGCCGCAGGGCGGTGGATTCGTTGCACGCTTCGTTGATCGAAAGCAGGTGAGTGCATGAGTGATTTGTTGTTGTACGACACGACCTTGCGGGACGGGTGTCAGAGCGAGGATGTCTCCTTCAGCCTGAAGGACAAGCTGCGGGTCGCCGAGAGCCTGGCGGAGTTGGGCATTCACTACATTGAAGGCGGCTATCCCGGCTCCAACCCCCGCGACGCCGAGTTCTTCAAGGCGGTCGGGAAGGTGAATCTCAGGAAGACCCGGGTCGCGTCCTTCGGGACTACGCGGAGACCGTCGGTGAAGCCGGCCCAGGACGCCAGCCTGAAGCTGCTGCTGGCGGCAGAGACCCCGGTTGTGACATTGGTGGGCAAGACCTGGGACCTCCACGTGCGCGACGACCTGCGCATCAGCAAGAAGGCCAACCTGGAGGTCATCGCCGATTCCATCGAGTTCATGAAGTCGCGCGTCGACGAGGTGATCTTCGACGCCGAGCATTTCTTCGACGGCTACCGCAGCAACCCGGAGTACGCGCTGGAGTGCCTGAAGGCGGCGGCGGACGGCGGCGCCGACTGGATCGTCCTGTGCGACACCAACGGCGGAGGCATGCCCGCCGACATCGGCGCGGCGGTGGCGCGCGCCAAGGAGACGGTGAAGGCGCCGCTGGGCATCCATTGCCACAACGACTGCGAACTGGCGGTGGCCAACACCATGGTGGCGGTGGAGAACGGCGTCCGCCAGGTCCAGGGCACCATCAACGGCTTCGGCGAACGTTGCGGCAACATGAACCTGTGCTCGGTGCTGCCCAACCTGCAGTTGAAGCTGGGCTACAAGTGCGTGCGGCCGTCGCAGTTGCGCAGGCTGCGGGAGATCTCGCACCTCGTGTACGAGCTGGCCAACGTCGTGCCCAGCAAGCGGCAGGCGTACGTGGGCGACAGCGCGTTCGCGCACAAGGGCGGGCTCCACGTCTCGGGCATCATCAAGAACCGCGAGACCTACGAGCACATCGAGCCGGAGCTCGTGGGCAGCCGCCAGCGCGTGCTGGTCTCCGACCTGTCCGGCCGCAGCAACATCGTCTACAAGGCCCGGGAGTACGACATCGACCTGAGCGGCCAGGACCAGGCCGTGCACCAGATCCTCAACCGGATCAAGGAGCTGGAGAGTCAGGGCTACGAGTTCGAGGCCGCCGAGGCATCCTTCGAGCTGCTGATCCAGGAGGCGCTGGGCAGGAAGAAGCGCAATTTCCGCCTCGACGGTTTCCGGGTCATCGACGAGAAGCGCGTGGACAACGAGCCGCCGCTCTCCGAGGCCACCGTCAAGGTGGAGGTGAACGGCGTGATGGAGCACGCGGCGGCCCTGGGCAACGGGCCCGTGCACGCCCTCGACCGGGCGCTGCGCAAGGCGCTTACGGGGTTCTACCCGTCGCTGGAGGAAGTGGAGCTGCTGGACTACAAGGTCCGCGTGCTGTCGTCCGGGGAAGGCACCGCCGCCACCGTCCGGGTGCTCATCGAGTCGGGAGACGGCCAGACCCAGTGGGGCACGGTGGGGGTGTCCGAGAACGTCATCGAGGCGAGCTGGCAGGCGCTCGTGGACAGCATCGACTACAAGCTCTACAAGGACAAGAAGAGAACGGGCCGCGCGGGGAGGGCCCACGCCGGCAAGGCGCCGGCCGCGCCGGCCCCCGCGCACTGACGGAAGCGTCGGACACGACGCTTTGGGCGGCCGCCCATGTGGAGCATTCTGAAAGAGGACATCCGCGTGGCGTTCGAGCGGGACCCCGCGGCGCGGAACCTGGTCGAGGTCCTGCTCTGCTACCCGGGGGTGCACGCGCTGCTGCTCCATCGTTTGGCGCACCGCCTGTGGCGCCGTGGCTGGAGGAACCCCGCGCGCCTGGTGAGCCACCTGAGCCGCTTTTTCACCGGCGTCGAAATCCATCCCGGCGCCGCCGTCGGACGCCGGTTCTTCATCGATCACGGCATGGGAGTGGTCATCGGCGAGACCTCGGAGATCGGCGATGACGTGACCCTGTTTCAGGGCGTGACCCTGGGCGGCATCAGCATGCGCCGGGAGAAGCGTCACCCCACCGTGGAGGACCGCGTCGTCATCGGCGCCGGCGCCACCGTGCTGGGTCCGGTGGTGGTGGGGCGGAACAGCAAGATCGGCTCCGGCTCGGTGGTGGTGAAGGACGTGCCGGAGAACTCCACGGTGGTCGGGGTGCCGGGAAAGGTCGTGGAAGGGCACGGCGTGCACCGGGATCCGGTGGAGAGCCAGATCACCCTGGATCACGACCGGCTCCCCGACCCCATGGCCAAGTCGCTGAGCAACCTCGCGGAATACATCCAGAAACTCGAGAAGCGGGTGAACGAGCTCGACGCCAAGCAGGGCGGCCTGGAGGCCCGGCAGCGCGAAGAGGAGCAAGAGGTTCGCCGGTACAAGAACTAGTGTCGTGTCTCGCCTGAAACGTCATGAATCTGCGAGGGCATTTTTGTCGTCGGCAAGGCGCGATGACGAGCAGTGGCCCCTACCACGGGAGGAAGAGCAACGCAGCCGACGGCGAAAAGGACCCGCAGATTCATGACGTTTCAGGCGAGACACGACACTAGGGATCTGGTGCGGTGAACCCATCAGCGGACAGAAGAGTGGCCGTGGCCATGAGCGGCGGCGTGGACAGCTCGGTGGCGGCCGGACTCCTGGTGGAGCAGGGGTACGAGGTCGTGGGCGTGTCCTTGCGCCTCTGGGAGGCCCGGAACCTGGGGCCGCGCAACTGCTCGGACCACCGGGGAGCGGAGGAGGTGGCGGGCCTGCTGGGCATTCCGCACACCGTGCTGGACCAGCGGGACGACTTCCGCAAGGCGGTGGTGGCGCCCTTCGCACGGAGCTACCTTGACGGCGCCACGCCCAACCCCTGCGTCGCCTGCAATCGCCATTTCAAGATCGAGAAGCTGTTGGAGTGGGCCGAGGCCCGGGGGATTCCCCGGGTGGCCACGGGTCACTACGCCCGCACCGGGCGCTGCTCCGGCGGGGCTTCGCTGCTGCGCGGGTCGGACCGCAACAAGGACCAGTCGTACTTCCTCTTCGCGCTTTCGCCACGCCAGCTCGATCACGTCGTGTTCCCTCTGGGCGAGTTCCACAAGGAAGCCGTGCGCGCCAGGGCACGGGAGATGGGCCTTCCGGTGGCCGAACGGCCGGAGAGCCAGGACATCTGTCTCGGTGACCACCGCACGGTGGTGGAGTCCTTCGCCAGGCCGGAGCAGCTCGGCGGCGGAGAGATCGTGGACGGCCGCGGCAACGTCCTGGGGCATCACGACGGCGTACACCGGTTCACGGTGGGGCAGCGCAAGGGCCTGGGCATCGCGGCGCCGAGGCCGTTGTACGTGCTCCGCATCGACGCGGAACGAAGACGCGTCGTGGTGGGTGGGCGTGAGGAACTGCGCACGCCGTCCTTTACCGCGAGCCGCCTGAACTGGCTCGCGGCCCCGCCGGGCGGGGAAACCTCCGCCGAGGTCCAGGTGCGCTACCGCTCGACGCCCGTGCCGTGCACCCTCAGGCCCCTGAACGGCCACGGCGTCGAGGTTTCCCCCGACGAGCCGCTGGCGTCGGTGACCCCGGGCCAAGCCGCGGTGTTCTACCGCGGCGACCAGGTCCTGGGCGGCGGCTGGATCGACAAGACTTCTCCCTCACGGAGAATTGGCGAATTTTCCCCCTCTCCCTCTGGGAGAGGGTCGGGGTGAGGGCCCACGAATTCTCATGCGCGTCGCCATCAAGACACTCGGCTGCAAGATCAACCAGTACGACTCCGCGGTCATCCAGGAACGCCTGGCCCGGGAGTCCTGCTCGCTGGTGCCGTTCGAGGACCCAGCCGACGTCTACGTCCTCAACACCTGCACCGTGACGGACCGGGCGGACTGGGAAGCACGCCAGCTCGTGCGCAAGGCCCGCCGGCGCAGTCCGTCGGCGCGGGTGGTGGTCACCGGCTGCTACGCGCAGGTGAGCCCGGACGAGGTGTCACGGATTGCCGGCGTCGACTTCGTGGTCGGCCTCAACCGCATGGACGAGCTGGTCGGCTTTGTGGCGGACCGCGAGTCCGGCGCCGGGCGGGCGGTCTCGGTGGGCAACCCCCGGGACGAGCGCGGCGTCGGCGTTCTCGGGGCGCGGCGCTTCCTCGGCCGCACCCGCGCCTTCCTCAAGGTCCAGGAAGGGTGCAACTTCGCCTGCAGCTACTGCATCATCCCCACCGCCCGCGGCCGCAGCCGCAGTGTGCCGCCCGAGCAGGTCCTCGAGCAGGTGCGAGGTCTCGCGGAGGCGGGTTTCCCGGAGATCGTCCTCACCGGCATCCACCTGGGAGGCTACGGTTACGATCTGGCGCCCCGGGTCTCCCTGAGCGCGTTGGTGAGGCGCATTGCCGAGAGCGGGTTGATCCGCCGCCTGCGCCTGAGCTCCCTGGATCCGCGGGAGGTGACCGACGAGCTACTGGCGGTGATGGCGGACTCGGAGGTGATCTGCCCGCACCTGCACGTGTGCGTCCAGGCCGGCGAGGACGCCATCCTGAAGAAGATGCGCCGCAACTACGACACCGCCTACTTCGCCAGGTTGATGGCGCGGGCGCGGGGCAAGCTGCCGCGGGCGGCGCTGGGAACGGACGTCATCGTCGGTTTCCCCGGGGAGACGGAGGCCTCCTTCGGGGCGTCGCTGGACTTCCTCGAGGACCAGCCGTTGACGTACTTCCACGTGTTCCCCTACTCCGCCCGCCGGGGAACGCCGGCGGCGAGCATGTCCGGTCAGATCCCGCCGGTCGAGAGAAAGGAACGCTCGCGCCGGGCGCGCGAGCTCGGCATGCGGAAGAAGCACGAGTTCTACCGGAGCGAGGTCGGGCGCCGGGTGTCGGTGCTCGTGGAAGAGCCGGTGGCCGGCGAGCCGGGGGCGCTCAAGGGCTACAGCCGCAACTATCTGCCGGTGGCCCTCGCCGGCGGCGCCGGCCTGGTTCACCGCGAAGTCCGCGTCAGGCTCCAAGGATGGTCCCGCGGACGCCTGTGGGGGGAAGTCGAATGCTGACCGGGGATTCCACCGAGGTCGAACGCCTCCAGGACGCTCTCGGCTACCGCTTCAGGGATCCGGGGCTGTTGAAGCGCTGCCTCACCCACGTCTCCTGCGGCGGCGGCATGGACGCCCACAACGAATCACTGGAGTTCCTGGGCGACGCGGTGCTGGGCCTGGCCATCAGCGACCTGCTCATGCGCCGGTTCCCGGAAAGGAGCGAGGGCGACCTCTCGCGCATGCGCGCGTCGCTGGTCAACCGGCGGGTGCTGGCGGACAAGGCGCGCTTCCTGCGGATCGGCGAGGTGCTGCGGGTCGGGAAGGGCGAGGAGCGCACCGGCGGGCGGCACAAGGAGTCGATCCTGGCGGCGTCGTTCGAGGCGCTGCTGGGAGGGATCTACTGGGAGGCCGGGTACGAAGCGGTAAGGCCGGTGGTGGAGAGCCATTTCATCGGCGACCTGGAACACGGCGGTCTGGGCCTGGACGACTACAAGACCCGTCTCCAGGAGGTCAGCCAGCGCCTCTACCGCGTTCCGCCCACCTACCGGCTGGTACGGGAATCCGGTCCGAGCCATGACCGGTACTTCGAGACGGAGATCCGGGTAGGAGGCCATCTCGTAGGTCAGGGAGAGGGCCGGAGCAAGAAGCAGTCCGAGCAGGAAGCCGCGCGACGCGCCCTGGAGATGCTCCAGGGGCAGGGGCAGCAATAGCGCGCAGCGTCCGCGCCGCTGGGCGCCTCGGGTGTCGGGGCGGGTTTCAAACTTGGCCGTGTAGGGTTTAGTCCTACCGCCTGCAGCCCTTAACTAGCTGAAAACAAAGGAGTAAACTCTCCTCCTGAAGGACCGGATGATTCGCTCAACGAACAATCAACATATGGTCAACAGCGTGCCGTGGAAAGGCACCATCTCTCAGCGGGTGCGAATCCCGC
>JAPPNF010000103.1 GCA_028818755.1 Deltaproteobacteria bacterium | reverse complement strand
AAATACAACCCCTCTCCCTCTGGGAGAGGGTGGCCGAAGGCCGGGTGAGGGCCTAGGGCCGCCTCCACAGGACGGAGCAAACCCATGGAGATCAAGTTCGGACTGATCAGCGCGGATTCCCACTGCGGCTTCGACCGTGACGCCTTCACCTCGCGCATGTCCGCGGCCAAATGGGGCGAGCGCATCCCGCAGGTGAAGGAGGTGGAGGAGGACGGCCGGAAGGTGGACCGCTGGTGCGTCTACGGCAAGCCCCGCGGCGACAACGTCGGCAACTGCCCCGCGCTCATGGGCGACCCCTTCCCAACCTACCCGCAGCGCTGGGAGGAGGTGCCGGCGCTGGGGTACGACCCGGCGCAGCGGCTCAAGGCTCTGGACGAAGACGGTATCGACGCCGAAGTGCTGTTCCCCAACCCCCCGGGCGGCACCTTCTACGAGTGCGATGACGCCGAGTTCGAACTGGACGTGGTGCGCGCCTACAACGACTCCCTGGCTGAATGGACCCGGGTCAGCGACCGCTACTTCCCGGTCAGCATCATCCCGTACCTGAGTAACCCGGCGACCATCCGGGGCGAGATCGAGCGCGCCACCGAGGCCGGGCACCGAGGCATCAACCTCCAAGGCGAGACGCCGGGCGAGTTGCCCCACCTCACCGATCCCTACTGGGATCCGGTGTGGGACGCGTGCCAGAGCCTGGACGTGCCGGTGCACTTCCACGGCTCCTGCGGGCTCTCGGCGGGCCGTTCCACCCGCTTCTGGAACGGCTACTCGCCGCGGCAGGGCCACTCGGCCATGACTGCCACCTCCGCGACGACCCCGGCGCAGATCATTCCGCACCTGGTCTTCAGCGGCATCACCGAGCGCTTCCCGCGCCTCAAGTTCGTGTTCGCCGAGGCGGGCATCGGCGGCCTCAACTACGTGCTGGCCGCCTGCGACCACGAGTGGGAAACCCGCCACCTCTGGACCGAGGGGCTGAGCACGCGTCCCAGCGAGGCGGTGCGGCGGCAGATGTTCACGAACTTCTGGTTCGAGAACGAAGGCATCAAACTGCGCCACGACATCGGCATCGACAACCTCATGTGGGAATCGGACTTCCCCCACGTGACCGCCTTCTACCCGCGTTCCTGGGAGGCGGTGGAAGACGTGCTCCAGGGGGTCTCCGCGGAAGACCGCCGCAAGCTGCTCTACGAGAACGCCGTACGCGTCTACCGCATGGACGCGGTGGTGCGCGTGGCGGAACGCGGCACGGAGCCCGTGGAAGCGCACCCATGAGCCCGGGGCGCGATTTCGTCAGCGTCGACGACCACGTCCAGGAGCCGCCCGACCTGTGGACCAGCCGGCTCTCCCGGAGCCGGTTCGGCGACCGCGTCCCGCATCTCGAACGAGACGCCGGCGGCGCCGAGCGCTGGGTGGTGGACGGCAAGCCGCTCCTCGGCGGCAAGGTGGCGTCGGCCGGGGCGCTCATGCCCGACCGCAACCACGAGCCCCTCTGCTGGGAGGAGGTGCCCGCCGCCGCTTGGTCGCCCGCCGAGCGGCTCAAGGCCATGGACGCCGCGGGCGTCGCCTATTCCGTGCTCTTCCCCACCGTCGCCGGCATGGCCGGAGAAGCCTTCGGACAGCTCGATGACCCCAAACTTGAGACCGCCTGCGTCCAGGCCTACAACGACTGGCTGTTGGAGGAGTGGGCTTCCGCCAGCCCGCGCTTCATCCCCCAGTGCATCGTGCCGATCTGGCCGCCCGAGGCCGCGGCCGAAGAGATGCAGCGGGCCGTGGCCAAGGGACACCGGGGGATCGTCTTCCCGGCCCTGCCCATGCACCTCCGGGACGTGCCGCACGTGAGCGACCCGGAGTACGATGCCGTTTGGAGCGCGTGCGAGGAAATGGGCGTGCCGGTGGCGCTGCACGCCGGCGCCTCGACGGAGTTGATGTACCCGGCGTACTCCGGGCTCGCCCCGGCCCTGTCCGAGGCGGTGGATGCGGTGACGCGGCCGATGTCCAGCGTCTACGTGCTCTCGCTGCTGTCGTTCTCGCGGGTACTGCTGCGCCATCCGCGCCTGCGGCTGGTGTTCGCGGAGAGCGCCCTGAGCTGGGCCATGCTGTACATGGAATGGGCCGACCACCAGTTCGAGCACGACGGCTTGGCGCGCGAAGGCTACGAGCTCAAGCCCTCGGAGATGTTCCAGCGCCAGTGCTATCTGACCGCGTGGTTCGACGAGATCGCGCCGTTCGTGGGCTACCTAGGGGAAGACCACATCCTGTGGTCCACCAACCTGCCGCTCACCACCTCCACCTGGCCGCGCACGCGCGAGACCGTGGAGCGTTGCTTCCGGGGCGTCGCCGACGGCGCACGGGAGAAGATCCTGTGGAGCACCGCCGCCGGGCTTTACGGCATCGACGCGGCGAGGTCGGCGCCAACGGGCCGCGATGACGCGTAGGGGCGGGTTTCAACCCGGCCGCGCCCGATTCCGCACGCGTTTCGCGATTGATAGACGGGCATTCTTGGGAGTATAGTTCCACCAACGCAGGATTCACCGCATCCAGTTTCAGTCAAGGAGGTATCTCATGTTGACCGCAAAGGACGTGGGCGGAGTCATGGGCATGATGCCCGCTTTCGCCACCGACGACGCAACCGACATCAACGCGACCCGGACCGTCGCCGTGGACAACCTGGCCGAGGGAGTGGACCGGATCATCAAGGACGGCATCGACGTCATCTCCACCACCGGCACCTACGGCGAGTGCTACAACCTGTTGTGGGAAGAGTTCCGGACCATCACCACGGCGGCGGTGGACACGGTCAAGAAGCGCGTGCCGCTTTTCATCGGCGTCACGAGCCCGAACCCGCGGGAAGTCGTGCAGAAGATGAACTTCGTCAAGGACACGGCCGCGGACGGGGTGCTCCTGGGCGTGCCCTACTACGAGACGCTGCCGGTGGACGATGCGATCCGCTTCTATCATGACATCGCCGACCTGTTCCCGACCCTCAACATCCTGATCTACCACAACCCCGGCAACCACAAGTTCACCCTGCCCGTGGGAGCGTTCAAGGAGTTGGTGAAGAAACCCAGCATCGTCGGCATGAAGGACAGCCACCGGACCACCACCGCGTTCATGAACCTGCAGCGGATCACCCAGGGCCGGATCAGCGTGTTCGTGAACCAGACGCAGTTCTATCCCTACTACGGCATGGGCGCGGCCGGCTGCTGGTCCACCGAGGTGTGGATGGGCCCGTGGCCGATCCTGCACCTGCGGAACCTGGTCAGGCGCGGCGAGAACGACAAGGCCGCCGAGATCATCGCCGACATCAACGTCGCCAGCCAGGGCAAACCCGTGCCGGGCGAGGGCTTCAAGCGGCCCGCCGAGTACGCGGACTACTGCAAGGTGGGACCCACCCGGGTGCCGTTCCTCAACTTCCCGGACAACCAGATCGACCGCGCCAAGAAGCGTGCGGCCCACTGGCAGGAGATGAACGAGCGCTACCGTCCGCTGGTGGAAGCCGAGAACGGCCGCACCGCAGCCTAAACACCCTTGTGCACGCCGGGGCGGTCAACGGACTGCCCCGGCAACCCTCACCACCCAAACGAAGCAGCGAAACCGGAGGATCACGAGACTGAAGCCATCCCTCGGCGCATTGGTCCATCGCGACTTCCGCCTGCTGTGTCTGGCCATCCTGGCCACGTCCTTCGGTTTCTACATCCAGCGGACCGTGGAGTTGTGGCTCGTCTACCAACTGACGGGCTCTGCCTTCCACCTGGGCCTTACCGGCTTGGTGCGCGGGATTCCGGTCTTCGTCCTCTCGCCCTTCGGCGGCGTCCTCGCCGACCGCATCGACCGCCGCCGGTTCGTGATCCTGGTGCAGACCGGCAACGGCGTCGTGAACGCCGGGCTGGCGTTCCTCGCGCTCACGGGCCTGTTGGAGGTCTGGCACATCTATGTCTCGGCGTTCATGAACGCGTCGCTGAACGCCCTCGGCGCGCCCGCCCGCAACGCCATGGCGCCCGGGCTCGTGCCCCGGGAGATGCTCCTCAACGCCCTGTCGTTCACGGCCATGAGCCGGAAAATGTCGCAACTCACGGCGCCGCCCCTGGCCGGCTTTCTCATCTTCCTGCTAGGCGCCGGTCCGTCCTATGCCTTCAACGCCTGCGTCTACTTGTCGGCGGCCTTCCTGGTGACGGCGATCCACTACGTGTCCGACGTGTCCGGGGTCCGCGAGTCCCCCTTCCGCAGCCTGATGGAGGGCTTCGCGTTCGTTCGGCGGGAGGCCGTGGTGTGGGTCTCTCTCGCCATGGAGCTCATCACCGTCTACCTGGGAAGCCACCGGGCCTTGCTGCCGATCTTCGTGACCGCCTTGGGCGCCGGCGCCCAGGGTTTCGGCTTGCTGCTATCGGCGTCCGCCGCCGGCGCCATCCTCGGCGTCGCCGTGATCATGTCCCTGGGCGACCTCCGGTACAAGGGGCTTTGGATGGCGTTCGGGCTCTTCGTCTATTCCGTCTTTCTCGCGGTGCTGGCGCTGTCGGAGTGGTTCCTGCTGGCGATGGCCGCGGTGTTGCTGCTGGGCTTCTTCGAAGCCGTGCAGATGGTGATTTGCAACGCCATCGTCCAGGCCATGACTCCCGACAGGCTGAGAGGGCGGGTGCTGAGCTTCCAGCGGATGATGGGCGTGGGCGGCACCAGCCTCGGGGAGGCGCAGTCGGGCTTCGTCGCCGCGTTCATCGGCGCCCCTCTGACCCTGATCGCCGCCGCCGCGGTCTGCGCCGGCACCACCCTGGGGCTCCTGACCTTCAAGCGGGAGATCCGCAAGGCGGATTTGTGATAGAAGGGACACGACCCCTCTCTCTTGTCGCGAAGGAGATCCGACCATGATGGTTTGTCCGTATGACGACGAGCGGCTGTTGCTGATCCTTCAGGTGGACCACTCCCGGGTCACCGGGTGGCTGGCGGCCCATTGGGGAAATGACGAGTTCGCGCGGCCCGCACCCTACGCGGCCATGGTGCTGGCGGCCCAGGAGCACGATACCGGGTGGTGGGACTGGGAAATCAAGCCGCAACTCAACGAGGAGGGCAGGCCGCCCGATTACATCGGCAGCATCCGGCACCTGGGGATGGGGGTCTGGCTCGAATTCTACCGCAACGGCATCACACGGCTGGCGGAGCAGGATCCCTACGCGGGCTATATCGTCTCGCTGCACGCGGAGGCGTTGCTGAGCCAGGGGAAGGGGCTGCTCTCCTACATGCCCGACTATACGGTCCACGCCGAGGTGCGGGAGTTCCTGTGCGAGCAGGAAGTCTACCGGGATGGGCTCATGGCGGCGATGAAGGAATCGCCGCCATACCGCGACTGTGTGTCGGACGAGCAGCTCTGGACCAACTTCAAGCTGATGGAGATCTACGACCAGATGGGGCAGTTCGTCTGCAACCGCTACCCGTTCGACTCGACCCACCGCAAGAACGGCCCGAGCGCCACGCTGAGCGGTATCGCGGCGCCGGTGAGACCCGGCCGTGAGGACGCCGTCCTGACGTTCGACATTCGCGACGAACGGAACGCCGTGGTCACCCCCTACCCTTTCGATACCGACCCGCTGCCGGTGTCGTTTCAGGCACGGCTGGTGCCGGACCGCCGTTACGAGAGCCAGGAAGAGTTCCTGCACGAGTACTACGCCGCGGAGCGGCTGGTGGTGGAGTACTCGCTGCGTTCGAACTAGCCGCAGCGACGACCGGAGTCCGCGAAACTCGTGTCGGATTACGCTTCGGTAATCCGACCTACACGAAACCCTTCTTCAATACCGCGGTGGGGCGCTCATGCGCCCACCCTTACCGAAAAGGAGACCCGACCATGTGGTATCTCGTGCTCTCTCGCTCCCTTCCGGAAAAGGAAGAACTCAAGCAACGCAACTACGATGATCACCGGGACTGGCTGGAGGAACAGCACCGGGCGGGACGGCTGCTCTTCTCGGGGCCGACATCAGACCGCGCCTACGGGATCTACGTCATGCTGGCTTCAAGCCTGAGCGAAGCCAGGGACCTCGCGGGCCAGGATCCGCATCACGCCCGAGGCATCCGCACCATGGAAGTCCTGGAGTGGGCCCCGCACCGGGCATTCCGCATGGACGGCACCACCATCGCCGACATCGAGGAGATGGCGACGGGAGACGGAACGGCCTAGATCCAGTCCGAACTACCCCGCCTTGGGAAGCGGCGGGTTCAAGCAGGAAGACACGTGCGGCGCGTGCGTCACGCCGCATCCAGGTGGAAGAACCGCACCGCGTTGCCGGCCAGCATCAGTTCCCGTTCGTCGTTGGGGACGCCCGCGAGCTGCTGCTCCATGACCTCCAGGGAACGGGGCCAGTGGGTGACGATGTGGGGGAAGTCCGTGGACCACATGATCCTGTCCACGCCCACGTGATGACGGAGCTCGACGCCGATGGGGTCGTCGAAGAAACCCCAAAGCGCGTGCTCCCGGAGATACTCGCTGGGAAGCCGGTCAAGACGCTTGAGCCCCAGCAGCCGCTCGGCCCATGAGGCGCTGACTTTGTAGGCCTGGTCCATCTGCTGGTAGAAGTACGGGATCCAGCCGATGTTGTTCTCCGCCCAGTAGATCCGCAGTTTCGGGAACCGGTCGAAGACGCCGTTCAGGATGAGTTGGGCGGCCTCCACGGCGCCGCAGTGGTAGATGCCGTGACGCGCGATGCGCTGGAGGAAGTCCGGCGGCCGCTCCTCCCCCTGGGGCTCCTTGGGATACTTCAGGAGATAGACCTCGCGCTCGCGCGTGCGCTGTGGAAACGAAGTGTGGATCGTGAGCGGCATGTCCAGGTCCAGCGCCGCCGCCCAGAAGCGGTCGTCCTCGGGGGTGGGGTAGTTCCTGCCGCTGGGATAGGTGTGCAGCCGCACGGTCTTGAAACCCATGTCGGCGCAGCGCTTCATCTCCGCGATGTCTTCCTCGACCCCGATGTTGGGCAGCACGGCCACGCCGATGAGCCGGTCCGGGTCCGCCGCGCAGAACTCCTCGATGAAGTAGTCGTTGAACGCGCGCACGATGGCCAGGAACGCGTCCTTGTCACGGATGGCGGTGTTGCGCGCCTCGGTGGCGTAGAGCACTTCGGCGTCGATGCCGTCGGCGTCCTGCTCCTTGAGCCGTTCCTCGCCCGTGCCCGCGCCGCGGGCGTTGTCGAAATCGAGGGCGACGGGGCTGAACTCTTCGGGCGACTTGCCGGCGAACTGGTTGGTGCCGCTGTACTCGATGGGCTTGCCTTCCTCGACGATGGCGTCCATGCCGTTGGACAGCTTGATGCGGCGCGGAGCCCGGTCGCGGTACTTGGCCGGCACCCGGTGCGTCCACATGTCCGGGGGGGACTCGAAGTGGCTGTCCGCCGAAATGTACCGATAGCGCCGCGCCATGAACGATCCTCCGCGTCGATTTCCAGTGAAACGATCCAGCGTCGGTAGAACGTCAACGCGGGGTCTGGAGCCAGAGCTCCGGTTCCAGCCCCGGCCGGTCGGGATACTTCTCTGCAACGGCCTTGACCGCCGGGTGGTTGGAAGCGGTCAGGCGCCCGTCCTTGTACACGTAGTTGTCCCCTACCCTGAGGCTGCCGCCGCGCATCTCGCCGGAGATGTGCATCAGGTAGGGGAAGCTCTTGGTGGTGCGGCTGTTGCCCATGTGGAAGTGGAAGCTGCTCCAGTGGTGGTGCTCGACGAAGTGCCGGTAGGGCGTGTTCGGGCACTGGTGCGGCTCCAGGATGGCGGACGGGTGCACGCCGCCGTGGAAGCCGCGCACCTCGTAGGCTGCCTCGCCCAGGTACTTGGACATGAACTTGTAGAAGCGGGTGAAGGTCTCCGCCTCCTCGCCGCCCTCGAACTTGCGCATATAGCCGTCTTTGATGTGGACCCGGACCGGCTCCTTGAAGGGACAGGGCACGCCGATGTGGCGGCCCCAGATGACGCCGATCTCGCTGATGATGCCGATGCCCTCGGCATCGCGCGAACGGATGGAGGGGAAGACCCCCTCGGGGAACGGGCGGTACAGGCCCACGGTGCGGTAGTCGGCGTAGTGTTCCGCGCCGAGGGGCTTCTCCACGATGCCCTCGATGTAGGACCCGTTGGGATGCTCCATGACCCACTTGGCGCCCGGCGTCACCAGCGCCGCGGTCTGGATGCGGATCTCCGCCACCAGCTCGTACGGGGTGAGCCCCCAGTTGCTGGCGAGCAGCGACGCCGTGGTGGCCATGTTGCGCGCCAGGGGAATGTCCCGTTCCTCGAGGATCTCCGGGATCTCCCGCAGTTCTTCCTCGTAGGTGAAGTCGACGCCGTAGCTGATGAGCACGTCGGCGCCGAGGATGGCGTTGCGCACCACCTTGGGCACGCGCCAGGCCTTGCCCGGGTCGGCGCCGTCCCCCCATAGCACGGTGGGTCGCACGGGCGTATCGGTCCACAGCACATAGGCGTCGGCGCCGCGCTGCTGCACCGCCGACTGCACCCATGCCACCGCGTCCTCGTCCACGAGGTTGATGCCGCCGTAGCTGCCGTCGTGCACGGCAAGGATGAGCACCTGCATGCCGGGCTGCACGGCGGCGCAGTTGTCCACGAGGTCGTTCACCGCGATAGCGGCCTGCCTGGGAATCATCGAAGCCATATGAAGGTCCTCCCGGCGAGAGTGTACAGGTCCTGCGTCCGAGACCTGAACTGATATACATCGGTGCGAAAAACCCTGTCAACGCGGGCTGACGCGGCCGCCGGGCTCATATTGACAGCCCAAGGGGGAGTTGATAGTGTCGCCGCCAAGCGGGACCGGTTACCCCCGTAGCTCGGCCGCATTCCCACCTGCCCGACGAAAGGGAGAAGCCATGATCCAAGCCAGCGATATCCAAGGCGTTATGGCCATGATGCCGGCGTTCGCGACGGACGACGCCAACTCTGTGAGCGCGAAGAACACGGTCAACGTCCCGGAGCTCGAGCGCAGCGTGGACCGGGCGGTGCGCGACGGCATCGGCGTCATCACCACCACCGGCACCTTCGGCGAGTGCCACACGCTGCTCTGGGAGGAGTTCAAGACCCTCGCCGACGCCACCGTCGGCACGGTGGACAAGCGCATTCCCGTGGTCATCGGCTGCACCAGCCTGCACACGCGGGAGGTGCTGCTGAAGATGGACCACGCCGCCAAGGCCGGCGCCGACGCCGTGCTGGTGGGCGTTCCGTTCTACTTCAAGTCGAGTGTCGCCAACGCCGTGCAGTTCTACTTCGACCTCGCGGACGCGCACCCGGAGCTGGGAATCTTCATCTACCACAACCCGCGCAACCACCACATCCACATCCCGGTGTCGGCGTTCAAGGAACTCGTCACGAGCCCCAACATCGTCGGCATGAAGGACAGCCACCGGACTCCCATGCAGTTCATGCAACTGATGGACATCGTCCGGGGCCGGATCAGCGTCATGACCAACCAGAACCAGATGTACCCCTACATGATGATGGGCGCGGCGGGATGCTGGTCCATCAACGCGTGGATGGGACCGTCGCCGGTGGTACGGGCCTACCGGGCCGGGCGCGACGGACGGTGGGACGAGGTCAAGGAGATCTGCATGGCCATGGCGCGGGTCGGCGGGCGGGACCCGAGCGAGACCGACCCGGTGGAAGGCAAGATCGCCATCAACGAGGCGGGCTACTGCTACGCGGGGCCCGGCCGGCCGCCTTTCCGGGTCACCACCGACGAGACCCGGGCCGAGGCCAAGGCCATCGCACAACGGTGGCGCAAGCTGTGCGAGACCTACCCGTTGCCGGAGGAAGCAGCAGCCTGACTCGTGCCGGGTTCTCTTTGGGCGTCGGCATGCAGGGGCGGGGTTCAATCCCGCCCGTGTGGCGAGCGGCGGCACGCGGGTCGGAAGGTCGCAGAAGAGGAACACGAACATGGCCAAAGGGGCAACGGATCATCAGAAGAGCCGTGACGAACTGCACGCGAAGTTTGCCGACCTCGGGCTGGTAGGCTACTGGCAACGCCAGCGCGAGCACCACAGCGTCGAGCCGCGGTTGTGGCGCTGGGACGAGGTCTACCCCGCGCTGATTCAGGCCGCCGACGTCATCAGCATCGGGCCGGAGGCCTTCCGCCGGAACGTCGGGCTCGAGACCGAGAGCCGCACCATCGTCATGGGCTACCAGATCGTCATGCCGGGCGAGGCCGCGCCGGCGCACCGGCACACCAACACGGCGCTGCGGTTCGTGGTGCAGGGGGGCGGCGCCTACACCACCTCCAACGGCGAGCCCATGACCATGCAGCCGGGCGACCTGCTGATCCAGCCCAACTGGGTGTGGCACGACCACGTGAACGATTCCAAGGAGCCCATCATCTGGATCGACGCCCTCGACGTCGGCGTGGTCAACTTCCTGGGCGCCTCCCGGTTCCGGGAAGAGTGGTCGGAAGGCGTCCAGCAACCCTTGACGCGCAAGGAAGGCGCGTCACGCCGCCTCTTCGGCCCCATCCGGGAGCCCGAGGTGCGCTACGAGGGCGCCGCCGGCGTGCCCTACCACTACAAGTGGGACGAAACCCTGGAGGCCTTGCAAGCGGTGGCGGACGGGGGCGGCGGCGACCCCCACGACGGCGTCCTGCTGGAATACAAGAACCCCGTCACCGGCGGGCACACGTTCCTGACCATGACCTGCCACATCCAGATGCTGCTGCCGGGCCAGGCGACACGGCCGCACCGCCACACGGGCACCACCCACTACCACGCCGTCCAGGGCCAGGGCGTCACCATCGTCGACCGCGACGAGCCCATCGAGTTGGAATGGGAGATCAACGACGCCTTCACCCTGCCGCCGTGGCGCTGGCACCACTTCCGGAATGCGTCGGAGACCGAGCCGGCCATCCTGTTCTCCGTCACGGACCGCCCGATGCTGGAGATGACGGGGCTGGATCGGGAAGAGCGCGGATAGGTCAGACTACCTCGACAAGAGGATCGCCGCACCGCCTGTGACTAGCGCGCGGCGCGTCGCTGAAGCTCCGTGGTGGCGCCCATCATCCCGGCCACCAGTTCGAAGGACCGCAGCCGCTTGGCGTGATCATGGATGTTCGCGGTGATCATGACCTCGTCGGCACCGGTGCGCTCAACGAAGGCGGCGATCTCACGTTCGACCGTATCGGGCGCGCCGACAGCGGAGCAGGACAGAGCCTCCTCTATCATCGCACGTTCGTGCGGAGCCACTTGATCTTCAAAGTTGGCGGCGGGCGGCGGCAGCTTACCCGGCATGCCGCCGCGGCGCCGGTTGACGAATGACTGCAGGATCGAGGTTCTGAGGAAGTGGGCTTCCTCCTCGGTATCGGCGGCGACGACGGTCATGCCCACCATGACATAGGGCTTGTCGAGTTGTGCCGACGGCTCGAAACGTTGCCGGTAGACGGCGATGGCCTGCATCAGGGCCGCCGGCGCAAAGTGCGAGGCAAAGGCATACGGGAGCCCAAGGGCGGCGGCGAGCTGGGCGCCGTAGAGGCTGGAGCCGAGGATCCAGATCGGCACGTTCAGGCCGGCGCCCGGCACGGCGTGCACGAACTGATTCGGTGCCGGTTCCTTGAAATAGTGTTGCAGCTCCAGCACCTGCTGCGGGAAGTCATCGATGTTGCCGACCAGGGTGCGCCGCAGGGCACGCTCGGTGTACCGGTCGGTGCCGGGTGCGCGGCCCACGCCCAGATCGATGCGACCCGAGAAAAGGGCCGCGAGGGTGCCGAACTGTTCGGCGATGACAAGCGGGGCATGGTTGGCGAGCATGACGCCGCCCGAGCCGACCCGGATGGTTGCCGTCGCCTGGGCGACCTGGCCGACCACCACGGCCGTCGCGGCACTGGCGATACCGGCCATGTTATGATGCTCGGCCAGCCAATAGCGCGTGTAGCCCCATGCGTCGGCATGGCGCGCCAGGTCGATGGTATTGAACAACGCCTGGCGGGCGTCGCCGCCCTCGACGATCGGCGACAGGTCAAGAACGGAGAGCGGTGTGGCAATCATCGGAACACTATAGGCCATCGTCGGCGAAGGGCCAACGCGGCGGGGCTGGATCGGGAAGAGCGCTGGTCGAACCTCGACGACCGTTTCGAACCTACTTACTGTCAACCAGCCTCAACTTGTCGACATCCATCACGGACAGTCTGTCGCCAGTGGCCGCGGAATCCCCCGGGCGGTATATCCCGATCTTCAGATGCGGCTCTCCACATGGGTTTTTTCGGCGAATGATCTTGTTGTGAACGATCTTCTTGCCGTCAACATACAGGTCGTAGGATCTCGCGGGGTTGAAGTCGAACCTGACGTTCACCCATTTCCCGAGAATGTCCTCGACCAATAGGGGCGTGGTAGCGCCCAGCAGATATCCGTTGCTGAATTTCAGCATGACCAAAGGGCCGACTCTGCAACCGCTTACGGACTGGTGCACTTGCAGGAAATCCTCCCGGTCGTGGTCAAATCCCTTCAGGAACCGGACCCGGTAGGTCAGCGAGTAGTCGTGGTCCTTCTTCAGGGTGGTCGTCTGCTTGACTTCCACACGCTCCCAGTACGGCGCCCGGTGCCTGACGCGGTTATCGCTGCCGCAACCCCCCACCTGCCCGTCTTTCAAGGTGAAGCGCAGGAACCTCTCGCCTTCCTCCCGAACCCACTCGGTGGAGGTGTATTCGGGAAGGTCGCAGTTCTCATAGAACATGACGTTCCAGTCCCTGTCCTTGTACGTCGTCTTGTTGAAGTAGTCGAAGCTCCGGCCGGGAGTGTAGTCCGCGGAGGCAACGTGAATGCCGGCGAGAACCGCCGCAACCATGATGGTGAGAATTCTCATCTTCCAATCAGTCTCCGAACGCATCGCGGTAGGCGGTCCCGCTCACTGCGCGATGGACTGCCCGATGACCTTCCTGCCGGCGATGACGAAGATCAGGTTGAACGTGATCAGCACGACCAGCATGGCCGCGGACTCGTTGAAATGCCCGCCGATGAAGGACTCGTAGACGATGTTCGCCACCAGCACGCTGCCGGCCGAGGCCAGCAGCAACGCCACGGAGAAGTCCTTGGCGGCGTGCACCAGGACCCAGAGCCATCCGCTGAGGAACGCGGGGATCAGCAGTCGCAGCGTGATGCGGAGGAAGGTCTGAAGGTTGTTGGCCCCGCTCGCCTGGGAGGCCTCCTCCAGTTCCTGGTGGAGCTGGAGCATGGCGGAGTGCATCAGCCGGGTGCCGAAGGCGAGGTAGCGGGCCACGAACGCCAGGGTCAGCAGGATCAGCGTGCCGTAGAGCGGCGTGCCGACGAACATGAGGAAGAGCGCCAGGGTCGAGATGACGCCCGGGATGGCCAGGGGCATGAAGGCCACCACGTTGATGAGGTCCGTGAGCCTGGAGGGACGCCGCACCACCAGCCAGCCGATGAAGCTCACCAGCAGCATGGTGAGGGTCGCGGCCTCCACCGCGACGATCAGGGTGTTGACGAAGTAGCTGCCGAAGAAGCGGTAGTCCAGAAGCCGTGTGTAGTGGAGCAGCGTCCAGCGCATGTCGGCCGCGAACTCCAGCACCGGCGGCACGTAGAAGCGCAGGAAGCTCGCGTACAGGAGTATCGCGAACGGCAGCACGACCTTCACGAGGATGAAGAGCAGGATGGCGCCCAGGGCCACGTACTTCCAGCGCCCCAGGGAGATAAGCCGGGGGCGGTAGCCCTTGCCCGTGATCACGGCGAACTGGGAAGTCTGGCGCACCAGGCGAATGTAGATGAGGCTCCCCAACACCCCCATGGCCAGTCCGAGCATGCCGAACGCGGCCGGAATGCCGTAGTTCACGCCCAGGTCCGCCGAAGGCAGCAGGCTGAAGAAGATCTTGGTGGACAAGAGCTCGATCCCCGCGGTGGGGCCCAGGGCCAGCGGCAGTTCCAGGGACTCGAGGCCGGTGATGAAGAAATAGATGCCCACCGCGGCCACTCCCGGGCGCATGAGCGGCGCGGTCACGGTGCGGAGCACCTGCCACCGGGAGGCGCCGGATGCCAGCGCGGCCTCCTCCAGGGCCGGGTCCATCTGCCGCAGCACCGCGGTGAGGAATAGCCACATGGTCGGTATGATGCCGAGCACGTGGACGAAGACGAGCCCGGTCATGCTGAAGATGTTGAACGGCCCCTCGCCCGTTTCGATGCCGAACAGCATTCTCAGATAGACGTTGACGGTGCCTCCTCGGGGTCCCAGCAGCAGCACCCAGCCCAGCGCGGTGGCGAACACCGGCGTGCTCATGGGAACGAACATGAGCACGTACATGGAGTTGCGCAGCGGCATGTCCGTGCGCTCGGTGAGGAAGGCGAACCCGAACGCGATGGGGAGCGCGAACAGCACGCCCAGCCCGGAGTACAGCAGCGTGTCGCGGACGATAGGCCGGAAGTCGGCGCCGGTGAAAGCCTCGATGTAGGAAGAGACGGTGAAGGGGCCGGGCTCCAGGGGCAGCAGCCCCTCGGGACGGAAGCTCGCGAGCACCATGAAGAACAGCGGCACGATGACCAGCACCACCAGCACCGCGAGCACGGACAGGGCGCCGGGCTGCCGGAACTGGCGCAGCCGGGACAGGGCCGGCTGCGGATGCGCGCCTGCGGTGCTTCCCATGGCTGCTACACGGGGACCCTATTTCGTGATCTTCTTCTTGCTCGCTATGCCGGCCTTCAGCGCGTTGATGGCGGTCTTCCGGTACTTGCCCGCGAGCTTTGCCTGCTCTTCCGTCCTGGGTCCGGCCACCTGTTCCACCGACTTGATGCCGTGCTGGCGCGCCAGCTTCACCAACGGCAGGCGGTCCGCCTCTTCCTCGTACATGCGGAACACCCCGCCGCCGGTGATGGCGGCTTCGGTGTAGTTGCCGTCGAAGTGGTTCCAGCCCCAGTAGAGCGCCGCCATGTTGGGATCGTTGACGCCGGGCTGGATCAGGCAGGAGACCGTGAGGTTTCCCAGCACCATGCCCGCGAAGGTCATGTCGAGCGGCGCGCCCAGCGTCTTCTGCTGAACGACCTGGACCATGGACGCCACCGCGATATCGCCCTCACCCTGTATGAGCGCCTGCAAGACGCCGGAGGTGCCGCCGGAAACCAGCCTGACGCCGTTGGCGCCGAGGTTGTGTGCGTACACCCGCAACCGGTCCTCGCTCCAGCCGGGGGCGAACGGCAACACGTACAGGCCCAGCGCGCGCACGTCCCAGACCACCCGGTTGCGCCATTTCTCGTCGGTCAGATCCTCGAACCGGATCCCTTTCAGCTCTTCGGGCTTCACTCTCCGGGTGTTGTACACGATGGTCCAGGTTCCCTGCTGGTGGTGCAGGCAATGGTCGCGCAGCGATGCCCCGGCCGCGCTCTTGATGGCGGGGACGGCGGCCTGGAGCTTTCGCGCCAGGGGCCAGCCCTCGTAGACGGCCTCCCATGGCGGCTGCCGGGTGTGGCCGGCCTTGAACATGCGCAGCACCAGCGGCAGTCCGCCGTCCCACATGTCCACCACGCCGCGGCCCGTCTTGGCCGCCTGCATGATCTTCACCGGAGCCTTGCGGTGGTGTCCGGGCTCCGACTCCAGGCGCAGGTTGAAGCCGAAGCGCTTCTCGAAGGCCTTCTCCTTGGCCCGGATGATCTCCGGCGGCACGCCCTCCAGGGTCATCGTGATGGTGTGGCTGGATGCCTTGGCCTTGGCCACCAACTCTTCGAGGGGAGACGCGCCGGCCGCGGACAGCGCCCCGAGTAGCAGAAAGACGGCCGTTGAGACAGCGAGAAATGAACGCATGGGATTGCCCTCCTTTTGCCGAGGCAACGTGCTCGGGTTGCGGGTCTACGCTCCGGTGCCGGTGCCGGCCATGGGGGCTCCGGGCTCGCGCTCCAGGTCCACCGCTGCATCGAGGCGGAAGAACTCGACGGCGTTGCCGGCCAGCATGGCGTAGCGTTCCTCTTCGGTCACGCCGGTGAAGGTCTCGTCTATGACGTTCTGTGAGTGCGGCCAGTTCCCGGTGGCGTGGGCGAAGTCGCTGCCCCACATCAGGATGTTCACGCCGATCTCCCTGCGGCACTTGACGCCCCAGGGATCGCGCATGAAACCCCACAGGCAGTTTTCGCGCAGGTATTCGCTGGGTCGCCGGGCCGTAGGCTTGATGCCGTAGTCGCGCTCGCCCCAGTAGCGGTTGCGCTCATAGTTGTCGTCGATCTGGTCGTAACTGTACGGCAGCCAGCCGCACTGGCTCTCGGCCCAGTAGACCCGCAGGTCCGGCAGCCGGTCGAAGACCCCGGCCATGGCCATCTGCAGCGGTGCAATGGGCTGCTCCCCGGCGAAGCGGAACAGCAGCGTCACCGGGTCGCGCTCGGACTTGGGCCCGCCGCCGTCGGGATAGATGAAAATGGGCCCCTTGTTGCCGAGCCGGGTGGTGCCGCCGAAGGTGTGCGAGGCGATGGGCATCCTGAGGTCCACGGCGGCTTCCCAGAAGCGGTCGTCGTCAGGTGTGACGTAGGAGTGACCGGCGGGAAAGCGGTGGAGGTTGACGCCCTTGAGACCGGCCTTGGCGCAGTACTCCATCTCCGCCACGGCGTCGTCCACGCCCGTGTCCGGAAGCACCCCCATGGCGATGAGCCGGTTGGGACTGTAGGCGCAGTATTCCTCGGCGAGCCACTCGTTGTAGGCGCGGATCATGGCCTTGTAGGCCTCGTCGTCCGCGATGCCGCGCCAGAACATGGGATAGGACCCGTGGGTAAAGAGCACCTCGGCGTCGACTCCGTCCTGCTCCTGCTCCCACAGACGCTGTTCCGGCGCACCCGTGCCCGGCCCCTCGAACCAGTACTTCTGGAGGCCGTGCTGTTCGTAGGGGATGCCGGTGATGGTGGTGGCGCCGGGGCTCCGGGGCGGGCGGTTCTCGACGATGATCCCCTCGTCGCCGTTGGCGAGGGTCACCGTCCTCGGCGCCCGGTCGCGCCAGCGTTCCGGCACCCGGCCGGTCCAGCGTTCCGGCCGGATGTCCAGGTGGGAATCCGCCGAGATGCATCGGTAGTGTCGCGCCATGGTTACCGTCCTTCCTCGAAGAAATCGCTGAACATGCCCCCTCAACCTTCTTCGCGGTAGAGCCCGATACTCTCAAGGAGCGGGCGATCGTTGACCGAGAACAGGATCACGGGCTCCGCGGACGAATCGTTGCGAAACCGGTGCCAGTACCACGAGGGGATGACGAAGCAGTCCCGTTGACCCCAATCGAGCACTTCCTCCTCGGTCTTGCTCCCTCCGATCTTCATGTGACCCGAACCCTGCACCACGTGGTAGATGGCGTTCCCGGTATGCCGGTGACTGACGGTCTCTTCACCCGGGCGCAACATCTGCACCCGACAGCCGAGGGTCGCGGTCGTGGGCCCGCCGTCCAGCGGGTTGGCGTAGTCCAGCACCACCGCGTCGTGGGGGTCGCCCTCCCCGGCGGCCGCCAACTCCTCCAGGGTCTCCAGCGTCTCCCGCCAAGGGTACTTCACCGGAAAGGGGCCCTCGCCTTCCAGCGCCGCACTGGAGCGCAAGCCTCCCATCCGTCTGAGGTGGTAGCCGTCCGCCTTCGTGAAAGGCTGCACCCTCTCTCCCGGATATTTCTCGCGGAACCAGGCACCCAGGTAGTCGGCAAGACTGATGTCCATCGCCGTCAACCACAGGGCCGGCGTCCCGCCGGTGTTCTGCGACCCGTGCCACGTCCAACTGGGCTGGACGAGGAGGTCGCCGGGCTCCATGAATTGTTGCTCGCCTTCGGCGGTTGTGTAGACGCCGCCGCCCTGGATGGTGAAATAGATGGAGGCGGGCGTGTGACGGTGCGATTCCGTCGTTTCCCCGGGGTTGAGATGCTGAATCGTAACCCCGAAGGTCCGGGTCGTTCCGAAGGGCAGGACCTGCGAGGGATTCACCAGGCCTATCGTCCGCATCCGCATGACATCGTCGATGGGAACGATTTCACCGGCCTCGGTGATGCTGGGGAGGATATCTTTCCAGCGCCAGACCCAGGGGCTTGCGCCGGGCTCGCGGGCCCGGCCGGCGCGCTGCCAAGCGCCTCTGAGGGAAGCCTTGCGTACGTTGTCGTTCAGTTCAGCCAGCCGCTGCTCGACATCGCTGCGGTTGCCGTCCGACATCGGATCCACTCCTCACGCTGGTATACGTACCGGTGAAGCGAACCGGGGACATGGCTCCACGTGTGCCACCCATACATTTCAGCGGGCGGCCGTGTCAAGAACGGCCGGCTAGCGCTGTTCCCGTGTCCGGGCGCGAAGCTCTTCGGTGGCGGCAACGTCGACCCGCATTTCCGGTTGCTCCAGGGCAACGCCGTAGATTTCCCGGGCGGCCTCCATCGAGACGATGCCGTTGACCACGTCCCGCAGCACAGCCTCGGGGTCGCGGTCCAGGGGATCGCCATAACCCCCGCCGCTGGCCATGCGCATGTACAGCACGTCATCCGTGCGCAGGTCGA
>JAPPNF010000129.1 GCA_028818755.1 Deltaproteobacteria bacterium | reverse complement strand
CCGTAGGTCGCCCCAGGGCGGGCCCCACGCGAGGAAGAGCAACGCAGCCGACGGCAAAAAGGACCCGCAGATTCATAACGCTATTTGTGAGACAGGACACTAGTGTGATACCGGCATGGCGCTCAAGGTGGTGGCGGGAATTCTGTGCCGGGGTGGGCGATTCCTCGTCTGCCAGCGCCCGGGCGACGGCGCATTCCCCGACAAGTGGGAGTTCCCGGGCGGCAAGATCGAGCCCGGCGAGGACGGAACCGGAGCTCTCGGCAGGGAGCTCAAGGAGGAGCTGGGCATTTCGGTGGAGAGCGCCCGGGAGGTTTTCCGGCACGCTCACGTCTACGCCGACGGGACCCGGGTGGAGCTGACCTTCTTCGAGGTCCGCGCCTTCGCCGGAGAGCCGCGCAACCGGGTGTTCCGGCGCATCGCATGGGCGACGGCCGACGAGCTGGCGGCGCTGGATTTTCTCGATGGGGACCTGCCGCTGATCCGGGAGCTTCGGCGCGGCGGTCTGGAAGGGTTGTCTGAACGGTTGTCACAACGGAAGGGGTTGTCGATATGATCCTGGTACTGCGTCCTGAAGACATTGACGGGTTGATCACCATGAAGGAGGCCATCGGGCTGGTCCGGGAAGGGTTCGCCCAGTGGGGGCGGAACCCCGATATCAGCATGGTGCGGCACCGCACCCACATGCCTTCCAACGTGCGCGTCAGCGTGCATCAGGGGGGGCTTCCGGAGGTCGGCGTCACCGGCCTCATGACCCACTGCGAGTGGACCAAGAACCCGGTCCGCGGCGAGCATTCCATCGAGGCGTTCCCGGTTCGCGGGAGGCCCACGCAGGTGTTGTTCGACGCCGAGACCGGCGAGTTGCGCTGCATCGTCATCGGCGAGCCGAGGCCGCGGGAACTGTCCCTGAGCGGTGTGTCCGCATTGCGCACGGCGGCCAACAGCGCCGTGGGGACCGACGTCATGGCCAGGGCGGATGCCGCCACCATCGGCATGTTGGGCTCCCAGAACCAGGCCAAGTACCACCTGCTGGCGCTCAAGGAGATCCGGAATCTGACCGGCGTCAAGGTGTTCAGCCCGAACCCGGCCCACCGCAAGGAGTTCGCCGACGAGATGGGCGACCTCACGGGGCTGGAGATCCGCCCGGTGGAGAGCGCCAGGGAGGCGGTGCAGGGGGTCGACATCGTGGTTGCCGCCACCAGCTCCAACGTCCCCGTGCTCGACGGCGAGTGGCTCGAGCCGGGCGTCCACCTCACCTCCATCGTGGTGAGCAACATCGGGCTCAAGCGCGGCGGCTTCGTCCCGAAGATGCGCCAGGAACTGGACGACGAGAGCATGCGCCGGGCCGACGTCATCGGCGTCAACTCCCGGGAGACGCTCCAGGTCGACCAGCCCGGTGACTTCATGGAACGCCTGGAGAAAGGCATCATCTCGTGGGACAACCTCGTCGAGGTCGGCGAGATCCTCAACGGCACGCGCCCGGGACGCACCGACGCGAACCAGATCACGCTGTTCAAGAACACCGGCGGCGTGGGAATCTCCGACGTGGCCATCGGCGGCAGGCTGTACCAGCTGGCCCGCGAGAAGGGGTTGGGCATCGAGCTGCCCATCGACGGCGCCGAGGCGCGGGAGCCGCTGTAAGCGCCGGGGTGCCGTCTCACAGGAGGTTGCCATGACCTTGATTCTGAACAACGACGACGTCAAGCAGGTCCTGACCATGGACGTCACCATGGAGGCCCTGGAGAAAGCGTATACCGAGTTGGTGGAACAGGAAGCCGTGTGCCGGCCGCGTATCGACCTGCAGGTGCCGACGCCGGATCCGGAGAAGATGTACCAGTGGGGCACCATGGAGGGGGGCTCCACGTCCGGCTATTTCGCGATCCGGATCAAGTCGGACATCGTCTACGAGCAGGAGTACAACGGCGCCGTCACGCAGGAGAAGTACTGCGTGCGGCCGGGGCTGTTCTGCGGCCTGATCCTGCTCACCAGTATTCACAACGGCGAGCCGCTGGCGATCCTCAACGACGGCCACCTCCAGCACGTGCGGGTGGGCGCCGATTCCGGTATCGGCGTCAAGTACATGGCCAGGGAGGACGCCGAGGTGGTGGGCATGATCGGCTCCGGCGGCATGGCGCGCTCGCACATGGAAGCGTTCATGCAGGTCCGGAACATCCGGCGGGTCCAGATCTACAGCCCCACCAAGGCCAACCGCGAGCAGTACGCCAGGGAAATGACGGAGCAGTTCGGCGTGGAAGCGGTGCCGCTGAGCGATCCGGACGCCGTCTACAAGGGTGCCGACATCATCGCCGGTTGCACCGACTCGGCCGTGGACATCATCGAGGGGGTGAAGGTGGAGGAGGGCACGCACATCGTCTCCATCGGCGGTCGGCCGGACGCGGAGACCTTCGCCCGCGTCGACGTGTCGCTGCGTTTGGGCACGGCGCCCGCCCCCTGGGGGCTCGAGGATCTCGGCCTGCCCGACGAGTACATCACCTACGCGGCCCGGCCCGACGACGACGGCGGCTTCAAGATGAAGCGCAAGCGCCGCCGCGCCCACGGCGTGCAGGGCGGCGAGAAAAACGTGATGCTGGCGGACCTGCTTTCCGGCAAGGGCAAGGGGAGGACGTCGCCCGCGCAGATCACCTATTCGGAGCGGGGCAACGTCCAGGGAGCCCAGTTCTACTCGGTTGCGGGAAAGGTGTACGAGTTGTGCCGGGAACGCGGGCTGGGGAAGGAGATCCCCACGGAGTGGCTGCTCCAGGATATACGCGACTGACCACGCTGCTCTCGATTCGGCGGCAGGACAAGGGGGAAGGGACTACGTCATGTTGATTCTGAACAATGACGAGATCGAAACGCTGCTTTCGATGGATACGACCATCGAGGTCTTGGACAAGGCGTACCGGCAACTCGCCAACGGCGAGGCCGTGAACCGTCCGCGCACCGACCTTTACCTGCCGTTTCCGGAGACGTCGGGGGTGTATGCCTTCAAGTCCATGGAAGCGGGGCTGTTCGATCCCAAGGTGGTGGCCCTGAGGCTCAACTCCGACGTGATCCGCTGGGAGGACCGCGGCGGGCGTATCGTCAAGGACAAGCTGCCGAAGGCGCCGGGGGGCAAGTGGGTGGGGCTGGTGCTGCTGTTCTCGGCGGAGACCGGCGAGCCCCTGGCGATCTTTCCGGACGGGGTGATCCAGGCCTTTCGCGTAGCTGCTTCCAGTGCCTTGGCGGCCAGGTATATGGCGCGGCAGGACGTAACCCATCTCGGGATCTTCGGCTCGGGCTGGCAAGCCCGCGCCCACGTGGAAGCCTTTTGCAAGGTGCGCACGTTCGAGAAGGTGCTGGTGTTCAGCCCGACCAAAGTGAATCGGGAGTCGTTTGCCGGCGAGATGGCGGAAAGGGTCCAGCTTCCCGTGGAACCGTGCGCGGACGCCGAACAGGTTGCGGAACAGTGCCAGGTGCTGGTGGCGGCCACCAACGCCATCACCCGCGTGATCCTGCCGGAGTGGGTGAGGCCCGGCGTTCACTTCACCTGCGTCAAGACCTCGGAACTTGGCGACGACACCATCGCGCGGGCCGACCGGGTCGTCATCCACACGCGCAAGATCGCACCCGAGAACTACATCGCCGGCATGGGTGACGAGAGGGTAGAGGCCCATGACCCCATCGAGTTCCTCAACGCCGCCGACAAGCAGGCGGTGGCGCGCCCCGAGGTTCCGCCCTGGATAAACGCTCCGGAGTTGCACGACGTGGTGTCGGGAAAGGAGGCCGGACGCAGCCGGCCGGACGAGTCGACCTGCTTCGTCAACAACATCGGCCTCGGGGTCCAGTTCGCCGCGGTGGGCAGCGCCGTCTACGAGGACGCCAGGGCCAAGGGCCTGGGGCGGGAGATTCCGACGGAGTGGTTCCTGGAGTCCGTACACCCGTAGGTGTCTGCCGCAGGGGCGACCGGCGGTCCTAGGAGCCGGTACGTTCCCAGTGACGGGACACGTCGGTCACCGAGACTTCGCGTGCGCCGTTGCGTATCTGGTAGAGCGTGCGCCCCGTCACCTCGAGACAGCTCAGGGCGTTGCCGTAGACCAGTCCCGTGTCCAGACCGATCTTGTAGGGGAGATTGAAGAAGACTTCCCTCATGGGCGTGTGACCGAACAGCACCGTCTGGGGCAGAGTGTGCGGATTCACGATGAACTCATGCCGGATCCAGATGAGCTCCTCGCCGATCTGCTCGTCCCACGGGCGCCCCGGGTTGATGCCCGCGTGCACGCACAGGAAGCCGTCGACGAAGTACCAGGGATCCAGCCTCACCAGGAACTCGACGTGTTCCGGCGGCAACGCCGCCAGGAGTCGCTGCCCGTCGGCGGCGCCGGGTGATCCCGTCGGCGCGCCGACACCGTAGCTCGCCAGCGTGGCCAGCCCCCCGTTCAACAGGAAGGCGTCGCCGTGGCGTCCGGAAAGGCCCATGTACGACAGCATCATGTCTTCGTGGTTGCCCCTCAGGAACACCGTCTTGTGCTCATCGCGCCCGCGCAGGTCCGCAAGGTAGTCGATGACGCCCTTCGAGTCGGGTCCCCGGTCGACGTAATCGCCGAGAAAGACGACAGTGTCGCCGCGCTCCAGCGGCAGTGACTCCACCAGCGAGGCCAGCTCGGACAGACATCCGTGGATGTCGCCGACCACGTAGCATTTCATCGTGTGCTTGACCCCCGATCCCGTCCTTGGCTATCGTGCCATACGGTCATGAAGCTGCGGAGCCTGTATCTGAACCTCTATTTCGTGGTCGGCCTGGTGCTGGTCCTGTTGGGTGCCGGGAACTGGACCGTCGGCGCGGTGCAGGTGGCGCGCTACCGGGCGTTGGTGGAGGCCGGTTCCAAGACGGGCCTGGAGGAGAGCTATCGGAGCTTTCGTGAGCTGACGCCCCGAAAGAACCGGGCGATTCTCAGCGGGATACACGAAGAGCGGGAAAGGTACGACGCCGCCCGGGTGAAGCTGGACTTCTTTCATGTAGTGCTGAGGGGCGGCTTGTTGCTCATCCTGATAGGGTTGGGCCTTGCCTTCTCGGCTCTCTTCAGGATCATCCGCCGGGATGCGCCGACCATGGTCGGCAAGCTGACAACCGGTTGAGGGTTACCTGGAAGGTTTCGACTTCTGGTACTTCCGGTAGTCGTAGCCGGTAGCCATGGACAGCAGCAGGTCTTCCATGCCGCCGTCCTTCTCCCGCCTCAGGATCAGCAGGCGTTCAAAGAAGTCGATGAAGGTCTTCTGGATGCGCTGCCTTTCCCCGTTCTCGCGCAGATAGAAATCGTGAAGGCTGGTGATGGCCGTCCGCAGGGCCGAGAACCGGAGTTCGTTGGGGAAGGAGTCCCACTCGGGCAGGGACAGGGGGCGAAGACCCTCGTAGCCCAGGATCAGCTCCTCGAACCGGTCCAGGCGGTAGCGTCCCTCGAAGTAGCACACCGCATTGACGGTAGTGGCCAGGTCGCAGATGAACTTGCCGCGGCAGGCCCTGTCGAAATTCATGATCCCGACGAGGCGCGAGCCCTTGAACTTCATGCTCTCCCACGAAAGGTTTCCGTGAATAATGCCCTTGGGCAGGTTGTTGTCCAGGTAGCCCTCGAGGTAGTTGACCTCGTCATCCAGGACCCGGACGATGGTCTTGAGGTGCGCCGGCAGGTTTTTCCGGACCTCCTGGTAGAGGGCCGCCACCTTGGGAAACGAGAAGCGGTTTTCGACCCCTTTCTTGTAGCCCCTTCCGATGAGATGGAGATCCGCGAGCACGTGTCCGGCGGCCGCGAGCTGTCCGAGGGTGAGGTTGCCCACCGGCACCTCGTTCCCGTCGATGTTGCGGCTGGCGGATATGAAGCGGCCGTCGGCGTGAAGGTAATGCTGGCCGCCACGACTCTTCAGGGGCTGGAGACATTGAAATCCGTGACGCCTCAGGAACAGCAGCAGCTCGATGTCATGCTTGACCTCGTTTTCGCTCTTGATCCCCTCGATGGAAACGATGAACTTGCCTCTCTTGGTTTCGAGAACGAAGAACGACTCGGCGGACTCCCGATGGAGTCCGGTGGCCGTGCAGAATTCGCCGAGAGAGAATTCCTCGGCAATGCCGGCAAGGTCGGGAGCCTGGATTCGAGAAAGAACGTCTGCGCTGAATGCCCTATCGCCCGGTTTCACTTCCGTCGACAGCATGGTACCTCTCTATTACTTGAACTATTACTCAAACGGGGAATATTTGTCAATGATTTCCGACGTATTGTGGATAAGCCGGCGATACTCCCCGAGCCCTGTATGGTCAATATGACAGCTTTAGTGCACTTTTCGTGCCAACGACCATTTTGACGAAATTTCGGGTACTTTGGCGAATCGCGGTTCGACGAAATCGTCGAGGAGTGGGGCAGGGTCAAGCACATACCCACAAATATCAACAGGTTATGCACTTCGACGTTTCCGTCGACCATCGCGGGTCGATGCCCTCCCGGAAACTTCGGTTTGAAGTCAGGCGCACGGAGCGTTAGGATGGCCTGCAGGTCTGCCGGAAGGATGCATATGGTCGAAGACGACGCCAAGGCCGACGTTCCTGAACCGGGTCCTCGAACCCCGGACCCCGACGAACAACCGGACCTTTACTATCACGGTATCATCCGGCGCCTCTCGTCCCGAAAGGGCACCGGGGTGGTCCGCACCGCCAGCGGCAGGGACGTGAGGTTTTCCTTCCAGATGGTCCGCATGTCCGGACCCTTCACCTCACCGAAGGCCCTGAGGGAAGGCATGGTGGTCGGCTACGACCTGGGTTGGACCAGCCACGGCCTGCGCGTCACCAGGATCAAGACCTACTGATACGTTTGGATACACCTACTGATGCGTTTGGACAGGTTTGCGGGCCGTGGCTGGGACGACGACGACAAGGACCGTCGTCGTTCAGCCTGACAGCATGGTCAGCGCCAGGATGTGGCTGGACAGAAGCCCGCCCACGAAGACCCCGAGAAGGGCGATGTAGAAGAGGCCCGTGGCGGCCATGGTGTTCTTGAAGTCGGAAAGGGTCTTCCAGATCATGTAGGACAGCACCAACGGTCCAAGCTGCGCCACGAGAAAACGGGACGAGAGCAGGACCATGTGGTGCTTGAAAAGGCGTTCGAGGGCGGCCGCCGTATCCGCGGACCCGAGCAGGTAGAGCAGGAGAACCGCGACGATTTCCACCCCGGTCTGGATGACCAGCATCGTCACGAAGAAACGGAACACCCGGAAGAACGGATCCAGGCTTTGTCCCGTTTCGATAAGGTACCAGTGACCGATGAGCATCCCTACGGTCACCGCCCCCAGCAGGAGCGCGGTCACGACGAAGCTTACCGGCAGCGCCACCGCTTCCACCGGTCCCAGCCGTCCCGGCGCGAAGGCGAATGAGGCGACGGCTAGACCGGACACCCCGGTCAGTATCGCCGTCGAGAAGAACCGCGCCCTCAAGAACCCTCGCTCGCCCCAGAGCGATATGAAGTAGAGGATCAGAAAGAGCGTAAAGCCCGCCAATAAGGCCAACTCGACGATCTTCCAGAACCCTTGCCTGTGCGACAGAAGGTCGACGTGGCCCCAGACCGCCAGGACCGCGGCCACCACCAGGACGCCGGCCGTGGACTTATAGAAACCGCGTTCCAGATCGTTGAAGGGGGTCACGGACAAGCCCACCAGTCCGCCCACGGACACTTGGTAGAGGAACAATACGAAAGCGGTGGCGTAGGGGTTCATCGGATCAACGGCTCCACGGATGGTTCCCGATGCATGTCAGCGGGGTTTGGCGGCGACCTGGAGGCAGATGGCGCCCTGGAGATATCGCACGGTACGGGTCTCGACGAAACCCGCGGAGGCGATGATGGCAGCGACCCTTTCGGGGGAAACGAACGATCTTACCGAATCGGACAGGTACCGGTACGCGATGCGGTCGCGGCTCACGACGCTGCCGATCCAGGGCATGAGCTTGCCGAAATAGACCCAGTAGAGTGCGGAAAACAACCCCTGGGGCGGCGGAAACATGTCCAGCGAGACCATCCGTCCGCCCGGTCTCAGTACCCTGTACGACTCCCGGTAGAACGAGTCCAGATCGCCGACGTTGCGCAGCACGAAGGCGCTCATCACGGCGTCGAAGGTGCCGCTTCGCACCGGCGTGGCCAAGGCGTGGGCCAGCACGTAGGCCGCCCTGGCGTCGTGCCCCGCCTCCGACGTCTCCTTCCGGGCATGCTCGAGCATCGGCCGCGAGAAGTCCACGCCGACCACCCGTCCGCCGGGCGCCAGGACCCTGCACGCGTCCAGGGCGAGCGCGCCGGTTCCGGTTCCCAGGTCGAGGACGAGAGCCGCGCGCCCCTCGATTCCCAGGGCGTCGATGGCCTTGCGCCGCCACCGGGAGTCCAGCCGGAAGCTGATGATCCGGTTGAGCAGGTCGTAACGCCAGGCGATCCGGTCGAAGATGCTTCTGACAAGGGTGTCGTGGGGGGCAGACATGGGCCGATCACGGAGCGTCCGCCGGCGGGCTTGCGGTTCGGTGGACCGGCGTTCCTAGCTGTCCCGGTCCGTGAGCAGGCGTCCCAGGACCTTGAGACCGTCTCGCGCGTCGGATTGGGGCAGCCTTTCGATCTCCCGGGACGCCATCAGCGCGTACTTGTGGGCGAAGCTTCTTGCCCGCTCGATGACCGTGCCGTTGCCCATGGCGTCCAGCGCCCGCCGTATGTCGTTTTCCGTGGGAGTCGGCGACTGGAAGACCCGGCTCACGGTCTGGTGTCCGTCCAGCAGGGACAGGACGATGGGCAGGGAAGGGTTGCCGTCGCGAAGGTCCATGCCGGTGGATTTGCCCAGCAGTTTGCGTCTTCCCACCACGTCGAGGACATCGTCCATCATCTGAAAAGCGATGCCGAGGTTGAGCCCGAAGTTCGCCGCTGCCTCCACCTGTTCGGCGTTCGCGCCGGCGATGTACGCCCCCAGCCTGGCGCCGGTCTGAAACAGTGAGGCGGTCTTTCGTTCGACGATATCGAGATAGTCCTTGGCGGTGACGGTGCGGTTGCGGTTGAAGGATCCTTGCAGGATCTCACCCTCGGTGAGGCTGGTGCACGCGTCCGCGGTCCACTGGACCACCGTGTCGTCGAACTTGCCAGCGAACTCGAACGCCTTGATGAACAGGAAGTCTCCGGCGACCAGAGTGCGTGCGAGCCCGTAACGCTTGTAGGCGGATACCTTCCCACGCCTGAACTCGGCTCCGTCGATGATGTCGTCGTGCAGCAGGGTGGCCGCGTGGATCAACTCCATGGCCGCGGCGATGTCCACCGCGTCCTCTTGCCTTTCACCACGAAAGGCGCTGAAGGTCAGGAGCGTGATCACCGGCCGGATACGTTTGCCTCCGCTCTGGATCAGGTGCGAGGCGATCTCGGTGATCTCGGCCTCCCTGGAGCGGGTACATTCCGCGAGCTTCTGCTCCACCCACCTCAACGGGTCGGCCACGAGGCTGTATGGGTCGACGAAATCGCAGGGAATTTGCGACTCTTCGGTACTGGAGGTCAGAAAGCCCTGTGGATTTCTCTCGTGCTGTTGCTGGGGCAGAAGTGGCTCCGTTCAGGCTGGCGTTTCAGTAGAGATTGCACAAATCCCCTGGGAGGTCAAGGTGACACCGGCTTACCGGAACACGCGGCGGGATGTTGGTGCGAAAGGGGGGAATTGAACCCCCACGGGATTGCTCCCACAGGATCCTGAATCCTGCGCGTCTACCAAATTCCGCCACTTTCGCACGCCGGGGAAAGATTCTATATGTATCAGTGGCTCCGGCCTTGTCAAGTTCGTAGGACCGAATATTGTCTGCTACCATGAAACGTCGGTGAAATGGCCAGCATCCTCATCATCGAGAGCCATCCGATCCTGCGCGAGGCCCTGCGCCAGTTTCTGTTTCCGGAGCATCAGACCGTGGTGCGGGAGGGTTGGTCCGTCCCGGCGGATCTCGAGGGTCACGACCTCGTCATCGTCGACCGCGAGAGCGTCGAGGATGGCCGCGTCGCCGGCGAGCTGCTGCGGTCGCTTCAGCGTCTCAAGATTCCCAGCGTATGGCTTCACCAGGGATCGCCGCCTTCGCTCAAGCCGGCCCGGCTGACCGCGGCCGTGGCCAAGCCATTGGAAGGCCCCGCCCTTGAAGCCGCAATGCGGTCGTTGCTGGAAAATACGTCGCCATTGGGAACGCGGCGGCCGGCGACGGAGGAGCCGCCGGCAGACGACGTCCCGGGATCCGATCCCGCGGACGGCGAGATCATCGAGTTGACGGAGGTCGTGGAGGAACCGGGCTCCGAAAAGCCCTCCGGTAACACGTAGGGGCGGGTTTCAAACCCGCTCCTGCCCGCGTCCCGCGAATGCGGGGCGGCACAGCGCGGAAAACAGAGCACAGATAGGAGTCGCATGCCACGAGAAATCGCCAAGTCGTACAGTCATCTGGAAGTGGAGGGCGAGTGGTACGCCCGCTGGGAGGGAGCCGACCACTTCGCGCCGGCCGGCTCCGGCGCGCCGTCTTTCTCCATGGTGATTCCGCCGCCCAACGTCACCGGCTCCCTCCACATGGGGCATGCGCTGAACAACACCCTCCAGGACGTGCTGTGCCGCTTCCGGCGCATGGACGGCCACGACGTGCTGTGGGTGCCCGGAACGGATCACGCGGGCATCGCCACCCAGAACGTGGTGGAGCGCCAGCTTGCCGCCGAGGGCCGGGATCGGAATGAGCTGGGCCGGGAGGCGTTCATCGAGAAGGTCTGGAGCTGGCGCGAGGAGACCGGCCACACCATCCTGCGGCAATTGCGCGCCCTGGGGGTCTCCTGCGACTGGAGCCGCGAGCGCTTCACCATGGACGAGGGCCTCTCCCGGGCGGTGCGCGAAGCCTTCGTCCGCCTCTGGGAGGAGGGGCTGCTCTACCGCGCGGAACGGCTCATCAACTGGTGCCCGCGCTGCAAGACGGCGCTGGCCGACATCGAGGTGGTGCACGAGGAGGTGGACGGCCACCTGTGGCACGTCCGCTATCCGCTGGTGGAGGGAGGCGAGGTGGTGGTCGCGACAACGCGCCCCGAGACCATGCTCGGCGATACGGGGGTCGCGGTCCATCCGGAGGACGCGCGGCACTCGGGCCATATCGGCCGGCGCGCGCGGCTGCCCATCGTGGGCCGCGAGATCCCTGTGGTGGCCGACGATTTCGTGGATCCGGAGTTCGGCACCGGCGCGGTGAAGATCACTCCCGGGCACGACTTCAACGACTTCGAGATCGGCCTGAGAAACGGTCTTGAAGTTATCAATATCTTTGACGACGATGCCGCGATCCGGCCCGAGGCCTTCGCCGGCGAGGACGGCGAGGCGCCGGCCTGGGCCGGCCCTTACCGTGGCCAGGACCGCCTGGCGGCGCGGGAGCGCGTCGTGCGCGAGCTGGAGGAGCAGGGACTGCTGGCCGAGGTCCAGCCGTACCGCCACGCGGTGGGCAAGTGCTACCGTTGCCAGACGGTCATCGAACCCTATCTGACCCCGCAGTGGTTCGTGAAGATCAAGCCGTTGGCCGACCCCGCCATGGAGGCGGTGCGTGACGGCCGCACCCGCATCATCCCGGAAGCGTGGAAGAACTCGTATTTCGCGTGGATGGAGAACATCAAGGACTGGTGCGTGTCGCGGCAGATCTGGTGGGGACACCAGATACCGGCCTGGTATTGCGCCGGCTGCAACGAGTCCCTGGACGCCGGCGTCGAGCGGGTCCCGCCCGGGTGCGTCCCGGTGGTGGGGAGGAGCGCGCCGGAGCGGTGCGACACCTGCGGCGGCAACCGGTTCGTGCAGGACCCCGACGTCCTGGACACCTGGTTCTCCTCCGCCCTGTGGCCGTTCTCGACCCTGGGCTGGCCCGACGGGACCGCGGATCTCAAGGCCCACTATCCCACTTCCACGCTGGTGACGGGGTTCGACATCCTGTTCTTCTGGGTCGCGCGGATGATGATGATGGGGCTCAGGTTCATGGACGAGGTGCCGTTCCGGGACGTCTACATCCACGCCCTGGTGCGGGACCAGGAAGGACAGAAGATGTCCAAGTCCAAGGGCAACGTCATCGACCCGCTCATCATGGTGAACCGCTACGGCGCCGATCCGTTCCGCTTCACCCTGGTGGCCATGACCGCCATGGGCCGTGACGTGAAGCTCGCCGAGGACCGCATCGCCGGCTACCAGCATTTCGTCAACAAGCTCTGGAACGCGGCCCGCTTCGTGCTGATGAACCTCGACGACGAGGTCCTGCGGGACCAGCAGCCGGCGGCGAAGGTCGCGGCCGGCGATCTGGACCTTGCCGACCGCTGGATCCTGTCCCGCCTGAGCGCTACCGTCGAACGGGCCAGGGAGGCCGTCGTCGCGTACCGTTTCAACGACTTCGCGCACCACCTTTACCAGTTCACCTGGCACGAGTTCTGCGACTGGTACATCGAGATGAGCAAGCTGCGCCTCGATTCCCGCGCCACCCAGCGGGTCCTGCACACCGTCCTGAAGAACATCCTCCTGCTGCTGCATCCGTTGATGCCGTTCGTGACCGAGGAGCTCTGGCGCGAGGTGACGGGCCGGGACGCGGCGTCTCCCCGGCGGGACGACATCATGGTCCAGCGTTACCCGGCCGCCGATGATTTCCCCGCCGATCAGGACGCGGAGGACAAGGTCGAGTTCCTGAGCGCCGTCGTGCGGGCGGTGAGGAATCTCCGCACGGAGATGAACGTGCCCCCTTCCAGGAAGGTGCGGGTGCTGCTGTTCGATACCGAGGAGCGGTTGTCGCTGGTCCGCGCCTACGAGTCCATGGTGTGCACGCTGGCGCGGGCGGAGCCCCTGGAATACCTCTCGCCGGGGGTCCGCCCCGAGAAGGTGGCCACCGCCATCGTCGATACCACCGAAATCTACGTTCCGCTGGACGGCGCCGTCGACCTGGAGGAGGAAAGCAGCCGGCTCCACCGCACCCTGGGCAAGCTCGAGACGGAGCTCGAGCGGGTGCGGAAGAAGCTCGGCAACGAGAACTTTACGGCCAAGGCCCGGGCCGACGTGGTGGAGCGCGAGCGCGAGAAGGCGCAGGAGATGGAAGAGAAGATCGAAGCGCTCAACCGCAGCCTCGGCAGGATACGGGAGTTGCAGGCGCAGTGAACCCCGGCCCGCCCGCCCGGACAGGCTCCCATCCGGTCTCCCTGTCATGTCTTCCGCAGAGCAGCATCCCGGCCGCGACGTGCTGACCGCCGCGCGGGTCCGCCGGGGCCTCGGAACCAGGCGGCTGGGCGGCCGCATCGACGTCCATCCGGAGCTGGAGTCCACCAACCGGACCGCCCGCGCGCTGGCGGAAGCGGGCGAGCCGGAAGGTGCGGTGGTCATCGCCGAAGAGCAGACCCGGGGGCAGGGCAGGCTGGGGCGGCACTGGGTTTCCCCCGCCCATCTCAACCTCTACATTTCCTTCATCCTGCGCCCCCGGCTGGACCCCGCGGAGTCGGCGAAGACGACGCTGCTGGCCGCGGTGGCGGTGGCAGACGCCCTGAAGGAGCAGGCGCCCTGCGCGCCCCGGATCAAGTGGCCCAACGACGTGCTGCTGCGCGGCAGAAAGGTGGCCGGCATCCTGAGCGAACTGGCCTGCGAGCCCGGCCGCACCCTGTTCGTGATCGTCGGCATCGGCGTCAACCTGAACTTCCCGCGGGCGCTCATGTCTCCCGACATCCGCGACCGCGCCACGTCGGTGATGGAGGAGTGCGGCGCCGCCGTCGACCGGGTGCGGTTCACGCAGTCTCTGGTGCGCCACCTGGAGAACCGCTATATCGAGCTCGAGGAGCGCGGGTTCGCGCCCATCGCGGACCGATGGAACGAGCACGCGCGCATGGACGGGCAATGGGTGCGGGCGCGCATGCCCGAGCAGGAGCTGGTGGGGCGGGTGCGGGAGCTGGACGGCGACGGGTTCCTGGTGTTGGAGTGCCGCGACGGCCGCACCGAGCGGGTGGTGAGCGGAGATGTTTTCCTGATGGAAGGAACTAAGTGTCGCGTCCCATGATTTCCTGGCATAATTTACTTGTCTTTTTCGCCGTCGGCTGCGTTGCTCTTCCTCGCGTGGTACCCGCCACTGCTCGTCATCGCGCCTTGCCGACGACGAAAAGTCCTGCGCAACTTATGCCAGGAAATCATGGGACGCGACACTAGATGCTGCTGGCCATCGACATCGGAAACAGCAACATTGTGCTGGGCGTCTACCGGGGCCGGGAGCTGGTGACGCACTGGCGCCTGGTGACCCAGCCGGAACGCACGGTGGACGAATACGGCGCCCTCATCGGACATCTCGCAGCGGCCCAGGACATCGGCAGCGACGCCATCGACTCCATCATCGTTTCCTGCGTCGTTCCGCCCATGGTGGGCATGATCGACGAGTTGGGGCGGAAGTTCTTCGGCGTCAAGCCGTTGCTGGTGGGTCCGGGGCTCAGGACGGGAATGCCGATCCTCTACGATAGTCCCCAGGACGTCGGCGCGGACCGGATCGCCAACGGGGTCGCCGCCTATGACCGCTTCGGCGCCGCCTGCGTGGTCATCGATTTCGGCACCGCCACGACCTTCGACTGCGTGTCCGACAAGGGAGAGTACCTGGGAGGCCTGATCGCTCCCGGCCTGATGATCGCCGTCGAGGCGCTGTTCCAGCGCGCCTCCAAGCTTCCACGGGTGGAGGTGGTGGCTCCCTCGACCGTCATCGGCAAATCCACCGTCCACTCCATCCAGTCGGGCATCTATTACGGCTACGTGGGCCTTGTGGACGGCATTGTCCACCGCATCGAGAGGGAGAACCGGATCAAGGCCAAGGTGGTGGCCACCGGCGGCGTGGCGTCGCTCATTGCCCATGAATCCACGGTCATCGAGGACGTGGACGAATTCTTGACCTTGGAAGGGTTACGGCTTATTTACGAGAAGAACGCGGCTCCCTCGGCGCGCAAGCGGAGATCGTAGAACGGGGAGTCAGCTCAAGGGGAGGTCGATACATGGCTGCGATTGAGGCTGCCCAGTTGCGGAACGTCGGATTGTTGGGGCATCGGGGGGCGGGAAAGACGTCGCTGGGCGAGGCGATGCTGTTCGCGGCGGGCCGTACGAACCGGCTGGGCCGGGTGGAGGACGGGACGTCGGCGTTCGACCACGAGCCCGAGGAGATCAACCGGCAGGTTTCCATTTCCACGGCCTTTCACTCCCTCGAATGGAAGAAGAGCACTTGCGTTGTGGTGGATACGCCGGGTTTCGCCACCTTTCTGCCCGAGACGATTCACTCGCTGGCGGGTTTCGGCGGCGCGGTCTTCGTGCTTCACGCCGGCGCCGGCCTGCGGGTGGAGACGGAGCGGCTCTGGGGCTACGCGGCGGAGCGCGGGATGCCGCGCATTCTCTTCGTCAACCGGATGGACCGGGAAGAAACCGATCCGGTGGAGGCGGTGGACGCCATCGCCGGAGACCTGGGGGTCAAGGGGATCCACGTGCAACTCCCCATGGGCCACGGCGAGAGCTTCCGCGGGGTCATCGACCTGATCCGCATGAAGGCGGTGTGTGTCGACGGCGACGGCAAGGAGACCGAGGAGGACGTACCCGCGGAGTACCAGGAACGGGCCGAGGAAATGAGAATCGGTCTCATGGAGAACGTGGCCGAAACCCAGGACGCCCTGCTCGAGAAGTACCTCGAAGGCCAGGAGCTCACCGCCGAGGAGATGTCGGACGGCCTGCGCGAGGGCGTCCGCGCGGGTGCGCTGTTCCCGGTCCTCTACGGCTCGGCGAGCCGCGGGGCGGGCGTGGCGGCGCTGCTCGACGCGGTGGTGGAATGGCTGCCCTCGCCGCTGGATGAGCCGGCGGCGGAGGGGAACAACCCGGTGTCGGGGGACGCCGAGTCCCGCGCCAAGGCCGCGGACGCTCCGCTTTCCGCGTTCGTATTCAAGACCATCGTGGATCCGTTCGCCGGCCGGCTGTCCATCATGCGGGTGTTGTCGGGCACGGTCCGCGCCGACAGCTCGGTCTACAACCCGCGCAAGGACGCCAAGGAGAGAATCACCCACCTGTTCCGGCCGGAAGGCGCCAAGCAGGAAGAGGTGCCCGCGGCCGGCGTCGGCGAGATCGTCGCCGCCGCCAAGCTCAAGGACGTCGCCTCCGGCGACACGCTGTGCGAGGAGTCCGCCCCCATCGAGTACCCGAGACCGGTGGAGTTCAGCCCGTCCATTTCCTTCGCGCTCTCCCCCAAGACCCGGGCCGACGAGGACAAGGTTCCCCAGGGCCTTCAGCGGATGATGGAGGAGGACCCGTCCATCCGCATGCACCGGGACGAGCAGACCCGCGAGTTCATCCTCTCGGGCACCGGCCAGCTCCACATCGAGGTGGTGGTGGACAAGCTCAAGCGCAAGTACGGCGCCGAGGTGGAGCTCAAGGCGCCCAAGGTCCCGTACCGGGAGACCATCAAGGCCGCGGCCAGCGCCCAGGGGAAATACAAGAAACAGTCCGGCGGGCGCGGCCAGTTCGGCGACACTTGGCTCAAGCTCGAGCCCCTGCCGCGCGGCAAGGGCTTCGAGTTCGTGGACAAGATCGTCGGCGGTGCCATCCCGCGGAACTACATCCCCGCGGTGGAGAAAGGGATCGTCGAGACCATGTCCGGCGGCTATCTGGCCGGCTATCCCATCATGGATGTGCGCGCGACCCTCTACGACGGCTCGTTCCATTCGGTGGACTCCTCGGACATGGCGTTCAAGATCGCCGCATCCATGGGCTTCAAGAACGCCATGGAGGCCGCCAAGCCGGTGATCCTGGAACCGGTGATGTCCATGGAGGTGTCGGTGCCCGACGAGTGCATGGGCGACGTCATCGGCGACCTGAACAGCCGGCGCGGCAAGGTGTTGGGGGTGGACGCCAAGGGCCACAGCCAGACCATCAAGGCCCAGGTGCCCATGTCGGAGGTGCTCCGGTATGCCTCGGATCTCCGCTCCATGACCAGCGGCAGGGGAGAGTTCCAGTCGGAGTTCTCCCACTACGAGGAACTGCCGCCGCACCTCATGGAGAAGGTGCAGGCCGAAGCCAAGGCCGAGGCCGCCGGGAACTAGCGTCGCGTTTCGCGGCCCTTCGACGCCATGGAGAAGAGCTTCGAACAGTTGTCGGCGTCGTTGCTCTACTGCAACAAGTGCGGGCAGGCGATGCCGGTGCGCGAGCGGCTGCTGCTGGTCCTTCCCGACGGCGACCTCTACGACTACAGTTGCCAGCGTTGCGGCAGCTCGGTGGGCTCCCGGACCGTGAAGTCGGAGCCGGAGTTGCCTCAGGGATTTCCGCGAGTCGTGCGCGGGCTCTGATCCTCCACTTCGACTACCCGGGATAGAAGCCATGATCATCGACTTTCAAAGCCATATTTTTCCCGAGCGTTACATGGAGACGATGGACCGGCGGGACGGCGCCGTGATCCTGGAGAAGCCGGACCCCTACAGCGGCATGGCGTACCTCTACGACAAGGCCCTGGGCTGCCGCATCAACACGGCGATCTTCAAGGGCCGCAATGTCGAGCAGCGCCTGGAGCACATGGACCGCCAGGGCGTGGACGTGCAGGTGGTGAGCATCCCGGCCCCGGGCGCCGACCGCTACGAGCCGGTCGACGCCGTGGCCATGGCCCGGGTGGCCAACGACGAACTGGCCGAGATGTGTAACAGTCATCCGGACCGTTTCGTCGGGCTTGCGACCCTGCCCACGGCCTCTATCGAGGCTTCGCTGGAGGAACTGGAGCGGGCGTACCACGAGCTCGGGCTGCGCGGGTTCGGCTGCTTCACCAACCTCAACGGCCGGCCGCTGGACGACGAGGTCTTCTTCCCCATCTACGAGAAGCTGGCGGAGTACGAGCTGCCGGTGTATCTGCATCCGACCGCGCCGCTCGCCACCGAGGCCGTGGGCCTCGACATCATGCCGGTCCTGATCTTCGGCTGGGCCTTCGACAGCACCGTGGCCATGACCCGGCTGGTGTACGGCCGGGTCATCGAGCGCTTCCCCACGCTGCCATTCGTGGTCGCCGACGTCGGCGGCGTGCTGGCGTTCTTCGGGCAGCGCGCCATCAACATCTACACCGGCCGCACCGATGAGATGCGGGAGCGTTACGGCCTCAAGGAGAACCCGCTGGATTCGTTCCGGAGGTTCTTCGTGGACACCGCGGACCATCCGGCCAACACGCTCAAGTGCGTCATGGACTTTTTCGGCCCCGAGCAGATGGTTTTCGGGACCAACTACCCCTACGGGCCGGAAGACGGCTGCCGCTTCATCCAGAACAGCCTCAAGGCCCTCGACGACCTGGGCCTGGAACCGGAGACGAAGGAGCAGGTACTCGGAGGCAACGCCGCCCGCATCCTGCACATCGACGAACGTCCCGGCATCAGTTCAAGCTAGTGTGGTGTCTGGTTAATTCGCAGCATAATATGCGGAGGATTTTTCGTTGTC
>JAPPNF010000128.1 GCA_028818755.1 Deltaproteobacteria bacterium | reverse complement strand
TGGGCTACGACGAGATCGCCTTCGCCAAGCTCGGCCCCGACTACGAGGAAGCCATCGAGATGCTGGCGGAGAGCGTGATGCCGCGGCTACGGGGGTAGGTCCAACCCTCGGCGCAATAACGACACTTGGAGAATACGCGGGTCCGATTGGCGAAGCGTAATCCGACAACACACGAAAAGAACAGCATAGAGGAGTCCCAATGGCGACATTCGACGGCAGGCTCAGTCTACAGTTCGTGATCCACCTGGCGAACCGGTACACCGTGAATCAGCTCGTGGAGCTGGCCGAGCTGGCGCACGGGCGCGGCTTCGGACGTATCTGGGTCAACGACAACGCCCGTTACCGGAGCCAAGTCGTGATCCTCTCCGCCATCGCGGCGCGCGTGCCCATCGGCATCGGCACCGCGATCCTGGTGCCTTATCTTCACCATCCCATCGAGGTGGTGGACTCGCTGGGGGCTCTGTCCGAGCTGAGCGAGGGCCGGGAGATCGGCCTCGGGCTCGCTCGGGGCGACTTGGCGCAAACGCCGCAGCACGTCGACGTGCACCGGCCCATCTCGCTGGTCCGGGAGCTGGCCGTGTTCGCGCGGCGCGCTCTTTCCGGCGAGAGCGTTTCCTACGGCGATTTCCCCGTGCTCTGCGAATACTACCACCTGAATTCCGCCGGCAGGTTCCAGCTCGCCTTCGAGCCGAAGTCCCCGGTGGTGATCTATTCCGGCGGCAACGGCCCGCAGTCGCTGCGCATGGGGGGCCAGGCGATGGACGGGCTCATCAGCTCCGGAACCTTCATCCCCATGCTGCGGGCGGGGCGGCTGAAGGAGATGCACGAGATGATCGAAGCGGGCGCCCGCAGCGTGGACCCGGACAAGAAGGTGCGCAAGATGGTGGAGCTCAACGTGTCTGTCTCCCGAGACCGTGACGCCGCCATCGAGTTTCCCAAGCGCCAGGTCTCCCATTCGATCCTGCAGTGGGAAGCGCTCAAGTTCACGCCGGAGGAGTACGACCGCCTCGGGGTGGAGCGGGAAAAGGTGCTGGAGCTCAAGGAGATGTTCGCCGGGGGCGCTACCGTCGAGGAAGCGGCGGAGATGGTGACCGAGAAGATGGTCCTGAACTACTACGTCGCCGGGCGTCCGGAGGAGGTGGCGGATCAGATCGTCGATTTGGCCAGGCAGGCCCAGGAGATGGGCTACGACGAGATCGCCTTCGCCAAGCTCGGCCCGGACTACGCCGAGGCCATCAACATGCTGGCGGACAGCGTGATCCCGCGGTTGAGGGGGTAGCCCTCACAGCGAACGCTTCTTCTGCCGCTCCCGCAATGTTTCCAGGTTCTGTCGCGCTCCTTCGGCGAAGGGATGGACGGCCAGGGTCGCCTCGAAGGCGCTGATGGCGGCTTCTTCGTTGCCCATGGCCACCATGATGAGCCCCAGGCCGGAGAGCGCGCCGAAGTGGCGCGGCTCGAGTTCCAGGGTCTTGTCGATGTCCAGCACCGACGCGCGGTAGTCGCCCATCAGGTAGTAGACCGTGGCGCGCTTGTTCCAGGCTTCGGCGAAATCGGGTTTGAGGTCGATCATTTCTCCGAAGGTTTGTACGGCCGCCGGGTAGTCCCGCGCGGACATGTGCGCCAGCCCCCGGCGCATGAGCTCGTTGATCCGGTCGTCGTCGGATTCATGCCAGATGGCCCAGATGAGGTTGGTCGCCACGGCCGCGTCTCTGGCGTCGGCGGTGGTCTGCAGCCGTCCGAAAAGGGCGTCGAGCCGGGGATCTGTCTGGTCAGCCATGAGGGTTGCCGGTGAAATCAGCAGAAACGCAACGAGTATCGCCCTGACGATTTCCACGGAACTAGTGTGGTGTCTGGTTAATTCGCACAATAATCTGCGGGTCTTTTTCGCCGTCGGCTGCGTTGCTCTTCCTCGCGTGGTGCCCGCCCTGGGGCGACCTACGGTCGCCCCCACTCGTCATCGCGCCTTGCCGACGACGAAAAATCCTCCGCATATTATGCTGCGAATTAACCAGACACCACACTAGAATACAGCGCGCGGTTTCCGCGCGTCAACACGCGGGGTTTGGCACGGGACGCGTTTGCCGACGCGGACCAAGTCGGCTATGGATGGGTCCTGAATTCGGACTTAGGGAAAGGCGGCCGCGCCGCCGCAAAGCCATCCAGGGAGCTCAAAGATCATGGGAACAACACTTGTCACCGGAGTGGGCCTCGTCGGCACATCGTTCGCGCAATGCGCCCTCAAGCGCAACGAGAAGCTGGTCTTCTATGACTTCATGCCGCGCACCGAGTATCTTCATCGGAAGCTTGGTACGGCGGACGTGGAGGTGGTGCAGAAGGACATCCGCGATCTGCCGGCACTGGCCGAGGCGATGCAGCGCTACCGGCCCGAGACCGTCGTGCACACCGCCGGGCTCATCGGAGGACGGGTGGAGGAGTCGCTGTACAGCGGGCTTCAGATCAACGTGATGGGCACCATCAACGTGCTCGAGGCCGCGCGGCTTACCGGCGTGAAGCGTTTCGTCCTGATCAGCACCTTCGGCGCCTATGACCGGCGGCGCCAAGGGGACCAGCCCACCCACGAGGACATGCCCCGGGGCCCGGGAGCCGGGTACGGCAACTCCAAGGCCACCAAGGAGCTGATGGCGGAGGCCTACCAGCGACTCTACGGCTTCGAGCTGCTGACGCTGCGGCTGGCCAACGCCTACGGGCTGGGGCACTTCTGGGGCGGCTCCGGCGGCGGCGAGAAGGTGCAGATGCTGCTGGAGGCAGGGATCCGCGGCGAGGTCGCCAGGATTCCGCAGGCCCAGACCATGACCTTCGAGTACGTCTACGCCAAGGACATGGGGCGCGCCGTGGACCTGGCGACGACCGTGGCAATGCCCGAGAAGACGACCTTCAACATCGGCGTCGGACAGGTGACGACCTTCGACGAGCTGGTGGCAGCGGCGGAGCGGCAGTTTCCCAAACTGGAGGTGGAGGTCATTCCGGGAAGGCCGCCGGACGTGGCGGTCAGCGTGCCGCTGGACATATCCCGGGCCAGGGAATACCTGGGCTGGGAGCCCGAGTATACCATGGATACGGCCTTCGAGGACTACGTCAAAGACCTCCGGGCGGTCACGGGCTGACGGACGGACGTGTCGATGGAACTGCTTCACTGCGTGTACGAGCCCGAGGGCGACGGGCCCCATCCGACGATCCTGGCGCTGCACGGCCGGGGCGCCAACGCCATGGACCTGCTGGGTCTGGCGCCGCACCTGTGCGGCGGCGTGTTCCGGGTCATCTGTCCCCAGGCGCCGCTGGAGGTGCCCCTCGGTCCCGGCATGACCGGCTACGCTTGGTTCCCCATGTCCACGGGCGGCGACATCGACACCGGCGCTTTCCTTTCCGCCCGCGACCGGCTCCGGACGTTCGTGGACCAGTGCGGCGGGCGATACGCCCTGGGAGACGGCAAGCTCGCCCTGCTGGGCTTCAGCCAGGGCGGGGGCATGGCCTACAGCCTCGGGCTGTCGGAGCCGGGGCGTTTCGCGGGAATGTGCATCCTGAGCTCCTGGCTGCGGGAGGGGACGCTCGGCGCTCTCGGCGTGGCCGACCGGGTGGACTCGCTGCCGACCCTGGTGCACCACGGCAGGCGCGACGAGCTCATCGACCTCGAGCGGGCGAAGCACTCCATCACGCTGCTCGAGAAGCTGCACGTCCCGGTGGACTACACCGAGTACGACATGGGCCACGAGATCACGTCACGTAGCCTTGCCGATCTGTCTGGCTGGCTTGAGGAGAAGGTGCTGACCGAGCCCATCCGGCTCTAGTGGTTCGCACCCGGCTCAAGCCAACCCGAGATAAACCCGGACTCCTCCCCTCTCCCTCTGGGAGAGGGTGGCCGAAGGCCGGGTGAGGGCGCTCGCATCATTGCTACCGCTCGCGCCGGGCACCCTCACCCCGGCCCTCTCCCAGAGGGAGAGGGAGTGAAGCTTGGCTGACCATCCAGCAGCCCCGGAATGGGCACCCCCGTTGGAGTGTTTACGCCAGGTAGATGGCGACGATGCCGGCGATCACGAATACCGTGGCGATGCCGGTCTTGAGGTTCACCTGCTCGATGTCGCGGGAGAAGAGCAGGGTGCCCAGCAGCACCCACAGCGGCGCCACGCACACGATGGGTCCCACCACCACCACGTTGCCGATTCCCAGCGCCTTCACCAGCGACCAGATCCCCACGGCCTCGAAAACCCCGGTGACCAGGAAATAGGGCATGGCGCGCCGATCGAACACGATTCTTTCCCTGGCCCGCGGGTTGGCGAGGTTCAGCAGCAGCGGGGTCAGCGCGGCCGCTCCCATGACGGCGCTGAGGAACAACGGCTCGTTGGCGATGGTCAGCCCGTAGCGGCGGATCGGGTGGTTGACCCCGGCGGTGAGGGCGGCGCCGAACGGGAAAATCAACTCCCAGGTCCTGTAGGTCTTCTGCTGCTGCGGTGTCCAGGAAAGCAGGACGATGCCGAACACCACGGAGCCCGTGCCGAAGAGCAGCAACGGTGTCACGGTCTCGTGCAGGAAAAGAACCGCCAGGGCGGTGCCGAAGAGGGGATTGGTGGACTGGACCGTGCTGGTCACACTGGCGCCAAGGCGCGCCACGCCGTGATAGGCGAACAGCCGCGTGCCGAGCTGAATGACGCCTCCGGCCACGAAGCAGCCCGTGGCGATCCAGGGGACGGCAGGGATGCCGCCGGTCAGGAAGACGATCGCCCACAGGATGCAGGTGTTGACCGCCAGCGCTACGTAGGCGGCCGTCGCCGGCGTGGAGTACATCAGTCCGCGCCGGGTGGCCAGAAAGCAGCCCGCGTAGAAGAATGACGTCACCAGGGCCAGGAATTGCGGGCTCATGAACGTCGTTCCGGGCGCCGGGTCTTCATCCTTCCGGCAGATCCCTGCTGAGGCCGATGCGTTCCACGAAGGGAAGCTTGAGCGCCGGCCGCGTCAGGTCGAGTCCGAAGACAAGCCCGAGAATGTTGATCTCGATCCCTTCCTGCAGGGCGAGCGTTATGCCCAGCGCGCCGTAGACGGAAAGTTGCCAGCCGGTATTGCTGGGCGTTCGGGCCAGGAAGACGCCCTTGTCCAGATAGTCCTTGCCCAGGGCGTTGGCGGGAAGCGCCGCTCCGAGCTCGGGTACCCGGCGCGCCACGTAGGCCGTGAAGGTGTTGCTGTTGGGGCCGGGCCACAGCCGGTACTCCTCCGGATACGGGTAGCTCACGGCGGCCTGGCGGATGCCCTCGATGGCGCGCTCGGCCGCGGCTCCGCGCAGGTCCGCCATGATCCGCGGGCGGCTGTCGAACCACAGCCGGTCGGGGATGTCTTCCTGCACCGAAACCACCGGCAGGCCGCGGTACAGGCGCCAGCCCACCACCTGGTAGACGACGTACGCCGGCGCGCCGGGCTGCTTGGTGGCGATCCACGTATGCACGCCGAAGATCCCGCGCCAGTTGAAGGCGCGGGCCGCGTAGAGTTGAACCACCGCCTCGGGCGTGCGCGCGGGGTCCGGGGCGATGCCGGAGCTTTCCCGGCTGGCGGTGCGCCAGTCCCGGTTCCACGCCCCGGACGCGCCCACCACGAACACCGAGACGAGCGCCAGCGACAGGAGAATCAGCAAGATGGTCAGGATGTTCCGCACGGGGCTGCCGTATGCGCGTCCCGTCCACGTGGGACGCGGCCCCGCAAACTTCTTGACACCCAATCCAAGGGTTCGTTAACTAGTGGCATGTCACGTCCAATTCCAGACCAATCTGCTGGTCTTTTTCGCTGTCGGCTGCGTTGCTCTTCCTCGCGTGGTACCCGCCACTGCTCGTCATCGCGCCTTGCCGACAACGAAAAATCCTGCGCATCTTGGTCTGGAATTGGACGTGACATGCCACTAGTGCTGGTGTGTGCGGGGTAGAGAAAGATACCTGTTGCGAGTCTAGGTGAATTCCGCCGAGGAGACAAATCATGGCACGGAACGGACACCCTCTGGTGGTGGATGCCGATGCTCACGTCATCGAGACGGAGCGGACCTGGGACTACCTTGAAGGATCGGACAAGAAGTACCGCCCCGTGCTGTTCGGCGGTCCGGGCGTGGACAGGCAGTACTGGGTGCTGGATGGAAAGATCCGCGGGGTGCGCCTGCCCACGCTGAACGAGCAGCAGCTCGACGAGCTGTCGGCAAAGACCGGCCGGAGGCTCAACACGCCCCAGGCTTCCCGCGAGCTTGACGACGTGGACCTGCGCGTTGCCCAGCTCGACGAGCTGGGCGTGGACGTGCAGGTGATGCACAACACCCTGTGGATCGAGCGCGTGGCGGACCACGAGGACGCCGAGACGGCGCTGTGCCTGGCGTGGAACCGCTGGATGGCTGACGTCTGGAAGGCCGGGAAGGGAAGGCTCCGGTGGTCCTGCGTCGTTCCCGCCATGGTCATGAACGAGGCCCTGCAGCAGATCCGCTTCGCCCGCGAGCACGGCGCGGTGGCGGTGTGCCTGCGGCCTTTCGAGGGCGACCGGCATCTGGTGGACCCGTACTTCTATCCGGTATTCGAGCTGGCTCAGAAGCTGGACATGGCCATCGGCGTGCACATCGCCAACGGCAGCGCCGGGCTGATCTCGCACTTCCGGCCCCGCTATGACAGGACCGGAGGCTTCGCGCCGTTCCGCGTGCCGACGGTGCTCACCTGCCTGCAGCTCCTCATGAGCGAGGTGCCGGAGGTCTTTCCGAAGCTCCGCTGGGGCTTCATCGAATCGTCGGCCCAATGGGTCCCCTGGATCGTCAACGAGGCCAGGCGGCGCGCCGGCACCGCCGACTATCCCGACAATCCCCTGAACGCGTTCAACATCTACGTCACCGCCCAGACCGATGACGACTTCCCGTTCGTCCTGAAGTACGCGGGCGAGGACAACCTCGTCATCGGCACCGACTACGGCCACGTCGACGCCTCCAGCGAGGTGGACGCCATCACCCGGTTCAAGGCGGACCCGACGGTGGAAGACGGACCCAAGCGCAAGATCCTGAGCGACAATCCCATGGCCCTCTACGGCATCGCATGACGGCGGGCAGGGATGAAAGGAGCACGGCAATGTCCGGCAACGGAACGCACATGGTAGTGGACTCGGACGCCCACGTGGTGGAGACCGAGCGCACCTGGGATTATCTGGACGCGTCGGAGAAGAAGTTTCGCCCGAAGCTCTTCGGCGCCCCCGAGGACCTGACCACGCAGTACTGGGTGCTGGACGGCAGAGTGCTGGGATTCCGGTTCCAGAGCCTGAGCGAGAAGCAGCTCGACGAGGTGTCGGCCAAGGCCGGCCGGCAGATGCAGACGCCGCAGGACGCCCGGGAACTGCGCGACGTGCAGTTGCGGCTCGATCACCTGGACGAGCTCGGCATCGACGTCCAGGTCCTGTACAACACCATGTGGATCGAGCAGGTGACGGACCACGCCGACGCCGAGATCGCCCTGTGCGGGAGCTGGAACCGCTGGATGGCGGACGTGTGGAAGCAGGGCGGCGGACGCCTCCGGTGGATCTGCGTGGTGCCGGCCATGACCATGAACGAGGCCCTCGAGCAGATCCGCTTCGCACGGGAGAACGGCGCGGTGGGCGTGTGCCTCCGTCCCTTCGAGGGTGACCGGCACCTGGTGGACCCCTACTTCTATCCGATCTTCGACGAAGCCCAGCGCCTGGACATGATGATGGGCATCCATATCGCCATCGGCAGCCCCAGGATGGCGACGCAGTTCCGGCCCCGCTACGACAGCGGCGGCGGACTGCCGGTGTTCCGCATTCCCACGGTTTCCCAGTGTTTCACGGTGATGATGAGCGAGGTGCCCAAGGTGTTCCCGGACCTGCGGTGGGGATTCATCGAATCCTCCGCCCAGTGGGTGCCGTGGGTGGTGAACGAGACCATCCGGAGGTCGGGGACCGCGGAATACCCCGAGAACCCCATGAAGGCGTTCAACATCTACGTGTCGGCCCAGACCGACGACGACTTCCCCTACGTGCTCAAGTACGCGGGAGACGACAACATCGTCATTGGCACGGATTACGGCCACACCGACGCCTCCAGCGAGGTGGACGCGTTCACCATCTTCAACGGCAACGACACCATCTCGGCGGAGCAGAAGCGCAAGATCCTGAGCGACAACGGCCGGGCGCTGTACGGGCTCTAGAGAACCGTCCGGGTCTACACGAAGGCCGGGACCGCCGATGTACGGTCCCGGCCTTCGTGCGTTTGGCCGTGACTGGAACGCGTCAGCCCTTGAAGGGGCTCGTGACCTGGTAGCAGAAGCTGTTGAAGAGCGGGGTGGTGGTCAGTCCGCTCCAGGCGAAGAGCTTGCCCTCGGCGAAGAAAATGTGCATGCCGCAGTCGAACACCAGCACGACCCCGGCCAGGACGGCCACGGTGATGCCGGCCACCGTGAGCCAGCGTTCGCCGGCGCTCTTGAGGTAGAGCAGCGTCGCCAGCCCGATGCCGAACTGAAAGCCCACCAGCCAGATGGCGGCGGCGAAGCCGAGGATCCAGCCAATGATGCCGGCGGTCCGGCGCCGTTCCTCGGCCGGGTCCAGAGGCTCCGCCTCCCGCTCCGCCAGCGAGGGGTCCAGGAGTCCGGGCTCGTCCCCCTCGATCGGCACGGCCCGCTCCGGCCGCCCCAGGATCTCCCGCGCAAGCTGGACCGCCAGCAGCGCCGCCGTGGGCAGGCCGATGAGCCAGGCCATGAGGCTGGCCTGCAGCTCCCAGGCGGAGGCCTCCCACAGCGCCCAGGCCATCACCAGGAACAATCCGCCCGTGAAGGCGATGGAGAGCCGCCGGGAGCTCACGGCGCGGTCTCCGCCGCCCGCCGGCCGCGGCGGTCGCGGATCACCGGAAAGGCGATGCTGGCCACGATGACGCACAGGATGATCAGCACACCCGGCCGCGTGATGAAGCCGAAGTCGTAGCGTGAATAGGTGATCCAGAGGTAGTTGTCCGCCAGCCGTCCCAGCACCAGTCCCAGCAACAGCGCCGGCCGGGACCAGTCGAACACCACCATGAGCCAGCCCAGGGCGCCGAACACCAGGGTGACGAGGATGTCGCCGAAGCTGTTGGTGTGGGTGTAGGAGCCCAGGTAGATGAACAGCAGCAGCGGCGGTATCAGCAGCGTTCCCTTGATGCGCGTGAGGCGGGCCAACTGGTTCAGGAACAGGAAACAGACCGACACCGTGATGACGTTGGACACCACCAGGACCCACACCAGCGAGAAGGTGACGTCCAGGTCTTTGGTCAGCATGGAAGTGCCGGGACGGAGACCCAGGACCAGGAACGCCCCCAGCAGGATGGCGGTGGTGACGTTGCCGGGGATGCCGAAGGCGATGGTGGGGATGAGCGCTCCCCCGAGGGTCGAGTTGTTGGCCGCGCCGGGGCCCACGACGCCTTCGATGACGCCGGTTCCCACCCGGTCGTGCTTGCCCGAGGACTGCATCGCGTGGGCGTACGCCACCCACTGGGACACCGGCCCGCCCATGCCCGGGATGATGCCGATGTAGGTGCCCATGGCGCTGCACCGGGCCACCAGCCACCAGTGGCGGAAGGCGTCCTTGACCCCCTGGAGCACGCCGCCGAGACGGCCCACGTGGGCCTGGGCGATGCTGCCCCCCTTGGTGGCGAGGTCGATGATCTCGGGGATGGCGAACAGCCCCACCGTGGCCGGCACCAGGCCGATGCCGGCGCCGCCGGTCTCGCCGCCGCCCCAGAGGTACATGGTGCCGAAGGTATAGCGCTCGGTGGCGGTCTGCATGTCCAGCCCCACCAGCGAGAACATGAAGCCCAGGCCGCCGGCGGCCAGTCCCTTCACCACGCTGCCGCCGCTCAGCGCGCCCACGAAGGTCACGCCGGCCACCGTGAGCATGAAGAACTCCGGCGTGCCCATGGCCAGCACCAGCGGCGTCACGATGGGGATGGCCACGGCGATGGCGCCGGCGCCGATGAGCGCGCCCATGAGCGAGCTCATGAGCGAGGCGCCCAGGGCCCGTCCGGCCTCGCCCTTCTTGGCCATGGGATGGCCTTCGACGATGGTGGAGGCGGTGGACCCTTCGCCGGGGATGCCGAAGAGGATGGAGGTGATGTCGCCGGTGGTGGCGGTGACGGCCATCATCCCCAGCAGGAAGGAGAACGCCTCCACCGCGTCCATCTTGAGCTGGAACGCGAAGCCGAGCATGAGGGCCATGGTGACGGGCCCGCCTAGGCCCGGCAGCATGCCCACGGCGAATCCGATGAGGTTGCCCAGCAGCAGGTAGCCGAAGGCGGGCCAGGAGAAGACACGGACCAACCCTTCCAGCGAGGCCGCGCCAATCTTTCCGGCCATGCCCTGGGCCAGGAAGATCCAGACCGCGAGGACCGCTAGAAAGACGAGCCAGCCCAGGCTACGTTTGAGGTTCACGATAAGGGGATCCGGTGATACCCGCCCCTAAGGGTGATCGCTCCTTGCCGGCAACGAGAAACCCCTGCGGGGCGGGCAGCACCCGGGCGAAGGCCGCGACCCGGTTCAGGGCTTCTTGGCCATGGCCTTCAGGATCTCCAGGGCTTCCGGGTCGCGCTTCTGGATCTCCACGACCTTGTCGATGATGGCCTGGGCCGCGGGCGCGTTCAGCGACACCAACTGGAAGCCGATGGCCTTCTTGAAGTGGGCGACCATCTCCTTGTCCTTCAGGAACTTGTCGAAGCTTGCCGCCATGGTGTTGAAGACGTTCCTGGGGACCCGCGCCGCGTAGATCCAGCCACGGCGGACGCCGCCGAGGTAGGCCAGGAGTTCCATGGCCCGGTAGTTGGGGTCCTTCCTGATGGACTCGCCCTTCAGCTCCAGGACGATCTCGTAGTAGGTCGGCAGGTCCGGCAGCCGAGGGTCGCGGATGATCTTGCCGTCCTGGACGGTGCCTTCCTGGGCAATGGGCACCACCGCGCCTTCCTCGACCATCGGCAGCACCGCGGCGAAGTAGCCGCTCTGGCTGTCGTTGGTCATGTTCAGCTCGCCCCGGCGGATGGCCGCGCGCATGTCGCCGCTGCTGCCGTATCCGGTCACCAGCTTGTGGTCCTTGCCCAGGATCTTCAGGAGCAGCCGCGGGATCATCGACCGCGGGCTCTGGATCGAGGTGGTGCCGAAGAAGAGCTTCTTCTTGACGCCGCCCAGCTCGGTGCCCTTGGTGATGCCCAAGTCCTTGCTGACGAAGGTGACGGTGGTTTCGCGCACGCCCCCCAGCCACTGGAGCTTGGCGAGCTCGAACTTGACCTTGTCGGGCTTGAAGATGGTGTCGGTCACCGAGGTGGAGAACTGGCCGATGACGGTGCCATCGGCGGGCGCCGAGTTGTACACCCAGTTCTCGCCCACGATGCCCCCGCCGCCGGGCATGTTCTTGATGATGGTGGTGGGGTTTCCGGGGATCTGCTTGCCGATGAACGGAAGCATCTGGCGCGCCATGATGTCGGCGGCGCCGCCCACGGAGTAGGGGATCAGGATGGCGACGGTCTTCCCCTTGAAGGAGACGTCGGCGGCCCCCGCGGTCACGGTTCCGAAGGCGAGGCACAGGGTAACGATTGCGGCTGCGAAAGTTGCGGAACGTCGGTTCATTGCATGCTCCTTCCTGAGTTGGTCCGGTGTCCCGGACATGACACTTCTCTATTGCGGGTAGGCTCCGCCTGTCAACCGCTAATCCGGCTCGGGCGCGGTTTGACAACCTCGGGGGCTTCGGCTAAAAACCCAAAACTTCGAAGCGCAGTAGTCTTCGAAGAGCAGAATCTTCGGAAAATCCAAGCCAGAGTATCCAACACATCGCGAGAGAGGTGACACATGCCCAAGAGCCTGGGATCGTTTCTGGAAGACTGCCAGCGGGAGATTCCCAACGAGGTGGTCCACGTGACCAAGCAGGTGGACCCGGCCCACTACGACGTGAGCGCGCTCATCAAGCACCTGGATGAGTTGAGGAAGTTCCCCATCCTGGTCTTCGACAACCCGCTGAACCTTCACGGCCAGCCGTCCGACATCAAGCTGACCATGAACTGCGAGATCTCCCAGGGCAAGACCCAGGTGGCTCTTGGGCTGGATAAGAACACGAGCCGGGAGGTGATGACCGACATATGCCTGGAGCGCGAGGAGCACCGCATCGAGCCGGTGGTCATCGAACGGGACCAGGCGCCGGTGATGCAGAACGTCCAGACCGGCAAGGACGTGGACATCTACCAGATCCCGGTGATGCGCCATCACTACATGGACGGCGGCCCCTACATCGTCATGTCCACCGTCACCAAGGAGCGCACCTCCGGCATCTACAACTGCTCGTACCACCGCATGGAGGTCAAGTCGCCCCAGAGCACGGCGCTCTACGCCTCGCCGCGCCACCTGTGGAAGATCTTCAAGGACTACGAGGACAACAACATGGAGTGTCCCGTGGCCACCGTGCTGGGGCATCACCCGGCCTACCACATGGGCGCGTGCTACAGCGGCGCGTTCGAGGTGAGCGAGTTCGACATCATCGGCGGCTACATGCAGGAGCCCCTGCGGCTCACGCCGTCGTCCACCTGGGGCGACAACTTCCTCATCCCGGCCGACGCCGAGGTGGTCATCGAGGGCCTGCTGCAACCCAACAAGCGAGTGGTGGAGGGTCCCTTCGGCGAGGCCCCGGGCTATCTCGGGCCGCAGCGATACACGACCTGCGTGGAGTACAAGGTCACGGCCATGAACTGGCGCAAGGGCGCCATGTTCCAGTCCATCATCACCCCGGAAGGCGACAAGCCGTGGATGGACCTGCCGCGGGAGGGCGCCTACCTCCGGCGTTGCCGCGAAGCCGTGCCCGGCGTGACCGCGGTATGCAAGATGGGCCGCCATGCCCACTACAACGTCTTCATCGCCATGAAGAAGCTGTCCGAAGGCGATCCCGGCCGGGCGGCGGCCGCGGCGCTCACCTTCGACCACACCAAGAACGTCTTCGTCTTCGACGACGACATCAACGTGTACAATCCCACGGACATCCTGTGGGCGCTGGCCACGCGCGTGCAGCCGCACCGCCAGGTGTCGATCCTGAAGCCGCTCTTCCGCGGCAACTTCCTGGATCCCTCGCTGGTGGACGAGATCAAGACCTCCGGGATGATCGTGGACGCCACGCGTCCGCTGGACCGGCCGTTCTCGCCGGTGTCCAAGGTGCCCGACGAGGCCATGGAACGGATCAAGGTCGAGGATTTCATCCCTGGAGAGATCCTCTCGCACATCCCCATCGACCGCACCACGTACTGGTCGTAGTGAAAGGAAAGCTTCATGGGTCAGGCTGTCGAAATCACGTGTCCGAAATGCAGCGAAAAGTTCGTCGTCAACCCGCACATGCTGGGGTCCGGCATGGAGTTCCACTGCCCCTTCTGTGACGTTTATTTCCCCGAGGAAGAAAGCCCCAGGATCTGGAAATAGGAGGCCTCGTCGCGGCACGACTTTTTCGACCTTGGGCGCCTCTTCGGTTTCCGCGAGGCGCTGGAACGCGTTGAAGCCGCGGCGGCGCCCGAGGCCGTCGTCGTGGCCGGTCCGGACCGCATCGGAGGCGGCCGGGTAGGCATTCTTCCGGGCTCCTTCAATCCGCCCACCATCGCCCACACCGATCTGGCCGCCGCCGCCATGCGGCGGTTCGAGCTGGATTGCGTCGTATACTCCCTGAGCAGCGTCATCGTCGACAAGGAGCGCGTGGAAGGCCTCTGCCGCGAGGACCGGCTGCTCTTGCTGTCGCTGCTCGCCCGGGACCACCCGTGGCTGAGGGTGGCGGTGGTGAACCGCGGGCTGTACTCCGAGCAGGCGCCGGGGTTCCGCGCGAGCTTCGGCGGCGACCCGGACCTCCGGTTCATCGTCGGCATGGACAAGGTGCTGCAGATCTTCGATCCGAAATACTACGATGACCGCGAGCGGGCGCTGGACGCCCTGTTCGCCCACGTGCGGCTCGTGGCCGCCAACCGCGAGGATTGGGGCGCCGCCGAGCTGCGGGCGCTGCTGGACCAACCGGCGAACCTACCCTACCGCGACCGCGTCGAACCCCTGGCGCTTGCCGCCCACCTGAAGGACCAGTCCTCGAGCGCGGTGCGGCGCGGCGTCGAGGAGGGGTCGTCCTGGGACGGCGACGTTCCCGAGGCGGTGCGGGCGTTCGTTGCCGCCACGGGCGCGTTCCGGGACTCCTATGACCTGCGGGTCGCGGCCATCGATACGCTGTATCCGGTGCGGGAATGGGCCGAGACGGAAGTGTCGCTGGAGACCCTGATGGCGCGGGCGGCGGAACCCGGCGAGGCCGGGGAGGCGGTGCGTGGGTTGTTGCGCACCCGGATGACTCCGCGGGCTCTCAAGGACCGGCTCCGAGACCTCGGCCTGACGCGCTCCTGAATGTCCCCGCACCATCCACCCCCTCTCCCTCAGGGAGAGGGTCGGGGTGAGGGAGCTCGCGCACCGCAACTCTCAACGATTGCTAAGAGGCCGTGACCGGCTCCTCCCCCTCCACGATGTAGCAGACGGGCATCTCTTCGGCGTTGTGGGCGTAGCCGACCGCGCCGGACCGATCCGCCAGGATGACGCCGGCCTGTCCGCTGGTCTGCCGCGCCAGCAGCGCGACGGCCCGTCGGGCAGCTTCCGCGGGACCGGCGCCCGAGTCCATCAAATCCACCGAGGTCTTGGCCAGCAGCACCTTGATGATGGCCTCGCCTTCGCCCGTGCACGAAGCGGCGCCGGCGGGGTTCGCGTAGGTGCCGCAGCCGATGAGCGGGCTGTCGCCGACGCGGCCGGGAAGCTTGCCCGGGGTGCCGCCGGTGGAGGTGCCGGCGGCGATGCGGCCGTTTCGGTCCACCGCCACGCAACCCACCGTGCCGTGACTCTCTTCCCAGCGGTCCCGTTGGGCAGGGGTGACGAGGGTTTCGGGCGGGACCGGAGAAATCCCGGCCCGCCGCGCGAACTCGCGGGCGCCCGGTCCAGCGAGCAGCACGTGGCGGCCGTCCTCCAGCACCTTCCGCGCCAACCGGATGGGATTGCGGATCCCCGAGACCGCGGCTACCGCGCCGGCCTGAAGGGTGCCGGACATCACCGCCGCATCCATCTCCACTTCCCCGTCCCGGTTCAGCGACGATCCGGTGCCGGCGTTGAAGAGCGGGTCGTCTTCCAGCGTCGCGACCGCGGCTTCCACGGCGTCCAGCGCCTGTCCCCCGGCCTGAACGACCTGCCATCCCACAAGGGCGGCCTCCCCGCATCCGGCGAGCCGCGCCTCCCGCCGCTCGCCGGAGCCGCGGCCGGCGCCGCCGTGAACGATAATGGCGGGTTGGGAACTCACCACGCGAGCTCGCCGCCGTGGCCGGCGGTGACGTGTCCGAGCCGGTAGCGCGGTCCGTCGGCGTCGTATCCGCCCAACACCGGGTCCTCCGCGAGCAGCAGGGGGGTGTCGAGGTCGATCCACCGGAAGGCGCCGCTACCCGCCGCCAGGTGCGCGCTGAAGCCCATGGCCAGGCGCGTCTCCACCATGCCGCCGATCATGAGGCCGAGGCCCGAGCCGCGGGCGATGGCGATGATCTCCAGGGCCTGCGCCACGCCGCACTTGGCCAGCTTGATGTTGATGACGTGGGCGAGACGGTCCCGGGCGATGCGCGCGGCGTCCGCGGAAGAGCGGCAGGATTCGTCGGCGGCCACCGGCACGCCCGCTTCGCGCACCAGGCGGGCCTGGCCGTCCCAGTCCTCGCGCGGGAGCGGCTGCTCCAGAAGGGCCGGTTCGAGCGCCTTGCGGCGAAGGGTGCGGAGCACCTCGAGGGTCTGTGGCACGTCATAGCCCTCGTTGGCGTCGAGGATGAGGTCGCTGGTCGGATGGCCCTCGCGGATGGCCTTGATGCGCTCGACGTCGGCGTCCACGTCCGCGCCGACCTTGGTCTTCAGGGTGACGAAACCACGGCCCCGATACTCGGCCGCGAGCCGGCGGGCTTCTTCCGCCGCGCAGATGGGAATCGTGATGTCCGTGACGACGCGGTCGGCGGCGCCGCCGAAGTAGGCGAAGAGGGGAATGTTCCAGCTCCGCGCGAGGGCGTCGAACAGGGCCATCTCCATGCCGGCGCGCGCCGTCGGCGCCGCCGGCAGGCTGTCCGCCAGCTCCTCCACGAGCGGCCGCCACCGTCCCGCGTCCCGGCCGGTCCACGCCCGCGCCGCCTGCCGGGCCGCCTCCAGCGCGGTGGGCTGATCTTCCGGCGTGACCGTGGGCAGGATCGGGATCTCGCCCCAGCCGCTGGAACCGTCGGCGAGGTCGAGCCGGACGGCGACGTTGCGCACCGTGTCCAGCCGCGCCCCGGCGATGGTGAAGGGAGCCTTGAGGGACGCGTTCAGGGCGCGCGCTTCGATGTGAGTGATCTCCGGCAAGAGCAGTTTCCCGGCCGCCGGGGCCTGGTGTCCTGTCTCACCAATAGCGTTATGAATCTGCGGGTCCTTTTTGCCGTCGGCTGCGTTGCTCTTCCTCGCGTGGTACCCGCCACTGCTCGTCATCGCGCCTTGCCCACGACAAAAATGCCCTCGCAGCTTCATAACGCTATTGGTGAGACAGGACACTGGTGTCGTGTGCTGCCAATCTATCGTGAATGCTTGACGCAGGCCAGCGGCGGATTTCGCGTCTTTCGTCGCGTCATCCGGTTCGATCTGGTACGTTTCAGGCACTGATACCATCCACGAAGGAGGGTCGGACATGATTGCGGAGGTCGAGTTCGCTCCGGGCAAGAAGGGTTATCTGGCGAGACCGGCGGGGGACGGCCGGTGGCCGGCGGTGATTCAGCTTCACGAGCGCTACGGCGTCGTGCAGCACACGACGGACATCGCCGAGCGTTTGGCCGAGAACGGTTACGTGGCGTTGGCGCCCGACATGTTCTCGCGCTTCAGCGGAGACCGGGAAGCCCTGGCCCGCGGAGACGTGGGCGTCGGCATCCGCGACGACCAGGCGCTGACCGATCTCGATGAATGCATGGCGTACCTTCGAGGGCAGGATTTCGTGGACGGCGGCCGCATCGCGGTCATGGGCGTGTGCCAGACCGGACGGCAACCGCTGCTGGCGGCAGCCTACCGCGACGATTTGCGCTGTGCCGTGGTGTTCTACGGCGGCATCTACCAGCGCGACTGGGAGCCCCACGAAGAACGCCCGACCCCGGTCGGCGAGTTCATCAAGCGGCTGTCGTGCCCGGTGCTGGGGGCTTTCGGCGACAGTGACCATATCATCTCGGTGGACGACGTGCTGCGTTTCCGCCGCGCGTTGGAGGATTCCTGGAAGAGCTACTCCATCCGCATTTTCCCGGATGCCCCCCACGGCTGGCTCAACGACACCATGCCGGGGCGCTACCGGCCCGAGTCGGCGGAGGCGGCGTGGGAGCTGCTGTTCCGGTTCCTGGCGCAGCACCTGGCCGCCGACCCCGGTCCGTCACGGGTGGAGTGGGAGTTCGAGGGCGACATCCCGCTCGACTACGACTTCTCGAAGACCGTGCGGCTTGCCTGAGACGCCGGGACGTTACATGCTGCTAGGTTTGGATTCCCGAGGATAATTGCTTAAATTGGGTGGCTCGGAGTGTCATGGAGCAGACATTTGCGGAGAAGAGGGGCGTACGCGGTGGCTCCGGACGCTCGTGGATGTGCGCGATCCTGTTGGCGATAGGTTGTCTCGCGTCGACGGCGGCCGCGGAAGACGGCCCCGGGCGCGAGATCGAAAAGGCGCTGCGGCTCGGCGTCTCGATTCTCGGCGACTCGAAGCTGCGAGAAGACGCCAAGCTGGAACGCCTCCGGGCGGCGGTCCTGCCGCTCTTCGACTTCTCCGAGATGGCTCGGCGCTCCCTCGGCGCCCACTGGCGCCGCCGCACTCCGGAGCAGCGGAAAGAGTTCACACAACTCTTTACCCGCTTGTTGGAGAGAACCTATGCGAGCCGTATCTCCGCCTACAACGGCCAGCGGATGCATTTTCTCGGCGAAGAGATCGACGGCCGTTACGCCCGGGTGAATACCAGGATCGTGGATCGGGACGGGCGAAGGTTCGATGTCAACTACCGCCTGCACCGTGTGAGCGACCCGGACGGCTGGCGCATCTATGATATCGTGATCGAGAACATCAGCCTGGTCAACAACTATCGTGCGCAGTTCAATCGCGTGATCAACCGGACGTCCTACGAATCCCTCGTGGCGAAGCTTCGAGGTTAAGGGGCACTGGCCCCCCGTGCTGAGGGCACATGCAGGAAAAGGCAATTCCCCGGAGAGCCTCCACCATCGTCCTGGTACGGCCGGCGGCGGACGGCGCCTTCGAGATATTCATGACGCGCCGGCCCCAGGAGATGCGTTTCCTGGGAGGATTCTTCGTCTTTCCCGGCGGCAGCGTGAAGCGGACCGACGCCGCTCCGGCCATGCTGGAGCTGTGCCGCGGCCTTTCACCCGAGGATGCCCGCGGGCGGCTGGGAGACGAGTTGGACGCCGAGGGCGCCTTCGGACACTGGGTGGCCGCCGTCCGGGAGCTTTACGAAGAGGTCGGCGTGTTGTTGTGCGTGGACGCGGACGGCGCGGCCGTCATGGCCGAGGAGACCCGGGAGCGGGTGGTCGCCAAGCGCGCGTCCGTGTTGAACGGTGCGGTGACCTTCCCGGAGCTGCTGGCCTCCGAGGGGCTCTACTGCGACCTCGCGAGCCCCGTCTACTTCTACCACCGGGTCACGCCCGACCGCTATGCGATGCGGTTCGATACCCGTTTCTTTCTCGCGCCGCTGCCGCAGGGGCAGGTGCCGCTGAGCGTATCGGAAGAGGTGACGGAGAGTCTTTGGATCACTCCCGGGGAAGGCCTGAGGCGGTCCGAGCGGGGACGCATGGCGATCATACCGCCGACCCTGAGCACTCTGCGCACGCTGGCCGAGCTCGGGACGTGGGAGGCCCTGTGCCGCAGTTTCGCATTGCCCGTGTCCCGGTAGGAGCGGGTTTCCAACTCGCCCCTGTCCGTGCCAGGGAGGAAGTCAAAGGCCCGCTTTGTCCGTGCCCGGACGTGGCGGGAAGGAGCAGTCGATAACATGAGAACCGTCGACGTGATCGCCCAGATCCTGAAGCGCGAGGGGGTCCCGTATCTGAGCGCCTTCCCGACCTCGACCTTGATCGAAGCGGCCGCCGAGGCCGGCATTCGTCCGATCATCTGCCGGCAGGAGCGGGTGGGGGTGGGCATCGCCGACGGTTACAGCCGGGTCAACAACGGCAAGCCGCCGGGCGTCTTCGCGATGCAGTTCGGTCCCGGCGCCGAGAATGCCTACGCGGGTGTCGCCACGGCCTATTCCGATGCCGTACCGATGCTGCTCCTGCCCTTGGGGCATAGCCGGGAACGGGACGGCGTGTTTCCTCAGTTCAGTTCGTTGAGGAACTACGCGCCGGTCACCAAGTTCGTCGAGCAGATCACCACCGCGGACCGGGTCATCGACACCATGAGACGCGCGTTCGCGCGGCTCAAGATGGGCCGTCCGGGTCCGGTGATGGTGGAGATCCCGGCCGACGTCGCCGCGGAGCAGCTCGACCCGTCCGTGGTCGAAGCCTATCGGCCGGTGAAGGCCGCCGTGTCCGAGGCGGACCCGGGGGACGTCATGGCGGCGGCCAGGGCCTTGCTCCAGGCCCGGGATCCGGTGATCCACGCGGGTCAGGGCGTTCTCTACGCGGAGGCGTCGCCCGAACTGCTGGAGCTGGCGGAGCTCACGTCCGTCCCGGTCGTCACCACCATGGGAGGCAAGAGCGCGTTTCCCGAGGCCCACCCCCTGGCGCTGGGAAGCGCGTCGGGGGTCATGAACCGGCCGGTGTACCACTTCCTCAACAAGGCGGACCTGGTGTTCGCGGTGGGCACGAGCCTGACCCGTCACCCCATGACCACGCCGATTCCGAGGGACAAGACGTTCGTGCAGGTGACCGACGATCCCATTGACATCGGCAAGAACTACGACGTCGACTATCCCGTCATCGGCGATGCCAAGCTCGTGCTGGGGCAGTTCGTGGAGGCGGTGAAGGAGCTGTTGAACGGCGCGTCCAGGAACGATCGCTCACCGGCGGCCGAAATCGCCGAGGTCCGCGCGGCATGGCTCCGGGAGTGGGACGCGAAGCTTGCCTCCGACGAGGTGCCGATCAATCCCTACCGGGTCATCTCCGAGTTCATCGACGCGGTGGACCCGGCGGAGGCCATCGTCACCCACGATTCCGGCAGTCCCCGGGACCAGATCATGCCGTTCTACCGGTCGGCCGGGCCGAGGTCCTACCTGGGATGGGGCAAGTCCCACGGGCTGGGCACCGGCCTGGGGTTGAACCTGGGAGCGAAGCTGGCGGCGCCCGAGAAATTCGTCGTCAACTTCATGGGCGACGCCGCCTTCGGCATGACCGGACTGGATTTCGAAACCGCCGTGCGCTCGAACATCCCGATACTGACCGTCGTGCTCAACAACTCCACCATGGCGGTGGAAACCCGCCACATGGCCCTGTCCCACGAGCGTTACGGCACCAGGGACCTGGGCGGCAACTACGCCGACATGGCCCGGGCCATGGGCGGCTGGGCGGAGCGGGTGGAAGATCCCGCTCAGGTGGGCGCGGCCTTCGTGCGCGCCCGGCGGGCTACGGAAGAGGGCCAGGCCGCGCTGCTGGAGTTCATCACCGGCCCGGAGATCGAGTATTCCTACAAGGGTGCGTTCTCGTAGGGGTCTGAAGAGGATTCAATGCGAAGATCCATCGGCTTGATCGCGCTTGGCGCGTTTATCCTGTTCTCGCTCTTCGGCGAGGCCATCTATCTCTATACCGACTTCCTGTGGTTCCGGGAGATCGGCTATTCCGGAGTGTTCACCAAGACGCTTTGGATCAAGGTGCTGCTGGGTGTGATCTCGGGGGTGCTGTTCTTCGCGCTCTTCTACGTCAACATCAAGCTCGCCGCCCGCCTCCGCGAAGGCGTGGTGCCGCTCCAGAGCCGGAATCCGGAGGTGCCGGGTCCCGAGGAGCTCGATCCCCTGATCAGGCGGTTGCTGCTGCCGGTGGCCCTGGTGCTGGGATTCCTGGCCGCGCCCCAGGCCGCCATGCACTGGGAATCGGCGCTGCTGTTCTTCAACGGCGTGCCCTTCGGCATCCAGGACCCGCTGCACGCCAAGGACATCGGCTTCTACATCTTCCGTCTGCCGGCCATGGAGGCGCTCTACCGCTGGTTCCTGGTGGCGCTGGGGTTGATCCTGGTGGCGACGGCCTTCGTCTACCTGTTGTACGGCGGCATCCAGTACTCGGAAGAGGGCCTGTCGGTCCACAGCGCCGCGAAGGCTCACCTGTCCGTGCTGCTGGCGCTGCTGCTGGTGGTCCAGTGCGGCGGCTACCTGCTCGACGCCTACAAGCTGCTCTACTCGCACAACGGGGTGGTCTTCGGCGCCGGTTACACCGACATACACGCCCGGCTCCCGGCCCTGCGCGTGCTGGCGGTGGTGGCCGCCGTGGTGGCCGTGCTCACCCTGGTGCAGATGCGCCGGCCCGGGCTCAAGTTCCTGCTGATCGGGCTGGGGTCCCTGGCGGCGGTCCACGCCATCGGGATGTTCGCCTACCCGTCTTTCCTGCAGCAGTTCCACGTGGTGCCCAACGAGCTGGTGGCGGAAACGCCGTACATCCAGCGCAACATCCGCTCGACGCGGCACGCCTACGGCCTCGACCGGGCGGACGCCCAGGAGTTTCCCGTCAACGAGGTGCTGACCGTCGACGACCTCCGGGAAAACGACGCCACGGTGAAGAACATCCGGCTGTGGAACTACCAGCCGCTCCTGTCGACCTATGCCCAGTTGCAGCAGATCCGCACCTACTATGAGTTCGTCGACGTGGACAACGATCGCTACCACATCGACGGGAGCTACCGCCAGGTGATGCTCTCCGCCCGCGAGCTGTCCCACGAACAGCTCCCGAGCCGTATCTGGATCAACGAGCACCTGGTTTACACCCATGGCTACGGGGTGGTGTACAGCCCGGTGAACCAGATCAGCAAGGAGGGTCTCCCCGAGTTCTTCGTCAAGGACATCCCGCCGGTTTCCGACGGTTTCATCAAGGTGACCCGGCCGGAAATCTACTTCGGCGAGGTGGCCAACGACTACGTGTTCGTCAAGACCCTGGCCCAGGAGCTGGACTACCCGGCCGGGGACCAGAACATCTACACGACCTACGAGGGCGAGGGCGGGGTGCCGCTGCGATCGTTCTGGCGCAAGCTCCTGTATTCGGCCCGTTTCGCGACGCTCAGGATCTCGCTGTCCAACGACATCACGCCCGAGAGCCGGATCCTCTACTACCGGAAGATCCAGGACCGGGTCCGCAAGCTGGCGCCGTTCCTTGAGTTCGACGAGGATCCCTACCTCGTGGTGACCCCGGAAGGACGGCTTTTCTGGATCGTCGACGGCTACACGATGTCGGAACGGTACCCGTACTCCGAGCCCACGGAGGGCGTCGGCAACTACATGCGCAACTCCGTGAAGACGGTGGTGGACGCGTACAACGGCACGGTGGATTTCTACATCGCCGACGCCGAGGATCCGGTGGTGAAGGCGTATGCCAGCGGATTTCCGGGACTGTTCAAGCCGATGGAGGCGATGCCGGAGGCGTTGCGATTACACGTCCGCTATCCCCAGGACTTTTTCAAGGTGCAGGCGCGGATGTACGCCACCTACCACATGCGCGATCCGCAGGTCTTCTACAACAAGGAAGACCTCCTGAGCATCCCCATCCGCAAGGTCGGCGAGGAAGAGCAGGAGATGGAGCCGTACTACACCATCATGCGGCTGCCCGGGGAGGAGAAGGAAGAGTTCGTGCTGCTCCTGCCGTTCACGCCCAACAACCGCGACAACATGAGGGCATGGCTCGCCGCCCGGAGCGACGGCTCGCACTACGGCAAGCTGCTGGCGCTCAACTTTCCCAAGGCGAAGCTCATCTACGGGCCCAAGCAGGTCGACGCCCGCATCGACCAGGACGCGTACATCTCGCAGCAGTTGAGCTTGTGGGGCCAGCGCGGCTCGCAGGTGATCCGCGGCAGCCTGCTGGCCATTCCCATCCAGGACTCGCTGCTGTACGTGCAGTCCCTCTATCTGGCGGCGGAGCAGGGGTCGCTGCCCGAGCTCAAGCGGGTGGTCACCGTGTTCGGCAACCGCATCGCCATGCGGGAGAACCTCGACGACGCCTTGCGCGAGCTGTTCGGGGACACGGCCCAAGCTCCGACGGCGACGGCCGCCGCGCCCGCGGTGCAGACGGCCGCGGCCGAAGAAGCCGGAGGGGATCCGGCGGGTCAGGCCCTGCGGCACTACCGCCGCTCCATGGAAAGCCTCAAGGCCGGTGACTGGGCCGGCTTCGGCGACGCGCTGCGTCAGCTCGAGCGATCGCTCCAGGCCATGGCCGCCGATGCTCCGGCCGCCCCGGCCGCGCCAGCTCCGGCTCCCTGATCCGGCGGCAGGACGGTCCGTAGAAGGAGCGGGGCGTATGAGAAGCATGACCGGTTTTGGTCAGGCCATCCTCCAGGACAGGCAGGTCAAGGTTTCCGTGCAGATCCGGAGCGTCAACCACCGGCACGCGGACATTCACCTGCGCGTTCCCAAGCTCTATCTGAGCCTCGAGGACGAGTTGCGCGAACAGACGCGGATGAGGGTCCACCGCGGCCGCACGGACGTCTTCGTGGACCGCACGCCGCTCAAGGGGCGCGGCTACCGTCTGGAGGTGGACGACACCCTCATGGAGCAGTACTGTGACGCCCTGCAACGCATCAAGAAGCGCTTCCGCCTCGAGGGCGAAATCGACCTGGGGTTGGTGCCGCGCCTGCCGGACCTGTTCCAGTTCAAGGAACCGGAGCACGTGGAAGGGAGCGAGAAGAATCTGGTGCTTCGAGCCCTGGAGGCCGCATTGAAGAACCTCACCCGCTCCCGCGACCGTGAGGGCCGCAACCTGAAGCGCAACATGGTGGCGGAGGGCCGTCTGCTCGCGCGCGCGGCCCGAAATCTCGGGCGCCGCGCCGAGGCCATCGACCAACGCCTTCAGGAACAGGGCGCCACGGTCGGGGCGGGCGAAGCCGGCGGCGGGAACTTCAAGGGCAGCATCAACGAGGAGGTCGTGCGGCTCGCCAGCCACGTGGAGATGCTTTCCAAGTTGATGCACGAGCGTGAACCGGTGGGGAAAAAGGTCGACTTCCTGCTCCAGGAGGTGCAGCGCGAGCTCACCACCATCGGCGCCAAGGCGCCGCAACTCGAGGTGGTCCGTCTCGTGCTGGGGGGCAAGGAAAGCGTCGAGAAAATCCGCGAACAGGTCCAGAACGTGGAATGACGGTCGAGATTCGCGACTTTACCAAGCGCGGCTCCGGCATCATCTTCATCGTGTCGGCGCCGTCCGGAGCGGGCAAGACGACACTGACCCGGAGGGTCCTGAGGGACTATCCGGAGATGCACCTTTCGGTGTCGTTCACGACGCGGGCGCCGCGTAGCGGCGAAACCCCTGATAAAGACTACCATTTCGTCTCGGAGAAGCGCTTCAGGCGGATGCTCGACGCGGGCGGCTTTGCCGAGTGGGCCGAGGTTCACGGGAACCTCTACGGCACCCCGCGGCGAGTCCTCGAGCGTCAGCTTCGACGCGGCACCGACGTGCTGCTGGACATCGACGTCCAGGGGGCGCGTCAGATCAAGCAGCATTTCGTCAGCGCCGTGGCCATCTTCGTGTTGCCGCCGTCCTTGGACGAGCTGCGCCGCCGCCTGGCGGGCAGGGGCACGGATGCGCGGAAGACCATCGAGCAGCGCTGGCGTCACGCGCGACATGAAATTCAGGAGATTCAGGGGTATGATTACTTCATCGTCAACCGTGACGTGAAGGACGCGGTGAAGCGGCTGGCCGCCATCATCGCGGCTGAAAGGCTCAAGGTTTGCAGGTACACACGGAAACCGGGGTAAAACCCAGGCGCCGATCCAAGGCCAACGCCAACAGCCCCATCAACGAGCTGGTCGACAAGGTGCTGCTGTACCAGCCGGGCGCTGACGTCGACCGCTTGCGCGAGGCTTACCGCTTCACGGCAGAGGTACACGACGGCCAGAAACGTCTGTCCGGAGAGCCCTACGTGGTCCACCCCGTGGCCGTGGCGGGGGTGCTGGCGGACCTCAAGCTGGACCTCCCCAGCGTCATCGGCGGATTGCTGCACGATACCGTCGAGGACACCCTGGCCACGCTGCCGGAGATCAGGAAGGTCTTCGGCGAGGAGATCGCGATCCTGGTGGACGGGGTGACCAAGCTGAGCCGCGTGGACTTCACCAGCCACGAGGAGAAGCAGGCGGAGAACTTCCGCAAGATGATCATGGCCATGGCCAAGGACATTCGAGTGGTCCTGATCAAGCTTGCGGATCGCACGCACAACATGCGCACGCTGCAGTACCTGGCTCCGGAGAAACAGCGGCGCATCGCCCAGGAGACCCTGGACATCTACGCTCCCATCGCCCACAGGCTGGGGATCTACTGGGTCAAGAGCGAGTTGGAGGACCTGGCCCTCAAGCACCTTCGTCCGGAGATCTACGCGCAGCTCAAGCAGGACGTGGCGCAGAAGAAGAAACACCGGGAAAAGTACATCAACGATGTGATCTCGCGTTTGAGCAAGGCGCTTGCGGAAGAGGGCATTGACGCGGAGGTCAGCGGCCGGCCCAAGCACTTCTACAGCATCTTCAAGAAGATGGAGGACCAGAGCCTGGACTTCGAACAGGTCTACGACCTCGTGGCCTTCCGCATCGTCGTGGACACGGTGCGGGAGTGCTACGAGTCCATGGGCATCGTCCATTCAAAGTGGCGGCCGGTTCCGGGCCGGTTCAAGGACTACATCGCGCTCGCCAAGCCCAACATGTACCAGTCGCTGCACACCACCGTCCTCGGGCCCAACGCCCGGCGAATCGAGATCCAGATCCGCACCCACGACATGCACCGGGTGGCGGAGGAGGGGATCGCTTCCCATTGGCGGTACAAGGAGGGCAAGGCACTTCAGGTGACGGACATCCAGCGGTTCACGTGGCTGACCCAGCTCCTCGAATGGCAGCAGAATCTGTCGAACCCCCAGGAGTTTCTCCACAGCCTCAAGGAGGACTTGTTCCCGGGCGAAGTCTACGTGTTCACGCCCAACGGCGACCTGCAGGTCTTCCCCAAGGGGGCGACCGTGGTCGATTTCGCCTACCGCATCCATTCCGACATCGGGCAGCACTGCTCCGGCGCGCGCGTGAACGGCAGGCTGGCGCCCTTCAAGTACATCCTCAGGAGCGGCGATACGGTGGAGATCATCACTACGGAGGAGCAGACACCGAGCCGGGACTGGTTGAAGGTGGCCAAGACGCCCCGCGCCAAGTCCCGGATCCGGGCCTGGATCACCTCGCAGCAACGCGAGCGGAGCGTGGCCCTGGGACGCGAGATCCTCGAGGGGGACTTCGCCCGTCACAAGCTGGACTACCAGCACCTGCAGCAAGAAGGCCGGATCGACACGCTGGGCAAGGAGCTCGGGGTCAAGAACGAGGAGGGTCTCCTGGCGAGCGTGGGCTACGGCAAGCTGATGCCGCGCCAGGTGCTGGCCAAGCTCCTTCCCGCGGAACAGCTCAAGGGCGACAAGAAGCAACTCGAAGGCGGGCTCGAACGGCTCTTCCGGCTGGTGGGCTCACGGGACCGCGGAGTGCGCGTCAAGGGCATTGAGGACGTGCTGGTGCGGTTCGCGCGCTGCTGCCATCCGCTGCCCGGCGAGGAGATTGCCGGGATCATCACCCGCGGGCGGGGGGTGACCGTGCACGTGGCGAGCTGTCCCACGGGACTCGAAGCCGATCCCGAACGAAGGGTGGAGGTGAGCTGGTCGGAGGATGCGCAGATGCCGCGCGCGGTCAAGATCGAGGTGAGCTGCGCCGACAAGCCCGGCCTCCTGGCCGCCATCAGCTCGGCCATATCCGACTCGGGCGTGAATATCGCCCGCGCTCACATTCGCACGTTCGACGACAAGGCCGTCAACACGTTCGAGATCATGATCGGAAGCTCCGATCAACTCCGGCAGGTGCTGCAGGACATCTCCAACGTGAAAGGGGTGTATCAGGCGAATCGGGTCCAGGGGTAAGCCCTCACCCGGCCTTCGGCCACCCTCTCCCAGAGGGAGAGGGGTTGTGTTTGATTACTGGGAAGAAGGGTAGGCGGCGGTATCCGGTTCCGGCAGCGGCCGGATGTGGACTTCAGGCGACCTTTTCGACCTTGCCGGAGCGCAGGCACCGGGTACATACCCGGATGCGTTGAACGGCGCCGTTCAAGCGGGCGCGCACCTGCTGAAGATTCGGCAGCCAGCGGCGGCGGGTCTTGTTGTTCGCGTGGCTGACGTTGTTACCGACCGAGGGTCCCTTGCCGCAGATGGAGCATTTTCTGGCCATGGCTACTATTCCGAATCCTTTCAATCAGTTCGGTCCATGATGATATCATAGGGATCGGTGTTTGCGAAGCCCTGACTTCGAACGAACAGGGCAATTGTGCATTCCGGTCCATTATGCTAACTAGGGTGACATTCTTCAGCAAGGGGGGGATGATGGCCCTGGATCTGAAAGTCAGCGTCAAGAGACAGATCGATAAGTTGCAAAAGGAACTGGCCGCGGCCACGGCGCGGGTTGCCACGTTGCGGGACGAGATCAAGCGGCACGAGGTCATTTACGATATGCTCGACGGCAGGTCGAAGGCTCCCAAGCGCGGCCCGCGGGCCGGAGGCCCGAAGGCGGCGACGCAGAGACGGGGGCCGCGCGGGGCGATGATCGATTGGAACGCGGTCTTCGATACCTTGCCCGGCGAGTTCACGCTGGATACCATCGGCGCCAACAAGACCGCGGGCGAGAAGCCCCGGGCCTACCTCAGGCAAGTGGTGGTACGGTGGTCGAAGGAAGGCCGGATCAAGCGCACCGGCCGGGGCGTGTACCAGAAGACCTGACACGGCTCGGCGGAATGCAGCCTTTCAACGGCAGAAGCATACGATAACAAAACCAGTGAGCGGAGGTAACGATGGAATTCAATGACTGCCGCGAGTGGATCGACAAGGCGGATGCGATGGGAGAGCTCAAGACCCTGAAGGGCTGCGACTGGGATCTCGAGATCGGCGCCATTACCGAGATGGTGATGCGCAAGGAAGACGGCCCGGCGGTGCTGTTCGACGAGATCAAGGACCACCCCAAGGGCTACCGTGTCCTGTCCAACTCGCTGAGCTCGCGGAAACGTATCGGTTTGACGCTGAACCTGCCGCCCGGCGACAGCAAGATGGAGTTCGTCAATACGTGGCGTGAGCACTACAAGAAGATCAAGCCCATTCCCGCCAAGGTGCTGAAGGACGGGCCCGTTTTCGAGAACGTCTTCGAAGAGGGCAACATCGATCTGCTCAAGTTCCCCACGCCGCGTTGGCATGAACGCGACGGCGGCCGCTACATCGGTACCGGCAGCATCGACATCACCGCGGACCGGGACGAAGGCTGGACCAACTGGGGCACCTATCGGGTCATGGTCCACGACTCCGACACCGTCGGCTTCTACATCTCCCCGGGCAAGCACGGCCGCATCCACCGCGACAAGTACCAGGCGACCGGCGAGTCCTTCAAGATGGCCATGTCCTTCGGCCATGATCCGCTCGTGTTCCTGGGCGGGAGCATCGAGGTGCCCTACGGGGTGCCCGAGTACGACTTCCTGGGCGGCATCCGCGGAGAGCCCCTGGAGGTGGTCAAGGCGCCGTACTCGGGGTTGATGGTTCCGGCCAACGCCGAGATCGTGGTGGAGGGCGACGTCCTCTTCGGCGAAGACCGCGTCGAGGGCCCGTTCGGCGAGTGGACTGGCTACTACGCCAGCGCCGAGCGCAACGAGCCCATCGTCAAGATCAAGCGCATGTACCACCGGAACGATCCCATCATCCTCGGCTCGCCTCCGGGAAGGCCCCCCGCCGAGCTGGGCTGGTACCGTTCGTACCTGCGTTCCGCGCTCATCTGGGACGAGATGGAGAAGGCCGGGGTTCCGGACGTCAAGGGCGTGTGGCTGATGGTGGCCGGCGGCAGCCGCCTGGTCATGGTGGTGTCGATCAAGCAACGCTATCCCGGACACGCGCGCCAGGCCGCCGTGGTGGCGTCCCAGTGCCATGCGGGCGCTTACCTGGGCCGTTACGTCATCGTCGTGGACGACGACATCGATCCTTCCAACACCGACGACGTGATCTGGGCCATGGCGACGCGTTCGGACCCGGATGCCGACATCGACATCATCCGGCGCGCCTGGAGCGGACCCCTGGATCCGATCGTGCATCCCACGAAGAAGGGCTTCAACTCCCGCGCCATCATCGACGCGTGCCGCCCGTACGAGTGGATGAGCGAGTTCCCGCCGGTGGCGGAGTCGAGCCCGGAAGTGCTCGACGCCACGGCGAAGAAGTGGGGCAAGGTTCTGTTCAGCAGCAACGGCGCCGGCTGATCGCCTCGACCCTGATCGCTACCGCTTTCTCTGAGACGGCGGGTCCACCACGATGGTGACGGGCCCGCCGTCTCTGCGTATACGGAAGATATGCCGGCCGGTTGCCGGGCGGGAGGCGAGGGCCGCTTCCAGCTCGCGCGTGTTGCGGATCCGCCTGCCGTCCACGCGGACGATGACGTCGCCGCGCCGGAACCCGTGCGCGGAGGCGGCGCTGGTGCCTTCTACATGGGCCACCAGAACGCCCTGGCGCAGTTCCGTGGCGAACAGCTTGGCAAGTTCGGCGGTGAGGTCCTGCATGTGCATGCCCATCATGCGGGTGACGCCTGGCCCTCGCCGAAGCGCCGGATCGTTGAGACGGACGGTTTGTTCCAGGACCTGGGGTGCGGCGTAGATGGGCGCGCCGGTGCGGAGCGCCACGGCGATGGCGTCGCTCGGACGCGAATCGATGGCGATCCGCCGCCGGCCGGCCTTGAGCGTGATGACCGCGAAATAGGTCGACTCGCGCAGTTCCGTGATCGTGATCCGTTCCGGCGTCGCCCGCAGACCTTTCAGAAGATTCCCGATCAGGTCGTGTGTATCGGGCCGGGACGAGCGTTGTCCCTGCAGAGCGCGCGCAATCGACGAGGCCTCGGCATCACCGATCCAGATCGGCAGCAACCGTCCGCCGCCCGCCAGGATCACCACGGGGGTTCGGTTCAAGGGATCGACCGCGACCTGCCGCACCTCCATGAGGACGGCGTCCTCCGGGGCGGCGACGGCCTGTAACGGCAGCAGCAGGAGCGCGAGCACCAGTCGCCGGCATGCGCGCTTGAGCGCGCGGCGGCGCACCGGCCGGACCGGGAACGCCGGATGCGAATCTCCCATGGCGGCGACCTTATCCAGCGTGGGTTCGGGGTGTCAACCGTTCGGTGGGCGTCGTTGACCGGCGGGAACGCCACGGGTTAACCTCCAGGAGTTCTTCCACGAGCGAGAGTTCCATGAAGATCACCATGCTGCCCGACACGCTCATTGATCGCATCGCCGCCGGCGAGGTGGTGGAGCGGCCGGCGTCGGTGGTCAAGGAGCTGTTGGACAACGCCCTCGATGCCGGCGCAAGCGAGATTGCGGTCCTGGTAGAGGGCAACGGCACCTCCCTCATCAGGGTCAGCGACGACGGCGAGGGCGTGGCCCGGGAGGACGTTCCCCTCGCCTTCGAGCGGCATTCCACCAGCAAGATTCGCAGCGAGGCGGACCTGACGGGCATCGCCACCATGGGCTTCCGCGGCGAGGCGCTGCCCAGCATCGCCTCGGTGGCGGCCGTGGAGATGGTGTCGCGTCCGGCTTCCCAGGAGATCGGGTGCCGGTACCGCGTGGAGAACGGCCGGAAGGGAAGTCCCGCGGCCGCGGGCTGTCCGCCGGGGACCACCGTCGAGGTACGGGACCTGTTCTACCATGTCCCGGCCAGGCTCAAGTTCATGAAGTCGCCCCGCACCGAGATCAAGTACGTGAGCGACGTCGTGAACCGCGTGGCGCTGGCGCATCCGTCGGTGCACTTCCGGCTCCATCACGGCGGCAAGAGGCTCGCGGACTATGCCGCCGCCCCACGGTTGCGGGACCGCGTGCGGCAGGTGTTCGGCGACGCCGGCAGCGACCTCGTGCCGTTCTCGCTGACCCGGGAACATCTCCGGTGCCACGGGTTCGCGAGCCAGGCGCCGAAGTCCTTCGGCAACTCCCGTTACATGGTCACGTTCGTCAACCACCGCTTCGTGCGCGACAAGCTGCTGACCCACGCCATGCTGAAGGCATACGATACGCTGCTCATGAAGGGGCGTTTCCCGGCCACCATCCTCTACCTGGAGTTGCCCCACAACCACGTCGACGTGAACGTCCATCCGGCCAAGACCGAGGTGCGGTTCCGGCGCCAGTCGGAGCTCTACGAGACGGTTCTGGGCGCGGTGCGCGGCGGCCTGCAGACCGCTGCCCGGGAGGGTGTCGCGGCGCCGCCGGCCATGCCGTATGGACTTTCGGAAGCGCCCGGCCCGGCGGGCGTTCGCGAGCCCGCCGCCGAATACCGACCGGTTCTCCAGGACCTGCCCTTGACTTCCGGCCGCGATCTGCCGGGTGCCGCCAGGCGCGTCGATCCGTTCGGGGCGGCGGAAGCCGCGGCGCCGGCGGAGAAGGGGGCCTTCTCGTCCCTGACCGTCGTCGGCCAGGTCCTGGGCTGCTACATCCTCTGTCACGGCGAGCCCGGCATGGTGCTCATCGACCAGCACGCCGCGCACGAGCGCATCGCCTTTCAGCGCATGCGCGCCGACCTCGAGCAAGGCCGCATCGAGAGGCAGGAGCTGCTGATGCCGCAGATCCTCGAGCTGCCGGTCACCGAGGCGATGGTCCTGGAGGAGCAGCTCGGTTCGCTGGAAAGGGCCGGGTTCACCCTGGAGGCCTTTGGCCGGAACACCTTTTCCCTGCGGGCGGTGCCGGCCCTCCTCGCCGAGGGCGACTACCGCGATGCCGTGCGCGCCATGATCAGCGAGTTCGTCGAAACGGGCCGGTCCGCCGAGCTGCAACACGGCTACCGGGAACGCCTCATGACCATCGCCTGTCACAGCGTCATCCGCGCCAATCGGACGCTGGAGAAGGAGGAGATGGAGGCGCTTCTCCGGCAACTCGACGATACCGAATTCGCCACCCAATGCCCCCACGGCCGGCCGGTGATGGTGCGGTTCAGCCGCGGCCAGCTTGAGCACATGTTCCGGCGCGCCTGACGTGTCCACGTCCCGTAACCTGTGTCACGTACCGTAACACCCGTGAACGCCAAACCCAGTATCCTCCTGATCGTGGGCCCCACCGGGGTCGGCAAGACCGACGTGGCGCTGGCCCTTGCGGATCGCCTCGACGCCGAGATCGTCAGCGCCGACTCGATGCAGGTGTACCGCTACATGGACATCGGCACGGCCAAGCCGACGCCGGCGCAGCGGCGGCAATGTCCGCACCACCTGCTGGACATGGTGGACCCGGACGAAGACTTCAACGTCGCGCTGTTCAGGGAAGCGGCCCTGAAGGCCGTCGAGGACGTGTGGTCCCGGGGCCGCAACGTGCTGGTGGCCGGCGGCACCGGACTGTACGTGAAGGCCCTGACCCGGGGCCTGTTCGCCGGCCCGCCGCGGGATGCGGTGCTGCGGGCCGAGCTTGCGCGGGCGATTTCCGAACACGGAGTCGGACATCTTTTCGACCGGCTGAAGCGCATGGATCCGGAGGCGGCGGAGCGGATTCACCCCCGGGACCGGGTGCGTATCGTCCGCGCTCTGGAGGTGTTTGACAGCACCGGAAGGCCCGTGAGCCAGTGGCAGCGCGAGCACGGGTTCGGCGACCAGCCCTTCGACGTGCTGGGGGTGGGGTTGGAGCGGCCGCGCCCGGAGCTGTATGAACTGATCGATCGTCGTTGCGAGCGGATGATGGCCGAGGGGTTGCTGGACGAGGCCGGGAGCCTCCTCGACCGGGGCTACGCGCCGGGTCTGCGCAGCATGCAGGGCGTGGGCTATCGGCAGGCGGTCCAGTGCCTCATGGGCCGGCTGAGCCGGCCGGAAGCGCTGTCGTCGATGCAGCAGGCCACACGCCGCCTGGCCAAGCGCCAGCTCACCTGGTTCCGGGCCCAACCGGCTCTCCACTGGCTGCACCCGGATCGGGGCCACGCCATCGCAGAGCTGTGCCGCCGCTTTCTGGCGTCCCGTCCCGGGAGCGCAGTTGACTGGACCGGGGTTTGATGTTAGCAGCCTTTGGACATGAAATCGGCCGATTTCGTCGAGGCCCGGCGCAGGCTCGAGGCCAAGCCCCAATCCACCGGTGAAAAGCTCACCACCCTGTCCCAAGCCGTCGAGAAGGTCCGGGACGGCGACCATATCGCCATCGGAGGATGTCTCTTCTCGCGCAGCCCGTGGGCAGCCCTGCTGGAGGTGCTGCGCCAGCAGAGGCGCGGCCTGACCCTTTCCCGCAACCTCATGTGCTACGAGGGCGAGCTGTTCATGGCCGCCAAGGCGGTGGACGGGCTGATGACGAGCTGGTTCGACATCGCGCTGCCCTGGGGCCTATCCATCAAGCTCCGCGAGGAAGTGGAAGGAGGGCGCATCCGCTTCGAGGAGTGGAGCCACCTGGGGCTCGGACTTCGCTACCGTGGGGGCGCCATGGGCGTTCCGTTCCTCCCCACCCTGACCATGCTCGGATCGGACCTCATGGACGTGACCGACACCAAGACCATGGAGTGCCCGTTCACGGGAGAGACGCTGTGCCTGGTCCCGAGCCTGTTCCCGGAGGTGGCGCTGGTCCACGTGCACCGGGCCGACCGCTTCGGCAATTGCCAGATCGACGGCTATCCGCACATGGACACCGACATCGCCAAGGCCGCGGCCACGGTCATCGTCACCGCCGAGGAGATCATCGACGAGGAGGAAGTGCGCAACCGGCCGGACCGCACGGTGATTCCGGGGCTGGTGGTGGACGCGGTGGTAGAGGCGCCCTACGGCTCCTTTCCCCATGAATGCTACGGCTTGTACGAAGCCGACTTCGCTCACTTCGAGGCCTATACCGACGCCGTCAAGGCCCGTGGCACCGGCGCCATCGACGACTACCTCGACCGCTACGTCTACGGCGTTTCGAGTCACGAGGAATACCTGGCGCTGTTCGGCGAAGAGGCGCTGGCGCGGCAGAGGCGGTGCGCCGAGGAGCTGCTGGGGCCGCGATGAGCTATTCCGCCACCGAGCTGCTGGCCGTGGTCGCCGCCCGCCAGCTCGCCGGCGTCACCTCCGTGTTCGCCGGCGTGGGCGTGCCGCTGGTGTCCGCGGTGCTGGCGCAGAAGACCCGCGCCCCCGAGTTGGTCATCGTGGTGGAAGGAGGCAGCATGGGTCCGCGGATGGTGCCGGGGCGGTTGCCGTACTCCACCAACGAGATGCGCACCGCGCCCAGGGCGCAGATGCTGCCGGGCATCACCGATACGTTCCTGTTCGCCCAGCGGGGGTTTCTCGACGTGGGGTTCGTCGGCGGCGCGCAGATCGACTGTTACGGCAACCTCAACTCGAGCGTCATCGGCAGCTACGAGCGCCCCAAGGTCCGCCTGCCGGGCAGCGGCGGCGCCAACGACATCATCTCGCTGTGCCGCAAGGTCATGGTGGTGACCATGCACGAGCGGCGCCGGTTCGTGCCCAAGGTGGATTTCGTCACCAGTCCGGGGTTCCTTTCCGGAGGCCGTTCGCGCCGGGAGGCCGGACTCGTGTTCGGCACCGTCAGCCGCATCGTGACCCATCTGGGCACGCTCGCGTTCGACGACGAGACGCGGCGGCTGCGGCTGGAAAGCCTCCACCCCGGGGTCACGGTCCAGGAGGTATTGGAGAACACCGGGTTCGAGTTGCCGGTGCCGGACGAGTTGCCGGTCACCGAACCGCCCAGCGAGGAAGAGCTGGAGACCTTGCGCAGCATCGACCCGGAAAGGAACTTTCTAGGGTAGCGCGGAGATCAGACAGGAGCCGGGATCCAATCCCGTCCTTGACCGAAAGATGCAGGGGCGGGTTTCGAACCCGCCCGCGTCCGAAACATTGACGGAGCCACACTTCATGCCGGTACAGTTCGGAGTCGCCATTCGCAATTTCGTCGGTCCGGGGGAGACCCCGGACGTGGACGGGCTGATACGTTATTCCCAGCGCGCCGAGGAGCTGGGCTTCGAGTCGCTGTGGGCATGGGACCACATCCTCCTGGGGGTGGACCCGAGCTTTCCGGTGCTGGATTCGCTGACCATCCTCACCGCCATCGCCGTCCGCACCGAGCGCATCCGGCTGGGCACGGGGGTGATGGTGCTGCCGTTGCGCAACCCCGTGGTGACGGCCAAGGTGCTGGCCAGCCTGGATCAGATCTCGGGCGGCCGCCTGCTGCTGGGGGCGGCGTCGGGCTGGTACGCGCGGGAGTTCGACGCGGTCGGCATCTCGTTCAAGGACCGCGGGCGCATCTTCGAGCGCAACCTCGACCTGCTGGTGCGGCTCTGGACGGAGGACATGGTGACCGAGCAGGTGGACGAGCTGAACCTGCGCGCGGCGGTGCTTCTGCCCAAGCCGGTCCAGAAGCCGCATCCGCCCATCCTGATCGGCGGCTACATCGACCGTGTGCTGCGCCGGGCGGGCCGCAAGGGGGACGGCTGGCTGACCTATTTCTACACGCCTGAGGGCTTCTCCAAGAGCTGGGCCAAGGTACTGGACGCCGCCGAGAAGGCAGGACGGGATCCGTCGAAACTGACCGCCACCAATCAGCTCGCCATCTACGTGGGTCCCTCCAGGGAAGCGGCGGACGAACCCATGCGCCACTGGCTCAGCACCGAGTGGGACATCGCCAAGTGGAGCGACTCCACCATCGAGCACGCCATTCGCGGCACCGCTGACCAATGCGTGGAGCAGCTCCAGGCCCACGTCGACGCCGGCGTTGACCGGATCATCCTGATCCCCTACCGCTACCAGCCGGAGCAGGTGGAGATGATCGCCTCGGAAGTGATTCCCAGGTTGACCTGAAGGGCGGCGCCGAGGGATGGCACATGCGGTTTGACTATTTCGAGCCGACCACGCTGGATGAAGCGAGCGGGCTCCTGCGCGAAGGGAAGGGCGCCCGCAAACCGCTTGCCGGCGGCACCGACATCGTCATACAGTTGCGCCGTCGGGTGATTCGCACCGAAGGCCTGGTGAACCTGAAGCGGATTCCGGAGCTTGGGGGCTGGTCGTGCGCGCCCGGCAAGGGGCTCCGGCTCGGAGCGTGCACGCCCATGCGCGACCTGGAAACCTCGGCCGCCGTGGAAGGACGTTTCCCGTCGATTACCGAGGCGCTGCGGGTGGTGGGATCGCTGCAGTTGAGAAACATCGCCAGCGTGGGCGGCAACATCTGCAATGCCTCGCCGTCGGCGGACACGGCGCCGCCGCTGGTGGCGCTGGAGGCCACGGCCAGGATCCACACCCCTGAATCCCGGCAGGAGACCGTGCCGGTGGAGAATTTCTTCACCGGGCCCGGTGCATCCGTTCTGGGCCCGGGCGGGTTGCTTCTGGCGGTGGACGTGCCGGAGCCGGCGCCACGCACCGGCGACGCCTTCGAGCGCTTCACGCCGCGGTCGGCCATGGACATCGCCATCGCCAGCGCGGCGGCGGCGGTGACGCTGGACAAGGCCGGCGAAAGGATCGAGGCGGTGCGGATCGCCCTGGGCGCGGTGGCGCCCACTCCCATCCGGGCTCTCAAGGCCGAGGACCTGGTGCGGGGGAAGGAGCCGAATCCGAAGCGTCTGGAGTGGGCCGGCGCCGCGGCCATGGAGGAGTGCCGCCCCATCGACGACATCCGCGGAACGGGCGCCTACCGCAAGGAGTTGATCCGGATCCTGGTGCAGCGCGTGCTGCGGCAGGCGGTGGAACGGGCACGGGTTCGGGCCAACGGGCGAACGGAAACGTCATGAAACAGCGCTATGCTCTACGCGTGAACGGGGATACCCGGGAAACCGAGGCCGAGCCCCACGAGTCCCTTCTGGACGTGCTGCGGGAGAACCTCCGCCTGACCGGCAGCAAGAAGGGCTGCAACGAGGCCGAGTGCGGCTCGTGCACGGTGTTGCTCGACGGCCGCCCGGTGGTGTCGTGCCTGGTGCTGGTCCCGGACGCCGTGGACCGGCAGATCGTCACCATCGAGGCCCTGGCCGAGGACGGCGCGCCCCACCCGGTGCAACGGCAGATGGTGGAGCAGGGGGGGGTCCAGTGCGGCTATTGCACCCCCGGCATGATCATGAGCGCATACGCATTGCTCCAGGAAAATCCCGACCCCACGGATGAGGAGATCCGTTTCGCCATCTCCGGAAACATCTGCCGCTGCACGGGATACGGCAAGATCGTCAAGGCCGTGCGCGCGGCCGCGGAAGAGATCGGGAACGAGGGAACATGAGCGAGAATGCCTCTCGAGAGACGGACCGGCCGTACCACTGGATCGGCAGGAACGTCACCAAGCCGGACGCGCTGGAGAAGGCGCTGGGCGCCACCGAGTACGTGGGCGACATGGTGGTGCCGGGCATGCTGCACGCCAAGATCCTGTGGGCGGGCACGCCCCACGCGGTGATCCGGAACATCGACACCCGTGACGCTTCGCGGGTGTCGGGTGTGGCCGCCGTGCTCACCGCGTCGGACGTGCCCGGGACCAACCGCTACGGACTCGCGGTGCTCGACCAGCGGGCGCTGGCCGATGACAAGGTGCGGTCGGCGGGCGACGCCCTGGCGCTGGTGGCGGCCGAGGACGAGGAGGCGGCGGAGGAGGCGGTGGCGAGGATCAAGGTGGACCTGGAGCCGTTGCGCCCCATCCTCACCTACAAGGACGCCCTGGACCCCGACGGGCCTCCGATCCACGAGGGCGGCAACGTGTTCCAGCACACCACCGTGCGCAAGGGCGACCTGGAGCAGGGCATCGCGGAGTCGGACGTGATCGTGGAGGACAGCTACCACACGCACCGGATGGATCACGTCCCCATGGAGCCGGAGGCGGGCCTGGCCTATGTCGATCCCTCCGGCGTGCTCAACATCCTGGTCGGAACCCAGTACCCCTACCGGGACCGGCGTCAGATCGCTCCGGCCCTGGACCTGCCCATGAACAAGGTGCGCGTGATCCAGGCGCCCATCGGCGGCGGTTTCGGCCGCAAGGACGACATCACCGCCGAGATCCACGTGGGCCTGCTGGCGCTCAGGACGCGCCGGCCGGTACGGCTCGTCTACACCCGGGAAGAGTCCCTCATCGCCAATACCAAGCGCCATCCCATGGCCATGAGCTTCCGCACCGGCGCCCGCGCCGACGGACGGCTGACCTTCCTGGACGGCGATATCTACGGCGACACGGGCGCGGGCATCTCGCTGGGCGCCTACGTTATCAAGAAGGCGGGCATTCACGCCACCGGCCCCTACGACGTGCCCAACATCCGCGTGGACACCTACACGCTCTACACCAACAACCTCGTCTCCGGCGCCATGCGCGGCTTCGGGGTGATGCAGGCGGCGGTGGCCCACGAATCCCAGATGGACCAGTTGGCCCACAAGCTGGGCATGTCGCCGCTGGAGTTCCGCATCAAGAACTGCCTCAAGCCGGGGCTCGCCTCCTCCACCGGGCAGTTGATGAACGAGGGCTGCGGCATCGAGGCGACGCTGCAGCGCATCAAGGACTACATGAGCGCGCGCGACCTGCGCTTCAAGCGATCGCCATGGCAATAAGAAAAGGCTTGGGCATCGGCTCCATGTACTACGGCATCGGCTACGGCTTCAGCCGCGCCGACATCGGCTCGGCCGAGATCGAGATGGCCGAGGACGGCACCACCACGGTCTACTCCGGGGCCTGCGACATGGGCCAGGGCGTCATGACCGTGGTCACCCAGGTGGCGGCGGAGGAGCTGGGCATCGAGCCCGAGCAGATCCGCGTGGTGGCGGCCGATACCGGCAGCACGCCCGACGCCGGGCCCACCTCGGGGAGCCGCGCCACCTTCGTGCAGGGCGTGGCGGTGCAGAACGCCGCCCGGGAACTGCGGGAGCAGATCCTCGACATGGCCTCGCGCATGCTGGAGTGCCCCAGGGAGAACCTTCACGTGCGCCGGGGCGAGGTGTGCGAGGTCGGCACGGACCGGCCGATGGTGTCGGTGGGCAAGGTGGCGCACCAGCTTCACTTCCACGGACGGCGGGCGGCCGCCTGGGGCTGGCACGACAACACCACCCAGGACGTGGACCCCGAGACCTCACAGGGCGACGCCTACGCCACCTACGGGTGGGCCACGCAGTTGGCGGAGGTGGAGGTGGATACCGAGACCGGCCGCGTGCGTCTCACCAAGCTGGTTTCCGCCACCGATGCCGGCAAGGCCATCAACCCGGTGGCGGTGGAGGGGCAGATCGAGGGCGGCGCGGCCATGGGCCTGGGCTACGGCCTCTACGAGCAGCACATCCTGGAGAACGGCGTGCCGCGCACCGCGTCGCTGGCGTTCTATCTCGTGCCCACGGCCATGGACGTGCCGGACATCGAGTGCGAGATCGTCGAGGTTCCCGATCCCAGGGGGCCGTTCGGCGCCAAGGGCGTAGCCGAGCCGGCCACTATCCCCACCACGCCGGCCATCCTGAACGCCATCTACGACGCCATCGGCATCCGCATCACCGAGACGCCCATCACCCCGGAGCGGGTCTTCTTCGCCATCCAGGAAGCCAAGTCCCGGGGCGAGTTCAGCGACGACTGACGGCGCGTTGAGGAGGTAGAAATTGAGTCACCGGGTCGGATTGCTCATCCCCTCGTCGAACACCGTCATGGAGGTGGACTTCTACCGCCATCTGCCGGCGCCGGCCACGGTGCACACCGGTCGCATGTACATGGAGGCCACCACGGTCAAGGGCGAGGAGGAGATGCTCGACGAGCACTGTCTGCCCGCGGCCGCCGACGTGGCCACCGCCAAGCCGGACCTCATGGTGTTCGGCTGCACCAGCGCCGGGGCGCTCCGGGGCAATGCCTACGACGCCGAGCTGTGCCGCCGGATCTCGGAGGTGGCGGGCAAGCCCACCGTCAGCGTCATCGAGTCGGTGCGGCGCAAGCTCATGTCGCTCCAGGTGCGGCGGGTGGCCGTGCTCACGCCCTATATCGAAGACCTCAACGTCCGCATCAAGGCCAGCGTGGAGGATGACGGCATCGAGGTGGCCTCGATCCACGGCATGGGCATCAGCGTCAACTTCAACCTGGCGCTGGTGGAGCCGGCGGAGATCCTGGCCTTCGCCCGCGACAAGCTGGGCGCCGCTCCGGCGGTGGATGCACTGTTCATCTCCTGCACCAACTACCAGGCGGTGGCGACGCTGCCGCGCTTGAAGGAAGCCTACGACATGCCCATCGTCACCAGCAACCAGGCCGCCCTCGAAGCCGTGGGCCGGGAGCTGGACGTGGAGCTGGTGGGGATGGGCTGAGGGCAAACCGGAGGATACCCCATGGAATTCATGAAGCTCGACGGCGCCGTGGACCTGCACGTGCACTCCTATCCGTGCGTGTTCCAGCGGCGGGTGGATGACCGCGAGGCCGTGAAGGCCGCGGCGGAGGCGGGAATGGCGGCCATCGTGCTGAAGTGCCACCACGAGAGCACGGTGAGCCGCGCCTACCTCATCCAGAAGGAGTTTCCCGACATCAAGGTGTTCGGCGGCGTGGTGATGAACCAGTTCGTCGGCGGCATCAACCCGGCGGCGGCCGAGGTGGCCCTCCGGCTCGGCGCCAAGGAGGTGTGGATGCCCACCATCGACGCCGCCCATCACGTGGATATCCACGGCGCCCGGGGCAGCTACGACACCCAGACCAGCGGCTCGGACTTCGTCTGGGGCGAGCCCATCTCCGCGGTCAAGGACGGCAAGGTGGTGGACGAGGCGCTGGTGGTGCTGGAGCTCATCGCCAAGCACGACGCCATCCTGGGCACCGCGCACCTCTCCCTGGGCGAGATCGAGCTGTTGGTGAAGGCGGCCTACGAGCGGGGGGTTAAGAAGATCCTGATCACCCATCCTTACTTCCGCGTGCCCGCCGGCATGAACCTCGACTTCCTCAAGCAGATGATGCGCTACGGCGCCATCGGCGAGTTCGGCTACTGCACCATCTCGCCCATGTGGGCCTACGTGAACCTGGAGTTCACCAAGGGCATTATGGACTCCATGGGCTTCGACAACTGCCTGGTCATGAGCGACACCGGCCAGTCCCACAACCCGCTGCCGCCGGAGGCGCTGTGGCTCTATGCCCAGGGCCTGTACGAGAAAGGCGTCTCTCCCCGCAACGTCGAGAAGCTCATCGTCGACAACCCGCGGGCGATGCTGGGCATCTGAGGCTGCGAACGCGCGCACGGGAGAGAGGACGGCCATGACGGACTGGGCATCCCGAGGACGGATCGCGGAGGACATCACCGAGGCGGCGGGGCTGACGCCGTTGCTGCGGTTGCGCAAGGTGGCGGCGGGACCCCAGGTCCTGTGCGGCAAGCTCGAGTTCATGAACCCGTCGTCGAGCCTCAAGGACCGGATCCTGCGGCGCATGGTCCGGAGCGCCGAGGAACGGGGCGATCTCAAGCCCGGCATGACCATCCTGGAAGCCTCCACCGGCAGCACCGGCATCGCCACCTCCCTGATCGGTGCGGTGTGCGGCTACCCGGTGGTGGTGGTGATGCCGGAGGGCATGAGCGAGGAGCGCAAGGCCTCCATGCGCGCCTACGGGGCGGAGCTGGTGCTGACCCCCGGGGCCGAGAGCGACGTGGACCTGTGCCTGGAGAAAGTGGAGGAACTCAAGCGCGCCGAGCCGGAGCGCTACTGGGAGCCCGGCCAGTTCTCCAACCGGGACAATATCGCGGCGCACTACGAAACCACCGGGCCGGAGATCTGGCAGCAGACCGGCGGCGAGGTGGACGTGTTCGTGGCCTCCCAGGGCAGCGGCGGCACCGTGTCCGGCGTCGGCAAGTACTTGAAGGAGCAGAACCCGGACGCGAAGATCTACGCCGTGGAGCCCGAGGAGTGTCCGATCCTTTCGGGCGGAACCTGGGGGCCGCACGCCATCGAGGGCATCGGCGACGGCTTTATCCCCGAGAACCTGGACCTGGACTACGTGGACGGCGTGGTGACGGTTTCCTCCGAGGACTCCATCGCCATGGCCCGGCGCCTGGCGCGGGAAGAGGGCGTTCTTTGCGGCATCTCGTCCGGCTGCAACGTGTCGGCGGCCAACAAGCTCTCGGCGGCGTTGCCGTCCACGAAAATGATCGTGACCATGATCAACGACACCGGCATGCGCTACTTCTCGACGCCGCTCTTCGGCAAGGACGAGGACGTGGAGATCCCCGACCGCGAGCATCCCGTGCGCGAGGAAGACCGCGCCAACCTGGCCCGCCGGAACCTGCACATCGTCCGGTAGGCGCGGGTTTCAATCCCTGCCGCTCCTGCGCCCGGTCTACGGCAGGCCATGCGCGAGGGTCAGAAGCGGTGGCGAAGCGAGAACCTGAGTGATTGGTCGTCGGAACGGTCAAGGACTTCGATCTTGATCGGCCAGTTCGACGTGTGACCAAGGTCGAGCCCCAGGGTTCGGCGGACGGAATCACCGTCCGAATATCGTACCAAGCCGACATACGGCCGCATCGTCCGGAAGAAGGGGCCGCCCCACAGGCCATAGCCTACCTCGCCTCGTATGCCGACGCCCGACGGTGCCCCGTCGCCGAGGGACGCGAAGCGTGTGTTCAACTCCAGCCCGAAACCGCGGCCGAGACTGTCGGGAGCGAAGCGTACGCCGCCGCCAAGGCGCCAGAAATCCTGCTCGTAATCGCCCAGCCCGACCGAGCCCTCGGCGCTCCCGATCAGCGCCAGGCGGGGATGGAGTATGCCCTCCACGGACACCGAGCCCCTTGCCTCCAACTGACCGCCCTCGGGCCCATCCCCGGTCGCGTGCCTGTAGGCCAATGAAACCGACGGTGAGCCGCGGACCGGCGCACTCCACGCCAGGCCGGCGCGATAGTCGACGCCGCGCATGGTGGGCAGCGAGGACGAAATCCGGCCGCCTCCCTTGATGTCGAAGGCGAACGAGTCGATGTCGGCTTCGGCTTGAAGCTCCCCGGACAGCACCTCGGCCAGGGGAACGGAGGCGCCCGCGGCGTATGCGAGAAGGCGAACGTCGGAGTTGGACCGGGACGGAAAGCCCAGGTCGTCGCGGTGGCGCAGGTCGCCGGTTCCGCCGCCCAGCACCGCCCAGAGGTGTCCGCCGGACGGCAGGTGCCACGCGGCGAAGGGATGCAACGACAGAATTTCGCTGTCGTGCTCGCCGGTACGGTAGCCGAGTTCGGCGAGGGCCGTTGCGGCCCGGTAGCGAAGCTCAGTGCGGGTGAACGAGGCGACCAATCCCGCCTGCCACGCGCCGGCTCCCGTCTCCGCGCCGACGGTCACCGACTCGCTGTTGCCGGTGTAGTCGAAGCCGTCATGCTGCCCTGACAGCGAAGCGAAGCCGACCTCGGGCGTTAGTGCGAACGACGCCTGTTCCGAGCCGGGCGACCACCCGCGGACGCGATCGCGAACCGCGACGGACGCCACCCCGGCGGCACGCCTTGCATGCACCGGTCCCATCGCCTCGTGGACCGGGTTGGAGACTCCTTGCGCACCGGGGCGCGGCGGTGGGGCCGCGGTGTCGGGGCACCGGTACTCGCGCGCATTGCCGTCCCAGAACGCGTCGTCGCGCACATGAAGCTGGAGGTGAATGAAATGCCCGGGTCTGAGGGGAGGCTCGACACTGTCGTCGCCGGGACAAATCTCGACGCCGTGATCAACTCGGAAATCGAGGCAAAGAGCGTCCTCCGCGTTCCTCGCGTTGACGTTAGTCCCGGTGCCGACCAGATAACGGTACGTGTTGGGAGTACCGAGGACGGGTGGCGGGCTCGGGTTGGCGAACGTAAGTACCAGGTTGCTTGGATTGAAGGACAACAGGTTGGGAGAGGCAGGCGGATAGGGCGCTCCGGGCAGTCCGTACCTTTCTTGGCCTTCTCCACCGTGCGCACGGGGCAATGTCGCGACCTGTACCGATCTGCGGCCGGGAAGTACGCATAGCCCCTGCTCAGGCGCGACCGTCCTGGTCCTGAAGCGCCAAGCCCTCGCTTCGAGAGGTTCGACGACAAGGACGAACGCCCGCGAGTCGGACGCAGACGAACCATCCGTCACTCGATAGGTACAGGTCGACCCACGGTACTCCGCGTTGGATGTCCCCGACAGAACGCGGGTGTCGGGGTGAAATTCGAGCCCGGCTGGTAGCGTACAGTCGACCAACTCGTAGGTGTACGGTTCTACGCCGCCCCAGTTCTCATCCGGGGCTGCTTGGAAGCGTACCCCTCCGAACCTTCCGATCTTGAAAGTGAGTTGTTTATGTCTGTTACCCCCGTATACAACGTCGCGAACCTCGACATGGCCGGATTTCTCCCCGAATATCTCGGTGACGTCGGTGGGGAGTCGCAACGGTCGTTCCGCGGGGACCGTTAGCCTGAGCCCGTACGAAACGCTCCGCGCCGGCCGAAATCCCGGGTCGGACTCGGTGACCTGGAAGGTGCAGAAGAAGGTCCGGCCGCTATCCGTCGCGGATCCGGTCCCCGCGAGTATTCCCTGGTCCGGGAAGAGCGTCACCCAGTCAGGACAGCCGTCGATACTCGATTCGTAAGGACGAATCCCGCCAGAGATGCGCGGAAGCCGATGCTCGACCGCTTGCCCGGGAGGGAAAAGGAGATCGAGCGTCTGCTTCCCCTTGGGAAGGTCGACGGAAAGCTGGCCACCGCCGCAGGCGGCGAGAAACAATGCAAGACAAACTTCGATGACAATCCTGGTACATTTCATTAGAGCAATCCGCCGCGCGCCGACCGTTTGCATTTCCTGCCACCAGCCTTTTTTACCCAAAGAAAATACGAGGTCAAGGAGAGCGGGGGTTTACGGCCGTGGACGCACGGAAGTCGATAACTTCCTTACGGCCCTCCGACGCGTGTGCTATATACCGAAGATGCCTCTTCCCGAGAGCCTGACCTGCGTCCTGTGCGGCGCCGCCTACCGGGAAGATCCCAGCCGCTACAGTTGTCCCGAATGCGGCGAGCTGGGCACCCTGCGGGTCTCCTACGACTATGACTGCATCAACGCGTTGGCGAGCCGGGAGAGCTTGGCCGCGACGCCTTTCCGGGATCACTGGCGCTACCTCCCGTTGCTGCCGCTGGCGGCGGAGCAGGTGGAATTTCCGCTGACGGTGGGAGCAACGCCGCTCTACCCGGTCCCCGGGCTGAGAAGGGCCTTGGGCCTGGAACGTCTGTGGATCAAGGACGATACCGCCAACCCTTCCGCTTCTCTCAAGGACCGGGCCAGCTCCGTGGTGCTGCTCAAGGGACAGGAGTTTGGGTGCCGGGAATTCGCCGCCGCCTCCACCGGCAACGCGGGGGCGTCGCTGGCGTGCCTTTCCGCGGCCCTGGGACTGCCGTGTCACATCTTCGTGCCCGAGACGGCGCCCCGGGCCAAGGTGGCGCAACTCTTGATCTTCGGCGCCGACGTTCTTTCCATCCGCGGCAGTTATTCCGAGGCCTTCAGCCTCTGCGTCGAGGCGGCCGACCGCTTCGGGTGGTACAACCGCAACACCGGCTACAACCCCTATACCGTGGAGGGTAAGAAGACGGTGGCGCTGGAGATCACCGAGCAGCTCGGCTGGGAGCCGCCCGACACCGTCATCGTCGCCACCGGGGACGGCTGTATCCTGAGCGGCGTCTGGAAGGGGTTCACGGATCTTCACCGGCTGGGATGGATTCCGCGCCTGCCGCGGCTGGTGGCGGCCCAGGCCGAGGGCTCCCAGGCCATCAAGCAGGCCTTCGACGGCGACGGCACCATCAGACCCGTGACCGAGGACACCCTGGCCGACAGCATCAGCGTGGCGCTGCCGCGCAACGGGGCCATGGCGGTGCAGGACCTCCGCGCCTCCGGCGGGATCGCGGTAACGGTGTCGGACGGAGAGATCCTGGAAGCGATGCCGCTTTTGGGCGGGACCGCCGGACTGTTCGCCGAGCCCGCCGCCGCGGCCGCGGTCGCCGCGCTGGTGAAGCTCGTGGAGCGCGGCGACGTCTCGTCCGCGGAGCGCGTCGTCGTCCTGTCCACGGGCCACGGCCTCAAGGACGTGGATGCCGCGCTGCGGGCCGTCGAGGCGCCGGAGCCTTTGGACTGCTCCGTTGATGCGGTGCGGGAGAGAATTGGTAGACCGTGACTCTATGGCGCTGACGCTTCGAAACGTCATTCCCGCGAACGCGGGAATCCAGGGGTGGTGGAGGGATGTCGCGTTAGGTCACACGCTTCACCCGTGCTGGATTCCCGCTTCCGCGGGAATGACGGAGATACGGGAATGAGGAAGGTAAGGAGATTTTCGTGTCACAGGACCTGCAGAGTTTCTTGAAGCGATTGAAAAAGGAGTGCCCTGAGCAGTTCCTCGAGGTCAAGGAGCCGGTGTCCAGGGAATTCGAGGCCACCGCGCTGGTCATGGAGGCCGAACGGTTGCCGTCCTGCCCGGCGGTGATGTTCCGGGACATTGCCGGGAGCGATTTCACCATGGCGGCCAACGTGCTGGCGCACCGTCCGCGGCTGGCCTGGGCTTTCGGCACGTCCGGGGAACGGCTGGTACACGAGTTCAAGGAACGGATCCAGCAGCCGGTGCCGCCCAAGGTGATGGAGGACGCCCCCTTTCAGGAGAACAGTCTACTGGACGACTCCGTGGACCTGGGGCGGCTTCCGATCCTGACCCATTTCGAGCAGGACGGCGGCCCCTACGTGACCGCGGGGCTGGTGGTGGCGCGGGACCCGCAGTCGGGCATGAGCACCGTGGGCTTCCACCGGATGCAGCTCAAGGGGCCGCGCAAGCTGGGAGTCAGCCTCCACTCCCGGCGCCGCATGTTCGAGTACTTCCGGCGGTCGGAGGAGAAGGGCGAATCCCTGGAAGCGGCGGTGTGCATCGGCGTGCACCCGCTGGTCTCTCTGGGTGCGCTGACGCTGCCGCCGGCCGGAACCGAGAAATTCGCGCTCCAGGGCGGGCTGCTGCAAGAGCCCCTTGAGCTCGCGCGCTGCACCACCGTGGACGTCGACGTGCCGCGGTGGTCGGAGATCGTCATCGAGGGACGGATTCTCAAGGACGTGCGCGAGAAGGAGGGGCCGTTCGGCGAGTTCACCGGTTACGCCTCGAGCCGCAGCACCGAGAACGTCTTCGAGGCCACGGCGCTGCACTACCGCAACGGCGCCGTCTACCAGGACATCAACGGCGGCGACAGCATGGAGCACTGCCGCTGCCTGTCCATGCCCCGGGAGGTGGAGTTCACCAACGTGCTGGGTAAGACCATCCCCAACCTCAAGGCGGTGCACGTGCCGGTGCGCTCGGGCATCGGCAGCTTCCACTGCTACGTCTCCATGCGAAAGACCGCCGAGGGGCAGGGCAAGCAGGCCATCTTTAGCGTGCTGGGAGCCGACCACTACGTCAAGCTGGTGGTGGTGGTGGACGACGACGTCGACATCTTCGACGAGGAGCAGGTGCTGTGGGCCATCGCCACCCGGATGCAGGCCAACCGGGACGTCTTCATCGTCGACGAGGCCATGGGCACGCTGCTGGATCCGTCGGCCACCGATGCCATCACCGCGAAGATGGGCATCGACGCCACCAAGCCCCTGGGCGAGTTCGCCTCGACCCTGTCCATCGAGCCGGGCGCGGTGGAGCGGGCGCGGCGGCTCATGGGCAAGCTGACCGGATAGCCGCATGGCGACCTTCCGGACCTTCCTGGATGACCTACGGAACGCCGGCCAGCTCGTCGATGTCCGCAAGCCCGTGGACGTGCGGCATATCGCGGCGCTGGTGGATCAGTCCTCCACCGCGCTGCTGTTCCACCGGGTGCGCGGCTACGAACTGCCCGTCGTCTCCGGGCTGTTGAACGACAGGACGCGGATCGCGCTGTCCGCGAGCTGCGACTACGCGCAGCTGGACCAACGGCTCAGCCGCGCCCTCGATCACCCCGTCGATCCGGTGGAGGTAGACGACGAAGGCGTGCGGGGTTGGTTCCGGGAAGGGGCCGACGTGGACCTTTTCAGCCTCCCGGTGCCGGTCTTTTCCGAGTTCGACGGCGGTCCCACCATTACGGCCGGCGTCACGCTCGCCCGCGACCCGGAATACGGCCTGAACGCCGGCACCTACCGCTTTCAGGTGAAGGAAAGGAACCTCACCGGCATCGACATCGTCACGCCGAACAACCTGCGCAAGCTGGCGGAGAAGGCGCTGGCGGCCAACGCGCCGCTGCCCATCTCCATAAACATCGGCACCCATCCCGTGGAGCTCATGGCGTCGCTCTACAAGGCCCCGCTGGGCGTGAACGAGCTGGGCATCGCCGGCGGCATGATGGGGCGGCCGGTGCGCCTCGGCGCCTGCCGGACCGTGGATGCGCCGTGCCTGGCGGACGCGGAGATCGTGCTCGAGGCGGAGATCCTGCCCACGGGATGGACCCGTCAGGAAGGCCGCTTCGGCGAGATGACGCGCCTCATGGGCGACGTGCACTACAACCCTCACGTGCGCGTGAAGGCCGTCTCGCGCCGCGAGGACGCGATCTACTACGCGCTGCACATGCCCTGGGAGAACATCTGGATCAAGGAGCACGGCTTCCAGGCGGCGCTCAAGCGGGTCCTGGACGCGGCCGGAGTGACCGTGACCGCTGTCAACGTCACCCCGGGAGGCTGCTGCCACTGGCACGCCATCGTCGCGATCCGGAAACAGCCGGGTGATCCCCAGAACGCCATCATGGCGTCGCTGTCGGTGGCGGACCTCAAGCACGTGGTGATCGTCGACGACGACATCGACGTCTTCGACGCCATGGAGGTGGAATGGGCCATGGCCACCCGGGTGCAGGCCGACCGCGACATCACCATCCTCTCGGATGCCCGGTCCAAGCCCCTGGACCCGAGCCTGCCGCTGTCGGACGGCATCCCCACCACCGCCAAGTGCGGCATCGATGCCACGATTCCCGACGACGTCCCCAAGGCGCGCTACCAGCGCATCACCTACCCGTACGCGGATGAGCTGCACCTCGCCGCCTACCTCGGCGAGGCGGAAACCGCCGAGGCTGTTTCGGAGGGCGTGGAAGTTTCCGGCGGAGCCGGCGTTGAAGGCGCGGCCGCGCGGATACGCGAGCTTCTCGCGGCCGGCCCCCGGTACTTCAGCGGCATCGCGCACGAGATTACCGAGGCGGATTTCCAGACCGTGGCGCGCGCCATGGGCGAGCTTCACGCGGCCGGCGAGATCGACCAGGACGCCGAGGGGCGCTACCGGCTGATTGACAGCGTCCAGGGGCTGCGATAACAGCCTGTGGTTCGAAAGGAGACGCTTGATGCCGACCATCAACGACGCGGACGGCCACGTCAACGACTATTTCTTCGGCGATGAGATCGCCAGGTACATGCCCAAGGGGAACCAGTTCAGCCAGATGTTTCCGGTCTTCGACCACCTTCACTTCCGCTACCTGATGAAGAACCGCGTGCCCAAGTACGTCGGCGGCAGCATGAAGACCGCTCCGGGCGCGGAGGAGTGGCTGGAGTTCATCGAGGAGACCGGCATCGCCTGGAGCGTGCTCTATCCCAGCGCCGGGCTGGGCGTTGGGCGCATCGTCTCGGTGGAGTGGGCCATCGCCGCCTGCCGGGCCTACAACAACTGGCTGCACGAGCGCTTCACCAGCAAGACGCCGCGCCTCAAGGGTGTCGGGCTCATCCCGATACAGGACGAGGAGGAGGCGGTGGCGGAGCTGCGACGTTGCGTGCGCGAGCTGGGCATGGTGGGCGCCATGCTGCCGTCCAACGGCGAAGGCATCAAGGGCCACCTGGGGGCCAAGGCCTACTGGCCCATCTACGAGGAGGCCGAGAAGCTCGGCTGCTGCCTCACCGTGCACGGGGGAGCGCACCACCACTTGGGCCTCGACGGCTTCAGCGTCTACTACCCGGTGCACGCTCTCGGCCATCCCTTCGGCATCATGGTGCAGGCGGCGGCGATGCTGAGCCACGGCATCTTCGAGCGTTTCCCCGGGTTGCGGGTGGCCTACCTCGAAGGGGGCGCCACCTGGGTGCCGTTCTTCATGGACCGGCTCGACCGTTCCTACAACGAGGGGCACCTGCAGATCGATCTCGACGGCAATCCCGTCCCCGGGCCCATGCCGGGGGAGAAGGCCAGCGAGCATTTCAAGCGCCACGTGCGCGAGGGAAGGATCTTCGTGGGCTTCGATTGCGACGACGCCGGGCTCGCCTTTGCCGTGCAGCAGGCGGGAGCCGAGCCGTTCCTCTTCGCCAGCGATTTTCCCCACGAGGTCTTCGACGCGGCATCGTGCCGGCACGAGATCGACGAGTTGCTGCAGCGGGACGACCTCACCCGGGAGCAGAAGGAGGCGGTGCTGGGCGGCAACGCCGCGCGCCTGTACGGACTCGACTAAGAGAATCGAAACAACATGCTCTTTCTCACGGAAGAAGACGTCCTCAAGGCCATCGAGGGACGGGACGCGTACGCGGAGGCGGTCGCGGTCATCGAGGAGGTGCTGCGCCAGCAGTCCGAAGGCAGCACCTTCCATCTCAAGCGCCTCACCATGGAGCACCCGGATCACCCCGGCCACCTCTGGCACAACATCCGCATCCTGCCGGGGATGGTGCCGGAGCTGGGGTATGCGGCGGTTCGGGTCTACTCGGGGTACCAGGGGACGAACCGTTCGGAAGTCATTTGCCTGTTCAACTGGGAAGACATGGAGATGTCGGCGATTATTTCCGACTATCATCTCCATGCCATCCGTACCGCGTCGCCCTACGGCGTGGCGGCGAAGTACCTGGCGCGGGCCGACGCCCATACCCTGGGGGTGATCGGCACCGGGCGCTATGCCAAGGGCTTCGTGCAGGCGTGCTGCGCCGTGCGCGACATCCGGCACGTCAAGGCCTACAGCCGCAGCGCGGAGAACCGGCGGCGTTTCCGCGAGGAGATGACCGCGGTGTTGGGCATCGAGGTGGTGACGGTGGACTCGGGCCGCGAGGCGGTCGAGAACACCGACATCACGCTGCTGGCCACTTCCGGCAACACCGTCGTGTTCGAAGGCGGCTGGCTGGAGCCGGGGACGCTGGTCATGTCTCTTGCCCCCGGCGAGTTCGACGAGGCCACGGTGGAGGGATCGCGGGTGTTCCTCTCCGGCACCGACCAGGTGCTGGGCGACAGCCCGCCCCGCAAGCCTTTCCCCGCGCTACTGGCCAGCGGCAAGTTCAGCAGAGATGACGTGGCGGCCGAGTTCTGCGACGTGGTCTCGGGCAAGAAAGCCGGACGGCAGAGCGACGACGAGATCATCCTTTACGAGTCCCCGGGCATGGGCATCCTGGACGTGGGAGTGGCGAGCTGGATCTACCGGCTGGCGCGGGAACAGGGCCTGGGAACGGAGTTGCCGTTCGGGGAAGAACAGGGTTAGCCCAGGACGCACGGTGATGGGGGCTATCTTTCCTCGGATGGAGGCGTGACATGCGTACGTTGATTCGCGGCGGTTGGATCGTCGGCTATCAGGGCGACAGCCACGCGCTCGTGCGCGACGGGGTGGTGGTGTTCGAGGACGGGGTCATCCTGCACGTGGGCGGCGGCTTCGACGGCGAGGTGGACCGGGAGATCGACGCTCGCGGGATGCTGGTGGCGCCGGGTTTCATCGACATGCACGTCCACGGCGGCCACCGGGCGTCGCACCGGCTGATCACCGACGTCGGCCGGCCGGACTACTTCGGCCAGCCGTTCCTGGAGATCAGCGTGCCGCGGGAGGGAAAGCGTCCGACCGGCGATCCCCGCTACACGCGGCCCGACCAGGCCGGCGCCAGCGAAGGCACCGACCTGCACGCCACCTTCACCGTGGCCGATCTGCTGCGGAACGGCGTCACCACGTTCATGGAGATCGGCAGCCAGCTCCGGGTCCAGGAAGGGCTGCTCAAGGAAGTGGACCGGCTCGGAGCGCGGGCCTACCTGGGACCGGGGTTCGATTCCGGCCGCTGGGTGGCGGATGATCGCGGCCGCCTCAAGCGCGCGCTGGACGAGGCCGCCGGTTGGCGGGAGTTCGAGGGCGCCGTCGACTTCATCAAGCGAGTCAACGGCAGTTGCGGCGACCGTGTCCGCGGGATCCTGATCCCGCGGGAAACCGAGTCCTGCACGCTGGACCTGCTGCGTGCCGCCCGGAAGGCGGCGGACGAGCTCAAGGTGCCGATCTCGACCCACGCGGCCTACAACATCATCGAGTTCTACGAACTCGTGACCGAGTATCGCATGACTCCCGTGGAGCTGCTGGAGTCGATAGGGCTGCTGGGTCCCGACGTCACCATCGGCCACGGCAACCTCGTTGCCGAGAACCCGCAGCTCAACTTCTCGGGCGGTCGGGACATCGAGATCATGGGAAAACACGGCGTGTCCATCTCCCACTGCCCGGTCAACATCGCCCGCCGGGGACGCTGCCTCGATTCCTGGGAGAAGTACCGCAAGGCCGGCGTCAACATCTCTCTGGGAAGCGACACCTATCCGCGGGACTTCATGATGCAGATGCGCATCGCGTCCTACTTCGGCAAGGTCATCGGCCACGACCTGCGCGCGGCCAGCGCCGCCGAGGTGTTCGAGGCCGCCACCCTGGGAGGCGCGCGGGCGCTGGGGCGGGACGACCTGGGGCGCCTGGCGCCGGGAGCCCGCGCCGACATCATGATCGTCGACCTTTCCGGCCGCGGCTCCCTCCGGTACGGGCCGGTGCGCGATCCCATCAAGGCCCTGGTGGAGTGCGGCATCGGCGACGACGTCCGGACGGTCATCGTCGACGGTGAGGTGCGGGTGGAGGAGGGACGTGTCCACGGAGTGGACATCGAGGCCCTGCGGGCGCAAGCGCAGGAGGCGGCGGAGTCGGCCTGGGATCACCTCCAGGACTGGGACGCGCTGGGGCGGACCGCGGACGAAATGAGTCCCTGGTCGTTTCCGTTGATGAAGTGAACCTCCCCGCCGAGTTGAAACCGGTCATCCACGTGCGACAGGCCCCGTCAAATCCCTCTCCCTTTGGGAGAGGGTGGCCGAAGGCCGGGTGAGGGCTGCCCGGCCTCTCCGCTCAGTTCGAAGACCCTCACCCCAACCCTCTCCCAGAGGGAGAGGGGGGGCTGGTTTCGGACATGGTCGCTTGCGCGGAGTGACTCCCGCGGGCGTGGTCAACCGGCTCGGCGCTGCAGCACGATGCCGCCGATGATCAGCGCCAGCCCCGCCACGGTGCTCGCGTAGATGGGTTCTCCCACCACCAGCCCGATCACCAGGAGGGAGAGGAACGGTGTCAGGTAGATGAGCTGCCCCACCTGTGCGGTGGTGCGGGAGAGCTTGAGAGCACGTAGCCAGGCGACGAACGCGATGCCCATCTCGAAAATACCGATGTAAACGGCCCCGATCAGACCCGCGGTTCCGGGCACTTCCAGGGAACCGGACAGCCACAGGTAGCCCCCCGAGAGGACGCATCCGAACCCGAAGTTGACCAGCAGGCGCGTCACCGGGTCACGGGAATCCTTGACCCCGTAGATCCAGTAGAGCGCCCATATCACTGTGCTTCCCAGCGCCAGCGCCACCCCCAGCGGGTTGGCCAGGTCCAATCCCAGCGGGTCTCCGCGAGTGGCGATGAGCACCACCCCGGCAAAGCTGACGGCCATGGCCAGGAGAGCCCGCGCGCTGATGGGCTGCCGCAGGAGCAGGATGGAGAACAGCGCCAGCACCACGGGCCAGGCGAAGTTCAGCGTCAGGGCTTCCTGGGCGGGCAGGAGATCGTAGGCCCGGAACAGCACCAGGTAGTAGAGGAAAGGGTTCAGGAAGCCCAGGCTAAGCGACGTGCGGATGTCGGCGGAGGTCCACCTTCGCAGCTGCCGGAGGCGCCCGGTGGCCAGGGTGATGCACAGCAGCACGACGACGGATACCAGGGAGGAGTAGAACACCAGGGCGTCGGCGCTTACGTGGCGCAGGGAGAGCTTGAACGCGGTCGCCACGGTGGACCAGAACAGCACGGTGACGGCGGCGTACAGATAGGCCTTGGTCTGGTCTTGCATCGGGAGCCTGCCGCTCCCGGGAACGCTAACACGATTTCGTTCCGGCATCGATGCCGCCCCCGGCCACGAACAAAAACGTGTGGTGTCGCGGAGTTGCAATTGTCCGGGAGTTCGGCTAACGTTCCCCTTCGGTCCCAATCCTTCCCCTCGAGGTTTTCATTGAGCCGTAGAGAATCGGTAGATGCCCTCCGAAAAAAGATCGATCAAGTTGATTCCAGGATTGTAGCGCTTCTCAACGAGAGAGCATCCCTTGCCCTGAAGATAGGGAATCAAAAGAGTCTCACGGGAAGACCCGTCTACGTCGCCAGCCGTGAGCGGGCCATCTACCGGCAGGTATCCGAAGCCAACAGAGGGCCGTTGTCGGCGGCCTCCGTTCGCGCCGTCTACCGGGAAGTCCTGTCCGCCTGCCGCGGTGTCGAGGCCGAGATGAAGGTGGCCTTCTTCGGCCCCGAGGCGACCTTCACCCACATGGCCGCGCAACGGCACTTCGGCAGTACCGTGAGCTATTCCCCCGAGCCCACCATCGACGACGTTTTCCGCGAAGTGAGCGCACGCAACGTGGACTACGGCGTGGTGCCCGTGGAAAACTCCACCGAAGGGGTGGTGGCCCACACCCTGGATCTGCTGCAGGGAGCGGATGTCCAGATCTGCGGCGAGGTCAGCATCGACATCGAGCTGTGCCTGCTGTCCCGGTCCGGCCGGGCCCGGGACGTACGGCGCATCCTTTCCCACCCTCACGCCCTCGGTCAGTGCCGGAAGTGGATCGCCGCTCACTATCCCGACGCCGTCATCGAGGAGGTGGCGAGCACCGCGCAGGCCGCCAAGGAGGCGCGTTCGGACCGGACCGTGGCGGCGGTCTCGAGCCGGTTGGCGGGCGACGTCTACGGGCTCAGGATCGTGCAGGCCAACGTCGCCGACAACCACGACAACATCACACGCTTTTTTGTCATCGGCGACGATGCGCCGGGACCCACCGGCGAGGACAAGACCAGCATCGTTTTCGCCGCCAAGGACCGCGTGGGCGTGCTCCACGACCTGTTGGCGCCCTTCGCGAAACACGGCATCAACCTCACCAAGATCGAGTCGCGGCCCTCGCGCCAGAAGGCGTGGGAGTACGTCTTCTTCATCGATTTCATGGGTCATCAACAACAGCCCCGAGCCAAGCGCGCGCTGGACCAGCTCGCCAAGAGCTGCGTCTTCCTGAAGGTCCTCGGGTCCTATCCCCGCAGCCTATGAGCATCCTAGACCAGGTCCCGGAATACATTCGCCGCATCGTCCCGTACGTTCCCGGCAAGCCCATCGACGAGGTGGAGCGGGAGTACGGCATCGAGGGATCGGCCAAGCTGGCCTCCAACGAGAACCCCCTGGGCCCTTCCCCCAAGGCCGTGGCGGCTTTGCGCGAGCGGCTGGAGGAGCTTCACCTCTATCCGGACGGCGGTTGTTTCCACCTCCGCCAGGCGCTGGCGGCCAAGCTGCGGGTCGCCCCCGAACGGCTGGTCTTCGGCAACGGCTCCAACGAGCTCATCGAGCTGGCGGTGCGGACCTTTCTGCGGCCGGGAGACGAAGCCTTGCTGTCCGAGGGCACCTTCGTGGCCTATCCGCTCTCGCTCAACGCCATGGGCGCCGTGATGCGGACGGTGCCGCTCAAGGACTACGGCTATGACCTCGCAGCCATGGCCGGGGCGTTGACCGCGAAAACGCGTTGCGTCTTCCTGGCCAACCCCAACAACCCCACGGGCACGATCTACCGGCGGCCCGAGTGGGAAGCCTTCCTGGAGCGGGTGGGGCCGGACGTGCTGGTGGTGGCGGACGAGGCGTACTTCGAGTACGCCACCGATCCGGACTACCCCGATTCCCTTGACGATCAGCGGGACGACCGGGCCGTTCTGACCCTCAGGACCTTCTCCAAGGTGTACGGCCTCGCGGGCCTGCGGGTCGGCTACGGCATCGCCCACCCCGACATCGTCGCCATGATGAACCAGGTGCGGGAGCCGTTCAACGTCAATGCCGCCGCCCAGTGGGCGGCCACGGCCGCGGTGCACGACACCGAGCACCTGCGCCGCAGCGTGGAGGTCAACAACCAGGGCCTGGCATTCCTCGGCGAGCGCCTCACGGCCCTGGGGGTCCAGTGGGTCCCGAGCCAGGCCAACTTCATCCTGGTGCGGGTCGGCCCGGTGGCCGGCGTCTTCGAAGCGATGCTGCGCCGGGGGGTCATCGTGCGGCCCGTGGGCCCGGAGTTTCCCGAGCACGTGCGCGTGACCGTGGGGACCCCGGACGAGAACCGCAGGTTCCTGGACTGTCTGGAACGAATCCTTGAAGGAGGCGCCGCCGGCTGATGTTTCGGACCATGGTGATCGCGGGCGTCGGGCTCATCGGCGGCTCCCTGGCGCTGGCGGCGAGGGAGCGGGGGTTGGTGGAACGGGTCGTGGGGTACGGCCGCAACGAGACGACGCTGCGCCGGGGGAAGCGGATCGGCATCCTCGACCGCTACTTCCTGCACGCCCGGGACTTTCCCGAGGACACTGACTTCCTGGTGCTGGCCACGCCGGTGAGCGCCATCGCCCCCCTGACGCGATCATTTCTGCCGCGCCTCGACCGTAATTGCCTCATCAGCGACGTCGGCAGCGTCAAGGGCCGGGTGGTGGCGGACATGGACCGGCTGTTGAAGGCGGGACCGCCGTTCGTGGGCGCCCATCCCATCGCCGGCAGCGATCAATGGGGGCCCGATGCGGCAAGGGCCGACCTGTTCGTCCGCCGCCGCTGCATCATCACCCCCACCGCGAAGAGCGCCCCCGCCGCCGTGAAGAAGCTGCGGACGTTCTGGCGCCGGGTGGGAGCGAAGGTCGAGACCATGGACGCCGGGGTCCACGACCGGGTCCTGGGCGTGGTCAGCCATCTTCCCCACGTCGCGGCTTCCGCGCTGGTGAACGCCCTGGAGCGCACCAAGGTAGGTTCGCTGGACCTGGCCGAGTACTGCGGTTCGGGGTTCAGGGACACGACGCGCATCGCGGCCGGCCGTCCGGAACTGTGGCGAGACATTTGCCTGCTCAACCGCGAGGCGGTGCTGAAGGGCCTCCGGGAATACGCCCGGGGCATCGAGCGCTTCGCCGAGTACGTGCGCCGGAACGACGGACCGGGGCTGGAACGGGAGTTCGAGCGGGCGTTGGCCACCCGGAAGAGGATTACTTAGGAGCTCGAGGATGACCGTCAGGGTCGAACAGGTCGTGCGTCCCCTCAGGGGCGAGCTGGAGGTTCCCGGAGACAAGTCCATCGCGCATCGCGCGGTCATCATGGGAGCGGTGGCGCGAGGCGAGACCCGCATCGAGAACATGTCCCGCGGGGCCGACAACTCGAGCACGGTGGCCGCGTTCAGGCGCATGGGGGTGGCCTTCCGCCGCGACGGGGGCACCCTGTGCATCGAGGGCGGCGGGTGGGACGGACTGCAGGCGCCGCGGGAAACCATCGACTGCGGCAATTCCGGGACCACCATGCGGTTGCTGGCGGGACTCCTGGCGGGGCGGCCCTTCGACGCCATCCTCGACGGCGACGACTCCCTCCGCACCCGTCCGATGAAACGGGTGATCGAGCCGCTGACGCGCATGGGAGGCCGGGTGGCGGGAAACGAGGGGCGCGCCCCCCTCGAGATTCACGGCCAGCCGCTCCACGGCATCGACTACGCCTCGCCGGTGGCCAGCGCCCAGGTGAAGTCGGCCGTGCTGCTGGCGGGCCTCCAGGCACGGGGAGAAACGCGCATCGAGGAACCGTACCGTTCCCGGGATCATACGGAGATCATGGCGCGGGGTTTCGGCGCCGTGGTGGAGCGCGACGGCCGGACGGTGGCGGTCAAGGGCGGGCAGGAGCTCTCGGCCACTCAGCTGAAGGTCCCCGGCGACGTTTCCTCCGCCGCGTTTATCGCCGTGGCGGCCGCCACCATACCCGGATCGGACGTGTCTATCCTGGCGGTGGGCTGCAATCCCACGCGCACCGGGGTGATCGATGTCCTGCGGGCCATGGGAGCGGACATCGAGGTGGCGCGCTCCTGGGAGGAGGCGGGCGAGCCGGTGGCCGACCTCCGCATACGGGGAAGCGAGCTTCGCGGGACCGAGGTCGAGGCCGAGCTCGCGCCCCGCACCATCGACGAGTATCCGGTGTTGTTCGTGGCCGCGGCGCTGGCCGGAGGGACGACGCTGTTTCGGGATGTCGGCGAGCTGCGCTTCAAGGAATCGGACCGTATCGCCACCATGACCGGCGAGCTCGCGAAGATGGGCGTGAGGACGGAAGTGCGCGGCGACGACGTGATGGTGGAGGGTGCCGGCGGGCTCAAGAGCGCGGCGGTGGAAAGCCACGACGACCATCGCGTGGCCATGGCGCTGGCGGTTGCCGGTTTGTCGACGCCGGGCGGGATCTCGCTCTCGAACGAGGATTGTGTCAGGGTATCGTTCCCCGGTTTCTTCGAAAGCCTAGGGAAAATCAGCAATTAATGAGGTACCAGTGTCCTGTCTCACCAATAGCGTTATGAATCTGCGGGTCCTTTTTGCCGTCGGCTGCGTTGCTCTTCCTCGCGTGGTGCCCGCCACTGCTCGTCATCGCGCCTTGCCGACAACAAAAATGCCCTCGCATCTTCATAACGCTATTGGTGAGACAGGACACTAGCTCCAGGGCACCGGTTGTGCCCGCTGTCAAGTGAGGATAGGATAGTTGATCGTGGCCATCGACGGCCCGGCCGGCGCCGGCAAGAGCACGGTTGCCAAGGCCGTGGCGAAGCGTCTCGGATACCGCTATATGGATACCGGAGCCATGTACCGCGCGCTGGCATGGAAGGTCATGCGACGCGGCGCGGATCCGTCGGACGAGGGCGCCCTGGAAGGCATTCTGGAGACCACGGTCGTGGATCTCGGCGCCGACGAGGCGGTGTTGCTGGACGGGACGGACGTGAGCGGCGAGATCCGTACGGCTGAGGTAGGGCAGATGGCGTCCCGGGTATCGGGCATCGGCATCGTGAGGCGCCGGATGGCCGACCTGCAGCGCTCCATGGGGCGCAGCGGGGGCGTCGTCGCCGAGGGCCGGGACATGGGAACCGTGGTGTTCCCCGAAGCCGAGGTGAAGATCTACCTGGACGCGTCTCCGGAAACGCGCGCCCAAAGGCGTTTCAGGGAACTGGCCGCGCGGGATCCGGCGTTGACGCTGGAACAGACGCTGGCGGACGTCATGCGTCGGGACCGGCGCGACAAGGAGCGCGCCGTGGCGCCGTTGCGCAAGGCCGATGACGCGGTCCTCATCGACTCGACCCGGCTGTCGGCGGCGGCGGTGGTTGCGAAGATACTGGAAGAAGTAGACGCGAAATCCAATGAGAATGGGAGAATTGTTTCATGACGGAAGGTGAGGAAAACAAGAGCGAGGAGACCGCACAGGTCCAGGAACCCCCGGAGGCCCAGGATACTTCGGAGGCCCGGGATACTCCGGAAACCCAGGGGACTTCGGACGTCCGGGAGGCTTCGGAGAACGAGGAGGCCTCGGCCACCGAGGATGACTTTCAGTCGCTGTTCGAGGAGAGTCTGCAGGCGGTAAAGCCCGGCGGAGTCGTCACCGGCAAGGTGGTTGACGTCAACCCCACCCACGTGGTCGTGGACGTGGGCTACAAGACCGAAGGCCGCATTTCGGTTCAGGAGTTCCAGGACCGGGACGGAACGCTGCAGGTGGCGCTCGGCGATGACGTGGACGTCTTCTTCGAGTCCCCCGAGGGAGACCGGGGCGAGATCGTGCTGTCGCGTCAGAAGGCCGAGAGCATCAAGGTGTGGGACCGGATCGAGAAGGCGCATGAGCAGATGACGCCCATCGAGGGCACCATCGTCGCCAGGGTCAAGGGCGGCTTCAAGGTGGACGTCGGCGTGGATGGCTTCCTTCCCGGCTCTCATGTCGACATTCGGCCGACCCGCAATCTCGACCAGTTCGTGGGCAAGCGGGATCGCTTCACGATTCTCAAGTACAACCGGATGCGCGACAACGTGGTGGTATCGCGCAAGGTCCTGCTCGAGAAGGAACGGGAAGTGCTCAAGAAGGAGACCCTCGCGGTCCTCGACGAAGGGGTGATCCTCGAGGGCGTGGTCAAGAACATCACCGACTACGGAGCGTTCGTCGATGTCGGCGGCATCGACGGGATCCTGCACATCACCGACATGTCGTGGGGCCGGGTCAACCATCCGAGCGACCTGCTGAGCCTGGGCGAGACCCTCCGGGTGGTGGTGCTCAAGTTCGACAAGGAGAGAGAGCGCATCTCGCTGGGAATGAAGCAGATCACGCCGGATCCCTGGGAATCGGTGGCGGAACGGTATCCCGTCGACTCGAAGATTACCGGCAAGGTGGTGGGTCTGACGGACTACGGCGCGTTCGTGGAGCTCGAAAAGGGAGTCGAGGGGCTGATCCACGTCTCCGAGATGTCGTGGGCGAAGAAGCTCTCGCACCCCTCCAAGGTGGTGCAGGCGGGGGAGACCGTTGAGGCCATGGTCCTGAACGTGGATCCCGGGCGCCGGCGTATCTCACTGGGACTAAGGCAGGTGCTGCCCAACCCGTGGTTCCTGGCGAAGGAGAAATACCCCGAGGGCAGCGTCATCCAGGGGCCGGTGCGCAACATCACGGATTTCGGAGTCTTCGTGGGAGTCGAGGAGGGCATCGACGGATTGATCCACATTTCCGATCTGGACTGGACCAAGAAGATCAAACATCCGTCCGAGCTCTACAAGAAAGGTGACATCGTCGAGGCGAAGGTGCTCGGCGTCGACCCGCAGGTAGAGCGGTTCTCGCTCGGCGTGAAGCAGTTGACCATGGATCCCTGGGAACGCGTGGTCAACGAGCACCCGCCCGGCTCCCGGATCACGGGCCCGATCGTCAGGGTGCTCGATTTCGGAGTGTTCGTGCGCGTGGCCGAAGGCGTCGAGGGACTCATCCATGTCTCCCAGCTCAGCACCGAGCACGTGGACAAGCCTTCGAGCCTCCATCAGGTGGGCGACGTCGTGGAGGCGGAGGTGGTCAACGTCGACCTCCAGGAACGCAAGATCGGGCTCAGCATCCGCGCACTCAAGCGATCGGAAGAACGGGAAGAGCTGGAGACCTATCTCAAGCGGGAGAAAGAGGCCGGCCGTTTCTCTTTCGAGACTATTCTGAACGAGGAGTTGAAGCTGGACCGGGAGAACCGCCCGGGAACGGACGCGCAGGACGGCGAGAAAGACGACGTATAGGGCGAACCTTCTTTTTCGGGGAACGGCATGACAAAGCGAGACCTGATCGAAGAAATCAACGACCGCTTTCCCCACCTGTCGCGTTTCGACGCGGAGGTGATCATCAACTCCGTCTTCGACTCCCTGATTGCCGCACTGCAGCGGGAAGAGCGCATCGAGATCCGGGGCTTCGGCAGTTTCGTGGTCAAGCACCGGAGGGCTCGGGACGGACGCAATCCCAAGACCGGGGAAGTCGTGTCGGTGTCCTCCAAGAGAGTCCCGTTCTTCAAGGTCGGCAAGGAGCTTCGTGTGCGGGTCAACCAGAGCCCTGCTGCCGAGGATGGATGAGGCTTCAAGCAGAGCAGCAACAGGATCAAATGGCTTGGCAGGAGGTATTGGAGTGGAATCCATCAACACCCTGAGTGAACTGAAACGCAGCGGAACCGTCGTCAGGTCCGTGCGCGACGAGATGCGCAACAATCTCACCGGTCTTCTCAAGTCCGGGGAGAGGATCCTGCCGGGCATCGTGGGCTACGACGAGACCGTGATTCCGGAAATCGAGAACGCGATCCTGTCGGGTCATCACATGGTCTTTCTCGGAGAGCGCGGTCAGGCCAAGTCGCGCATCATCCGCGGCCTCACCATGCTGTTGGACGAAAAAATCCCGAGGGTGAAGGGTTGCGAGATCAACTGCGATCCCTTCAACGTCATCTGCGCTCCGTGCCGGCGCCGGCTGGCCGAGCAGGGAGACGACCTCGAGCTGGAATGGATCGGCCGGGAACAGCGGTACGGCGAGAAGCTGGCGACCCCGGACGTTTCCATCGCCGACCTGATCGGCGAGATCGATCCCATCAAGGTGGCGGAGGGGCGGTATCTGGCGGACGAGGAGACCATTCACTACGGCCTCATACCCCGCACCAACCGCGGCGTGTTCGCCGTCAACGAGCTTCCGGACCTGACCGAAAAGGTGCAGGTGGGGCTATTCAACCTCATGGAGGAGAAGGACGTCCAGATCAAGGGATACAAGATCCGTCTTCCCCTCGACGTGATCATCGTGGCCAGCGCGAACCCCGAGGACTACACCAGCCGGGGCCGCATCATCACGCCCTTGAAGGACCGTTTCGACGTGCAGATCAGGACCCACTACCCGCGTCAGGTCGAGCACGAGATCGACATCATGGAGCAGGAGTCGGCCCCGCTGAACGATCGCAGCCACGCGGTGACGATCCCGGACTTCATGAAGGAAGTGCTGGGACATTTGACCTTCGAAGCACGCAACTCGAGCGAGATCAACCAGTCGTCCGGCGTCAGCGTCCGCATCAGCATCAACAACTACGAGAGCATGATCAGCAACGCGGAAAAGCGCGCGCTGCGGCTCGGGGAAACCGACATCGTGCCGCGGGTGAGCGATCTCCACTCCGTGCTTCCGTCCACCTGCGGGAAGATCGAGGTGGAGTATGTGGGCGAGGAGAAGAATGAGGAAGAGCTGATCGAGCGTCTCCTGAACCGGGCGATACTCAAGACCTTCGACACCCGGCTCGACGTCAACGCGTTGCAGACCGTCATCGAGTACTTCAACTCCGGCTGGGGAGTGGAGGTCTCCGACGAAATGCGCTCCGAGGACTATCTCGAGGGCATCAAGGAGATACCGGGCCTCCAGGAAGCGATACGCTCCCTGGGCGACGTGGACTCGCCCGGTTTTCTGGCGTCGGCCACGGAGTTGGTGCTGGAAGGCCTGCACCTCCACCAAAAGCTCAACAAGGAAGCCGCAGGCGGCCGAATCACTTACGGAAAGTGACTCCCCGACGATGTAGTGTCCTGTCCCACGTAATTCTTTACCAAGGTGCGCAGGATTTTTTGTCGTCGGCAAGGCGCGATGACGAGCAGTGGCGGGCACCACGCGAGGAAGAGCAACGCAGCCGACGACAAAAAAGACCAGCAGATTGGTAAAGAATTATGTGGGACAGGACACTAGGAGCGGTGCGTCGACCCGGCCGCTCCCATTCACTCACGGAAGCACGCTGATGACCGCGGTTTACCGCTCATGATCCACGCCCGCTACAGTCGCTGGAACGGGGTGCAGGACAGGTCCATGCGCCCGGACGAGGTGTTCGACCAGTTGAACGAGCACCTCGACGAGACCGGAGACCTGCAGCAATCCATGCGCCGCCTGATGCAGCGCGGCATGGGCGAGGACGAGGAGCGCGTCGCCGGCCTCGACGACCTGCTGTCGCAGGTGGCCCGGGAAAAGCGCCGGATGTACGAGCAGTACCAGATCCGCTCGGCGCTTGACGAGATCCAGGAGAAGCTCCAGGACATCGTCGCCAGCGAGCGCAAGACCCTGCAGGAGACGCCGGACCGGGCGGAGGCGGAGAAGAAGGACGAGTTCCTGCAGCACCTTCCGCCCAAGCTGAGCGACGCCATCGAGCGGCTGGCGGGTTACAACTTCGAGAATCCGGAGGCAAAGAGGGACTTCGAGGAGATCCTCTCTCAACTGGACAAGATACGCCGGCTCGAAAACTATATTCGACGTGAGGGAAACCTCTTCAGAGGCCAGGAATCGTTGAATTTCGAGGAAGCCTCGGAGCTCCAGGAACGCATGGAGGGGTTGCAGAAGCTGGAGGGGCAGCTTTCCAGCAGCCATCCCAAGGACGTGGACATGGACCTCCTGAACAGCCTGCTGGGAGCGCAGGCCCAGGAGGACTACGAGGGGGTGATGCGGCTGGAGTCCTCCCTCGAGGACGGCGGCTACGTCGTCGACAAGGGCGACCACTTCGAACTGACGCCGCGCGGCGTCCGGCGCATCGGCCAGATCGCCCTGCGGGACATCTACAAGCAGCTCAGCCGGGACGCGGCCGGCCGTCATCAGATCGCCCGGCACGGCTCCCAGGAGGTCGTACCCGAGTCGAGCAGGCCGTACGTCTCCGGCGACCCCCTGAACCTGAACCTCAACGAAACCCTCCGGGCCGCCCTGCGGCGCGACGCGAAGCTGCCCTTGAGCCTCGAGCCCAGGGACTTCATGGTCTTCGATTCCCAGTACTCGACCCGGGCCGCCACGGTCCTGCTGCTGGACATGAGCTGGTCCATGAGCTGGGACGGGCGATTCGCCGCGGCCAAGAAGGTGGCCCTGGCCATGGAGTCCCTGTGCCGTTCCAAGTACCCCCAGGACTATTTCGGCATCGTCGGTTTCTTTACCCGGGCGGTGGAGCTCAAGGCGAAGGATCTGCCGGAAGCCACCTGGAACATGGGAGATCCCTTCACCAACCTGCAGGACGGACTCCATCTCGCCATCGACCTGTTGAAGAAGCGGAGCTCGACCCGCAATCAGCAGATCATCGTCATCACCGACGGCCAGCCCACGGCGTACTGCCGCCAGGGCCGGCTCTATTGCGAATGGCCGCTGAGCTTCGGCGGCATCAGCCAGCGCGCGGCCGAGGAGACCCTGAAGGAAGCGAAACGGGTCACCCAACGGGGCATCACCATCAACACCTTCATGCTGGACGACAGCCCGGTGCTGAAGGGCTTCGTGGACGAGATGACCCGGCTCAACAAGGGGCGCGCTTTCTACACCCGTCCCGATCGCCTGGGACAGTACCTGCTCGTGGACTACCTGCTGGGCCAGCGGCGCAAGGTGTAGTGTCCTGTCTCACCAATAGCTTTACGAATCTGCGGGTCTTTTTCGCCGTCGGCTGCGTTGCTCTTCCTCGCGTGGTGCCCGCCACTGCTCGTCATCGCGCCTTGCCGACGACAAAAATGCCCTCGCATCTTCGTAAAGCTATTGGTGAGACAGGACACTAGCAGCCTGTCGCGCGGACCGCATCGGCTTGCCGAGGTCCGCCGCCCCGTCCCGTGTTAGGATGACATGATGGAGCGGACACGGCTCACGCCCATGATGCATCAGTACCTGGAGATCAAGGAGCGTCACCAGGACGCCATCCTGTTCTTCCGGCTCGGGGACTTCTACGAGATGTTCTTCGAGGATGCGGAAAGGGCGTCGAAGGTGCTCGACATCGCGCTCACCAGCCGCAACCGCAACGACGGCGCGCCCGTTCCGCTGTGCGGCGTGCCGCACCACGCGGCCACCCCCTACATCGGCAAGCTCCTGTCCGCCGGCTTCAAGGTGGCGGTGTGCGAGCAGACCGAGGACCCCAAGCTCGCCAAGGGAGTGGTGCGGCGCGAGGTGATCAAGGTCATCAGCCCCGGTACCCTCACCGAGGGGGAGGGACTCGACGCCGAGCTCAACAATTTTCTCGTCGCCGTCACCGCCGCCCGCGACGACTACGGCTTGTCCTTCACCGACGTCACCACCGGCGAGTTCCGCTTCACCCAAATGACGGGCTATGCGGCCCTCACCAACGAGTTGGGACGGATTCAACCGCGGGAGCTGCTGATCCCCGACACTCTTTCCGGTCCTCTCGCCGGTTTGCGTGAGGACTACGCAGGAGTGCACTGCACCCCGGGGCCGGAGACGTGGTTCTCGGGGGCGGCGGTCCAGAGGCTGAACAGCAGCGGCATCTACCAGGGCCCGCAGGATGAGTGGCCGCTGGGGGTGCGGGCCGCGGGCGCCATTCTCGCCTATCTGGAAGACCGCTCGCCCGGCGCGGTGCAGGTGCTGACCGCGCTGGAGCCGTATCGTGCGTCGCAGTTTCTCATGCTGGACGAGAACACCCAGGCCAATCTCGAGCTGGTGCGCGCCTTCGACGGAGGCAAGCGCGGCTCGCTGCTCGGCGTCCTGGAGCCGGCGCGTACGGCCATGGGGGCGCGAGAGCTGCGCAAGTGGATCCTCTATCCCTTGCTGGAGGAGCAACGGATCCGGCGCCGGCAGGACTCCGTGGAGGAGCTGGTTGCCGCTCCGGAAATGCGGCGGAGGCTGCGGGAGGCCCTCCACGGGGTCCAGGATCTGGAACGGCTGTCCGGCCGGATCGTTTCCCGAAGCGCCTCGCCCCGGGACCTCACCGCCATCAAGGACACGCTGCGGGCGCTGGAAGCGGTGCGGGAACAGCTCGCAGCGTGCGGCAGCGAGCCGCTCACCCGGCTTCGGTCGCAACTGGAGCCGGTGCCGGAGGTGGTGGAACTGGTGCAACGGGCGTTGGTGGACGCGCCCCCGGCCACCGCCCGCGCCGGGGGTTTCGTGCGCGCCGGTTTCGATGAAGAACTGGACACGCTCTCGTCCATCCGCGGCAACGCCAAGGGCTGGATCTCGGACCTGCAGCACCAGGAGCGCCAGCGCACCGGCATCAACTCGCTGAAGGTACGTTACAACAAGGTGTTCGGGTACTATATCGAGGTCACCCGGGCCAATCTCGGCAACGTTCCGGACAACTACATCCGCAAACAGACGCTGGCCAACGGCGAACGGTTCATCACCCCCGAGCTGAAGGACTACGAGGCCCGGGTGCTGGGCTCGGACGAGGAGATACTGAAGCTGGAAGCGCGGATCTTCGCGGACCTGCTCGACCGTATCGCCGCCCACTACCCGGTCCTCAAGCAGTCCAGCCTGGCGCTGGCCAGGCTCGACGCGCTGCTGGCGCTGGCGGAGACCGCCGAAACCCGGCGCTTCGTCCGCCCGCGGGTGGACTCCAGCCTGACCCTCGCCATGCGCGCGGCGCGGCATCCGGCGGTGGAGGCCGCGCTGGGGCGCGGCGGATTCGTCCCCAACGATTGCGGGATGGATTCCGAGGCCACGCAGATCATGCTCCTGACCGGTCCCAACATGGCGGGCAAGTCCACCTACATGCGGCAGGTGGCGCTGGTGGTGATCCTCGCGCAGATGGGCAGCTTCGTGCCCGCCGACGCCGCCCACGTGGGGCTGGTGGACCGGCTGTTCACCCGCTTCGGCGCTACCGACGCGCTGGCGGCGGGAGAGTCGACGTTCATGGTGGAGATGAAGGAGACGGCCCGCATCCTGCGCCTGGCCACGCCCCGCAGCCTGATCCTCCTGGACGAGGTGGGCCGCGGCACGAGCACCTTTGACGGCATCTCCATCGCCTGGTCGCTGGCGGAGTTCCTGCACGAGTCGCCGCACCGGCCGCGGACGCTGTTCGCCACCCACTACCACGAGCTGACGAGTCTGGCGCGCACGCGGGAACGCGTGAAGAACTTCAACTTCGCGGTCAAGGAATGGCAGGGGGAGGTGATCTTTCTGCGCACCCTCAAGGAGGGTCCGGCCAGTCGCAGCTACGGCATCCAGGTGGCCGGCCTGGCCGGGTTGCCGCGTCCGCTCATCGAGCGGGCCAAGGAGATTCTCAAGAACCTGGAGGGCGAGGAGCTGAATGCCTGGGGACAACCTCGCCTTGCCGGCGTCGAAGCGGCGCCGGAGGGAGTCCAGTTGATGTTGTACGACTCGGGTCAGGACCGGTTGCGGGAAAAGCTCCAGGCCATCGATACCAACGCGCTCACGCCCCTGGAGGCGTTGAACGTCCTGGACGATCTCGTGACGGAGGTCAGGGGCCTGTCCAAGTACTAGTGTCCTGTCCCACGTAATTCTTTACCGATATGCTGGTCTTTCTCGTCGTCGGCTGCGTTGCTCTTCCTCGCGTGGTACCCGCCACTGCTCGTCATCGCGCCTTGCCGACAACGAGAAATCCTGCGCATCTCGGTAAAGAATTACGTGGGACAGGACACTAGGGAGTCACGGGGAGGCGGATTGGCGCGTCTACTGGCGGTGTTGCTTGTGTTGTGCGCTGCGGGCACGGCGTTCGAGGTCGACGCCGCCGTGCTCACGAGCGTGCGGCACCTCTCCTCATCCAACTACACGCGAGTGATCCTCGACCTGTCCGGGCCGGTCAAGTACACGATACGGACCCTGCCGGCGGTTCCCCGGAAGCGCCTGCCGCCGCGCATCTACCTGGATCTCGCGGGGGCTCGCCTGAAGACCGGGCGGCAGGTCCAGGTCGGCGATTCGCTGGTTCGCCGGGTCCGGCTGGCTCAGTACAAGGCGGACGTGGTGCGGGTGGTGCTCGACCTCAAGCGGCCCGGCAGCCATGACGCGGTGCTGCTGTCAAACCCCCACCGGCTGCTGGTGGACGTGGAGCGGAAGAGCGGGTCGGCGGCGGGCCGGCAGTTGGCGGTCCGCAGGATCGTGCTGGACCCGGGCCATGGCGGGAAGGATCCCGGGGCCATCGGCGCGGGCGGGCTCAAGGAGAAGGACGTGGTGCTTCGCGTGGCCAGGAAGCTGGCGCCCAGGCTCCGCCGTCGCATGGGAGTGGACGTGGTCCTTACCAGGAACGCGGACGTGTTCATTCCCCTCAAGGGACGCACGGCCATGGCCAACGCGGAGCGCGCCGACCTGTTCCTTTCCCTTCACGCCAACGCCAGCCACAACCGCAGGGCCGGCGGCCTGGAGACCTACTACCTGGACAAGACCACGGACGAAGCCACCATGAAGCTGGCCGCGCGGGAGAACGGCACCGCGCGCAGGAACCTCACGGACTTGCAAATCATGCTGAGCGACCTCAAGCTGAACGTGTACCTGTCGGATTCCATCAGCCTGGCGAGCCACCTCCAATCGTCGCTGGTGAAGAGGACCCGGCCGCAGTATCCGAGCGCCAAGGACCTGGGGGTGAAGAAGGGGTTGTTCTACGTGCTGGTGGGAGCGCGCATGCCGTCCGCGTTGGCGGAGCTGTTCTTCGTCAGCAATCGCCGCGAGGCGCGGGCGCTGCAGCGCGCCGAGTTCCAGGAGGCCATCGTCGAGGGCCTGTACCGCGGCATCAAGAACTACGCCAACGTGCTGCGGAAAAGGGGTAATCCATAGTGACGACAGCCGTGGAGGGAAGCGGAGACATGCAGGGTCCGATGCGCGGCGCCGGAGGGGGCGCCCCCTGGCGGACGCTCGCGGACGAGCACGTCCGGGGCGCGAATCCGGGAGAGGGCGTCCGGGCGTACATCGACCAGGGGCGCGAGCGGCTGCTTGGATCCCATCGCTCGGGGGCGTCGGGCGCGGAGGTGGTGCGGGCATACGGCGAGATGATCGATTGCCTCTTGCGGCGCCTGTTCGAGACCGCGGAGGAAGACGGGGCGGCGCCGTCGAAGGGACGCTGCGCGGTGGTGGCCCAGGGCGGGTACGGCCGCGGCGAGTTGAATCCCTACTCGGACATCGACATCCTGTTCCTGTATGGCTGGCGGGCGGCGTCCTACGTGGAGTTCGTCACCCACAGGATCCTCTATCCCTTGTGGGACGCCGGGTTGACCGTGGGTCATGCGACCCGCACCGTGACCGAGTGCGCACGCCATGCCCGGCGCGACCAGGTGATCCAGACCGCGCTGGTGGACGCGCGTCTCATTTGCGGCGACGAGAAGCTGTATCGGGACCTGGAGCGGGTGTTCTGGAGGCAGCTCAGAGGGGGCGGCGCCGACCGCTTCGTCGGCACCAAGATCAGCGAGCGCGATCAGCGCCATCAGCGTCACGGCGAGTCGGTCTTCCTGCTGGAGCCCGACATCAAGGAAGGGCAGGGGGGCCTCCGCGACATCCACACGGCCATGTGGATCGCGCGGGCGAAGAGCGGCGCCGCGGAGATCCAGGACCTGCCCCGTACGGGCCTTCTGGAGCCAGACGATGCCGACGCTCTGGAACGGGGGCGGGACTTCCTCTGGCGCACCCGCAACGAGCTCCATTTCCTGGCTGGCCGGCATCAGGACCGGCTGACCGTCGAGTCCCAGGAGCAGGCGGCGCAGGGGCTGGGTTTCGACGGGGAGGAGCGGTTGAGCGAGGTCGAGACCTTCATGCGTTCGTACTACCTGCACGCGGAGGAGGTCAGCCGGCTGTCGTCGCTGGTGATCCACCGCGCGGTGGATCACGATCCCGCGCAGCGCCGCGGGCCGCGGCCCGGACGTGAACTGCGTCCCGGCGTGCGAATCACGGAGCGGACACTCGCGGTGAGGCCCGTCAACGGCGGGCACCGGCCTCCCGAGGAACTGCTCGACCTCTTCGTGGACCTGCAAAGGTATCGCTTGAACCTGGGACAGGACTCCCGGGAGATGGTCAGGGCGTGGGTCGGGGCGATGGAAGGGGGACTCCCGGCATCGGCCGGGGCCAATCGAAGGTTCCTCGACATACTGCGCGGCAACGACTGGATCTACGAAACCCTGCTGGAGATGCATCGCACCGGGGTCCTGGATGCCCTGATCCCGGAATTCGGCCGGGTGCGCTGCATGGCGCTGCACGACCTCTACCACATCTACACCGTGGACCAGCACCTGATGCGGGCGGTCAAGGAGTTCGAGCGCCTGCGGTCCGGGGAGTTCGAGGACTCGCTGCCGCGCCTGTCGCAGCTTGCCCGGGAGGTCGAAAGACCCGAGATCCTGATCCTGGGCATCCTTTTCCACGATATCGGCAAGGGCCAGGGCGGCGGCCACTCGGAACTGGGACGGGTCATGGCCCTGCGGGTCGCCGAGCGCATGGGTCTCAACGTCGACCAGCAGGAGTTGCTGGCCTTTCTCGTGCTCCATCACCTGTTGCTCACCGGCACCGCCTTTCGCCGCGACATCCAGGACGAGAAGACCGTGCTGGACTTGGCGGATACCATGAGCACGGCGGAGAATCTCAAAGCCCTCTACGTGCTGACGTATTCGGACATGAAGGCGGTGGGGCCCGACGTCTGGAACAACTGGAAGGCGTCGCTGCTGGAGGAGCTGTTCAACCATACCCACGACGTCCTGGAAGAACGCGAGAAGGGAGAGTACGCGAGACCGGACCGTGACCTGAAGGTGCGGCGCATACAGGAGCGGGTCATGGCCGAGCTCGGCGCCGAGCATCCCGCCGACGAGGTGCGGCGGGACTTCGTCGAGGCCATGCCCAGGCGCTACTTCCTCACCACCCCGGAGGAGGACATGCGCTTCCACTACCGGCTGCTGCGGCGCCTCCGGGACGAGCCGTTCCTGGCGGCGGTGTTCCACCATCCCGAGCACGGCCACAGCGAGGTCGCCATCTGCGCCCACGACCAGCCCGGCCTGTTCGCGTCCATCGCCGGCGTCTTCGCCGCCATGGAGCTCAACGTGCTGAGCGCGCGCATCAACACCCGCCGGGACGGGCTCATTCTCGACGTCTTCCGCATCTCGCACCAGGGCAGGGCCGAGGTGGTCATGGACTCGGGGAAGTGGTCGCGCATGGAGCTGTCCCTGGAAAGGGTCCTGAAGGGAAAGGTGGACGTCGCCGAGCTGGTGGGGCGGTCGCGGCCTTCCTGGTCGCACAGGCCCGCGGTGAGGGTTCCCACCCATGTCCGCTGGGACAATGCCGCGTCGGATGATTTCACCATCGTCGAGGTGTACACGCAGGACCGGCCCGGGGTTCTCTTCACCATCACCTACCTGCTCTCGACGCTCGGCTTCGCCATCCACCTGGCGAAGATTTCCACCGACGTCGACCAGGTGGCCGACGTCTTCTACGTCGCCGACGGAGAAGGCGGGAAGATCCTTGACGATGGGCGCCTGCAGGCCTTGAGCGACGCCCTCCACCAGGAGTTGGGTCCGAAGGATGACGGACGAGCTGACGCGGCCGGTTGACCTCTTCATCGAGACGTTGGCCGTGGAGCGGGGGTTGCGGGCCAACACCCTGGAGGCCTACAGCCGCGATCTGAACCGGCTGGCCGAGTTCCTCTCCGCCCGCGGCGTGCGCGCCTGGGGCGATGCCGCCACGTCCGACCTGCGGGCGTACATCGCCGACCTCAGGGGGCAGCGTCTCAGCGAACGCTCGGTGGCGCGCCTGCTGGGCAGCATGCGCCGGTTCTATCGTTTTCTCCTCAAGGAGGAGATGGTCTCCAGCGACCCGGTGCCCGAGTTCTCGTCCCGGGGCGCCGCGGGCCGGCTGCCCGAAACCCTCGGCGGCACGGACATGCGCATCCTGCTGGATCAGCCCGACGAGGCCAAACCCCTGGGAGCGCGGGACCGCGCGATGCTGGAGCTGCTATACGGCAGCGGGCTGCGGGTTTCGGAACTGGTCTCCCTCAAGCTGCAGCAGGTCAGCATGGAGGGCAACTATCTGACCATCAAGGGCAAGGGCGCCAAGGTGCGGCAGGTCCCCTTCGGCCGCTTTGCGTACGAGTGCCTGCGGCGCTACCTGCGCGACGTGCGCCCGTTCTTCCTGCGCGGTGGTTACAGCGACTACGTGTTCCTCACGCGTTCCGGCAGGCCCCTCACCCGCCAGGGATTCTGGAAGCTGCTGCGCGGATACGCCCGCCGGGCCGGCCTGCAGCACCGGGTGACGCCCCATACGCTGCGCCATTCCTTCGCCACCCACCTGCTGGAGGGCGGCGCCGACCTGCGCGCGGTGCAGTCGATGCTCGGGCACTCGGACATCGCCACCACCCAGATCTACACGCACGTGAGCCGGAGCCGCATCAAGAAGGTCCACCAGCAGTTCCATCCGCGGGAAACCCCCGGCGGCAAGGGTTGAGAGGCGGCGTTGTGTTTTCGCAACCCGTCACTTAAGAATGTGCAATGGCCCAAGAGTTCCTGTGGCAACTGTCGATTTGGGCATTCCCGGTGCTCGTGGCCATCGTCTTTCACGAAGTGGCGCACGGGTGGGTGGCCTATCGGCTGGGCGATCCCACGGCCGCCATCATGGGCCGGCTGACCCTGAACCCGTTCTCGCACATCGACATCGTCGGCACGGTGCTGCTGCCGGCCCTGCTCATCTGGGCCGGCGGGCCGGTATTCGGCTATGCCAAGCCCGTTCCCGTAGACTACGACAACCTGAAGGATCCCAGGCGCGACATGATCAAGGTGGCGCTGGCGGGGCCCGGCGCCAACATCATCCTGGCCGTCCTGAGCCTGCTGCTGGTGAAGTTCACCCTCATGAGCGGCGGCGTCGCGGCCGGCTCGGTATCCTCGTACCTGTGGTACATGTGCCTCACCAGCGTGCGCATCAACGTGATGCTGGCGGTGTTCAACATCTTTCCGATACCGCCGCTGGACGGGGGCCGGGTGCTGGTGGGCCTCCTGCCGGAGCCCCAGGCCATGCAGGTGGCCCGCATCGAGCCTTTCGGGCTCATCATCGTCGTCGCGCTGCTGATGACCGGGGCGCTGACCTACACGCTGGTGCCGATCATGGACTTCGTGATCTGGTTTCTGGCCGTCCTGGTCGGAGTCGTGTAAGTTGATGCCATGGATACCATCGTAAGCGGGGCGCGCCCCACCGGACTGCTTCACCTGGGCCATCTCCACGGCGCCCTGCGCAACTGGGTCGGCCTGCAGGACGACTACCGTTGTTTTTTCTTCGTCGCCGACTGGCATGCGCTGACCACGGACTACCAGTCTCCGGACGGCATTTCGGACGGCACCCGGGCGATGGTGGCGGAATGGCTCAGCGTCGGCCTCGACCCCGCGAGGTGCACGATCTTCCGGCAGTCGGACATCAAGGAGCACGCCGAGCTCCATCTGCTGCTGTCCATGCTGACGCCGGTTTCCTGGCTGGAAAGGAACCCGACCTACAAGGAGCAGATGACCGAGCTGAAGGAGCGCGACCTGTCGACCTACGGTTTTCTCGGCTATCCGGTGCTGCAGGCGGCGGACATCATCATGTACAAGGCCCACCGGGTGCCGGTGGGTGTGGACCAGGCGCCCCACGTGGAGCTCACCCGGGAGATCGTCCGGCGCTTCAACAGCTTCTATGGTCCGGTGTTCCCCGAACCCGAGGTGCTGCTCACGGAGACCCAGCGGTTGCCGGGCCTCGACGGACGCAAGATGAGCAAGAGCTACGGCAACTCCGTGCTGCTCTCGGACTCGCCGGAGACCATCGACCGCAAGCTGAGCCGCATGGTGACGGACACGGCGCGGGCTCGCAGGACCGACCCCGGCGAGCCGGAGAAGTGCCCGGCCTTCAACCTGCACAAGATCTACTGCACCCCGGAAGAGATCCAGGAGGTCTCGGAAGGATGCCGCAGCGCCGGCATCGGCTGCCTGGACTGCAAGAAGGTGATGATCCGGCACGTCGTCGACGACCTCGCGCCTTTCCGGGAGAAGAAGGCCTACTACGACAACCGGCCGGACGACATCCGCGACGTTATCGCCGAGGGCAACCGTGTCGCCGGGGAGCAGGCCGAGGCGACCATGAGCGAGGTCCGGTCGGCGCTGACGCTGTAGTCCGCCATGGCGGTGCATGTTCAACTCGAGATCTACGAAGGTCCGTTGGACCTGCTGCTCCATCTCATCAAGAAGAACGAGCTCAGTATCGTCGATATCCCCATCGCCGCCATCACCGAGCAGTACCTGGAAACGCTGGAGTTGATGCAGGGCCTCAACCTCGACGTTTCCGGAGAGTACCTCGTCATGGCTGCGACCCTGGTGCACATCAAGTCCAGGATGCTGCTGCCTCCCGACGAGGAAGACGAGGAGGACGAGGAGGAGGGCGGCGACACCCGCGAAGAGCTGATCCGCCGCTTGCTGGAGTACGAGCGCTTCAAGAACGCGGCCCGGGAGCTAGAGGAGCGCGAAATCCTCAACCGGGACGTGTTCGTCCGCCAGGGCCGCCCCGAGCGGACCACGGAGGTGAGCTTCGAGCAGCTCTCGGTGTTCGATCTGATGTCGGCGCTGCAGCGCGTGCTGGAAAGGTTCCCGGGGCCGTCCGTGCACACGGTGGTGCAGGAAACGGTGTCCGTGCGCGAACGCATGGCCTACATCCTCGACGAACTGCACCGCGCGTCGTCGGTAGTGTTTCACGAGCTGTTCGACTCGGCGGGTTCCAGGATGGACGTGGTGGTGACCTTCCTGGCGCTGCTGGAGCTCATCCGCATCCGCGCGGTGCATGTGCTCCAGAAGGAACGGCTGGGGCCCATCGTCATGGAACCGATGCTGTCGCTGTCCGAGGCCAACGCGGCCATGACGGCGGATTCGCCGGAGGGTGACCATGGAGAGTGAGCGGCTCAAGGCGATCCTCGAAAGCCTCCTCTTGGCGGCGGACGGTCCGGTGTCCGCGGACCGTTTGAGGGACGCCGTGGGGGAGATCCCGCGCAAGGAGGTCACCGACGCCCTCGGGGAGTTGCGGCGGGAGTACGAGGAGGCGGGGAGGGGCCTCCGCCTGGCGGAAGTGGCCAACGGCTACCAGTTGCGGACGCCCAGCGAGCACGCGGAGTTCGTGCGCCGGCTGACGGCCGTGAAGCCCGCGCGCATGAGCCGGGCGACCCTGGAAACCCTCGCCATCATCGCGTACCGCCAGCCCGTGACCCGGGCCGAGATCGAGGAGATTCGCGGGGTCAACGTGGACGGGGTGGTGTCCACGCTGCTGGAGCGGCGCATGATCCGGATCGTGGCCCGGAAGGACGTGGCCGGCAAACCCTTCCTCTACGGCACCACCGGCGAGTTCCTCGAGGCGTTCAATCTCAAGGACCTGAAGAGCCTGCCGACCCTGCAGGAGATGGAGGAGCTGACGCAGGCGTTGCCGGAGCCGGATGCCGAGGTTCAGGGCGAGGCCGGTCCGGCTGCCGCTCCGGACGAGGGTGAGGCCGCGGACAGCCAGGAGAACCCGGAGTGACCCCAGCGGAGGAGGTCGGATCGGCACGGCGGCACCAGGAGCCTGTTCGAGTAATCAAATACAACCCCTCTCCCCCTGGGAGAGGGTGGCCGAAGGCCGGGTGAGGGCCTGGGCATGGAACGGCTTCAAAGGATCATCGCGCACGCGGGCCTCGCTTCCCGGCGCCAGGCCGAGCAATGGATACTCGAAGGCCGCGTCATGGTCAACGGGCGCCGCGTCCTCGAGCTGGGAACCCGCGCCGACGCCGCATGCGACACCATCCGGGTGGACGGCCGGGCGCTCCGGCCCGTGGCGTCCCGGGTCTATCTCGCGTTCCACAAGCCCGTCGGCGTCATCACGACCATGCGGGACACCGAAGGGCGGCCGTCGGTGGCCGACTACCTGCGTGCCGGGCGCCATCCGTCCGGCGTCGTTCCGGCGGGACGGCTGGACTACGGTACCTCGGGCCTGTTGCTCCTCACCAACGACGGCGATCTGGCCTACCGCCTGACGCACCCCCGGTACGGGGTCCGCAAGACCTACGAGGTCAAGTTGAGCGGGATGCCTTCGGAGGCACAACTGGAGCGGCTGCGCCGGGGAGTGGGCCTGGAGGACGGCGTGACCGCGCCGGCGGGAGTGAAGGTGCTGCGGCGATTGAAACAGAAGGTGTGGCTTGAGGTGGAGCTCCGCGAGGGCCGCTACCGGGAGATCCGCCGGATGGTGGAGGCCCTGGGACACACGGTGGAACGCCTCGTCAGAAGCCGTTTCGGCCCCATCGCCCTCGGTCATCTGGCCCGCGGAGAAATACGTCCGCTGACCGAGGCGGAGGTGACGCGCCTCAGGCGCGAAGTAGCCCTGGACGGGCGGGTTTGAAACTTGGAACGGAGGGATTTGCCATGCAACCGAAGACGATCCTTGGAGTTCTGGCGTCGGCGAGGCTGATGGCGGCCGCGGCGGGCATCGTCGCAGCCGGCAGCTTGGGCATGGTCCAGCCGGTTTTCGGCGCCGCGAGCGGCACCTTCACCATGCTCATGGTTTCGACTCACGGCTACACCACGGTGAAGCAGCCGGAACTGACCGTCTTCGGCGGCGGTTTGAACGGGGTGGGCGTTATTGTCGAGAGTTCCGGCGATCCGTTTACGAAGGGTACCCACGGTGACACGACGTGCGTGGTCTACGGCAGGCAAACCCCGAAGAGCTTCCGCCTGGAGACGGCCTGCACGTTCAACGACCCCGGGGGCGAGAACAAGCTCTACATGTCGGGCAAAAGGACGGGCGGGGGCGTGGAGACGGGCGGCAGCGGCCGAGGAAGCCTTGACGGGGGTACCGGCAAGTTCTCCAACGTTCGCGGAGGCTGTGATTACGAGGCGACCTACCGCGCCAACAAGCAGGTTCTCACGACCGTGAACTGCTCCTGGGAGCAACCGTAAGGCGTGCGCCCGATGGCAGACCACGATCATCATCACCACGGGCATCATCACGGAGGCGGCGGCTACCGCTTCTGTCCCCGTTGCGCCGGGTCCCTGGTGCGACGCGTCCTCAAGAGCAACGAGCCCGGACGGCTGGTCTGCGAGAAGTGTTCCTTCATCTTCTATCAGGACCCCAAGGTAGTGGCCGGAACCATCTGCACGCTGGACGGCGGCTTGGTGCTGCTGCGGCGCGGCATCGAGCCGGCCATGGGGAAGTGGGTCTTCCCCGGCGGCTACGTGGACCGCGGCGAGAGCACCACCGAGGCGGCGGTGCGGGAAACCCTGGAGGAAAGCCACCTGGAAGTGGAGACGAGGTCGCTTCTGGGGGTCTATTCCTATCCCGGATCGCCCAACGTGATCATCGTCTACGTGGCGGCAGTGGTGGGGGGAGCCCTCGCCGCCGGGGACGAGAGCACCGAGGCCGGAACCTTCTCGTTGGCGCGGATCCCTTGGGACGAGCTGGCGTTCCCCAGCACCGTGGAAGCCCTCAGGGATTTCGAGCGGCTTTATGGGCAAGGGCAAGTGTGTTAGGAAGCCCTATCGACTGATCGCATCGTGCGAACACGGGCGGGTTTGAAACCCGCCCGTACAATTCAGAAAGGAGATCGTTTGATGGCGATGCCAAGCGTGGGGGAAAAGGCCCCCGAGTTCAGCCTGCCGGTCACCCGGGAAGAGAACGTGTCCCTGAGCGACTACGCGGGCAAGAAGAACGTCGTGCTGGCGTTCTATCCGCTGGATTTCACCGGCGGCTGACAGCGGGAGTTGAGCAACTTCGAGGCTGACAAGGCCAGCTTCGAGGCCAAAGACGCTCAGGTCCTGAGCGTGAGTGTTGATTCGGTGTTCGCCCACAAGGCGTTCGCGGAGCAGATGGGCGGCATCAGCTTCCCGATGCTTTCGGATTTCTTTCCTCACGGGGCGGTGTGCGAGCAGTACGACTGCCTGCGCGACCAGGGTTTCCCCAAGAGGGCCGTCTTCATCATCGACAAGCAGGGGACCGTGCGGTTCGCCCAGGTCTACGAGGGCGGTATCCCCGAGAACAGCGACCTGCTGGCCGAGTTGGACAAGCTCTAGCGTATTTCGCTACAAACCGCCGGACACACGAACAGGGGCGACGCGCGTCGCCCCTGTTTCTTTGTACGCGGTGCAATTCAGAAGGGCAGGGCACGGACCGAGGCGACAATCCTGCCGTCTCCGTGTCCAATGAGGACGGTGCTGCCCGGCTCGATGTAGTCCCGATGGACGTAGCCGAGGGCGATGGGACGGCCAACCCGCGGCGAGGCCACGGCACTGGTGATGCGGCCTACGGGGCGTTCGTCGACCAGGACCGGATCGCCCGGAACCGGAACCGTGTCCCCCTCGGCCATGAGGCCGACGAGCTTGCGGTTCACGTGGCCCCGGGAATGGATGCGCTCCACGGTTTCCTGTCCCAGATAGCATCCCTTGGTGAAGCTGACGGCGTCGTCGAGACAGGTCTCCAGGAGGAGCGTGTCGGCGTCCATGTCCACCCCGTAGCGGGGTATCCCGGCTTCGATCCTCAGGGTCTCCCGGGCTTCCAGACCGGCCCACCGGATACTTCGCGCTTGCGGAAGCGCCGCCACCGCGGCGAGCCTGTCTCCTGGCGCCACGACATCGAAACCGGCCTCTCCGGTATGCGTGGCCCGGACGATGCGAATCCGGGCGCCAGCCAAGTCGACTTCCCCGTGCTCCAGATTTCCGGACGGCAACGGAGGCGCGTCCAGAAGCCCGGACAGGGCGGTCTCTGCCTCCGGTCCCTGGATGGAGATCAGGGCCAGTTCGCCGGACAGGTCGGCAAGCTCCACCTCGTCCGCGATCAGGTAGCGGTTCAGGTGCTCCAGCGCCCCCGCCGCGAGGGGCTCGTCCAGCTCCAGCAGGAAGGCATCGGCGGTGCGTAAGACCCGCACGTCCGCCAGGATCTTGCCCTGAATGTTCAGGATCGCCGCGGGTATTCCCTGGCCGGGCTCGAGCGCCTCGACGTCGTTGGATAGCATTCCCTGGAGCCACTCGACGCTGTCGGGGCCCGAGACGGAGAGAATGGTCCGGTCGGCCAGGTCCAGCCAGCCCGCGGCGGAGCGCACGGCGTCGTATTCCGCGCCGGGGTCGCCGAAGTGCGCCGGCAGGCTCCATCCCTCTCTTTGGACGAAGTGCGCGCCGTTCTCTTTGTGGAAGTCGGCGAGGGGCGATATCTTCATGGCGACGATTACAGTAGCCGGGTTGATGGCGCATGGCAACGGGCTCCGTCGGGGTCCGGTAGACACGGGGAGAGAGCATGGCCAAGACTTCGAGGGACCTGGATCTGCGCAAGCTCGAGATCTTCTACTGGGTGGCGGAGCTGCGCAGCTTTTCGCTCGCGGCGGAGCATTTCTCCCTTAGGCAGCCCACCGTGACCGCCCACGTCCAGACCCTGGAGCAGCAACTGGGGTGCAAGCTCTTCAGGCGGTCCGGCGGCAGGTTCGACCTGACTTCCACGGGGTGGATGCTGTACGAGCAGGCCGGCGCGGTGCTGAAGCTCAAGAACCAGGCGCTGGCGGCGCTGGACCGCATCCAGGGGAAGGTGGAAGGGGAGTTGCGGCTGGGCGGCAGCAACGTCCCGGGGGAATACATCCTGCCGGGCGTGCTGGGAAGCTTCGTGGCGCGCTTTCCGGACGTGCGTCCGGTGCTCCGCATCGGCGATTCGGCGGCCATCGTGGCGGCGATCCTCGACGGCACGCTGGAGCTGGGCTTCACGGGCTTCCGTACGCGCGACGAGCGGCTCAGGTATCGCAAGACGTGGCAGGACGAGATGATCGTGGCGGTGCCCGCGAACCACCGCTGGGCGGGCCTGAAACAGGTGGCGCTCCAGGACCTCGGCAAGGAGCCGTTCATTTCCCGGGAGGGCGGGTCCGGGACCCTGCGCTCGTTCCTGCAGCTCGTGGTCAGGCGCGGCGAGGAGCCAGAGCGGTTCCTCAAGGTGGGAATGGAGCTCGGCAGCACCGCCGCGGTCAAGGAGGCGCTCATGGAGGGGTTCGGGTTCTCCGTCCTTTCCCGCGCCGCCATCAGGCGCGAAGTCCAGCAGGGCCTGATCAAGGAGGTGCGCGTCAAGGGCCTGGACCTGGTGCGCCCCTTCTACCAGGTGACCCACCGCGAACGCCCGCTGGCGCCGGTGCCGCGGGCGTTCGTGCAGTTCCTGAACCGTGCGCCACGGACCCGTCTATGGGAACCCGTGGCTCATAGCTAACGTCTATTTGACATATAGGTCATCTTGATATCCACTCAACCGAAACAATACTCCGGGAGGTATCGCGATGAGAAGTAAGTTGGCGCGGCTGCTGGCCGTGATGGTTCTGGTTGTCTGGACGGTATGCGGGATTGCCGCGGCGGACACGCTGCGGGTGTCGGCGATCCCGGACGAGGACCCGCAGGAGTTGCTGCGGAAATACAAGCCCTTCACCGACTATATTGCCAAGGAAGTGGGGGTGAAGGTCAAGTTCGTGCCGGTGGTGGACTACGCCGCCACCGTGGAGGGGCTGGCGGCGAACCGGCTCGACATCGTCTGGTACGGCGGCTTCACCTCGGTGCAGGCCACCCAGCGCGCCAAGGGCGCCACGCGGCTGGCCATGCGCGAGGAGGACTCGAGCTTCAAGAGCGTCTTCGTCACGCGTACGGACTCCGGCATTAAGGAACTGGCGGACCTGAAGGGCAAGACCTTCGCGTTCGGCAGCGTAAGCTCGACGTCCGGTCACCTGATGCCGCGTCACTTCCTCAAGGCGGCGGGCATCGATCCCGAACGGGACTTCAAGAAGTTCGGTTTCAGCGGCGCCCACGACGCCACCGCGGCATGGGTGGCGGCCGGACGCGTCGATGCCGGTGCGCTGAACTTCCTGGTGTGGAAGAAGCTCGTCAACAAGAAGAAGATCGATACCGGGAAGACCCACGTTTTCTGGACCACGCCGCCGTACGTCGACTATGTGTGGGTGGCCCGGGGCGGCGTGTCCGAGGAGATCCGGGAGAAGTTCAAGCAGGCGCTGCTCAAGCTCGACTACTCGAAACCCGAGGACAAGAAGATCATGGATCTTCAGCGCACCAAAAAGTTCATCTCGGCCAAGGACTCGGATTGGGACGGCATCCGGAAGGCGGCCATCGCCGCGGGCATGCTCAAGGTCAATTGAAGTCCACGCAACAATATCACCTGGAGAGCGTCCGAAAGGTATTCGGACGCGGACAGGTGGCGCTGGAAGGGTTCGATTTGAGGGTCGCCCGGGGCGAGCGGGTGGCCCTCATCGGCCCCAGCGGCGCCGGGAAGACCACGCTCTTCCGCATGCTGAACTGCACGATCCGCCCCACCTCCGGGCGGCTCCGTATCGGCGGCCAGGAGGTGGCGGAGCTGTACGGGCGAAGTCTGCGTGACATGCGCCGCCGCATCGGCACGATCTACCAGCAGCACAACCTGGTTCCGCGCCTGCGGGTGCTCCATAACGTGCTGTCCGGCAGGCTAGGGAGCTGGTCGCTGCTGGGCTCCCTGGCGTCGCTGGCCAAGCCTTCACAACTGGAGACCGCGCACCGGGCGCTGGCCGACGTGGGCATCGGCGAGAAACTCTTCAGCCGCACGGACGAGCTCTCCGGCGGGCAGCAGCAGCGGGTCGCCATCGCCCGCGTGCTGGTGCAGGACCCCGACGTCATCCTGGCGGACGAGCCGGTGTCGTCCGTGGATCCGTCCCTGGCCGAGACCATCATCAAGCTGCTCATCGCCATCAGCGACGACACCCGCAAGACGCTGCTGGTGAACCTTCACAGCACCGACCTGGCGCTGGCGTACTTCCCCCGGGTCATCGGCATGAAGGCGGGGGTCAAGCTGTTCGACACCGCCGCGTCACGGGTGACCCCGGAGCTTCTGCAGGAACTCTACTCCGGCCACGCCCCCGTGAACGGCGCCGGCGAGCCCTACCGGGAACCGGAGCACAGCCGGGCCGCGGTCTAACCCGGTGTCCATGAACGCCACTCCCAGGACGCTGGGGTCGCGGTCGATCTTCCCCTACGTATTCGGCGGACTGTTCCTCCTGGTGCTGGCGGATAGCTGGCGCCGGGCCGAGGTGAATCCGGGGATCTTCTTCGAGGCCGAGGGCAGGGAACACCTGTGGCGGTTCGTCACCGGCATGTATCCGCCGGAGCTGTCCTGGGACTTCCTGGAGCTGATGATCCGGCCCACCCTCGAGACCATACAGATCTCGGTGATGGGAACGTTGATCGCGGTGCTCATCGGTTTTCCGTTGGGACTGCTGGCCACCAGCACCTTCAGCTTCCAGGGTATCCTGCACGAGTCCGAGTACCGGGGCTTCGGCCCGAGGCACGCTCTCAAGGTGTGCCTCTACGGCCTCGCCCGAGGCCTCCTGAGCCTCTTCCGCTGCATCCCCGAGTTCGTCTGGGCCTTCATGTTCGTGCGCGCGGTGGGCCTCGGTCCATTCCCCGGAGTGCTGGCCATCGGGGTCGCCTACGGCGGGATGCTGGGCAAGGTCTATTCCGAGATCTTCGAGTCGGTGAACGAGCGGCCCCTGGAGGCCATCCAGTCCACTGGCGCCGGGCGCCTGCAGATATTCTTCTACGGCTGGTTCCCCCAGGTGCTCCCCAACATCACCTCCTACACGCTCTACCGCTGGGAATGCGCGGTGCGGACCTCGGCCATCCTGGGCCTGGTGGGGGCCGGCGGCATCGGCCAGCAGATCGAGATCTCCATCCGGATGTTCAACTTCCACGAGGTGACGACGTTGCTGATCATCCTGTTCTCGCTGGTGGCGGGGGCCGACTACATCAGCGCCAAGGTACGGTCGCTGCTATGAACCACGCCGCCGCCAACGCCGATCAACTGGCCGCCCTCAAGGCCGGCGCCCGGGACCGCTCCCGATCGTCCACCTGGGCGCTGCTGGCTCTTTTGGGGGCGCTGTTCGTCTGGAGCTACCAGGGATCGGAGATCGACCTCGGCATGCTCTTCAGCGCCGACGGCGGCGGCGCCATCGGCGACTACGTGGAGCGGCTCTTCCCGCCCGACCTCTCCGGCAAGGTGGTGGCGGACGCCGTCGAAGGAGCCTGGGAGACCCTGGCCATCTCGTTGATCGGCACGCTCCTGTCCGTGGTCATTGCGCTGTCCCTGGCCTTCTTCGGCTCCCGGAACCTCGTGTACGCGGGGCTTCTCTACGAGATGGAGTCCCGGCGCCACCGGGTCCTCCTGCGCCGCATCCCTTACCTGGCGGCCAAGGGCATCCTCAATTTCCTGCGCACCATCCCGGAAATGCTGTGGGCCCTGGTATTCGTTTTCATGGTGGGCCTGGGCCCCTTCCCGGGCGTGCTGGCCCTGGGGGTCCATACCGGCGGCGTGTTGGGCAAGCTCTTCGCCGAGGTGCTGGAGGACGTGGACCTGCAGCCCGTGGAGTCGCTCCAGTCCACCGGCGCAGGCAAGATCCAGATCCTGTTCTACGCCATCCTGCCCCAGGTCCTGCCCCAGTTCATCTCCTACACCCTGTATCGCTGGGAGGTGAACATCCGCGTCGCCGCGGTGCTGGGCTTCGTCGGCGCCGGGGGATTAGGGCAGCGCATCCACATCGCCATGAGCCTGTTCCTCGAACAACAGCTCCTGACGCTGCTGATGGCGCTCTACATCCTCGTGACCGGAGTGGACTACCTGAGCGCGTACCTGCGGCGGCGGGTGGTGTGACCCGGGCCGCCGGCCGAGCCAACCTTAGGGCAATCTATTGGGGAGGTAAGGGTCGGATTACGACCTTGAGGGCCTTCTTCGCCATCATCGACCGCAGCGCATCCTCGAGGCCGTCCAGCGGCGCCTCGGCGGAAAGCAGCGGCCGCGGGTCGAGTGACCCCCGGCTGAGCATGTCCAGCGCTCGGGCGACCGTGTTCGGACGATGGTGGTAGGTGCCCTTGATGACCAGCTCGTTATAGTGGATGTCGGTCGTGTCCAAGGCGATCCGAGTTCCCGGCGGACAGCCGCCGAAGAAGTTGACCACGCCGCCGGGACGAACGCAGCCGAGGGCGTCCTCCCAAACCGCGGGCACGCCGGTGGCGTCGATGGCGCAGTCGAAGCCGTGTCCGTCCGCGGATAGGCCACGTAGTCGCTCCGCCTCGCCGCCGTCCCGGACCACCTGCACCGCATCCTCCGCGCCGAGGGTCCGCGCCACCTCGAGCCGGCCCGGGTTGGGATCGGCCACCACCACCCGGTGGCCTTCGGCCGCGAGCGCGGACGTCAGCAGCAATCCCATGGGACCGCCGCCGTAGATCAACACCTCGGAACCGCTACGGAGGTCGCAGACGTCGATGCCGTGAACCACGCACGCCAGCGGCTCCACAAGCGCGGCCAACTCGTAGGGAATATCGGCATCGAGCCGATGCGTGCTGACCTCGACAAACCGCCGCGGAATCAGGATGTACTCGGCAAAGGCGCCGTTGATGTAGCGGAGATCCCGGCACAGGTTCTCGCGGCCCCCGTCGCAGTACGCGCACCGCCCGCACGGTGCCGAGTTGACCACCGCCACGCGGTCGCCCGGTTGGAATCCCGTATCCCCCGGACCCGATTCCGCCACTTCGCCCGCCAACTCGTGCCCGAACGCCGTCGGCACCCTTAGCATTCGCGGATGCCCGCCCCGCCGGAACACTTTCACATCCGTCCCACAAGTGATAGCCGCCCGAATCCGGACCAGAATTTCCCCTTCGCCGGGATCGGGAACAGGTTCTTCCCGCAATTCCAGTTGCTCGGGGCCGAGCAGATATATGACGCGGTGGTTCATGGTGACGGAGGATGCGCGGTCAGCCGCATTCCCCTCGGCCTAGCACCGACAAGAGGGCCGAGGCAAACGACCGTCAACAAAGAAGCGGAGCGTTCCGACCGCGAAACGGCGTGTTTCCAAGCGCCCGTCGGCGTGCTAGGTTGAAAGTCCAACACGCGGAGAGGTGGCCGAGTCCGGTTGAAGGCGCCTGACTCGAAATCAGGTTTACCTACGGGTAACGGGGGTTCGAATCCCTCCCTCTCCGCCACTCACAATCCATGATATTCTGCATCGACTCCAACGCACCCCTTACAGCCTAGTGCGTTATTGACCTGCATATTCATAATGGCCACGTCACTGGAGGGAAGGGACATTCGGTCATGATTGAATGGCTCGGCATCGGCCACCTCTTCGAGCTTTCCCGGACGGAAGCGATTCTGGGGTTCTTCACCCCGCTGGCGGTCTTTGCCGTGTTCTTCCTGGCGCAGCTCATTCTGCCGGGAAGGCGGCTTACCGGCTACGTCATCAATCCGGAGACGGGTGAGCCCCGCAGCTACCGGCTGAACGGTCTTCTGGTGTTCGCGCTCGCGTTGGTTGCGTGGGCTTTCGAGCTCACCGGGATGCCGCGCGACTGGTTCTACCGGTCTTCGGTCTACGCGGTGGCCGGCGGAACGGTTGTCGCCGCCATCGTTACGGTCCTTGCGGTGTTCAGCCAGCCGCAGGGCAAGGTCAGGAATCCGATCCTGACGCTGTGGTTCGGGCGGGCTCAGGAGCTGGCGTTCTTCAAAGAACGCTTCGACGTGAAGATGTACCTCTATGTCGTCGGCGGGACGATGTTGTCGCTCAACGCCCTGTCCGGGGCCGCGTACCACTACGAGCTTTTTGGCGAAGACTACAATCCGGGCGTTTTCCTGTACGCGGCGTTCTTCACCTTCTACATACTGGACTACTGCATCTTCGAGCGCGTCCAGCTATACACCTACGATCTGATCCACGAGAACCTCGGCTTCAAGTTGTTCTGGGGTTGCTTGGTGGTCTACGGGTGGCTGTTCATCCTGCCGTTGTGGGGAATGGCCGTCTACCCGGACCCCGGATTCTCGCCGCCATGGACGTATGTCTGGCTCATCGGAACGACCGCGCTGTTCCTGTTCGGGTGGGGAATATCGCGCGGCGCCAACATGCAGAAGTACATGTTCAAGCAATGGCCCGACCGCACGTTTCTCGGGCTCATCGAGCCCAGGTACATCGAGGTCGGTGATCGCAAGATCCTGTGCAGCGGTCTGTGGGGTGTCGCCCGCCACTTCAACTACATGGGCGAGGGGTTCCTTGCCCTGTCGATCGCCCTGTCGTTCGGCTATTTCACCAATCCCTGGGCCTGGACCTACTTCGTCTTCATCGTCTCGCTGTTCACCTACCGGCAACTCGATGACGACAAACACTGCGCGGAGAAATACGGCGCGGACAAGTGGGCGGAGTATCAGGCGCGGGTGAAATACCGGATCGTTCCCGGCATCTATTGAGGGGATTCCCCTCGCCACCGCACCGGATTTGCTGGTTGTAGACTGGGAAATCTGGTAAACACAGGTTCCCGTCGCCGCGACAGGATCAGCGGCCGGGATGTTGATTGCTGGCAGTCGGGTCCCGTGCAAGTGGGTCCCGCAAACCCCGTCAGGTCCGGAAGGAAGCAGCGGTAGCGGACCGCCCCTGTGCCACGGGGAAGCCTGGCTGTCGGCAATGAGCATCCCGCCACGCAAGCGGCTTTCGTCATGTCATATCTCGTTCTGGCCCGTAAATGGCGGCCGCAGGGTTTCTCGGACATGGTGGGGCAGCAGCACATCGCCCGCGTCCTCACCAACGCCATCGAGAGCGGCCGTATCGCCCACTGCTACCTGTTCACCGGGGTCCGCGGCGTGGGCAAGACCAGCGCCGCGCGCATCCTTGCCAAGGCCCTCAACTGCGAGGCTGGACCCACGCCAACTCCCTGCAACGAGTGCGCGCGCTGCGGCGAGATCAACGACGGCCGTTCCATCGACGTCTACGAGATCGACGGCGCCTCCAACCGGGGCATCGACGAGGTCCGGCAGATCATCGAGAACGTGCGCTATCAGCCCGCGGCGGCGCAGTTCAAAGTGTACATCATCGACGAGGTGCACCAGGTAACGAAAGATGCCTTCAACGCGCTGCTCAAGACCCTGGAGGAGCCGCCGCCGTTCGCCAAGTTCATCCTCGCCACCACCGAGGTCCACCGGCTTCCCGAGACCATCCTGTCGCGCTGCCAGCGCTTCGATTTTCGACGCATCGGAGCCCAGGACATCCACGGGCGGCTGCGCCGGATCGCGGAGGTGGAGGGACTGAACATCACCGAAGGAGCGCTGACGCTGATCAGCCGCGCCGCCCAAGGCAGCATGCGCGACGCCCAGTCATTGCTGGAGCAGGTGCTTTCCTTCGCCGGGCCGGCGGAAGAGGGCGGCGCGGTGGATGAGGCGTTGCTCCGCGACATCCTGGGCGTCGCCGAACGCCGGGTTCTCTACGAGATCTCCTCGGCGGTGCTGGCGGGGGATGCCGCGGCGTGTCTCCGGCTCGTGGCCGAGGTGGCGGACGACGGGGTGGACCTGGCGGCGCTTTCCCGGGAGTTGGTGGAGCACTTCCGTAACCTCCTGGTGGTCCGCCTGATGGAGGGGACGGCGGGTCCGGGTGCCGTCGCCGGAAATGATACGGGATCCCGCCGGCTCATGGACCTCACCGGCGAGGAGATCGCCCTGCTGAGCGATCAGGTGGGCTCGGTGGACGCCGAAGCCCTCATGGGCTACTACCGGTTCATCGTCCAGGGCGACGAGATGGTGGCGCGGTCGCCCTACCCGAGGTTCGACCTGGAGGCGTCGCTGGTCCGCGTGGCCACCTTGCCGCGCACCGTGAATATCGCCGGCGCCATCGAGGAACTACAGCGGCTTGAACGGAAGCTGGAGGGAGCCGGTGAAGCGCAGGTGGTGAGGGCGTCCGACGAGTTGCCGGCACACCCACAAGCGGCGCCCCAACCGCGGGCGGCGCCAGTGAGGGACTCGGAGCCGGTCGGAGAACCTCCGTCGGACCGTGAAGCGAAACCGGAGTATGTGTCTCCGGAACCGGATCCAGCGCCTCCGGAGCCGGATGCCTTCGTCCCGGATGTTCCTTTCTCGCAGGTCGAGACGGAGGCCGAGACACCGGAGCCGGGCCCGGCCGGATGGAGCGGGTTCCTGGCGTTCGTCGCCGGCGAAGACCGGCTTCTGGCCTCCTACCTGGAGCAGGGCAGGCTGGTGGAGATTTCCGGCGTCGGTGTCAGGCTGGCGCTTCAGGGGCTCTACCGGAGCCACGTCGAAAAGAAGGAGAATCTGGCCGTTCTGGAGGGCTATCTCGAGCGGTTCTTCAAGCGGAAGATGACCGTGACGATGGATTCTTCGGCCAGCGAAGGCAAAACCGACGCTCCGCCGCGGCCGGGTGAGGAAAGCGGGGCGGACATCATCGACGAAACGTTGAGGATTTTCGGGGGCACGGTGAAGTAGCCTGCCCGCTGAAGGGAGTGTCACATGAGTGAGGGATTCGGCGGCATGGGCGGCCTCATGAAGCAGGCCCAGGAGATGCAGGCGAAGCTCGCCAAGATCCAGGAAGATCTGGCGAAGAAGACGGTGGAGGCCACTTCGGGCGGCGGCATGGTCCGCGTCACCGTCAACGGCCAGTTCGTGCTGTCCTCCATCAAGGTGGATCCCAGCGCCGTCGATCCGGATGACGTGGAGATGCTGGAGGACCTCGTACGCGCGGCGGTCAACGAGGGGCTCAGGCGCGCCCGCGAGATGGCCTCGGAGGAGATGAGCAAGCTGACGGGAGGATTCAAGATCCCCGGGCTGATGCCATGACCGGATATCCGGCACCGCTGGCGCGGGTCATCGAGCAGCTTTCGAGGCTGCCCGGCATTGGCGAAAAGACCGCCGGACGCCTCGCCTTCCACCTGCTCAAGGAAGGCAAGGAGTCGGTGCTGGCGCTGGCCGGAAGCATGGACCGGCTGAAGCGCGAGATGGGCCTCTGTCCCGAATGTTTTGGTCTGAGCGAGATACCTCCGGGAACGGAAGAGGTGGCCCCGTGCAAGGTCTGCCGCGACCCCGGACGGGACAGCGCCACCGTCTGTGTGGTGGAGGAGCCGTCGGACCTGATGGCGGTGGAGCGTTCCGGAGAGTACAAGGGCCTCTACCACGTCCTCCACGGCGCCATCTCGCCGCTCAACGGGATCGGGCCCGAGGCGTTGAAGATCAGGGAGTTGCTCAACCGGGTCCGGTCCAATCCTCCCGCCGAAATCATCGTCGCCACCAACGCCACGCGGGCGGGGGACGCCACCGCCCTCTACGTCGCCAAGATGGTGAAGCCCCTCGGCATCCGCATCACCCGCATCGCCCGCGGCCTCCCCATGGGCGGAGAGATCGAGTACACCGACGCCGGCACCCTGGGCGAAGCCCTGGACGGCCGGCGCGAGCTTTAGTTGGTTGCGCCGGGGAGGGTGTCAACAGAAGTTTGTTGCCTTTTTTGGAAAAGGCGTTAAAGTTTGGTGGGAACGACGCCGATAGAACATGATGAGAGCAATCGGGGAAGTGTCTGTGCCAGCCACTGGAGGAGCAGCGGGCGAATGAACGTAGACACCATCAGCATCATCATATCCGTGATCACCGTGGGCGTGGCTCTCGGCGCCGTTCACATGGCCGCGTTCAAACAATTGCGCCAGGAGATGAACCGGGGCTTCAGGGAGTCGCGCGAGTACACGGATCAGCGTTTCACCGAGTTGCGTGGGTATACGGATCAACGTTTCAACGAGTCGCGTGATGACATTCGTGAGCTGCGGCGGGACGTCAACTACCTGCGCGAGGCCGTAGCCGGTTTGCGCGAGGCGGTAGGCATGTTGCAGGAGCGCATGGGAGTCAAGACAGGCTGAAAGCTTGTCAGCAGCACGGCATCGGGTTCTCTATCAGATTGTAGACGCTGTCGAAGTTCACTTCGTTGATGGTTTTCTGGATCTTGTAGAAGCGCGGGGGCTCGTTCTCCAGGAACACCATGATGGCGGTCTCGATGGGCGGGCAGCCGGGCTTGACGCAGGGGACTTCCTTGATGGTGATGGGGGTCTTCGACGGGAACTCCAGCGCCTGCCGCACCCAGATGCGGATCTGGTCCAGGGTGAGGGAAGACACGTCGCGATAGATGTCCAGGTTCCCGTCCGCGGCGGCGTCGTCCTCCGAGCGCAGGCACGTCCTGAGCCCGCCCTGCAGCTCTTCTCCGTTCAGGTCCCGGCCGATGAACACCAGCCGGTTGAGCCTCTCCTCGTCCTCCTCCCATTCCCGCCCCAGGCGCCCCTCGAACATGCTGTGGACTCCGTGGAACACGAACTGGTGGGAGTCGCCGTGCATGTTGAGAATGCCCTTCATGCGCAGGATGTCGGCGCCTTTCTCGGCCAGCACGCCCCGGAACCAGTGGCTCAGCCGGGTCTTGTTGAGGTCCCCGGGCTCCACGAACGAGACGGTCTGCACCGAGGGCTCGTGCTCGTGGTGATGGCCGTTGGCGACCTGTTGGCGCTTCGCCTCCAGGTCGAAGGCTCGCATCTCCAGCAGCTCCCCGATGTCCACGTCGGCGTTCCGGGTGGGTGTCACCCGGGCCGTGGGGTTCAGTTCCCCGAGCCGGACGGCAAGGTCGTCGGCTTCCTCCGGCGTGATGAGGTCGGTCTTGTTGAGCAGGATGGCGTCGGCGCAGGCGACCTGCTCGCGGGCCTCTATCTGGGCGGCGAGCTGCTGCTCGATGTGCATGCCGTCCACCACGGTGACGACCGCCTGCAGCTCGAAGTCCAGCCGGATCCGTTCGTCCAGCAGCAGCGTCTGCACGATGACCGTGGGGTCGGCGAGGCCCGAGGTCTCCACCACCAGATAGTCGAAGGTGTCGCGCCGCTCCAGTAGTTGCAGCAGCACCCGCAGCAGGTCACCCTGAACCGTGCAGCAGATGCAGCCGTTGTTCATCTGGAAGATCTCTTCGTCCGAGGCGACGATGAGATGGTGGTCGATGCCCACCTCGCCGAATTCGTTGATGACCACGGCGATGCGGTGGCCGTGGGGCGCGGTGAGGATGCGGTTCAGGAGGGTGGTCTTGCCCGCTCCGAGAAAGCCCGTGAGGATGACTACGGGGATCTTGGCCATGGCTCCCGTTTGACGGCTACCGAGCGTCTCGAGACCCGTCATGACGATGGTCCCGACCGTTTCTACTTCCGGTCGCGTTCCTCCAGCGCCCAGAACACCCGCTCCGGCGTCAGCGGCAGATCGCGGATACGGGACTTGATGGCGTCCGCCACCGCGTTGCCGATGGCCGCGGGGGTGGGCGCCAGGCCCGGCTCGCCCAGTCCCTTGGCGCCGTAGGGGCCCTCGGGCTCGGCGCACTCGACGACGATGGGAATGATCTCGGGCACGTCCAGCGACGTCACCAGGTGGTAGTCCAGGAACGACGGGTTCCGCACTTTTCCGTTCTCGTCGATGACCAGGTTCTCGTGGAGGGCGGAGCCGATGCCCATGGCCACGCCGCCCTCGATCTGAGCCACGCAGTTGAGCGGGTTGATGGCCTTGCCCACGTCGTGGGCGGCGGACAGCCGGTGCAGCCGGACCCGGCCGGTCTCCTCGTCCACCGAGACCTCGGCGGCCTGGGTGGCGTACATGTAGAAGGCCGACGCGTGGTCGCTGTGGCCCGTTTCCAGGTTCAGGTCCTTGCCGATCTCGTAGGTATACGAGCCGTCGCCTCGGAGCACGGCCTCGCCCCCGAGCCCCCGCCGGATCAGCTCGCCGTAGGTCAGGGCCATGTCCTCATGGTCCTTGAGGTGGACCTTGCCGCCGGCTACCACCAGCTCGTCCTGCTTGCCTTCGAGGGCGGGACCGGCCATCTCCAGGAGCTGTTCGCGTGCGTGGATGGCCGCCCGGCGCACGGCGTTGCCCATGTGATAGGTGCTGCGGCTGGAAGTGGTGGAGGCGTCGAAGGGGATCAGGTCGGTGTCCAGCGGCGCCACCTGGACCTGCTCGATGGGCACCCGCAGCTCTTCGGCGGCCACCTGCGCCAGGATCGTGTTGCATCCCTGGCCGATCTCCACCGTGCCGGCCAGCACGGTGATTTCGCCGTCGGCGTCCACCAGCACGCCGGCGTTGGAGGTGGTGGGCGACCGGGTGGGCTTGGAGATGCAGGCCAGCCCGCGTCCGACCCCGGCCGGCTTGGGCTTGCCCCAGTCGATGGCCGCAGCCGCCTTGGTGAGGGTCTCGGTGAGGCCGACGTTGTGCAACTGCTCGCCCCAATAGGCCATGTCGCCGTCCACGAAGACGTTCTTCAGGCGGAAGTCCACCGGGTCCATGGCCAGCCTGCGGGCCAGCTCGTCCATGTGCTGCTCGGTGGCCCAGGCGCCTTGGGGGATGCCGTAGCCGCGATACGCCCCGGCCACGGGCTTGTTGGTGTACACCGCGTAGCCGTCCACGTGGACGTGGGGGATGCGGTAGGGGCCGGGGGAGGGGAGGCTGCCCCGGATGCACACCGTCGGGCTCTTCTCCGCGTAGGCGCCGCCGCCCCAGTAGAGCGTCATGTGGCGGGCCATGAGGGTCCCGTCGTTCTTGACGCCGCTCTTGATGTGCACGGTGGCCTCGTGGCGCACCAGCGTGGAGATGAAGGTCTCCTCGCGGTTGAACTTCACCCGCACCGGCCGCCCGCCCGTGTGGAACGCCAGACCCATGGCGATGGGCTCGAGCTTGAGGCCGCCCTTGGAGCCGAAGCCGCCGCCCTGGAGCGGGTTGATGAGGCGGATCTGCTCCTGCGGCAGGCCCAGGGCCTCGGACACCTCGGTGAGCGCGCGGAAGGGCGCGTCGTTGGCCACCCACACGGTGACCCGCCCGCTGTCGGGGTCCACCTGGGCGTGGGCCGAATGGGGCTCCATGGCGGCGTGCTGGATGATCGGCACGTAGTACTTCTCCTCCAGCACCATGTCCGACTGCCTGAACCCCTCGGCGGTATCGCCGGTGCGCAACTTGAAGTGCTCGCAGACGTTGGGCATGGGCGCGCCGACGATGAACGGGGCCTTGCGATAGCCCTCGAACTCCTCGTGGATGGCCACGGCGCCGGGCTGGCAGGCTTCCTCGGGGGTGAAATAGGCCGGCAGGTCCTCGTACTCCACCTCGATGAGCTTGAGCGCCGCCTGTGCGGTGTCCTCGTCCACAGCCGCCACCGCCGCCACCGGCTCGCCGATGTAGCGCACCTTGCCCTGGGCCAGGAACGGCTTGTCCTTGATGGACTCGCCGTGGGTCCAGGGAGTGTCCTCGCCGGAAATAACCGCCACCACGCCGGGATGCCGGCGTGCCTTCTCCAGGTCGATCCTGACGATGCGGGCGTGCGCCCGGGTGCTGAACAGGACCTTGCCGTGCAGCATGTCCGGCAGCACCAGGTCGTACCCGTACGTGGCAGTTCCCGTGACCTTCTCGTCCACGTCGATGCGGGTGACCGGATGGCCGACGACCTTGAGATCATCCATTGTCCTGTCCCTTGCCGGTACGCCGCCGGAGCTCCGCCGCCGCATCCTGAACCGCCTCGACGATCTTCACGTATCCGGTGCAGCGGCACAGGTTGCCGGAGAGGGCGAAGCGGATGTCGTCGTCCGTAGGGTCGGGGTTCTCTTCGAGGAACGACGCGGCCATCATCAGCATGCCGGGGGTGCAGTAGCCGCACTGGGCGCCGCCGTCCTCGATGAAGGCCGCCTGGATGGGATGATAGGCGTCGCCGTCCTTGAGCCCCTCGATGGTGACGACGTCGACGTCGCTCAGCTCGCCGGTCAGAACCAGGCACGAGTTCACGGGCTGGCCGTTGAGGTAGACCGTGCAGGCACCGCAGTCGCCGGTGCCGCAGCCCTCCTTGGTGCCGGTGATGCCGATCTCGTCCCGGAGCAGGTCAAGCAGCAGGCGGTGCGCCGGCGCGTCCACCGAGGTGGGTTGGCCGTTTAGTGTAAATTCAATAGGTTGGCTCATGGATTCTGAGACTCCTTCTACGCGTAGCGGCGGTCCCTCCGGCTGGTCCACGGCACCGGGCCGCCTCCGGCAGCGGCGTTGAGCAGCGCGCGTTTGGTGTTCACCCGGACCATGGCCCGGCGGTACTCGGCGGACGAGCGCACGTCGCTGATGGGGCTGCACTCCTCGGATGCCTTTTGTCCCGCCTCCGCCGCCAGTTCCTCGGTCAGCACCTGGCCGTGGAGCACGGCTTCTGCTCCGGGTGCCCGCATGGGTGTCGGCGAGACCGCGCCGAGGGCGATAGCCACGTTTTCGCAACGCCTGTCCGCCTCGGCCAGCGTCAAGGTGACGGCCACTCCGATGTAGGCCAGGTCCATCATGTCCCGGGGCGAGAACTTGATGTATTCCCCCACCAAGCGCGGGTCCTGAGGAGGAAGCAGGAGCTCGGTGAGGATATCACCGGGTTCGGCGACGGTCTGGCCGGGGCCGCGAAAGAAGTCCTTGAGTTCCATGACCCGTTCGCCGCCGGCGCCCGCCACCCTGGCCCTGGCGTCCAGCGCCAATAGCGGCGGAGCCACATCCGCGGACGGGGTGGCGTTGGCCATGTTGCCGCCGATGGTGGCGCGGTTGCGGATCTGGATGGAGCCCACCTCGGCGGCGCTCTGGGCCAGGAACGGGTAGCGCCCGACGATCAGGGGAGAGATCTCCACCTCCCGCATGGTGGTCAATGCGCCGATGGTGATGCCGCCGTCGGTCTCCTCGCGAATCCCGGAAAGGGACGGTATCCGCTTGAGGTCCACCACGTACTTGGGCACCAGCCCCTTTTCCTTCATGGCGATGACGAGGTCGGTGCCTCCCGCCAGGAAGTAGCCACCGGGACCGCCGTCGAGCATGATCCGGCTAGCCTCCGCCAGGCTCGTAGGCTGGTGAAATTCCAGCGGTTCAGTGCGTTTCATGGTTCTCCTGGGTCATCAGTCCGGTACCGGGTACACCATGCGCCCGACGGCCTCGCCCACGGGTTCGCCGTCCTGCATCTGAACGTGGCCGCGCACGATGGCCATCACCGGCATGCCCTTGACCTTCCAGCCGTGCCACGGCGAGGGGTTGTTCTTGCTGTGCAGCTTGTGGATGTCGATGGCGCCTTCCTTGTCCATGTCGACGATGGTCACGTCGCCGTCGGAACCCACCCGGAGGGCGCCTTTCTGGGGATAGATCTGCCATACTTTTGCGGGGTTTTCGGATGCCAATTTCACGTAATGGTTGAGGCTCATGCGGCCCTTGTTGACCTCGGTCAGGATAAGCGAGGGGCCGGTTTCCACGCCGCAGAAGCCCGAGATGCAGTCCCAGATGGCGGGCTTCAGCATGTTGCCGTGGACGTCGGCGCCCTTTTCCTCGAGGGTGTGGGGCGAGTGGTCGGTGGCGATCATGTCCACGTAGCCGTTGAGCAGGCCGTCCCACAGCGCCTCGCCGTGGTCCCGGGTCCGCACCGGCGGGTTCATCTTGAGCAGCGGGCCCGCCTTGTCCATGTCCTTGGGCTCGCGCAGGAGGTAGTGGGGGCCGGTCTCGGCGGTGATCCGGAGCCCCCGCGCCTTGGCGTCCCGGACCATGCGGGCGGCCTGCTTGGAGCTCATGTGCAGCACGTGCATCTTGGTGCCGAAGGTTTCGGCGAAGAAGAGCGCGTGGTGCACCGACTCCGCCTCGCAGATGGCCGGGCGGGTGGACTCCCAGTTCACCGGGTCGGTCTTGCCCTCCTCCTTGATGCGGTTCAGGTGGTGGTACATGATCTGCCGGTTCTCGGCGTGGATGCACAGCGGCAGCCGCGACTCGGTGATGTTCCGGAACACGTCCTGGCACACGCCGTCATCCGGGAAGGGCAGGTTGCCGATGGTCTCGCCGAAGAAGATCTTGTAGCCCACCGCTCCCACCCGGGCCATGGGCAGGATCTGGTCCGCGTTGGTCTGCACCACCACCCCGAGGAGCGCGAAGTCCACCAGGGACTTCTCCTCCGCCAGCTTCTTCTTTTCCTCGACCTGCTCGGGATGGGTCACCGGGGGGATGGTGTTCGGCATGTCCACCACGGAGGTGATGCCGCCGGCGATGGCGGCCCGGGAACCGGTGCCGAAGTCCTCCTTGTGGGTCATGCCGGGCTCGCGGAAGTGCACGTGGCCGTCGATCAGTCCGGGCAGGATGTGCTTGCCCTTGGCATCGATCTCCCGGACACCCTCCGGGAGCGAGTCGTTGGTGCCGATGGCGACGAACTTCTCGTCGTGTATGGCCACCCCGCCGTCGAACGTGTTCTCGGGCGTCACCACGGTGCCGTTCTTGATCACCAGATCTGCCTTCATGGATGCTCCCTTCGCGTCGGATGAACGGATGCCCCGCACACGGCTTGCAGCATGTCGGACGGGCGTCCGCGCGACAGGTTTGTTGTTAGGAAAAAACCGCCCTGAAAGCAACCCTGCCGCCGCCGCGTTCAAGTTGAAATCCGGTGTCGTGTGTGCAATAGGTGGCTCATCCCAGTGCCGGGCGAGCGCCCGCGCCAGGCGGTTCTCCATTGCCGGCAGCACGGAGGTTACGGTGAACGACGACAGAGTCATGGTCGATATCAGGAGCCTCGAGAAGTACTTCGGGGAAGGCACCGAGAGGGTCCATGTCCTCAAGGGGGTTTCTTTGAGCATCCCCGAGGGCTCGCTGTACACCTTCCTGGGCCCCAGCGGCTGCGGCAAGACCACCACGCTGCGCTGCGTGGCCGGGCTGGAGCGGCCGGAAAGCGGCGTCATCGACATCGACGAGAAGGCGGTGTTCAACTCCGCCGGCGGCGCCTACATACCGCCCAACCACCGGCCCATCGGTATGGTGTTTCAGTCCTATGCCATCTGGCCCCACATGACGGTGGCGGAGAACGTCGGCTATCCGCTCACCATCCAGCGCCGTCCCAAGGCCGAGATCCGCAGCCGCGTGGAGGATGTGCTCAAGATCGTGGGTCTGGCCGGGCTCGAGGAACGGCCCGCCCCCAAGCTCTCCGGCGGACAACAGCAGCGCGTGGCCTTCGCCCGCGCGCTCATCAACGAGCCCAAGGTGATGCTGCTGGACGAACCGCTCAGCAACCTCGACGCCAAGCTGCGGGAGCAGATGCGCTTCGAGATCAAGGCGCTGCAGCGACGGGTCAATATCACCACCATCTACGTGACCCACGACCAGGCGGAAGCCCTGGCGATCTCCGACCAGATCGCGGTCATGCACGGCGGCAAGCTGATCGAGGTGGGGGATCCCCATCAGCTCTACGCCAAGCCCAAGCGGAAGTTCACCGCCACCTTCCTGGGCCTCACGAACCTCATTAACGGCAAGGTGGCGGAGGCGGGCGCCAACTCCCATCCGAGCCGGCTCGACACGGAGTTCGGCCTGCTCTCGTTCAGTCCCGCCGTCCCCATGGACAAGGGCACCGAGGCGGTGATCTCGATCCGGCCCGAGAACATCTCGGTAGCGTCGGAGGCGCCGGCGAGCATGGACAACGTGCTGCAGGGGACGCTGCACGACGCGGTCTTCATGGGCGATGCGTACCACTGCCAGGTCCAGGTGCGCGAGCAGTTGATCCGCGTCCACACTCACCCGGCCAACGCCGTGCCGGTGGGCGCCAATGTCTACCTGACCCTCGATCCGGATAGCTGCAACGGCCTGCCCGCCGACGACACCGAGGGCATGGACGACACCATGATGGGTGACTAGCAGGGTGGAGCGATATCCGTTCCCTGCACCTCTGTCTTGCCGAAGCAGGCGTCCGGGAACGGGCTGGAAAAATTCGGCCCGGGCCGCTATAAACATCCAGATATCGCATCGTACTGACGATAGAATTTCGAAGGAAGGAGCCGTTGTAATATGGCCGCTGTAGAAGCAACCAAGATCGCCGAAAAGGAAATGAAGGCCGGAGGGACGCCCAGCTACACCGACCTCCGGGAGTGGCTGGAGATCGTCGAGAGCTTCGGGCAACTGAAGAAGGTCGACGGGGTGGACTGGAACCTGGAGATGGGAACGCTTTCCGAGCTCATCGCCCAGGGAAGCAGCGGACCGGTCCCCGCGGTGCTGTACGACAACATCAAGGACTATCCCGAGGGATTCCGGGTGCTGTTCGCCCAGAACGCCTCGTTCAAGCGCATGGCGCTAGCGTTGGGCCTGCCCCTCGACTACACCGACCTGGATCTCGTGCGGGCCACCCGCGAGAAGATCTCCCAGCACAACCCGATCCCGCACCGTGTCGTCGAGAACGGGCCGGTGATGGAGAACGTGCTCAAGGGCGAGGACATCAACCTGCTCAAGTTCCCGGTGCCTTTCGTCCACGAGCTGGACGGCGGACGCTACATCGGCACGGGCTGTCTCGTCGTGACCAAGGATCCGGACGAGGGCTGGGTCAACTTCGGCACCTACCGCGGCATGGTGCAGGACGAGAAGAGCATGAACGTCTACATCTCGCCCGGAAAGCACGGCCGCATACAGCGCGACAAGTGGTTCGACCGGGGCGAGAAGTGCCCGGTCATCGTCTGCGTCGGCCAGGACCCGGTGCTGTTCATGGTTTCCGGCAACGAGGTGGACTACGGCGTATCCGAGTACGACTACGCCGGCGGCCTCAAGGGCGGGCCCATCGACGTGATCCACGGCGAGGTCACCGGACTGCCGTTCCCGGCCCATGCCGAGATCGTCATCGAGGGCTTCATGGACCCCGAGGAGCGCGTCACCGAAGGGCCGTTCGGCGAATGGACCGGCTACTACGCCAGCAACAGCCGGCCCGAGCCTCTCATCCGGGTGCAGCGCATCTACCACCGCAACGACCCGATCCTCACCGCCGCCCGGCCCGGGCGCCCGCCTTCGGACTACTCCATCGCCAAGTGCATGGTGAAGGCCGCGCTCATCTGGGACCAGGTGGAGAAGGCCGGGGTGCCGGACGTCAAGGGCGTGTGGTGCCACGAGGCAGGCGGCGGCCGTCTGCTCAACATCATCTCCATCAAGCAGCGCTACCCGGGCCACGCGCGCCAGGCCGGTTTCGTGGCCTCGCAAGTGCACGCCGGCGCCTACCTCGGCCGCTACGTCATCGTGGTGGACGACGACATCGACCCCACCAAGACCTTCGATGTCCTTTGGGCGCTGGCCACGCGTTCCGATCCGGTGGACTCCATCGACATCCTGCGGCGCTGCTGGAGCGGCCCGCTGGACCCGCGCATCCAACCGGGCAAGAAGGGCTTCAACTCACGCGCCATCATCGACGCCACGCGCCCCTTCGAGTGGATGAAGGACTTCCCGCCCGTGGCCGAGTCGACACCCGAGCTCAAGAAGAAGGTGTTCGACAAGTGGCGCCACGTGATCGAAGGCTAGCTCTGTTTGGTTTTGCAACGAAGGGCCGGGGGCAGGACGCTCCCGGCCCTTTTTATTCGCCCTGCAGGCTGGCGAGGATCCGCCGGGTCGAGAGGGAGCGGTTGAGGGTGTAGAAGTGGATGCCCGGCGCGCCTCCCTCCAGGAGCGCGCGGCACTGCCGCGTGGCGTGCTCGATGCCCGCCTCGACGACCGCCTCCGCATCGCCGGCCACCGCTTCAAGTTTTGCCAGCAAAGGTCCAGGGATCGTCGCCCCACACATCTGCGTGAAGCGCTTGATCTGGGCGGTGTTCGTTACGGGCATCACGCCCGGAACGATGGGCACGTCGATCCTTTCCGACCGCGCCCGTGACACGAACTCGAAGTAGTCGCGTTCGTCGAAGAAAAGCTGGGTCACGACGAAGTCGGCGCCGGCGTCGACCTTGCGCTTGAGGTTGAGCAGGTCCTCCTCCGGGCTCGGCGCTTCCGGGTGCATCTCCGGGTAGCCGGCGCCGCCGATGCAGAAGTCCTTCCTTTGCCGGATGAACGCGATCAGCTCGTTGGCGTGTGAGAATCCCTGGGGGTGGGGGACGAACTCCGTGTCTCCCCGGGGCGGGTCGCCCCGTAGCGCCATGATGTTCTCGATCCCGGCCTCCTCGTATTCGTCGACGAGCTCGCCGATCTCGTCGCGCCCGTGTCCCACGCAGGTGAGGTGGGCCATGGCTTCGATGCCGGCCTCGCGCTTGATCCTTTGGGTAATGGCGACGGTTTTCTCGCGGGTGCTGCCGCCGGCGCCGTAGGTGACCGAGACGAAAGCCGGCCGCAGGGGCTTCAGGTTGGCTACGGTCTCGAAAAGCCTGTCGACGCCCTGGTCGTCTTTGGGCGGGAAGAACTCGAAGGAGAACAGCGGCTGTTCCTGCCCGAAGCGCTCCCGGATCTTCATCCGCCGTCTTCTCCGGCATCCCTGAGCGAGCGCCACACCCGTTCGGGCGTGAGCGGCAGGTCGCAGATCTGGACGCCGGTTGCATGAGCGAGTGCGCCGGTGATGGCCGGCGCCACCGAGAAGATGCCGCCTTCGCCCATGCCCCGGCTGCCGTAGGGGCCCAGGCCGTCGCCGTTCTCCACCAGCACGGTGTGGAAACCGCGCGGCATGTCGGAGAAGGAGGGGATCCGGTAGTCCACGAGGTTGGAGTTGACGAGCTGTCCGCCCTCGTAGATCATCTGCTCGAACAGGGCGTGGCCGAGGCCCATCATGGCCGCGCCTTCCTCCTGGCCCTCGCACTGGACGGGGTTGATGGCCTTTCCGACGTCGGCCACCGACAGGTAATCGACCACCGAGATGGAGCCGGTTTCGCGGTCGACCTCCAGCTCGACCGCTCCCATGCCCACCTCCCACACCACCGGCAGCACATCGTTGATGATCTCGGGTCCCACGGTGCCGGTGCCGACCAGCTCTCCGGCGGCGGCACCGAAGCGTTTCGCCAACGCCTCGGCGAACGTCATGCGGGCTTCCCCGCATACCAGCGCGCCGTCCGCAAGCCGGATCTGGCCGGGCCGGACGCCGTACACGCCGGCGCCGATCCTCAGGAGCTGGCGCTTGACGTCGCGGGCGGCCTGCTGCACCGCCCGGCCCATGAGCACGGTGGAGCGGCTCGATCCGGTGGAGCGGTCGTAAGGCGTGATGGCGGTGTCCGCGCCCGACATGCGGATGCGCTCCAGCGGGAGTTGCAACTCCTCGCCGACGAACTGCGACAGCACCGTGCGCACTCCCTGGCCCATCTCGGTGCTGCCGGCCATGATGGTGGCGGCGCCGTCGGCCTGGAGTCGCACCATGGCCACGGTGATGGGCTGGCCGCCGGCGTTGGTCATGCCGCAGGCCAGTCCCACCGGCGCTCCGGCCTTGCCGGAGCGCTTCTTCCAGCGGCTCGCTCCGACCAGTTTCTTGAGGGTCGCCGCCAGGTTGACATCCAGCGGGCGCAGCCCCGGACGCATCACCTCGCCGCGCTTGAGCAGGTTCCGGAGCCTCAGGTCGGCCGGGTCCATGCCGAGTGTGGCGGCGATGATGTTCATCTGGCTCTCACCGGCGAAGATCGATTGCGGGCCGCCGATGGAACGAAAGGAACCGGCGCCGCCGCTGTGGGTGTAGACCGCGTAGGCGTCGGTGTGGATGTGGGGGATGCGGTAAGGGCCCAAAACGCGGGTGGCCGCGCGCGTGGCCACCTGGGGGCCGTTGTCCATGTAGGCGCCGGTATCGAGGTAGATCTCCGCTTCCCGCGCCATGATGATGCCGTCCTGCCTGACGCCGGTCTTCAGCCGCACCTGCGCGCTGTGGCGCCGCACCGTCAGCATGGCTTCCGCCACCGACAGGCACACCCGCACCGGACGGCCCACCTTGCGCGAGGCCGCCACCACCAGCGGCTCGATCTTGGCATAGGACTTGCCGCCGAAGCCGCCGCCCAGGTAGGGGACGTTGAGGCTCACCCGGCTGGCGGGCAGCCCGAAGATGCGCGCCAGGTCGGCCTGCACCAGGAACGGGTGCTGCGCCGAAGACCACAGCACGATGCGGTCCCCCTGATAGTCGGCGATGACGCCGTGGGGCTCCATCGAGTAGTGGTAGATCATGGGGAAGGTGAAGCGGTGCTCGAAGATGTGCTCCGACCGCGCGAAGCCTTCGGCCACGTCGCCGCGCCTCACCTTGTCATGGCCGCAGATGTTGCCGCCCTGGTCCTCGTGCACCAGCGGCGCGTCCGGCGCCAGCGCGGCGTCGAGTCCGATCGCGGAAGGGAGTTCCCTGTAGGCCACCTCGACCGCCGCCGCCGCCTGCTCCGCGGTCAGCGGATCCTCCGCCGCCACCACCGCCACCGGCTCGCCCGCGTAGCGGACTCTCTCCAGCGCGATGAGCGGGCGCCCGGCGTAGTGCGGGTCCAGATCCCCCACGTCCCGGCCGGTGAGCACACCCGCCACCCCCGGCAGCTTCTCGGCGGCCGCGGTGTCGATGTCCTCGATGAGCGCGTGCGGGTAGGGGCTGCGCAGGACGTGGCCGTAGAGCATGCCGGGGATCTCCAGGTCTCCGGTGTACTTGGCCTGCCCCGTGACCTTGTCGAAGCCATCCACCCTGCGGGTGTTGGCGCCGACGTATTTCAGTTGACGTTTCGCCATGCCGGCGCCCATGCTCCGTCCCGCTCAGAAGCCGTACAAGGCCCGCGGGTTGTCGTCCAGGATCTTGGCCACCGACGCGGGGCTGACCTTGCCGTCGTCCCTGAGCTTCTGCAGCGCCTCGATCTCGCTGGAAGTGTCGTGGTGGCCGTAGTCGGTGCCGATGATGATGTTGTCGTCGCCGGTATATTCCAGCACGTAGTCGAGGTCGTCGTCGGTCTGGCAGGCCACGAAGATGCGGTTGTCCTTGAGAAAGCTGCGCGACAGCTCGATGCCGCGCTTCTGCCGGAAGCGTTTGGCGAGGTCGTGGAACACGTAGGGGACCCACTGCGCGCTGACCTCGATGAAACCGATGCGCAACCTCGGGAACAGCTCCGGAACACGGTCCCAAATGATCGAATGGAAAGATCCGACCACGGCGAGCTTGAACTTGTTGAAGCCAAGCTCGTCGTGGAATAGGTCGTGCTGGGTGAAACTGCCGGTGGCCGAGTGCACGCACAGCGGAATGTTGGCGTCGCTCAGGGCCTCGTAGAACGGCGCGAAGTAGGGGTCGCTCAGGCGCCGGTCCCCGACGAGGCCGGGGACGTATACGCCACAGGCGCCGTGCTGCAGCACGAAGTCCAGCTCCTTCAGGGCCTCGTCCATGGTGCGCAGCGGGAGGATCGCGGCCCACCTCAGGCGGTCCTGGCCGGCCTTCCAGATGTCGCACAGCCAGCGGTTGTAGCTCTTGAACAGCGCCATCTCCACCTCGGGCTTGTCGGTGACCGGGCGCAGGAAGATGGTGGGATAGAGCACCTGCATGAGCACGCCCATCTCGTCCATGTGCCGCAGCCGCGAGGCGATGTCCGACATCTCGCGGGATTCCTCGGGAGTGTCATGGCCGACGTTGTCGGACTTCGCGTGCAGCCTGCCGTCCACGAGCCAGAACTCGCCGGTGTCGCCGGCCTCGTTGCTGGCCGTGACGATCTGGGGACGGTACGCCTTTTCCGCGCCCTCCATGTACGCCCAGGTTTGGTTGGTCTCCAGCACGTGCGCGTCTGCGTCGATGACCGCCATGATATGACCTCCAGTACAACGTCGGTTCGAGAACTCGGTTCAAGCAATTTAGACGACTAGTGTTGCGTTCCGCAAATACGTTGGCGAAGATGCGCAGGATTTTTTGTTGTCGGCAAGGCGCGATGACGAGCAGTGGCGTGCACCACGCGAGGAAGAGCAACGCAGCCGACGGCAAAAAGGACAAGCAGATTCGTCGACGTATTTGCGGAACGCAACACTAGACGAGGCTCATCAACTCGTGAAGCCCGTCGATGCGGAGGGCGCTTTCGTGGCGGGCGTCGCCGTCGCGGTCCAGCAGCACCGGCCGCACTCCGGCGTTCAGCGCCCCCTCGACATCGGTTTCCGGGCTGTCGCCCACGTGGATGGCCTCGTCCGGCGCGATGCCGTGGCGCTCCAGGGCGAGATGGAAGATTCCCGCCGAGGGCTTGGCGAACCCCGCGCTGCTCGAGATGAAGACCGAATCGAAGTAGTCCGCGACGCCGAGGCCCTCGACGATCTTCAGCACGCGCGAATCGAAGTTCGAGATCATGACCAGGATCAGGCCACGCGCCCGCAGGGCCTCCAGCGTGGCGCGGGCGTCATCGTAGAGCACCCAGGAGTCGGCACGGGCGAAGTAGGCGAAAAGCTCGTCGAAGTAGTCGTCGAAACGCGCGAAGGGGCCGGTGGGCTCGAAGATGCGCCGCACGAGGTCGCGCCACCAGTCCTTCTCCAGCGCCTTGAGCCGCGCGCCCTCCGAGCCGGGGAACGCCATCGGCGGCGCGGTAGCGAAGCAGTGACGGAATCGCCGCGAGACCTCCTCGAAGGGAACGCGCTTGCCGTACCGCCGGGCCATCTCCGCGTAGGTGACCGCGACGGGTCGGACGGATTCGAAGAGGGTGCCGGCGGCGTCCAGGAAGACGGCCTTGGGGTTGGTGACCGGTCCGGAAGACATCACTTTTCGCGTTTGTCGGAGTATTCGCTATACTTAGGAGGATGGCTCGACTGCATTATGAACCCCCGGAACAGGCTTTGTCCAGCGGACGGAGCGAGCCGGCCGACGGCCCGGCCGCCTGGGGAGAGGAGCTTCGGGCGGCGGAACGGGCGGCCAGGGAAGCGGGTGATATCATCGCGGGCCTCTACCGCGGCGGCTACGGAGTCAGGGAGAAGTCCCGGGGCGATCCGGTCACCACCGCCGACCTCATGGCCAACCGAGCCATCCGCGAGGTCCTGGCGGCGCGATTCCCGCAAGACGCCTGGCTCTCCGAGGAAGACGCCGACGACCCCCGGCGGTTGCAGCGAAGCCGGGTGTGGATCGTGGATCCGCTGGACGGCACCCGGGAGTTCATCCGCGCGATCCCGGAGTTCTGCGTGTCCATCGGGCTCGCGGTGGACGGTTCCCCGGTGCTGGGCGTCATCTATCACCCGCTTCGGGACGAGCTTTACGCCGCGGTCAGGGGAGGAGGCGCCCGGCTGAACGGGGAACCCCTGCGGGTGAGCCGTCCGGACGGTGTCGACCGTCCGCGGCTTCTCATCAGCCGCTCCGAACCGCGCCGGCGCCTGGCCGAGCTGGAGAAGGAGTTCGAGCTCGAGCCCATGGGCAGCATCGCCTACCGCCTCGCCTGGGTGGCCCGGGGGCGCGCCGACGCCACGCTGACGTTCCGCCGGGTCAAGGAATGGGACGTGTGCGCCGGCATCGTCATCGTCGAGGAAGCCGGCGGCCGCACCATGACCGGGGACGGCCGCCGGCCGGTGTTCAACCGGCGGGTGCCCGTGCTCCAGCAGCTCGTGGCCGGAAGCGAGACCTCCAACGCGAGGATCCAGCATCTGCTGACACGGCTGCCGGACTGACCGGAACGGTGCATGGCCAACTGTATCTACTGCGGTGAGCGCGCCGGCATCCTGGCCCGGAGTTGCAAGGAATGCCGGCGGCTGGAGGAACAGACCCGCGCCTATGCCGGTCAGGTGGGCTTCACCGAGTTGCTGGACCGCCTGGAGGAGACCGGAGTGAGGCCGGAGAAGATCATGCGCTTCCTCAAGGCCAATCCGGACGGCCGCGGCAGCGTGCGCGATCGCCTCACCGCGGACATGACCAACGAGCTGCTGCAGATCATGGGCATCAACGAGAGGCAGACGCCCGACGACGTCGAGCGCATCCGCAAGAGCGGCGACAAGGCCCCTGAATCCGAATAGGGGCGGTCTTCGGACCCGGTGTGTTGCAACCCGCCGGGCCGGCGTACGGCCGCCTGATTCCAAGTCATGGAGTGGACCCTTTACGCATCGGCCGTTTTCCTGGCGGTGTATCTGGTGGCGTTGACCGTGCGCCGGCTGCGTTTCAGGCGCGACCGCGCGCGCATGACGCGGGAGGCGCGTGCCGACGGCAAGGTCGTGGCCGGGACCGAAGAGGTGCCGGCCGGGACGGTCAAGAAGTTCTGGCTCATCTGCGGCAAGTTCCGGGTCGATTGCTTCGTCATCAACCACCAGGGACGGTTCCACGCGTATATCAACAGTTGCCGCCACATGGTCACGCCGCTGGACTTCGTGCGCTACCAGTTCTTCAGCGACGACGGCCGTCATCTGATGTGCGCCACCCACGGCGCGCTCTATGAGCCCGATACAGGCCTGTGTGTCGACGGCCCGTGCAAGGGACTTTCGCTGCACGCGCTCCCCGTGGTTGTCGAGCAGGGGGAGATCGTTGTAGGTTGTCCGCCTGGGGATCTGTCGTTCCTGCGGGAGATGGCGGACTAGTGTCCTGTCCGGCTCATTCGCGCCATAAGATGCGCAGGATTTTTCGTTGTCGGCAAGGCGCGATGACGAGTGGGGGCGACC
>JAPPNF010000167.1 GCA_028818755.1 Deltaproteobacteria bacterium | reverse complement strand
CCCCCCCCCCCCCCCCCCCCCCCCCCCCCCCCCCCCCCCCCCCCCCCCCCCACTAGGGTCTACCTCAGTCCCCTTTGCCAGAGGTACTCCGTCTCCCCCAGGTTCCTGCCCACCCATCGCCCCAGGACGAAAAAGAGGTCGCTCAACCGGTTGACGTACCTGAGGGGCCACTCGCCGACGTCTTCGACCCGCGACAGCCGGAGGATCTCCCGCTCCGCCCGGCGGCACACCGTACGGCACTGATGGAGTTGCGCGCTGATGCGTCCGCCGCCGGGAAGGATGAACGACTTGAGCGGCTCCAGCTCCTTCTGACACTCGTCGATGACCCGCTCGATCCGAGTCACCTCATCCTCGCCCATGCGGTGCATGCCTTCGTAGGTGAAATCCTCCGGGGTGGCCAACTCGCTGCCCAGGTCGAAAAGCTCCTGCTGAACCTCCTGGAGCATGGCGTCAAGCTTCAGGTGCAGCTCGCGCTCTCCCCTTCCCTCCTCGTTCCAGGCGCGCGCCAAGCCCACCACCGCGTTCAACTCGTCGATGGTACCGTAGGCTTCGATCCGCGCGGCGTCCTTGGGAACCCGCTTTCCGCCCACGAGCGCGGTCATGCCGTCGTCGCCGGTTCGGGTGTAGACGCGGGTGATTCTAATGGCCATCCCGAGACCCCTCGTTCACGACAGATAGACGCGGACAAGCGTATCGGTTCGACGAAAGAATGCCAACCGTCACCGGCATCCGGCAGTGCGCGTTCGACCATCGCGGCGCTGTTTTGTTCACGCACCGAAGGTGGTAGGACGAAAGGGTGATGCCGACGAAACCCCGCCGCCGTGCAGCATTCCTCCGGGCCTGCCTGTTACTGCTGGCCTTGACGGCCCTTTCCGGCTGCATCCGCGAGGAGGAGATGCGGCTGGTCTACGCCCAGCGCTGCGCGAGCTGCCACGGTCCCGGCGGCCAGGGCGACGGCCCCATTGCCAAGGCGCTCTCCGCCAAGGTGCCGGACTTCCGCCACACCGTGGACAACCTTGACGTGTTCGAGATCCGCCGGATCATCAAGAAGGGCAAGGGCATCATGCCCGCCTTCGAGCCCGCCCTGGAGAAGTACCAGATCCAGGACATGGTGCGCATGGTGCGGGTCCTCAGCATGGAGGGCCGCGACCTTGAATGGTGGGAGAAGTTCGAGCCCCTGGTCTGGGCTCACTGTTCAGTGCCCTGGCAGTACGTCTACGACTACGACGCCGCCGGCAAGGACAACCGGTCGTAACGCCAGCGCCGTCAGATTCGGCACCGCTATCCGAAATCCGTCGTTCCCGGGCGTCGGAGCTACGCGGGTGCCCCCGCCGGCGCCGGTCCCAGCGGCGGCATCGTCCTCTTCTTCCGGATGCTCAACCCGAACGCCGCCGCCATCAATCCCATCCAGCCGCCGGCGAAGAACGCCATCTCGTAGTTGCCGACGTAGTCGTACAGCAGGCCGCCGCCGTTGGCCATGGCGAACCCGCCTATCTGGTGCGACAGAAAGATCCAGCCGTAGATGCGGCCGATGGACTGTTTGCCGAAAGTCTGCCCCGCGATCATCACCACCGGCGGAACCGTGGCGAACCAGTCGAGCCCGTAGATGATGGTGAAGATGATGAGTCCCTGGGTGTTGTCCACGAAGGTCAGGTAGAAGAGCGACAGCCCCCGCAAGGTGAAGACCGCGGCGATGAGCTTCCGCGGGTCGACACGGTCCGCCAACCAGCCGGAGAACAGGGTCCCGACGATGTTCATGGTCCCCATGATGGTGACCGCCGTGCCTACCGTGACCTTGTCGAAGCCGTTCTCCAGGGCATGGGGAATCAGGTGGGTTCCGATGAGTCCATTGGCCGTTCCGCCGCAGATGGAGAACACGCCGCACAGGAGCCAGAAGGTCGGGGTCTTGATGGCGTCCCGGATGCCCATGACCGGCCCCGGCGGGGTTGCGGGCGGTGCCGGCGGCATAGCTGCTCCGTCACGGCCAAGCCGGATCTTGTCGTCCACCTGCCCTTCTTCGTAGGGCTCAAGCCCGATGTCCGACGGTTTGTCGCGCATCAACAACCATACCAGCGTCACCGCCGCGACCGTGCAGCCCACCAGCACGTAGGAGCCCATGCGCCAGCCCATGAACGAAATGATGAAGAGCATGAACGGGATGAAGACGATCTGTCCCGAGGAGCTGCCGCTGCTTAGCAAGCCCACCGCAAGTCCGCGCCGGGCGTTGAACCAGCGATGCGCCACCGAGGCTGAGAGCACACCCGACATACCGCCGGCTCCGAGCCCCACCATGACGCCCCAGGTGAGCCAGAACTGCCACAACTGGGTCACCAGCGTGGTACAGAGCAGACCGGTCGAGAGCAAGGTAAGCGAGGTCAGCATGACCCGCCGCGGCCCGTACTTGTCCAGGATCCATCCCACAAAGGGCGCCGCGACGCCGTAGAGCAGGAGATTGATGGAAATTCCGAAGGTGATGGCCGAGCGAGCCCATCCGAAGTCCGCCTCGAGCGGATGGATGAGCACGGTGGGAACCACCCGGATCCCGGCCCCGTTGAAGCTGGCGAAGAAGGTCACGGCCACGATGAGCCAAGCGTAGTGGAAAGGCAAAGGTATGGGTGGGCGTGGCTTGGACTGCGGGCTCGCGGGGTGATTCATCCAATTTCGCTTTCTGTGGAAGCGTGAAACGGGGATCCCTCGGAAGACGGACCCCCGTTCCCTGACTGCCGCTAGACCACGTTCACTTTGGCAACGCGTCGCGCATGGCCTGGGTATACTTGCTGTAGCTCTTCACGTAGTTTTCCAGGTCGGCCTGCGCCACCTTGGAGTCGCCGGGGACGATGGGGCTCTTGGACTTGGCCAGGAACTCCTTGTATTCCGGATCGGTCATGGCCTTCATGAACAGATCTTCCAGGATCTTCTTCCTGTCGTCGGGCAGACCCGGCGGCGCCACGATGCTGCGGCCCACGTAGAGGCGGAGATCGACACCCTTCTCCACGGCCGTCGGGGTGTTGGGAGCATTCACCGGCCGTTCGCTGTGCAGGTGAAGGATCGGCCTCACGTCGCCCGACGCGATGTAGGTGGCGGTGGTGGGGTGGTCGATGGGCTGCAGGTAGACGTCGAAGTCATTCCGGATCATGGCCGGTATGCCCTCGCTGGTGCCGCGGTAGCCCGACACGACGTCCATCTGGATGCCCAGCTCCTTGGCCGTCACGAACGTCGGGATCCAGCGCGAGACGCCGATGCCCTCCACGCCCCATTTCACGCGTTTGGCCTTCTGGAGGTCCTCAAGCGTATGAAACTTGGAGTTCTTGCCCACGATAAGGCTGTAGGGCTCGGCCCCGACCCGTGCGATATAGGTGAACTTGGTGACGTCGTAGCCGGTCTTGGCGACGCCGCTGATCAACTGCTTGCCAAGCATGCCGTCGGTGAACAGGTGGCCCAGCGTGTAGCCGTCGGGCTTGGCTTTGTACATGGCCACCGTACCGATGACCAGTCCTCCGCCGGTGATGTTCTTGACCACGAGATGGACGCCCTTGGGCAGGTACTTCCGCATGGTCCTGCCGATGCCCCGGGCCAGCCGGTCGAACCCACCGCCAGGAGATCCCGCGACGATGATGGTGATGTTCTTCTTCGGAAAGTCCGCCGCCGCAACGGTGGTCGCTTGCGTAAAGGCCACCAGAGTCAGCAACAGCGCGATAACAACCCACTTTCTCATGACGGTCCTCCTGTGCGTAAACGCCGTATCTGCCCGATTTTTCGGGGTTCCCTAGGAAACAACATCGGGGAGTGCTTGTCAATCGAGCTTCCTGGGACAGGATGGGGATCGGCGCCGGACGTGGGAACCCCGGCCGCGGGCGTTGCAACGAACGTCGCTGGTGGCGTAGTACCCTAACCAGTTATGCCTATCGAGACCAGGAGGAAGCCGTATGGAGATCCGCAAGCTCGTGACCATCGTCGAGGAAACCCGGCGAGAGATGGACCGCCCGGTGGAGCCCGCCTCCCGTCAGTGCGCGGCCATCGCCGTGATCGCCAACCCCTATGCCGGGGTCTATGACGAGGGGCTCGAAGAGTTGCAGAAAGCGGGCGCGGAGCTCGGCGGCCTGCTGGCCCAACGCGCCATCGACGCGCTGGGCATCGACGGCGCCGCCGTTCACAGCTACGGCAAGGCGGCGGTCGTGGGCGAGAACGGCGAGCGCGAGCATGCCGCCGCGGTGATGCACCCGCGGCTTGGCAAGCCGGTGCGCGAGATTGTCGGGCCGGCGCGCTCGGTCATGCCCTCGACCACGAAGATCGGCGGTCCCGGGACCGCCATCGATTGCCCGCTGCACCACAAGGACGACGTCTGGAAGTTCAGCCACTTCGACTCGATGCAGGTCTCGGTGCCCGACGCCCCGCGCGCCGACGAGATCGTGGTGGTCCTGGCCATCAGCGACTCGGGCCGTCCGTTCCACCGGGTCGGCGAGGATCTGGCCGCCGCCGACGTGATGGCGAAAAAGGAGTAGGTGGCCCTCGGGAAGAGTAAAATGCCTAAAGAAGTCATCGACATCCACGCCCACTTCACCCCGCTCGAGTGGATCGAGGGTATGCGCCGGGACGGCGCCCGGCACGGGTGCCACATCGAGGAGGACGCCTCGGGTCGGCTGTCGCTGCGGGTCGGGGACGGCCGTCCCTCATCGCTGCAGCCGTTCCTTTCGGACCTGCCGGCGCGGGTGAGCGCCATGCGGGAGCGGGGGCTGGACCGGCAGGTGCTGTCGCCGCCCATGACCATCGTGACGTATCAACTGGAAGGCGTTCACGGGCAGGCGGTGTCACGCCTCTTCAACGAGACCAACGCCGAGGCGGCGCGCGGGACGCCCGGGCTGATCCCGGTGGCCACGGTGCCCATGCAGGCGGGACGGGAGGCGGTGGAGGAGCTCCGGTACGCGGTGGAAGTGCTGGGCATCCCCATGGTGGAGATCGGCACCCACATCAACGGGGTGAACCTCGACGACGAGGCGTTCCGGCCGTTCTTCGAGTGCGCCGCCGACCTGGGCGTGCTGGTTCAACTGCACCCGCACCGGGTCGCTGCCGCGGAGCGGTTGAGCCGGTACTACATGAACAACCTGGTGGGCAATCCCGTGGACACGGCCATCGCCGCGGCCTCGTTGATCCTGGGCGGCGTGCTGGAGCGCTACCCGTCCCTCAACATCTGCCTGGTACACGGGGGCGGCGCCCTTCCCTACCTTCTAGGGCGCGTGGTCCACGGCCACGGGGCGGTGGCGGCGGCCCGGGCGGTCCCCGGCGACCCGGAAACGTACTTCCGCCGCTTCTATTTCGATACCATCCTGCACGACCCGCGCATGCTGGCTTTCCTGCGCGAACTGGCGGGCGAGGAGCGGCTCATGCTGGGCACGGACTACCCCTACGACATGGGCGAGAGCGATCCGCTGGAACTGCTGGAGCAAGCCGGGCTGGGCGGCTGCGACGCGGTGTGCGGGGGGAACGCCGCCAAACTGCTGGGCCTGACCTGACCCGCTATTCGATGCGGTTGTCGATGGGCGGCAGCGAGCGCAGATAGACGGCGATGGCGGTGAGGTCCTCGTCGGTCATGTGCTCGTAGCCATGGATGACGACCCGTTCCATGAGGCCCTGGACGTTGTCGCCGTCGGGCTTGTAGCTGCTCTTCAGGAGCTCCACCATGTCCTCCACCGACCAGTCGCCGACGCCGGTCTTTTCGTGCGGCGTGATGTTGGGCGCGGTCTCGCCCTCGGGGCCGTCGGCGGCCCCCGCCATGAGAAGCTCCGGCTTCAGCCCTCCGGCCCAATCCCGTGGCGTGTGGCACTCGGCACAGTGCGTGACCGCCTGGACGAGATAGGCACCCCGGTTCCACTGGGCGGGTCTCCTGGGGTTGGGCGTCCACGCGCCCTCGTTGAAATAGCGCCACTTCCAGCCCGCCAGCAGAAAGCGCCAGTTGAAGGGCACGGTCAACTCGGGCTCCCGGTTCTCCCTGCGCACGGGCTTGACCGTGGACAGGTATGCCTTGAGGGCCAGGATGTCCTCGTCGGACATCCTGGTGAAGGCGGTGTAGGGGAAGGCGGGAAAAAGGTGCTGGCCGCGTCGACCGATGCCCTCTCGCATGGCCCTGAGGAATTCTTCGTCGCTCCACCCGCCGATGCCGGTCTCGGGGTCCGGCGTGATGTTGGTGCTGTAGATCTTGCCGAAGGGGACCTCGATGGCGTAGCCGCCGGCAAGCTCCGCGCCCTTGTTCTTGTAGTCGGTGTGGCAGGCGATGCACAGACCGGCCCGGACGAGGTATTTCCCCCGCGCCACGGGGTCCTCAGCCGCACCCGCCGGGGACAGGTGCACCACCGTCCAGAGCGCCAGCGCCAACCAGACGGCCTCGTATCTCTTGTCGCGCCGAGTCTTGCGTCTCACGAGCAGATCCCCCCAAGATGCGCGGGACTACAGTCGTCGGTAAGACGCGACGACCGCGGTGGCGAGCTTCAGACTCGCCCGTGGCCGGTCAACGAACCGGCCGCGGTCATCCGTTGCGGCACACGATCAGCTCCCGCGGGCAGTCGTGCATCTTTTCCAGCCCGGTATCGGTCACCCGCATCATCTCGCCGAACTGCACCCCGCGCAAGCCGTCCTCGGTCACCACGTTGGGCTGGATCACCAGGCACATGTCCGTCTCGAAACGGAAGTCGGGCGGCGCCCCGCGGCTGGTCGTCGACGTCCGCAGGATCGGCGGCAACTGGCTGGCGCCGTGGACCACGTCGTCGTAGACCGTGAAGCCGCGTTCGTGGACCACGTCCGCCGCCTTTAGCACCTCTTCGGTTCCGGCACCGGCCTTGATGACGCCGGCGATGCGGTCGAAGGCCTCCATGGCCACGTCGTGGAGGCGCCTGTACTCGGGGGTGGGTTCCTCGCCGATGGTGAAGGTGCGCAGGACCTGGCCGGTGTAGCCGGCGTAGTTGGTGCTGATCTCGGTGACCAGCACGTCGCCCTTCCGCAGGATGCGGTTGGAGAGATGCTGCTGGGGCACGCCGCCCCTGGGGTCGTGCATGGATGTGGTGATCATGAAGTGGATGCCGTTGATGCCGCCCTTGCCCAGGTAGACGTCCTCGACGATCCGCGCCAGCTCGTGCTCGGGGATGCCGGGTCGCGCGTGCTCGGTGAGCGCCGCCACCGAGTCGTCGCTCATGGCCGCGGCCTGGCGCAGCCGCTCGATCTCCTCGGCGCTCTTCACTTGGCGCTGGTCGCGCATCTCAGCGCTGAAGTCCTTCCACTCGACTTCGGGCAGGGCCTCCACCAGGCGCAGATAGTGCCGGTAGGGAACGTTGCCGCAAAGCCCCACCGTAGCCTTCTCAAGCCCCCGGTCCTTCAGGTTCTCCAGCACCCGCGGCACCGAATCCACCGAGCCCGTGGGGCTCGATCCCCCGAAACGGACGTCATCCACGACGGCCATGCGCCTGGCATTGGGCAGGTGGTTGGACAGTTGCACGAACAGGGTGGCCTCCCCCTGGCGCAGGTAGACGAAGTATGCCTCGGAGGTGGCAAGCCAGTTGCTCAGGTAGTGGATGTCCGGCGCCGTACGGCTGCCGTAGAACACCACGGCCTCCAGGCCCATGCGGTCCATGCGCGCCCGCACCGCCGCATGGCGGCGCTCGTACTCCGCGTCGGAAAAGCTGAGGTAGTCGGGATCACAAGGCATTGGGTGTCTCCGTCAGGTCACAACCGGTCCGGCACGGCGTCCTTCGGCTTGGCTTTGCTATGCCTGTCCTGAGCTTGTCGAAGGGCTCAGGACGAACGGAAATGCTTTCATTCCGTTCGTCCTGAGCGTAGCGGAGCACCAGCGGCGCGAAGTCGAAGGACGCCATCACCGTTTCCTACGTGGCCGCCAGTCCGGGCTGGGGCGGCGCCAGACGGACCGGCGGGTCCTTGGCGATGGCCAGCGACATGCCCGCGGCCAGCACGGCCAGCACCGCGCCGGTGAGGAAGGACGGGACGTAGTCGCCGAACACATCGTAGGCGATGCCGCTGCCCTGGGCCATGGCGGCGCCGCCCAGTTGGTGCGCCAGAAAGATCAGGCCATAGATGCTGCCCACCGAGTTCTTGCCGAAGGTGTTGCCGGCGATGGCCACCACCGGCGGCACCGTCGCGAACCAGTCCAGGCCGTAGATCACCGCGAAGACGAACATGCCGGCGGGGCCGGTGACCGACGGCAGGATGAACAGCGAGACCGCCCGCAGACCGTAGATCCAGGCCAGCACCTTGCGCGGGTCCATGCGGTCGCAGAGCCATCCGGCCCCCATGGTTCCGACGAAATTCAGACCGGCCATGATCCCCACGGTTATACTGGCCACCTGGTGGCTGATGCCGATGTCCAGCGCGTGAGGGATCATGTTCGCCCCGATGAGGCCGTTGGAGGTCCCGCCGCAGATGGCGTAGCCGCCGGCCAGGAGCCAGAAGGTGCGGGTCCGGAGCGCGTCCCGCACCGCTGTGGTGGTGACCGGTGCCATGCCGCCCGGTCTCGCGGCCGCGGACGCGTTGGCCTCCGACTCGCCCAGCGCCTCCTCCCCCACATCCGCCGGATCGCTGCGCATGAGCCACCACACCAGCAGGAAGGCCACCACCGCCAGACTCGAAAGGGTCATGGCGGCGACGCGCCAGCCCCAGGCCACGACCATGCCCAATACCACCGGGATGAAGATGAGCTGCCCGGTCGAGCCGGCGCTGTTCAGCAGCCCCAGCACCACGCCGCGGTGGCGCACAAACCAGCGATGGGCCACGCTGGCGGCCAGCACCGACGAAATGCCGCCCGCGCCGGTGCCGACGATCAGGCCCCACACCAGCAGGAACTCCCACAGCCAGTTGATGAACGCGGTCGCCCCCGCCCCCACCGCCAACAGCGTCAGCGCCACGAGCATCACCACCCGCGGTCCCCGGCGGTCCTGGACGCGCCCGGCGAAGGGGCCGATGGCCCCATAAAGCACCAGGTTGAGAGATACGGCGGCGTTTATCGCACCCCGGCCCCAGCCGAATTCCGCTTCCAGCGGCCGCACGAAGGTCTGCGGAGCGGCGCGGATACCCGCGGCCATGAGCGATGCCGTGAAGGTCGTCGCCACCACCACCCAGCCGTAGAAGAACCGGACGTTGAGCGGTTTGCGGGGCCGCAGATTCGGCCTATCGGAGTTCATCATATGACTACGCTTAGATCATCATATGGTTGCACCGTCGCATGTTGCCATCGAGCCACGGGCGAGCCACCTACGCTCGCGGCCCCAAAGCCTCGACGGCACTGTCGTAATCCTCAAGCCGGGGGAGCAGCAACGGATGGTCCACCCCGGCTTCGCGGTATTCGTCGATGCGGCGGCAGCACTCCGAAGCATCGCCCAGCAGGTAGAACGACTCCACCATGGCGTCGGTGATCAGGCCCATGGCCGCCTTCTCGCCGCCATCCTCCGCGGTGGCGCGAAGCTCCGGCAGAATGCCCGGGTCGAAGCCGCCCCGCTCCAACAACACCTCCCCCACGAAGGGCTCGGCCAGGAGCCGCACCATCCGTTCCTTGAGGGCGGGCATCATTCGCGCGGGATCGTCGGTCAGCCGCACGATCAGCATGCAGGCGATGTCGATGGAGGCCGGATCGCGCCCGGCCTCGCGGGCCGCCGCCGCGATCTCCCCGACCGCGTAGCGCACGTAGCTCGCCGGCACGTAGGCGTTGAGCAGCACACCGTCGGCCACCGCGCCCGCCAGCCGCAGCGCCTTGGGGCCGATGGCCGCCAGGTAGATCGGCAGGCGTTCCTGCGCCGGCTTCACCGCCAGCCGCACGGCCTTCAAGTCCCAATAGGCGGCCGCGCCGCTGGCGCGCTCGCCCGCCAGGAGCCGCCTGAGCTGCGCCACCGTCTCCTTCATGTGGGCCAGCGGCCGCTCGTAGGGCATGCCCATGCGGCCCTCGATGACCCACTTGTCGCTCCGCCCCAGCCCGAGCAGGAAGCGGCCCCCGGAAATCCGGTCCAGGGTCGCCGCGGACATGCCCAGCAGCGCCGGGTTCCGCGTGTAGGGATTGGTGACGCCGAGGCCGAGCCGAATGCGCGTCGTGGCGGCGGCAAGGAAGCCCAGCAGCGAGAAGGTCTCCTCGTGGAAGTAGCGCTCGGTCACCCACAGGGAGTCGAAGCCCGCCTCCTCCGCGACGCGGGCATAGTTGCGCAACTCGCCGCCGCTGTCGATGCCGTGATACAGCACCATGCCCAGCCGTGGCGTCGAGGATGTCAAATGTAGGTTCCCGCCCGCTTGAGCCTCGGGTCCAGGACGTCCCGCAGGGCGTCGCCCAGGAGGTTGATCCCCAGCACGGTCACGAAGATGGACAGGCCCGGGAAGAGCGCCAGCCACCAAGCCGTGCTGATGTAGATGCGGCCGTCGGCGAGCATGGTGCCCCAGGTGGGGATCTCGGGAGGCACGCCCAGGCCGAGGAAGCTCAGGCTCGCCTCCGAAATAATGGAGGAGGCCATGGCGAAGGTGCCGATGACCAGCGACACCTGGATGAGGTTGGGGATGATGTGGCGCGCGATGATCTGGGTGTGGCTGGCTCCCAGCGACTTGGCGGAGATGACGAACTCCCGCGCCTTGAGCGACAGGCTCTGCCCCCGCGTCACCCGGCAGTACTGGATCCAGCGCTGCGCCACCAGCGCCAGGATGAGGTTGCCGAGCCCCTGTCCCAGGAACGCCATGATGCTGAGCGCCAGCAAGAGCGGCGGAAACGCCCACACCACCTCCACGAACTTCTGGATGGTGAAGTCGACATTGCCGCCGAAATAGCCGGAGGTGGCCCCCAGCACCACGCCCACGACGCCGGATATGAACACCACGGCGAAGGCGATCAGCAGGGAGACCCGGGCGCCGAAGATGATGCGGCTCAGGATGTCCCGGCCGAGGTTGTCGGTGCCGAGAAAGTGCGCCCCCCAGAACCACTGGGGCGCCTGCAGCATGGTCTCGAGGCTCTGGTGGTTGGGATCGTAAGGCGCCACGTACGGCCCGAGGGCTCCCACGATGGCGAATATCACGACGATGGAGCCGCCCATGTAGACCTTGGTCCGCATCCACGGGCGCCACCACTGGCCGCCGCGCCGTGTGGTCCCGGCTTCCGGCTGGCCCATGTTGCCGATGTCAATACCGGATTCTGGGGTCGATGATTGCATAGAGCACGTCGATCAGGAAATTGATGGCGACGAACGCCGCCGTGTACACCAGCACCAGCCCGGTCACCAGCGGATGATCCCGGGCGTTGAGTGCGGTGACCAGCAGGCTGCCGCTGCCGGGCCACGAGAAGACCGTTTCCACGATGATCGAGCCGCTCAGCAGCGTGCCAAGCTCCAGCCCCACCACGGTGATGACCGGAATCAGCGCGTTGCTCACCACGTGGCGCCACAGCACCTTGCGCTCCACCAGCCCCTTGGCCCGTGCCGTGGTCACGTACTCCTCGTGCATGACCTCCAGCACCGACGACCGGGTCACCCGCATGAGGATCCCCAGCATGTTGGAGCCCAGCGCCAACGCCGGCAGGAACACGTGCTCCGCGCCGTCGCGAACGCCGGCCCAGTTGCCCTGCAGCGCGCTGTCGAGAATGTAGAACCCGGTGATGGGCTCGCCGGAGATGCCGTAGGTATCCCGTCCCGCGGACGGGAGAATATTGAGTATGCCGGCGAACAGCAGGATCAGCATGATCCCGAACCAGAAACTGGGCATGCTGATGCCGAACAGGCCGAAGGTGGTGCCGGTGTTGTCCACCCACGAGTTGGGCTTGGCCGCGGCCCACACCCCCAGGGGTATGGCGAAGATGACCGCGATGATGACCGACGCCGAGGCCAGCTCCAGCGTAGCCGGGATACGGTTGATGATCACGTCCAGCACCGGCTCGTCGTACTTGAAGGAGCGGCCGAAGTCCCCCTGGACCGCGGACATGAAAAACTTGACGTACTGGACGTAGATGGGCTGGTCGAGGCCCCACCGTTTCGTGGCCTGGTCGATGTCCTCCTGGGTGCTGTCCTCACCCAGCAGCATGAGCGTGGGGTCGCCCGGAGCCGCCTGGATCAGCAGGAACACCAGCAGGCTGATCAGTACCATGACCGGGATCGTCCCGATCAGTCGGCGGAGCAGATAAGTTCCCATGGGGCCGGTCTCTCGGAAAACCTACCGTCTATGACATAGGAGGCGGGATTTCAAGGACCGACGGCCGCTTTCCATACGGGCCAGGGCGCCGCGGACAGCACCCGTGAACAACCGCGCGGGAGTGTGTTAAGGAAGGATCGACGGGCAACGACGAAAGGACCATCCATGGCGAAGGACCTGCGCGCCTTTATCGAGCAACTGGCGGCCTCGTCGGCGGACCAGATCCACATGGTCACCCGGCGGGTGGACCGAAAGTTCGACATCACGGCCATCGCCGACAGGCTCGCCGAAGACGGCCGGTTTCCCGCGCTGTTCTTCACCGACGTGGAAGGCTCGTCCATGCCGCTGGTCATCAACCTGACCGCCACCTACGAGCGGCTGGCGCTGGCCCTGGGCACCAGCGTGCCGGACATGGCCCGGGTCTACGGCGAGCGGCAGGCCAACCCCATTCAGGCGGAGACCGTCAGCGACGGGCCGGTGAAGGAGGTGGTGCTCAAGGGAGACGCGGTGGACCTGTCGGCGCTCCCCATCCCGTTCCACAACGAGCTCGACGCCGGGCCCTACATCACCGGCGGGGTCATGATCCTCAAGGACTCCGATACCGGGGCCCAGAACGCCGGCCTCTACCGTCATCAGCTCCACGATCCCCGCACCCTCGGCGTCTACATCCAGGGCAGCCACCACGGCGGCTACATCTACCGGCGCAACTCCGAGCGCGGCGCGGCCACCGAGTTCGCCCTGGTCATCGGACACTACCCCACCTTCATGCTCGGGGCGGTGTCGCGGCTGCCGGGCATCGGCGGCGAGTTCGCCGAGGCGGGCGCGCTCCTGCAAGAACCCATCGAGCTGGTGAAGGCCGAGACCGTGGACCTCATGGTGCCGGCCCACGCCGAGATCGTCATCGAAGGGCGGCTCCTGCCGGACGAGACCCGCCTCGAAGGCCCCTTCGGCGAGTGGACCGGCTACTACGTGAGCGTCGGCGCCCAGCCGGTGATGCACGTGTCGGCCATGACCATGCGCCGGAACCCCGTCTACTACGACGTCTTCCCCGCGGGCCAGGAACACCTGGTGCTGGGCAGCCTGCCGCGCATGGGCACCATCTACCGGCGGGTCCGGGAGGCCGTCCCCGGCGTGGTCAACGTCAACGTGCCGGCCCACGCGCGCACCCACTGCTACATCTCCATCCGCAAGACCAAGGATTCGGAGGTCAAGCGCGCGGCCATGGCCGCCATCTCGACGGAGCCCGAAAACCTCCGCTGCGTGGTGGTGGTGGACGACGACATCAACGTGTTCAACGAACCCGAGGTGACCTGGGCGGTGGGGACACGCATGCGCCCGGACAAGGACGTGCTGACGATCCCCGACTGGAACGGGCCCGGCGACCTGCTGCCGTCCAACTGGACCTATACGGTGGACGGAACCCACGAGCCGGTCATGGGCGCGGTCATGATCCTGGACGCCACCAAGCCGGCGCCGCCGGTGCAGTACCCACAACGGGCGCGGCCGCCCCAGGACAAGGTGCGGGAGGTGCGGCTGGAGGGGTTGCTGGAGGCATTCGACCCGTCGCTGCTGCGACCACCAAAGACCTTGACCGGAGATTGAAGGAGTGCGAAACTTTTCACGCGCGTTGGTGCTGTACCGCTACAAACACCACCATGAGTCTCACGACATTCGATACACTGAAGTTCGCGCAACGTCTTGAAGAGGCGGGACTTGAACACAGGCAGGCCGTCGCCTTCGCGGAAGCGCAGAAAGAGGCGTTCGCGGAAGCCATCGAAACGCAATTGGCTACCAAGGCCGACACCCAACGGATCGAAGGGCAATTGCTTCTGTTGAAGTGGATGATCGGCTTCAACCTCGCTTTCACCATGGCCATCGTCTGGAAGGTGTTTTCCTGAAGAGATCTTCGTCAAACCGAAAGGAGCCCATGATGCGAATTCCGAGATCGTTGTTGAAAGCCTCCCTCGTGGCGCTCGTAGCCATGTCGCTGGCGCTGGCGGCGACGCCGGCGACGGCCGCCTGGAAGCCCAGCAAGCCCATCACCATCCTGGTGGGATTCTCGGTCGGCGGCGCCATGGACACCGCCGCCAGACTCCAGGGCGAGGTGATGTCGAAGGCTCTGGGCGTGCCCGTGGTGATCCGGAACGTGCCGGGGGCCGGGGGCCGGAACTCCGTGACCATCCTGAACCGGTCCAAGCCCGACGGCCATACCATGGCCGCCATCAACCTGCCCGGGCAGGCTGTCAACCAAGCGGCGCGGGGAATGGACCCCGACCTGCGGACCTTCACCTGGATCGGACGCCAAGTGTCCAACCCGTACTTCATGCAGGCCACCACCAAGGCGGGCAAGGACCAGTGGACGTCGCTCAAGCAGATGAAGACGGCCAAGAAGCCCATCAAGGCGGGCATCACCGGGACCGGCGGGAACACGTTCCCGATCTCGGTCATCACCGCCAACCTGGTGGGCTTTCCGGTGGAGTTCATCGCCGGCTTCAAGGGCCCCGAGCTGATCACCGGCATCATCCGCGGCGACTTCTCCATCACCAACCTGCCGCTGGTCAAGCGCTGGACCACGGCGGTGCAGTCGGGCGAGGCCAAGGCCATCGTCGTGTACCTGCCGAAACGGCATCCCAAGTTCCCGAACATCCCCACGGGCGTGGAGCAGGGATTCCCGGAACTGGGGTCGTCCTCGCTGGTGGGACAGAACCTCTACGCGCTGCCGCCCAAGACGCCTCCCGAGATCGCTTCCGTTATAGAGGCGGCCCTGGTGAAGGCCAACAACGACGCGGCGCTGAAGGAGAAGATCGAGGCCAACGGCAACATCGTCGCTCCGCTGAGCAAGAAAGACACCACCAAGCTGGTCGCCGACATGCTCGCTCTGGTGCAGAAGAACTCCGCGTTGCTCAAGAAGTACATCAAGTGATTCCCGTGCCCGCTTGCGACACGGTCCCGCACGCGCGGGGCCGTGTCGCGGTACTTCCGCCCATGCCCGGCCCTCTCCGTGCTCCGTCCGCGGCGCCCTTCCCGGTGCGGTAGTCCACCTTGTCGTGAACCGGGACACCCGTATTCATGTTTGAGGGATTCGGCGCCGCGCTGGTCACCATCGGCGAGCCGCACGTCCTTCTGACGCTGTTCGTCGGCAGCGTCATCGGCCTGATCTTCGGCGCGGTGCCGGGGCTCGGCGGCATCCTCGCCATGTCGATGCTGCTGCCGTTCACCTTCACCTGGGACGCCATCACCGCGGTCTACCTGTTCTCCGGCATCATGGGCGCTAGCTCTTTCGGCGGCTCCATCAGCGCCATCCTGCTCAACACCCCGGGCACCCCGGTGAACGCCGCCACCTGCTTCGACGGCTACCCCATGGCCAAGCGCGGCGAAGCCGCGCGGGCGCTGGGGCTTTCTGCCGGGGCCTGCCTGCTGGGGGCGCTGTTCGGCCTCGTGATCCTGGCGCTGCTGATCCAGGTCATGCGCCCGCTGGTGATCGCCTTCGGCCACCCCGAGATTTTCTGGCTCGTGGTGTTCGGGCTGGTCACCACCGCCACGGTGAGCCAGGGCTCGCTTCTTAACGGCCTCATCGCAGGCGGGGTCGGCATCCTGCTGTCGCTGGTGGGCCTCAACGAGCCCACCGGCCTCATCCGCTACACCATGGGCAGCGAGTATCTGTGGGACGGCATTCCCCTGATCCCGTTCTTCGTGGGGCTGTTCGCCATCGGCGAGCTGATCAACTACTCGGCCCAAGGCGGCACCATCGCCCGCGACAACATCCAGGCCAGCATCCGGGGCGCGTGGCAGGGAGTGATGGAGAACTTCCGCTACGCCGTCTGCCTGCTGCGCAGCTCGTCCATCGGCACCCTGGTGGGGATTATCCCCGGGGTGGGCGGCGAGACCGCCAACCTCATCGCCTACACGGTGGCCGTACAGTCCTCCAGGAGCCCCGACACTTTCGGCACCGGCAATCCCGAGGGCGTCATCGCCAGCGAGGCGGCCAACGACTCCAAGGACGGCGGCGCGCTGCTGACCACCCTGAGCTTCGGCATTCCCGGAAGCCTGGCCATGGCGCTGCTGCTGAGCATCTTCATCATGCACGGGGTCTCGCCCGGGCCGCAGTTGATCCTCGACAACCCCATCTTCATCTGGACCCTGCTCAACGGCTACGTCGTCTCCAATGCCTTCGCCAGCATCTTCGGCCTGCTGGCCGCCCGCTACCTGGCCATCATCACCCGGGTGCCGGTGCATTACCTTTCCGCCATCATCGCGGTGGTAGCCTTGGCGGGCACCTACATCCTGCGGGAGAACATCTGGGACGTGGTGCTGGTCGTGCTGTTGGGGATCCTCGGCTTCGGCATGCGGCGGGCGGGCGTGCCGGTGCTGCCGCTGGTCATCGGCTTCGTGCTGGGCAACCTCGCCGAGAAATCGTTCCTGCTGACGCTCAGGATCCACGACGGCAGCTATCTCGGCTTCTTCAACAGCGTCATCTCCTGGATCCTCATCCTGACGATGGTGGCGGTCCCGGTAATTACCCGGATGCGCACTCGCGCGACGCCGAAGCCATGAACCGCGTGAACTACAGCTACGTGATCGTCAACCTGCTCTACCTGGCGGTGGTGCTGCTGGTGGTCATTCCGTCCTTCGGCTTCGATGGACAGGGCGGGCTGGTGCCGCTGGTGCTGGGAATCCCGACCCTGGTGTTCATCCTGTTCTGCCTCGGACGCGAGCTGCTCTCCCCGCGTGCGGCCCCGGACGACTCCGTGGAGGTGGCACCTTGGGCCAAAGCCGCCCCCGTCGTGGCGTGGCTCGGGGTCTTCTGCGTGCTGGTGCTCCTCATCGGTTTCCTCCTCACCATCCCCATCTACATGGTCCTGTTCCTGCGAAGCTTCGCCCGGCTCTCCTGGACGCGGTGCGCGGTGGCGGCCGTGACGGTGTGGGCGCTGGTGTACGTGAGCCTGGAGTTCGTGCTGCAACGGACGCTGTTCGAAGGTGTGCTTTTCGGCGCCATCCTGCCGCTGCTGTGACCCATGCGACCAGAGTTCATCGCCCTGGCCGCCGCCATCCTCTACTCCGGAGGCACCATCACCGCGCGCATGGGTATGCACCACTCTTCCCCGCTGACCGCGGCCTGCGTGCTGCTCTCTCTGCGCACCGTCGTGTTCTGGAGCGGGGTGTTCCTGATGGGCGGGATTCCCCACGTCGAGTGGACGCCGTTGCTGCTGTTCGTCGGACTGGGAGTTCTTCAGACCGCCACGAGCCTGCTGCAGTTGACCGGCATCCACCGCCTGGGCGCCGCCCGGGCCGAGCCCCTGCGCAATACCTATCCGCTGTGGAGCGCGGTCATCGCCATCGCCTTCCTGGGGGAGCAGGCCAGTCCCGGCATCATTGCCGGGACCCTTCTGGTGGTGGGCGGCATCGCGTTGATTTCCTGGCAGCCGGCGGAATCGGGCTTGCGCTATCGTTGGTGGGAGGGAATTTTCTCGCTGCTGGCGGCCCTTTTCGCGGGCGTCGCCTTCCCGATCAGGCGCATCGCCTTCGACATCTCCAACGAACCGCTCTACTTCGCCGCCATCCTGGCCATCGTGTCCTTCGTCTCGCTGGGCCCGTACGTCCAGGTCCGTCTCCGCACCGAGCAGTTCGTGCTCAACCGCAGCGCCGTGCCCCCGTTCATCCTTTCGGGCTTCTTCGAATCCGCCGGTTCGCTCCTGTCCCTCATCGCCGTGAGCCTCGGCCGCGTCGTGGTGGTGTCACCCATCGTCGCCTCGAGCCCCTTGTGGACGCTCATCCTCACCGTGGTCTTCCTGCGCGGCCTGGAGCGCATCAACACCCGCACCGTCACCGGCACCTTCGCGGTCATGACCGGCACCATCTCGATCATTCTGAGCCGGTGACGAGCGCACGGTTGCGCCCCCACTTCGTACCGGTCTATTGCGTGGGGTGGAGTCGTCGCTCCAGGTACGCCTGGATAACCGTGTTGTACCAGGGGGTGACGTTACGGCGGTCGTGGAAACCCACGTGGCCGCCGTTGTCGGTGAGCAGCAGGGTCACGTTTGGCGGCACGTCACGAGCGATGTCCTCGTAGGGATCGGCCGGGATCCAGGGATCGTTCCTGGCGTGTAGCAGCAGCAGCGGCGTGTCGATGCGGTCGAGCAATCCGGTGACCGAGCAGCGCGTGTAGTAGTCGTCGCAGTCCGCGAAACCGTGGTGAGGGGCGGTGAAAGCGTTGTCGAACTCGCGGATGCTGCGGGCGGCCAGGACGGCCGCCTGTTGCTCCGGGGAGATCTCGGAGGCGCCGCCAATGACCGCCTCCTTCATGCGTGCCAGCAGCCACCGGTGGTAGAGCGTATTGCGGGGGCGCATCAGCCTGCGGATGACCGCCCCGAGATCGAGAGGCGTTGAAACCGTAATCGCACAAAGGGGAGAGACCGCCCGGGCAGTTTGCGCCAGATAGTGCAGGATCACGGTGCCGCCGAGGGAGAACCCCACGAGAACGATGCCGCGACGCGCCTCCTCGATGTCGAGGACCGCCAGCGCCGCTTCGACGTTGTCTCCGGAGCCCCCGCAATAGCTCCGGCGGCAGGTCGTCCGCGACGGCCCGGCGCCACGAAGGTTGAGGCGCATGACGGGATATCCGAGCCGCAGGAAAGAGCGGGTGGTCTCGAACATGTAGGAGCTGCCCTCGCAGCCGGTGAGGCCGTGCACCAGGATCACCAACGGCCGGTCCGTGGCACCCTCCGGGCGATGGAGAGCGGCAAGCAGCGTGTCGCCGTCCCCGCCCGGAACGGGGAGGCTCAGACGTTCCTGGGGCCAGGCCGACAGGTCCTCGCTGGCGGGGAAGAAATAGTACCGGAGCGTCTGAAGGTCGCCGCCCAGCCACGGGAACCGCGGCGCAAAGCCGGGACCGGCCTCCACTCGCGGCCAGACGCCGGGCAGCGAACCGCGGATGGTTACACCGTTACCCAAGGTCAGGTCCGGGTGACGCCCAGGCCGGAGCCTTCCGGGACGCCGAGCTTGCCGTCCACCACCTTGATGCCGGTGAACGGGTCGCCGGTCAGGGCCTCGCACTCGCCGATCTCGCAGTACTCGGACACCCCCGGCGAACTGAGGGCCAGGTGCAGCAGGGCCGCGTCGCCCACCATGCACGCCGCGATGTTGCTGAGGCCGCACTCGGTTCCGGTCAGGGCGCACATGTCGGTGATCTGGCGCGCCTGCTGTACGCCGCCGGCCTTGAGGATGCCGGTGTTGATGGAGTCGCAAGCGTTGTCGCGGATGAGCCTGAAAGCATCATGCACCGAGCCGGCCGACTGATCGGCTTCGATCTTGATGCTCGACTGACCCTTCACCTCGGCGAGCGCCACCTCGTGATGCCGTGACAGCGGCTGCTCGAACACCGCCACTCCCAGCTCGGCCATCCCCGCGGCCATGCGGATGGCGGATTTGGCATCGAATGCCTCGTTGGCGTCCACTTTGATGTAGATGTCCGGACCTACCGCATCGCGCACCGCCGTGATCCGCGCCAGGTCCAGGCTCACCTCGCCCTTAACCTTGAGCTTGAGAGCGCGATAGCCTTGGCCCACCAGTTCCCGGCACTCCCGCGCCATCTCCATCGGCGACCCCACGCTCACCATCTTGATGACCGTGATCTCCTCGCGCACCAGCCCGCCCAAAAGCACGTAGAGGGGCGCGCCGTAGCACTTGCCCAGCAGGTCGTACAGCGCCATGTCCACGCCGCCCTTGGCGCGCCGGTTGTCCACCATGCGGAAATTGATGAGCCGGTTCAGCCGGTTCAACTCCTCGACGGGTTGCCCCACCAGGAGTGGCCCCATGATCTCCTCGATGGCGTAGCGGACCGAAGCGGGGGTCTCGCCCGTCCGGGGAAACACGTCGATGTAACCGTAGCCGGTGTGCCCCGAGTCCGACTCCACGCTCACCAGAAAGCCGTTGGACGAGTAGAACTGGTTGGTGGCGGTGATGAGGGGCTTCTTGTACGGCAGCTCCAGAGCTTCGAGCTGTATGTCCGTGATCTTCATGATCGTACTCCTTGAATGCGCGTACACGGGCGGGTTTGAGACCCGCCCCTACACGTCCCGGCGCGCCGGGCGTGGCGTGGGCTCCCGCGCATCGGCGCGCCGGACCAGCGTGTCCACGGCCAGAACCCCCTGTCCCTCGGGCAGGACCATCAGAGGATTGAATTCGATTTCGTCTACTTCCTCCCGAAAGTCCAGCGCCAGCCTGGACAGCGCCACCACGGCTTCCGCCAGGGCCGCGACATCGGCCTTGGGCCGGCCGCGCGCACCGGTGAGAAGCGGGTAGGCGCGAATCTCACGGATCATGTCGTGGGCCTCTTCGAGGCCCAGCGGCGGCAGCCGGAACGACACGTCCTTCAGCACCTCGGTGTAGATGCCGCCCAGGCCGAACGCGAGGCAGATGCCCAGGTCCGGCGTGCGCGACGCGCCGATGATGACCTCGGCCACCCCTTCCACCATCTTCTGCACCAGCACGCCGTCGATGCGGGCATCCGGCGCATTCCTCGCCACATCCTCCAGCAGCCGGTCGTAAGCCTGCCCCACCTCTTCCACGCTCGTCAGGTTGAGCCGCACGCCTCCCGCCTCGGTCTTGTGGGGCAGGTCCGCGGATTCGACCTTCAGGGCCACCAGGAATCCCATGTCCGCGGCGGCTCCGGCCGCCTCCTCGCGGGAGCGGGTCAGGCTCTCCGGGGCCGTTGGGATGCCGTAGGCCCGAAGCAGCCGCCGCACCGTGGCGTGGGAGGCATCGCCGCCGGCGAGAAGCGGACGAAGCGCCTCGGTCTCCGCGGTGTCCCCCACGGGCGCCGCCGCCACGCCGGACGCGACGCTTGTGCGCCGCCGCGACAGCGCGAGGACGTCGCGCACCGCGCACAGCGACTTCTCGTACTCCAGCAGCAAGGGCACGCCCAACTCGTTGAAGAACTCGAACCAGGAGCGGTCGAGCTGCTCACTCGCACGGGAGAGGAACAGGAACGGCTTGCCGCCGCGCCGGAGCGCGGCCGTCGACTCCCGGTACAAATCCGTCAGGCGGTCGCTAGGGCTCTTGGGCAGGTTCAGGCGGCAACAGACCACCGCGAAGTTGTCGTCGCGCATGAAGGTTTCCAGGCATTCGAGATATCCGGGGCGGTTCGCCCAGTGCAGCTCCTCGATGTCCAGGGGGTTGCCGTTGAAGCCCTCCTTGTCGAAGTGGCGGCGCAACGCCTCGTAGGTGGCGCCGGCGGGCTCGGGCAGGTCCACGCCATTGCGCTCGCAGATATCGGCGAGAAAGCTGCAATCGCCGCCCGAGATGGTGACGATGCCGACGCCGCCGGCGGCGGGCAGGCGGTAGGGCTCCGGAGTGCCCACGGCCAGCGCGGTGACTTCCAGCATCTGGTCCAGGTTGTCCACCGGGATCACGCCCTTCTGCCGGAACAGCCCGTCCCACACCGCTCCGGAGGTGGCCATGTTGCCCGAGTGGGAGGTGACCGCGCGCCCGCCCTTTTGGGAGCGTCCCAGCCTCAGCGCGATGACCACCTTCTCGCGCTCCCGCGCAAGGTCCAGCAGCCCCGCCATCTCCTCGGGACGGCTCATGGACTCGATGACGGCGACGATGACCCGGGTGCCGTCGTCGTCCACCGCCGCACGCAGGTAATCGGTGAAGCCCGCGCCCACCTGGTTGCCCGGGGCGATGGCGTAGCGAAACCCCAGGCAGCGGTCGGCGGCCGTGTTGAGGAAGAGGTTGAGCAGGCCGGCGCTGCTGAACACCGCGCTCACCGGTCCGGTGGTGAGGAGATCGGGGAGTGGCGAAGACCACAGCGCCGCGCCGCATTCGAGGGCCAGATAGCCCAGGGTGTTGGGCCCGGCCAGCGCGATGCCGTGCTCGCGTACGATGCGGGCCAGCTCCGCCTGGTACTTCCGCCCCGTGTCGTCGAACTCGCCGAAGCCCGTGGCCACGGTGAGCGCGGCGCGCACGCCCTTGGCGGCGCATTCCTCCATCACCTGCACGGTGCCGTCGCGCGGTATCGCGATGACCGCCAGATCCACGTCTCCCGGCACCGCGCCCACCGACGGGTAGCACCGGAGATCGAAGAGCTGCTCGTAGCGCGGGTTGACCGGGTAGATGCGATCCTTGGGAAAGCCGAACCGGAAAAGGTTCCGCATGAGCGCGGCCGCGTGGGGGGCGCGTTCGGACGCGCCGATCAACGCGATGCTGCGAGGCTTCAGGAGGGCCGAGATGCCGTCGGCGTTGGAGGCAGTATCCATGGTTGTCCTGGAAATGATGGCGTCCTTCGACTTCGCTTCGCTACGCTCAGGACGAACGGGAATTGGAGGAGACGGGCAAAGAGCCTGTCCGTTCGTCCTGGGTGTAGCGAAGCGAAGTCGAAGAACGCCATCTCAATTGATCCGCGTCTCATCGGCGTCAACCTCCGCTCATCCGCACAGCTGCGGCGCGGACCGCCCGTATGATGTTGGGGTAACCCCCGCAACGGCACAGGTTGCCGCACAGATAGTCGCGGACCTGGTCGTCGGTCGGGTCGTCGTGCTCTTCGAGCAGCGCCTTGGCCGCCATGATGAAGCCGGGGGTGCAATAGCCGCACTGGGCGGCGTCGTGCTCGAGAAACGCTTGCTGGATCGGGTGCAGCGAGTCGTCGCTGCCGAGCCCCTCGACGGTCTCCACGGTGCGGCCGTCCAGGCGCGCGGCGAGCAGAAAACACGCGCTCACCGGCCTGCCGTCGAGAAGGACCGTGCAACTCCCGCACGCGCCCACGCCGCAGGACTCCCGGACGCTCCAGAGCTTGAGCCCGTCACGCAGGACCTCCAGCAGGGTGTCGGCGTCGTTCACCGGGAGCTCCCGTCGTTCGCCGTTCACCGTCAGGCTGATATTACGTTGCACGGTTCACCTTCCCCGCCGCCTTGAGGGCCTGATAGATCCTTTCCGCGGTCAGCGGGATGTCGCGCACGCGCACGCCCACGGCGTCCTCCAGTGCGTTGGCCACGGCGGCGGCCACCGTGAGGGCGCCGGTCTCGCCGATGCCCTTGGCGCCGAAGGGGCCGTCCTTGTGCGGCACCTGCACCACGATGGGATGGCAGGCCGCGGGCACGTCCTTGATGGATGCGATCTGGTAGTCCAGCAACGACCCGTTGAGGAGCTGGCCGTCCTGGAATACCATCTGCTCGAACAGCGTCAGTCCGAGGTGCATGGTGGCCGCGCCCACGAGCTGCTGCTCGCAGTACTTGGGGTTGATGGCGGTGCCGGCGTCCCCGGCGGCGTGGAACTGCAGCACCTCCAGGCGGCCCGTCTCCGTGTCCACCTCCACCTCCACGGCGCTGGCGGAGGCGAACCAGTACTCGGTGCACTTCTCGGACATGCCGGTCTCAGGGTCCATGGGCGTCACCACGGGCTGGCACAGACCTTCTCCCACCATGGTGGTGCCGAGGCTGCCGAACCTGGCCAGGAACGCCTCGGTGACGGTCATGCCGCGCTCCTCGGCGCCGCGCACGAACACCCGGCCGTCGCGGGCTTCCAGGTCGGCGGCGTCGATCTCGAGTTTCCCGGCCACCGCCTCGAAGAGTTCCGCCTTGACGTTGGCCGCCGCGGTGCGCACGGCGTTGCCCATGTGGTAAGTGGAGCGGCTTCCGGCGCTGATGGTGTCGTAGGGGGTGACGTCGGTGTCGGGCTGCACGACGTGGACCCGATCATGGGATATTCCCAACTCCTCGGCCGCGATCTGCGCCAGCAGGCTCTCCGAGCCCTGGCCCATCTCCACCGTGCTGCTGAGCACGTTGGCGCTGCCGTCGGCGTTGAGGATGACGATGGCGCCGGAGATGGAAGGCGTGAGCACCGCCTTGACGCCGCAGGCGATCCCCTTGCCGCGGCGCTTTGTGCCCGTGGCGGTCTTCCCGGGCCGCTCGCTCCCTGCCGCCTCGGTTGTCTGCTCAGCGGCCCCTGGAAGAGACGGCTCACTGCCTGGGGCCGCCGCCCGGCTGCCCCAGCCCACGGCGTCCGCCGCCCGCTGCACTGCTTCCTTCAGGCCGCAGGCATGGACCGGCGTCCCGGTGACGAACAGGTCCCCTTCTTCCAGCGCGTGCTCCAGGCGGAACTCCACCGGGTCCGCGCCCAGGCCGCGCGCGACGATGTCCATCTGCGAGTCGTAGGCCCAGATCACCTGCGGCACGCCGAAACCGCGGAACGGGCCGGCCGGCGGCTTGTTGGTGTAGACGCAGTAGGAGTCGATGGAGACGTTGGGGATCTTGTACGGCCCCGACGAGGTGTAGCCGGACTTGTGCACGATGCGCGGCCCGATCTCGGCGAAGGCGCCGGTGTCCCAGTAGACCTCGCACTTGCGCGCGGTCATGGCCGAGCCCTTGACCGCGGTCTTGAGCTTCACCACCACGCCGTGCTTGGTGACGGTCTGGAACTCCTCCTCGCGGCTCAGGCTGTACTTGACGGGCCGGCCCGTCTTCATGGCCAGTATCGCCACGATCGGCTCGAGCTTGTTGTACAGCTTGGCGCCGTAACCGCCGCCCAGGTACGGCACCCGCACCCGGATACGGTTCATGGGCACGCCCAGCATGCGCGCCAGCTCGCCGCGGACGAAGGAAGGCGACTGGCTGGCGGTATGGATGTTGATGCGCCCGCCCTCGTCCACGTACGCCAGCGAGACGTGCGGTTCCATGGGCACGTGCTGGGCCGGCGGCGCCGTGAAGACGTCCTCGAAGATCCGGTCGGCCTCGGCGAAAGCCTTGTCCACGTCGCCCTTGCGCAGCTTGTAGTGGTAGCAGATGTTGGAACGATCCCCCGCCTTGACGTGGGCCAGATCGGCGAACGCCCCGGAAGGCCGGACATCCTCGTGGATGATGGGGGCGTCCGGCCTGATGGCGTCGAGCACATCCAGGACCACCGGCAGCGGCTCGTACTCGACTTCGACGAGTTCCAGCGCTTCTTCCGCCGCGCGCCGGCTCTCCGCGGCCACGGCCACCACCTGCTCGCCCTCGTGGCGCACCCGGTCGATGGCCAGCACCGGCTGGTCGGCGAACGCCGGCCCGTGGTAGGGCGTGATACCCGGCATGGCCGCGATGTCCGCGCCCGTGAGCACCGCGGCCACGCCGAGGTGGGCCTCGGCGCGGGACTTGTCGATGCCGACGATCCGCGCATGCGGGTGAGGGCTCCTGAGCACCGCCACGTGCAGCAACCCGGGCGGCTCCATGTTGCCCACGTGCAGCGCCCTGCCCGTCACCTTCTGGACGGCGTCCCGGCGGTCGACCGGCTTGCCGACGATGGAATAGTCCGCCACGCGTTCACCTCACGAGGACGCCAGTTCCCGGAGCGTCCGCCGGACCCACACCCGCGTCATCTCGCGCTTGTAATCCGCGCTCCCGCGCAGGTCCGACACCGGAGAGATCTGCTCGTCGACGGCGTCGCACACCGCGTCCCAGAGTTCCTCGGAGCAGCTTTCCCCCTGGAACCGGTCCAGGCCCGCGGCCAGGAGCGGCGCTTCCGCCACGCCGCTGAGGCCGAGCCGAAGCTCCCCGACGTCCCCGCCATCAAGGGCCAGGAGCGCCGCCACCCCGATGCACGGCCAGTCGTTGGCCGAGAGCGAGATGAACCGGGAGTAGACGGTCCGGGCCGGCGCGGCCACGTGCGGCACCCGCACCTCCACCAGGATCTCTCCCTGCTCCAGCGCCGTCTCGTACATGCCGCGGTAAAAGTCCTTCAACGCCACCACGCGAGTGGCTTCGGCTCCGGCCAGCACCACCTCCGCGCCGTGAACCAGCAACACGGGCGGGGGGTCCAGCCTGTAGTCCGCGTGCGCCAGGTTCCCCCCCACCGACGCCGTCTCCCGGATGCGCACGTTGCCCACGTGGCTGAACGCCTGGGCCAGCGCCGGCGCCCGCCGCTGCACCAGCGGTGAGCGCTCCACCGACCGGTGGGTGGCCAGCGCCCCGATGCTCAGGCCGTCGTCGTTGTCGGTGATTCGTTCGAGGCCCGGAATCGACTGCAGGTCCACCAAGTGGGAGAAGCGCAACGCCCGCTGCTTCATCAGGATCACCAGCGTCGTGCCCCCGGCGATGGGCCGCGCCTCGTCGCCATGGTCGAGAAGCATCTGGCTGGCTTCGGCCACGGTGCCGGGTTTCAGGAGATCGAAAGCGGGAATGGTCATGGCGGATCGGATGCCCGTCCGAGCGGTCAGCAGGCAATCGCCCGGTTTATAGCCCCTACGGGCGCCGTTGACAATTCACGCCATTTCACAGCGCCGCACCGGCTCTGCCCGGCGGGACCTTGGCGTCCGCGATGACTTCCACCGACAGCCTCGGCCCCAGGCTCTCCAAGACAGCCTCAAGAGTAGAGATACGGGGATAGCCCTGCGATAGCGTCCGGTAAAGGCTCTCACGGCTCAAGTGCGTATCCTTCGCCAGTTGTCTGATGCCGCGGGCTTTCGCGACATCGCGCAGCGCCAGCAGGAAACATCCGATCCGTTTCCGGACCTGTCTGCGAAGTGTCGTCAAAAATAACCGCGCATCCTCAACCCGTTAACCGCGAGCATATCCTTCCCCACCGGATAACTGTCTCCGGTCCGGCACAGCACCATGGCCGGCAGCCGGGCCGTGCGCAGGAGGGGCTGGACAGCCAGGGGCTGGCGGAAATCCCTGGGTCCGGGGAGCTCTTTCCACTTGGCGTCGGCCAGCGTGAGCCGGCCGTCTTTCTCGATGATGAAATCCACCTCGCGGGAATGGTCGCGGTAAAACCAGATGGAGGCCTCGGGAGCGGTGGCGGAGAGATACTTGCGGAGTTCGGCGAACAGGAAGGTCTCCCAGATGGCGCCGATCAGGTAGCTGTCGGACACAGAGGCCTGATTGAGCCCCAGCAGGAAGCACAGGAGGCCGACGTCGTTGAAATAGAGCTTGGGGGTCTTGGTCAGGCGCTTTCCCACGTTGGTGAAGTAGGGCTCGATCAACGTGACTTGGTTGCTGGCCTCGAGAACGCTCAGCCATTCCGTCGCCGTCTTGTTGCTGATCCCCACTTCCTTGGCGAGTTCGGTCTTGTTGAGGAGTTGTCCGCTGCGCACGGCGCTGGCGCGCATGAACCGGTCGAAGTCCCTCAGGGAAGACACGTTCAGGAGTTGCCGAACATCGCGCTCCAGGTAGGTGGCCTGGTAACTGCTGAAGTAGTCCGCCGGTCTCAGGTCCGGGTCTTTCCAGAGTTGAGGCATGAAGCCCCGGAGCAGCAGGCCGGCGATACCCTCGCGCCGCTCCCGGTCATGAAACACATCACCGAGTTCTTCGATGGAGAGACCTTCGAGCTCCAGCACCCCGCATCGGCCCGCCAGCGAGTCCGACACCTCTTTCATGAGGCTGAATTTCTGCGAGCCGGTGAGAATGAATTGTCCGTTGGCGTCGCGATTGCGGTCGATCTCGACCTTGAGATAGCGAAAAAGCCTTGGCGCGTATTGGACTTCGTCCACCAGGAGCGGCGGAGGATTCCGCAGGAGAAAGGACCGAGGGTCCTCCTCGGCAAGCTGTGCCTGTTGGGGGAGGTCCAGGCTGACGTAGCGGTAGTCGGGAAACAATCGGGTCAGTAGAGTGGTCTTGCCCGCTTGGCGGGCGCCCGTGACGACCACGGCGGGAAAGTGCGCGGCCAGACGCGATACCGCCGGTCCGATTTCCCTCTGAAATTCCATAAACTCGATAATTCAGGAAATCATACCCCTGAATTACAGTAAAATGATATCCTGGTTTCTGCAAATTACAAGTCCGTGTGCGGTGATCTTCCCTTGTGTTCAGCAACCCGACCTTGCAGCGCCACGGGCTCGCTGCGAGAATGAAGCCCTCATGACCATCGGTATTCTCGCGTATGGTTCGTTGATTCCTAATCCGGGAGCGGAGATCGCGCCGGTGACCGTAAGCCGCATCAACGGTGTCCCAACCCCGTTCCCGATCGAGTTCTCCCGCAGCAGCCGCGTGCGCGACCGGGCGCCGACGCTGGTGCCGGTGGATCGGGGCGGGGCTCGAGTCTTGGGTGTGGTGCTGGTGCTCCATGACTCGGTGACGGAGACGGCCGCTCAGGACATGCTCTACCGGCGGGAGCGGAACCGCGTGGGGGGCGGCGACGTCTACTCGGACGTGGATCCGACCGACGTCGACAGCGCCTTTCTAGGGCGACTGGATGGTTTTGCGGGGCTGGACGTGGTGTTTCACGCCGCGCTCCGGGCCAACATCGAAACCCCGACTCCCGAACTGCTGGCGCGTCTAGCCATCGAGAGCGCGGCGGCTCCGTCCGGCGCGGCCGGGCGAGACGGCATCAGCTATCTCATGGACGCGAAGCAGAGCGGCATTCTCACGCCGCTCATGGCCGGGTACGAGGCGGAGATACTGCGCCTGACCGGCGCCCAGGACCTGGAGGAGGCCCGCGCCATCGCCCGGAGGGGATGACCCCGGGCTCACACACCGCCGGTGAGCCTTTGGTCGACGTGCCACATGGCGAGGCAGTCGTCCTCGTTGTAGCGGACGGCCTTTTCCGCCAGGGAGCGGTCGCCAGTTTCGATGGTGTCCCAGTAGCAGACCAGTGCCTCGTATGCGCCGAATCCCTGCTGGCGCCAATTGAACCCAAGGGCTGGGGCAACGCTCTTTATGGAGAAGCTGGGCACGGGCAGGTAGACAGCGTCCTGTATGCACTGCTTGAGGTCGACGCAGGAGCCTGTCAGCCGCGTCAGCCGTCCCTCCAGCGCTGGCCAGCGGCGTATGACGGCCTGAATTTGCCGGACCTCGTAGTCGGTCCAGTGGTAGAGGCGCACGGCCTCGACCTCTTCTCCCACGTAGTCGAGGAACTCCTCGAAGATGCGCCCTTCGTCCTCCGGGCCGCGGGCCAGGAACCTGACGAACTGGTCCCGCGCGGCATCCCAGCAGCCGATGAGATACACGTGGGGCGGTATGGTCGGGTGGACGTCGTCGGCGGTCTCGAAGTCGAAGTAGAGGAGCCGCCTGGCGCGGGGGATGCGCAACTCGCGGCCGGGCCTGGGGACGGGCTGTCCGGTCCTGTAGCTCTGCGCCACGTGATAGGCGGCGGGGCCGTGGTGCGGACCCAGGATCTCGTCGATCTCTTCGGGTGAGCGGCTCCACAGGTCATCGACGCGGCGGATTCCCGCGGCCCTGAGCTTCGACCGTTCCGGAGCCTTCACCCCGGCCAGCAGCACCAGGTCCCGGCGCCCCCGCACGAGCCTGTTTCCGTATACGCGCCAGGGGGAGTCGGTGACGTCCGGGGGCCGCCTGGTTTCGGGCTGCTCCAAGGGCCCGTCCCGCAGACCGGCCCAGCGGGACGCCACCTCGTCGATCCGGTCCCCGAAGCCCGCGACTTCCAACCGCTGGACCTCATCCCGCAGCGCCACGGCCACGTGGCTCGGCGTGTGGCCCTGGATGGCGCCGACGGTGCGGTTGTAGAAGGCCGCCTGGAGCGCGAATCCGTCCCTGAGCCTGCGCGCCCGCTTTATCTCGATGACCCGGTAGTGGTAGGGCCCCAGGTCCGAGCCGTGGCTGTCGTCGCGCACCAGCAGATCGCCCCGTCCGTAGACGTCGCGGCCGAGGTCCCAAAGCTGCGGCTGGTGAATGGCGGGAACGCCCTCCAGCATGGCCCGGAGGGTGCGGACCAGGGCCTCGTGGCCGAAGTCGGGACGGATCGCCAGGGCGTCGGGATAGTGCGCGGCCACCCAGGCGTCCTCGTGCTCCGCGCCGCGGCGGTAGCGCATCTGCTCGTAGCGGCCGACCTCGTTGATCGCCTCGGACTTGGGCGCGTGGAATTGGCACCAGATCCAGAACGGGTCCCGCAGCACCTTGTCGACCAACGACGGGCTGAAGCGGGACCTTCGGTGGATCCTCTCGCCGGAGGTGGCGCGGTCGAGCAACGCGCGCAGCCGCACCTCCGGCCCCCGGAGCGGCAGCGTTAGCTGAATGCGGGCTTCTCCTTGGGATAGTGGGCTTCCATGGCGGAGCGGTAACGTTCCATGAGGACACGGTTGAGCTCCAGCGGGGGCTGCTGGTCGTCGGGCAGCAGCGGGCGGTACTCCACGCCGCCGATCTCTTCCCTGAACGTTTCCCTGGCCCGCGCCACCAATTGCGGGTCCATGAAGAGGTCGATTGCCGAGGCGGCCATGGTCTTGGCTCCAGCCACGGCTCCCTTGTGGGCGATTGTGGTGGCCAGGGAAACGCCCGCGCCCCAGTGGTGGTAGGCGATGCCCGGGATGTTGGACGGGAAGTTCACCACGCCCGACGGCACCACCCAGCAGACGTCGCCGGAGTCGTTGGCGGATACGGACTGCACCGCTTCCCGAAGCTGGGCAACCTGCGTGGGCATTCCCGTAGCCTTCACGTTGACCTTGGTCTGAAGATCGGTGACGAGTTTCTGCTCGGCCTCGCTCCACTCGGGCATGCCCACGGCCTCGATGTTGTTCTGGATCACTTCCGCCAGCACGCGGTTGCAACGGGTGGGCGCCACCGCGCTGAGCACGTTCACCGAGTAGGACGTGTCGGTCATGGTGGCCGCGCCTTGGGCGACGCGCTTGGCCTTCTCGAAGAGGGTCCGCGCCCGCTCCGCGGTGGCCTCTCGGAAGAACCACCAGATGGTGGAGGTGTTGGGGATGACGTTGGGTTGGTCGCCGCCGTTGCTGATGACCCGGTGGCTGCGCTGGGAGGGCTCCAGGTGCTCCCGGAGCTTATCCCAGCCGATATCCATCAGCACCGCCGCGTCCAGAGCGTCGCGGGCGTTCCAGGGCGAGGTGGCGGCGTGGGCGCTCTCGCCCTTGAAGGTGAACTCCGCGGAGATGAGCGCGTATTGCCGCAGGCCGTACACGGTTCCCAGGTTGGACCCGATGTGGTCGTGCAACGCCACGTCCACGTCCTTGAAGTAGCCGTCGCGCACGAAGTACGGGCGGCTCACGAGCTGCTCCTCGGCGGGAGCACCGTAGACACGTAGCGTCCCCTCGATACCGAACTGCTCCATGGTCTTCTTGACTGCCACCGCCGCGCCGACCATCACCGCCGCATTGACGTTGTGTCCTTCAGTGTGCCCCGGCGCACCGTCGACGATGGGCTTCTGCTCGGTCACCCCCGCCATCTGCGAGCTGGAGGGGGTAGCGTCGAACTCCGTGTGCAGCGCCACCACCGGTTTGCCCGATCCGTAGGTGGCGATGAATGCGGTCGGCATCCCCGAGATGTTCCACTCGATCTCGAAGCCCGCCTGCTCCAGGATCTCGGTCATAAGCCCGGTGGTGCGGAACTCCTGCATGCCCAACTCGGCGAAATAGAAGATGTTGTCGCCGAGGAGCGCGATGTTGTTACGGTTCTCCTCCACGGCGTCCATGGCGAACTGTTTCTGCTTCGAATCCTGCATGGTTTCCTCCCGCGGGCCGGGCCGGCCGATGGCGCGTGACGGGCGCTCCGGTGGACCGGCGCTGATGGTATGCGCGGATCATATTACAAGGAGGACGGCGCGTCGAGAGACCTGGCTCGCCACCTCAGGTCAGGTTAGCCGAAAGAGTAACCCGACGGAGCGTGTCGGATCACGCTCCGCTAATCCGACCTGCTCCGGCTCGTGCGGTATCGCCGCCATGCGGCCTTGCCCGGCTTCCGCAGACGGTATAAGGTCCCCCCCATGTCGTCGAACCGACCCGTCATCAAGGGCGCCGCCACTGCCCTGGCGCACACTCCGAGCCTGGTGCGTTACGGCTCGAAGCCGTTCCGGGAAGCCAAGGCCCGGCCGGAGTTCCTGGCGGAGTTGACCGGGGGGCTGTGGAGCTACGACGAGGCCTGCCGCTACCTGCCCAACCAGGTGTTCATCGGAAGCCAGGCGCCGGCCCGCCTGTGGGAGGTAGAGCAGCCTTGGTTCGACAAGCTCGCCGACACTGACGGCGGCGAGCCGCCCTTCGGGCACATCATGGAGGAGCGGCGTTTCCAGGCCTTGCTAGCCTGCGCGGACCCGTTCAAGCACGTGCTGCTGCGGGAACGGTTCTGGGAGGAGATGGGCCCGGTGCTAGAATCCGCGCCGCTCACGGCGCCCCTGGCCTCCAGGACGCCCGCGCTGCTCACCGATGCCCAGATGGATGCCGAGTGGGAGTCCTCGGACAGCCTTCCCCTCTTCGCCGGCGGCGAAGGCGCGCCCGTGGGAGTCGTGAAGACGGGCCACTCCGAGGACGAAGCGCTCTCGGCATCCGTGCTCCTGGAGAACCTCTCCTGCAAGGTCTCGGGCGCCCTGGCCGTGCACGAGCTGCTGAACCACGTGGACGGGCTGGGCCTGGGCGACGTCGACCTGGTGCTGAGCTGCTCGGAGGAGGCCGTCGGCGACCGCTACCAGCGCGGCGGCGGCAACATGGCCAAGGCCATCGCCGAGTTCGCCGGGTGCGACCTCGGCACCGGCATCGACATCAAGGACTTCTGCGCCGCGCCCGTTCCCGCCATGGTCATCGGCGCATCGCTGGTGGAGAGCGGCGTGTTCGAGAACGTGGTGGTGGTGGGGGGAGGGTCCCTTCCCAAGCTCGGGATGAAGTCCCTCTACCACCTGGAGCAGGGCATCCCGGTGCTGGAGGACGCGCTGTCCGCGGTGGCCGTGTGGATCGGCCGGGACGACGGCCGGAGCCCGACGGTGAACCTGCGGGCCGTCGGCCGCCATCCCGTCAAGGCCGGCGCCGCCCTCGACAAGCAGTTCCGGGAGCTTGTCCTGGAGCCGCTGCGGCGGCTGGAATGGGGCGTCGACCGACTCGACCGCGTGGTCACCGAGCTGCACAATCCGGACATCACGGTCTCCGCCAAGGCCGGCGACGTAGCCGCCCGCAACTACAAGATGATGGCCGCCATGCTGGCCGTGGCCAAGGAGATCGACAAGAGCGACATCGCCGGCTTCGCCCGTGCCAAGGGCGTATGCGGCTACGCTCCCACCCAGGGGCACATCGCCTCGGGTTTCGTATACGTGCCCCACGCCGTGCGGGAGATGGCAGCGGGCGATATCCGTAACTGTCTGCTGGTTGCGCGGGCGAGCCTGTTCCTGGGCCAGATGACCGAACTGACGGACGGAATGTCGGTCTTGATCGAACGGAACGGGGAATAGCCGAGGCGCGCGTAACCCATTGAATTTAGTTGCATTTTCCGCCAAGGTGCGCTAGTTCAAGAATTGACACCCTAAAACAAGGAGAAACCCCCATGACCGCAGAACCCATCACCCTAAACGGCAAGAAACTGATCATCCTCGGCGAGCGGGACGGCGTCCCCGCCCCGGTCATCGAGCAGGCCATCGCGGGACTGGGAGGCGAGGTCGCGTACGCCGCCACCCAGTGCTTCGTCTGAACAGCCGCTGGGGCCATGGACCTTGAGGATCAAGGTCGAATAAAAGAACTCGCGGAAGAATACGGAAAGGACGGCATCGTCGTGCTGCTCGGTGCTCCGACAAGCGAGAGCAGCCAAGTCCAGTTCGAGACCGTCACCACCGGCGACCCCTCCTACGCCGGACCCCTCGCCGGCGTCGAGCTCGGCCTCCCGGCCTACCACGTCTTCGAGCCCAACGTGAAAGCCGCCATCGACCCCGACCAGTACGCCGAGAACATCGAAATCCTGGAAATGGGGCTGGAGGCGGACGCGATCGTGGATGCGCTGGCGGGGATGCGGGCGGGCTAGGCGTGGCCAACCGCATCGACGGACCCCTCTACTACGAACGCATGGGCCGCACCGGGCCCGTGATGGCGTTCATCCATCCCAACCCGATGGACCAGTCGTGCTGGATCTTCCAGATGGCGCATCTGTCGACGTGGTACCGGTGCATCGCCATCGACATTCCGGGGTACGGGCGGTCGCCGAGGGCGGAGGCGGGGCTGACCATGGATGACATGGCGGTGGCGTGCTGGGAGGCCATCGACGACGCCACGCCCGGGGAGGCGGCCATCTTGGTGGGCTCTTCGGTGGGATCGGCCATCGCGCCCTACATGTATCACCAGCACCCGAACCGGACGAAGGCGATCATCCTGTCGGGCAAGGGGTATTCGACCGACAAGAGCAACTTCCAGCGACGGATCGAAACCTACCGCGCCAATGGCATCGGCTTTCGCTGGAGGTACACGTTCGAGGACTTGAGCCCGGCGTTCCGCGCCACCCCGCTGGCGCATTTCTTCGCCAACCTGTTCACCGAACGCAACGAGTTCGCGGACGTGGACACGATCTGTCACCAGTTCGGGGCGCTCCAGGAGCAGGAGCCCGAGGGCCATTACTCAGGCATCGGGTGTCCGGTCATCATCCTCACCGGCAGCGAGGATAACGCCCATCCACGCTCGTTCGCCCTCCAGGAACAAATACCGGGTTGCGAGTTGAAGGTGTTGCCCGGCGCCGGACACGCCTGCCAGCTCGAACAGCCCTGGCTGTTCGACCGCTTCATGATCGAGTTCCTCACCAAGCACGGCCTGTTCCCGGGGACGCCCGAACCGTCGGCCGAGTCCTGATTCGGAAGCTAGTGTGGGGACGCGCGCCGGAACACGGGTAAACAAACCCGGTCAAGCCGTTGCCAAGATGTGGGAGAGAGCCTTCCTGACGGTACGGGCGTCCCGCGTCGACAACGAGCCGGTCCTGCGGACGATCAGACCGTCATCGACGGTAAAGAGCTTGAAGCGGACTCGCAAGGGACATTGAGACCCGCTCCCTGCCAGTCCTGGAGGACCACGTCACTCGGCCAAGGGGTGCGCACCGAGGTGATCATGGTCAAGATTGATTGTTCGTGAGCGTCGTTGAAGTCTGCCGATGAGACGACCAAGGCTGGCCGACGCTTGCTGGTCTCGCGGTCCGTGAAAGGGAAAGGGACGACGACCACGTCGAGCGCGTCAAAGGTCACGCCATGCTTCCTCGTCCTCGGGAGAGACCCATTCGCTGAGGCCTTCGGAGAGACCCTTCAGGTAGTCGTCCTCTGCCGGAATGACCTTGCGAACCACGACATGGTCGACCGCGACCTCGAAAGTGATCAAATCACCCTCCCGGAGGTTCGCCGCCTGGCGAATCTTCTTGGGAATTGTCGTCTGCCCGCGTGAAGTGATCTTGGCGAGTTCCATTTGCCTACCTCCCACTATACAGAAGATAAGTAATACAGAAATGTAGCGCAACCACGGCCTATTATCAGGGAGATCGCAAACCCCGTGCCCTTGTCGTCCTGGACTACGAAAGGGCCAGGACCACGGGCGAACAGTTCGGCACCACCGAAACGGAGGAACATCATGGCGAACAACGTTGAAGGACCGCTCTACTACGAGCGCATGGGCCGCAGCGGGCCGGTGATGGCGTTCGTCCATCCGAATCCGATGGATCAGTCGTGCTGGATCTTCCAGATGGCGCACATGTCGACGTGGTACCGCTGCATCGCCATCGACATTCCGGGGTACGGTCGGTCGCCGAAGGCCGAGGCCGGGTTGACCATGGACGACATGGCGGAGGCCTGTTGGGAGGCGGTGGACGACGCTTTTCCCGGAGAGACGGCCATCCTGGTAGGGTGCTCGGTGGGATCGTCCCTCAGTCCCTACATGTACCACCAGCATCCCGACCGGACGGCGGCGATGATCCTGTCGGGAACGGGGTACACGCCCGAGAAGGCATTCGCCAAGAGGCGCATCGCCGCCTACGGCGCCAAGGGCATCGGCTATCGCTGGGCGTACACGTTCGAGGACCTGAGCCCTGCATTTCGCGCGACGCCAATGGCGCATTTCTTCGCCAATCTCTTCGCGGAACGCAACGACTTCGCGGATGTCGATACGATCCTGCACCAGTTCCGTGCGATGCAGGCGCCGGAACCCGACGGCCATCACTCCAACATCGCCTGCCCGGTCATCATCCTCTCCGGCAGCGAGGACAATTCCCATCCCACCGCCGCCGCGCTGCAGGAGCGAATCCCCGGCTGCGAATTGAAGGTGCTGCCGGGCGCCGGCCACGCCTGCCAGATCGAGCAGCCCTGGCTCTTCGACCGTTTCATGATCGAGTTCCTTGCCAAGCACGGGCTGTTTCCCAAGAGCCCGAAGCCGGCGGTTCCCGCCTTCTGAACCGGAGCCCCTCCGACCACGCCCTTTAGCCTCCCCAGCCGGCGGCGACGAACGGCCACAGCCGGGTCCGTCCGAGATTCCCGGCCCAAGCGGTTAGACAACAAAATGTGGTATGCTAGCCTGTTAGACAACCACATGTAGTGTGTTGCATTTTGTGTCAGTGCACCATCGGTAACCGTCCACACCCCAGGGAGGCCTCGGAAATGCTTGAAACATCCCCAAGGAATCGCCTCGGAACACTCACCCGGACGATGGTCGTCGCGCTCCTCGCCGCACTGCTGCTGGGCATTTCCTCCGCCCACGCGGCCAAGAACACACTCCAGCGGGGCAACGGAGCGGAGCCGGAGACCCTGGACGTGCACAAGTCGTCGGGCGTTCCCGCTGCAGGCATCCAGCGCGACCTGTTCGAGGGTCTCGTGGCGGAAGCCGCGGACGGCTCCCTGATCCCGGGCGTAGCAGAGACCTGGACCCTGAGCGACGACGGCAAGGTCTATACGTTCCACCTCCGCAAGAACGCCAAGTGGTCCAACGGCGATCCGGTCACGGCTCACGACTTCGTCTTCGCGTTGAGGCGGGGAGTGGATCCAGCGGTGGGCTCGGGCTACGCCTTCATCCTCTGGCCCATCGCCAACGGCGAGGAGATCACCAAGGGCAAGGTCAAGGAATTGGACCGGCTCGGCGTGGAAGCCGTCGACGCGCACACCCTGAAGGTGACCCTCAAGGCGCCGACGCCGTACTTCATTGGAATGCTCACGCACCCTCACGCGTATCCCGTGCATCCCAAGACGCTGGAGCGCCACGGAGACAAGTGGACCCGGGCCGGCAACATGGTCTCCAACGGCGCCTACCGCCTGACCGAATGGGTGCCTCAGAGCCACATCCGCCTGGAGCGCAACCCGCACTACTGGGACGCGGCCGACGTGCGTATCGATGCGGTGGTCTTCCACCCCACCGAGGACACGAGCACCGAGCTCAAGCGGTTCCGTAGCGGCGAACTGGACGTCACCTATGACGTGCCCCCCGACCAGATCGCATGGGTGGAGAAGAACCTCGCCGATCAGTTCCACAACACCGCGTATCTCGGCACCTACTACTACGCCCTCAACCTCACCAAGGCGCCGTTCCGCGACCGGCCGGGACTGCGCAACGCACTGGCCATGACCATCGACCGGGAAATCCTGACCGGCAAGGTCACCAAGGGCGGCGAGATCCCCGCCTACGCCTGGGTCCCCCCGGGGGTCAACCGGTACGCGGGAGCCTCGGTGCACTGGAAGGGACTGTCCAAGGCCGAGCGCCTGGCCCGGGCAAAGAAGCTCTACGCCGAAGCGGGATACTCGAAGGACAACCCGCTAAAGGTGCAGATCCTGTACAACACCAGCGACAACCACAAGCGCATCGCCATAGCCATCTCGGGAATGTGGAAAAAGGCCCTGGGCGTCCAGACGGAGCTGTTCAACCAGGAGTGGAAGGTCTACCTCACCACCCGGCGCGCGAAGCAGTTCGAGGTGCTGCGGGCCGGCTGGATCGGCGACTACAACGACGCCAACACCTTCCTGGAGCTGCTCAAGGGCGGCGTCGGCACCATGAACCCCGCGGGGTGGTCCAACCCGGAGTACGACGCCCTCATGCGCAAGGCGGAGACCGAGACCGACCTGGAAGTCCGGGCGAAGCTCATGCAGAAGGCGGAGAGCATCCTGCTGAAGGACATGCCCATCATCCCCATCTACCACTACACGACCCAGCACCTGGTAAGCCCGAGGGTCAAGGGGTGGAAGGACAACGTCATGGACGTGCACCCGACCCGGTATCTGTCGCTCGCGCCCTGATCGGCCGGGGTCCTTCCGACAAGGCCTGCCGGAGACCGTGGACCTCCCTTGTGGACCTATGTGATACGGCGGTTGGCGTCGGCCGTGCCGACGCTGTTCGTCATCATCGCCATCGCGTTCTTCATGATCCGCTTGGCGCCGGGCGGACCCTTCGACCGTGAGCGGGTGGTGCCGCCCGAGATCTCGGCCAACCTGAACCGGGTCTACCATCTCGACGAGCCGCTGCCGCAACAGTTCGTCCGCTACCTCAGGGGCCTCGCGCGCGGTGACTTCGGCCCGTCCTTCAAGTACCGCGACTTCACCGTCACCGAGCTGATCGCCGCGGGCTTCCCGGTGTCGCTCAAGATCGGCTTGTGGGCCATGGCCGCGGCGGTTCTTCTCGGGGTCGGTCTGGGCGCCTGGGCGGCCCAGCGCCGCAATTCCGTGGCGGACCACCTGGTCATGGGCGCCGCCATGACCGGCATCGCGGTTCCCAACTTCGTGGTCGCGCCGCTGCTCTCGCTGGTCATCGGCGTGTACCTCAACCTCCTGCCCGTGGGCGGCCTGGGCGATGGCGGCGTGCGTCACCTGCTGCTGCCGGTGATCTCCCTGGCGCTGCCGCAGGTGGCCTACATCGCGCGCCTGTCCCGTGGCAGCATGATCGAGGTGCTGTCCGCCGACTACATCCGCACCGGCCGCGCCAAGGGGCTGACGCAACGGCGTATCGTCTTCCGCCACGCCCTCAAGAACGCGCTCACCCCGGTGATCTCCTACCTCGGGCCGGCCACCGCCGCCATCGTCACCGGCTCGGTGGTGATCGAGCAGATCTTCGGCATCCCGGGCCTCGGCCGCTACTTCGTCCAGGGCGCCCTCAATCGCGACTACACCCTGGTGATGGGGGTCGTGGTCACCTACGGCTCCCTGATCATCGTCCTCAATCTCGCGGTGGACCTGTTGTACGGGTTCCTGGACCCACGGGTGCGGTCTCATGGATAGCGCCGCGACGGGCCTGGAAACCCGGCGGAGCACCGCCGCCGACAGCCGCAGTCCCTGGCGTGACGCTGCCGCGCAACTGCGACGGAACCGCGGCGCCATGGCCGGATCGGTCACCCTCGGCGTCCTCGCCGTCCTCGCGGTCGCCGTGCCGATGCTCTCGCCCTACGCCATCGACGAGATATTCTGGGACGCCATCGGCACCGGCCCCAGCCTTGCCGGGGGACACCTGTTCGGCACCGACGCCAACGGCCGGGACCTGTTCCTGCGCACCCTCTACGCGGGACGCATTTCGCTCGCCGTCGGGCTGGCGGCGTCGGTGGTCAGCGTTCTCGTAGGCGTCGCCTGGGGCACCGTCTCCGGCTATTTCGGCGGCTTCACCGACTCCGCCATGATGCGGTTCGTGGACGTCCTCTACGCCCTCCCCTTCATGTTCTTCGTCATTCTGTTGATGGTCTACTTCGGCCGCCACGTGGTGCTGATCTTCGTGGCCATCGGCATGGTGGAATGGCTCGACATGGCGCGGATCGTCCGTGGGCAGACCCTTTCCATCAAGCGCCGGGAGTTCGTCGAGGCGGCACGGGCGATGGGCGCGCCGTCCATGTGGATCGTTCTCCGGCACGTCATTCCCAACGTCCTGGGACCGGTGGTGGTCTTCGCCACCCTCACCGTTCCCCGCGCCATCCTGTTCGAAAGCTTCCTGAGCTTCCTCGGCCTGGGCATCCAGGAGCCCATGACGAGTTGGGGGGTGCTGATCAGCGAGGGCGCAACCCAGATGGAAACCCAGCCCTGGGCCCTGGTCTTCCCGGCCACCTTCCTCGCCGCGACCCTGTTCAGCCTGAACTTTCTGGGCGACGGCCTGCGCGACGCGCTGGATCCCAGGCAACGGTAGCCACACGGACTGCGGGCGTGCGCAGAGCAACTTGGGCGGCGTCCGGTCTCCAGCTTTCCGGCACACGGCCCGCCCTGCCGGCTACGCCGATACCCCCCCCTTGACCCCCCTCCCCATCGGAGTATGATGGCCGCGTCGAGATCACAGGTGTTCATATCGTGTCAGGCCACAAAGGAGGACGCACCATGGCTTCACTGCGTGACAGAGAGTCGATGGCCGTCGCCTCACCGGAACCTGCATCTTCGAACTTCACCAGCGTGATCGACGGTACGTTGCAGCGGCGGACGCTGCTCAAGATGATGGCGGTAGGCGCGGGAGCGCTCGCTTGGCCCGGGGGCATGGCCTATGGGCAAAGCGGCGAGAAGGTGCTCCGCATCGCCATGACCTTGTCGGACATTCCGGTCACCACCGGGCAGGCCAGCGGCGGCGCCGAGGGCGGCCGGTTCATCAACCGGTCCATCTACGATGCGCTGCTGACCTGGGATCTGTCCCAGGCGGACAAACCTTCGGGACTGCTCCCCAACCTCGCCATGAGCTGGTCGGTGGACCCCAAGAACCGGAACCGCTGGACCTTCAACCTGCGCAAGGACGTCAAGTTCCACGACGGCAGCCAGTTCACGGCGCATGACGTCCTGTGGAACTTCGAAAAGTCCATGAACCCGAATGCGGCGCATTACGACCGGCTTCAGGCCAGGAACGCCGCCAACTGGCTCGTCAGCGTAAAGAGCGCCAGGGCCATCGACGACTTCACCCTGGAAGTCACCACGAAGAGGCCCAACGGCACCCTGCTCTACGAGCTGGTCAACATCTTCTACTCGAGCCCGCGGCAGTGGGAGAAGCTCGGGCGCGACTGGACGAAAGTCGCCTTCGAGCCGTCCGGCACCGGACCCTACAAGCTGGTGCTGCTGGTGCCGCGCAACCGCGCCGAGCTGGTGCGGAACGCCGACTACTGGAACAAGAGCATGGTCCCGCAGCACGACCGGATGGTCCTGCGGCCCATGCCCGACGCCAACACGCGGGTCTCGGCGCTGCTCTCCGGGCAGGTGGACCTGGTGGAGGCGTTGCCGCCCGACGCCGTTCCGACGGTGAAGGGGGCCGGCATGCAGGTGACCACCAACGTCTACCCGCACATCTGGCCGTACATGGTGAGCCACCTGAAGAGCTCGCCCTTCAGCGACATCCGCATCCGCAAGGCGGCCAACCTGGCCATCGACCGGGAAAACCTGACGAAGTTTCTGGGCGGCCTGGCCGTGCCGGCGCAGGGAATGGTGACCCCGGACCATCCGTGGTTCGGCAATCCCACCTTCAAGGTCAAGTATGACCCGGACGGAGCGCGGAAGCTGATGGCGGAGGCCGGCTACAGCAAGAGCAACCCCGTCAACGTCAACGTGACGATGTCCGCGGCGGGTTCCGGCCAGATGCAGCCGCTGCCCATGAACGAGTTCATTCAGGAGAACTTCCGCGACGTGGGCATCAACATGTCTCTCTCGACCGTGGATTGGGAAGCGTTGCGGTCAAGGCGGTTCGCGGGAGCCGAAGGCGACCTCAACAAGGGCGTGGACGCCATCAACTACAGTTGGTCGATCCAGTACCCGGTATTCGGCCTCATCGGCCAGACCTATCACAGCGAGAACCGCGTCAAAGGCTACAACTGGGGTCACTTCGCGGACAAAAAGGCGGACCAGCTCGCGCTGAACGCGCTGGACGCGTTCGAGACCAAGGAACAGAACCGCCGTCTCGGCGAGCTGCATTCCTACCTGGTGGACAACGCGGTGTGGGTGTGGGTGGTGCACGACATGAATCCCCGTGGGCTGGCCGCCCACGTCAAGGGGTTCATCCAGGCGCAGAGCTGGTTCCAGGACTTCACGCGGATCCGTATCGAGAGCTAGTGGTTGTTGTGTCCCGGAATCCGTGCACGCAGATGCACGGATCTCCGGGGCAGAACGCCAGCCTTGGACCCATAGCCGATGCTCTGGTATGTGCTGCGGCGGTTGGCGTACGTCCTGCCGATTCTGCTTGGCGTATCCATCGTTTGCTTTTCGCTGCTCCATCTTGCGCCCGGCGACCCGCTGACGGCAGTCATGCCGGAGTTTGCCTCCGACCAGGTCATCGAGCAGATCAAGCGCTCCTACGGCTTCGACAAGCCGGTGCCGGTGCAGTACCTGCTCTGGCTTGTCAACGTGTTGAGCGGTGACCTGGGGCTGTCCCAGGTGGCCAACCGGCCGGTGTTGGACGAGATCGTCCCGGCTATGGTCAACACGTTCCAGCTCGCCGCCTTCGGTATCGGCCTGAGCCTCCTGGGCGGCATCGGGCTGGGCCTTCTGGCGGGCTACACCCGCCGGCTGGTCACCGATCGGGCCATCACCACGACGGCCATCATCGGCGTGTCGGTGCCGCACTACTGGGTGGGGCTGGTGCTGATCGCCATCCTCGCGGTCACGCTGGGGCTCTTGCCGGCCATGGGCAAGGCGCCTCCCAGCGGAGGCTTCGGCCTGAACGACATCCGCCACATGATTCTGCCGGGGGTCACCCTGGCGCTCATCCCCACGGGCATCATCGCCCGGAGCGTGCGCGCGACGGTCATCGACGTGCGCAAGCAGGAGTTCGTCCAGACGCTGCAGGCCAACGGCCTGCCGCCCCGGCGGACGTTCCTCCACGTCATCAAGAACGCCTCCCCCACGGTGCTGGCCATCATCGGCATCCAGTTGGGACATCTCGTGGGGGGCTCGATCCTGGTGGAGACGGTCTTTGCCTGGCCCGGCACAGGCTATCTCCTGAACAATGCCATCGCCTACCGCGACATCCCCGTGCTCCAGGGCACCATCCTGGTGCTGGCCACGTTCTTCGTGATGCTGAACTTCCTGGTGGACCTGGCGCAGCCGTTTCTCGATCCGCGCATGACGCGGCAGTGAAGGGCGCGGCAAGAGACATGAGCACACCCGCAGCCTATGCCGGCGAAGCGCCGGCCCCGACCGTCGAACCGCACCGCCGGATCCAGCGCACCTACTGGCAGGCGGCGCGCCGGCGCCTGCTGCACGACCCGGTGTCCATGGGCTGCCTGGGCATCCTGTTCCTGATCATCGCGGCGGCGCTTCTCGCGCCCTGGATCGCGCCCCACGACCCCTATACCTCCAGCATCGTCAACCGGCTGAAGCCGGTCCTGAGCCCGGGGTTCGTCCTGGGCACGGACGAACTCGGCCGGGACATGCTCACCCGGCTGATCTACGGCGGCCGGATTTCCCTTCTCATGGGCTTGCTGCCCATCTTCATCGCGACTCTCGCGGGCAGCATCCTCGGCATCGTCGCCGGCTACTTCGGCGGCAAGACCAACATGGTGATCATGCGCGTGGCCGACGTCTTCTTCGCGTTTCCGTCGGTGCTGCTGGCGGTGGGGCTCGCCGGCGCCCTGGGGGCGGGGGTGGTCAACGTCCTGATATCGCTTTCGCTGGTGTTCATCCCGCCCATCACACGAGTGGCCGAAGCCGCCACCACGCAGATCCGCGCCCAGGACTTCGTGGAGGCCGCCCGCGCCACCGGCGCTTCCGCGCCACGGATCATCGTGGGCCACGTGCTGACCAACGTCTCCAGCCCCATCCTGACCTATTCGTCGAGCCTCATCGGGCTCTCCATCGTCCTGGCCTCGGGTTTGTCCTTCCTCGGCCTCGGCATATCGCCGCCCCTGGCCGACTGGGGGCTGATGCTGAACACGCTGCGCCAGTCCATCTTCCTGGCGCCGGTTAACGCGGTGCTGCCGGGCGCGATGATCCTCGTCGCCTCGGTGTGCTTCAACCTCCTGAGCGACGGCCTCCGCACCGCCATGGACGTCAAGCCATGAACGCGACCGCGGCAACCGTGGACGCGCCCGCGCGCGCGGCAACGGACCCGGCCGGCGACGGCCGCCCGATCCTCAGCGTCAGCCGGCTGCGGAAGTACTTCCGGTTGAGGGGCGGCTCGGGGGGCGTCGGGCCGGCATACGTGCAAGCGGTAGACGACATCAGCTTCGACGTGGCCACGGGCGAGACCCTGGGCGTGGTGGGAGAGTCCGGCTGCGGCAAGTCCACCACCGCGCGGCTGCTCATGCGCCTGATCGAGCCGGATGACGGGGAGATCCTGCTGGACGGCCGCGACGTCGGCGGCCGGGACGGCATGTCCCTGCGCACGCTCCGGCGCAACGTGCAGATGGTGTTCCAGGACAGCTACTCCTCGCTCAACCCGCGCCATACCATGGCCGAGGAGGTGAGCTTCGGCCTGACCGCCCAGGGCATCAAACGGGCCGAGGCGCGCCGGCGCGCCGCCGAGGTCCTGGAGTTCGTGGGCCTCGAACCCGCCATCTTCGCGGACCGCTATCCCCACGAACTGTCCGGCGGCCAACGGCAACGCGTCAACGTGGCGCGGGCGCTGGCCCTGAATCCCCGGCTGCTGCTTCTGGACGAGGCCGTGTCATCGCTGGACAAGTCGGTGGAGGCGCAGGTGCTGAACCTCCTCATCGAGATCAAGGAGCGTCTGGGGCTTACCTACGTCTTCATCTCCCACGACCTCAACGTGGTGCGGTTCATCAGCGACCGGGTGCTGGTGATGTACCTCGGCAAGGTGGTGGAGATCGGACCGGTGGACAGGGTGTACGGCAGCCCCGGTCATCCGTACACGCGGGCGCTCATCGCCTCGCGGCTGAGCATGGACCCGCGCCGGCGCATTGAGGCGCCCCCGGTGGCGGGGGATCTCCCGAGTCCCATCAACCCCCCTTCCGGATGCCGCTTCCGCACCCGCTGCCCGCTGGCGGAGCCCGTGTGCGCGTCCGTCGACCCGGTGCTCGACCGCTTCGGCGCGGCACCGGCACATATGGCCGCTTGCCACGCACTCGTGCCGGGCAGCGGCCACAGCCAGGCACCGGGCCGAGACGCCGGAACCGCGCTCGAAACCGGAGGAAGCCCGACGTGAGCGCCGCCGACTTCACACCCGCGGACGGCCACCCCGGCACGTTCCTGTCGGTGCGGGATCTCTCGGTGGAGTTCCTGAGCGAGGGCATGCCGCTCCGCGCCATCAACGGCGTCGATTTCGACCTGCATTTGGGCGAGACCCTTTGTTTCCTGGGCGAATCCGGGTCGGGCAAAACCGTGACCATGCGCTCCCTGGTGCAACTGCTGCCGCCGACGGCACGCATCGGGGGAACGGTGTTGCTGGACGGCATTGATGTCCTCGCCCTGGACGCGGACCGGTTGCGGGCTATTCGCGGCACTCAGGTGGCGATGATTTTCCAGGAACCCATGACCGCGTTGGACCCGGTGTTCACCGTCGGCCACCAGATTGCGGAGGTGGTGGTGTGGCACGAGGGCGTTTCATGGTCCGCCGGCCGCGCGCGGGCGTTGGAGATGCTGGAACTTGTCCAGGTGCCTTCGGCGCGCCGGCGGCTGGACGCCTACCCGCACGAACTGTCAGGCGGCCTGCGGCAACGGGTGATGATCGCCCTAGCCCTGTCCTGCCGGCCCAAGATGCTGTTGGCGGACGAGCCCACCACCGCGCTGGACGCCACGGTGCAGATTCAGATACTGCTACTGCTGCGGGAACTGCAGCGCGAGTTGGGCATGGCGACGATCTTCGTCACCCATGACCTGGGGGTCGCGTGCGAGATCTCCGACCGGGTGGCGGTAATGTATGCCGGGCGCTTCGTGGAGACCGGCGCCATGGTCGAGGTCATCGACGAGCCGCGGCACCCCTATACCATCGGCCTCCTCAACTCCACGGTCCACGCCGGCAGCGAGCGAGGCAAACTGGCGCCGATACCCGGCGCGCCTCCGGATCTCCTGGACATGCCTCCGGGCTGCGCTTTCGCGCCCCGGTGCCCTAGGGTCGTCGGGGCATGCCGCGAACGGGTGCCGGACCTTGAGGAACTCGTTCCAGGCCGGTCGGCGCGATGCCCCCGTACGGGGATTCTGGATTGCTGAAGAAGACAGACAGACGCCGGGGAGGTTAAGGGTCACGCCAAGCTCGCTCGTCCTCGAGTAGCGCCATTCGCCCAGGACTACGAAAGGGCCAGACCACGGACCAACGGTTCGGAACCATCGGAACGGAGGGGACATCATGGCAAACAACGTTGAAGGACCGCTCTACTACGAGCGCATGGGGCGCAAGGGGCCGGTCATGGCTTTCATCCATCCCAACCCCATGGACCAGTCGTGCTGGATCTTCCAGATGGCGCACCTGTCCACGTGGTATCGGTGTATCAGCATCGACATTCCAGGGTACGGCCGCTCGCCCAAGGGGGCCGAGGGGCTCAGCATGGACGACATGGCCGCGGCGTGCTGGGAGGCCGTGGACGACGCGCTGCCGGGAGAGACCGCTATCCTCGTCGGATGTTCCACGGGTTCGGCCATCAGCCCCTTCATGTACCACCAGCGTCCTGACCGCACCGCCGCCATGATCCTGACGGGCACGGGCTACACTCCCGGCAAGGAGTTCGCGCAGCGGCGCATTGACGCCTACACCGCCCTGGGGGTCGACTACCGCTGGCGTTACACCTTCGAGGACCTGAGCCCTGCGTTCCGCGCGACGCCGCTGGCGCACTTCTTTGCCAACCTGTTCGCCGAACGCAACAAGTTCGCCGACGTGGCGACCATCATCCACCAGTTCCGCGCGCTGCAGACGCAGGAGCCCGAGGGGCATCACGCACACATCGCCTGCCCGGTCATCATCCTCACCGGCAGCGAGGACGGAGCCCATCCGACTGCTTTCGCGCTGCAGGAGCGTATCCCCGGCTGCGAGCTCAAGGTCCTGCCGGGCGCCGGCCATGCTTGCCAGATCGAGCAGCCCTGGCTCTTCGATCGCTTCATGATCGAGTTCCTGGACAAGCATGGGCTCTTCCCGGGGGATCCCAAACCGTTGTCCGGGGGCTTTTGAGCGAGAGGAGCAAGGGCGCGGTGTTTGACCGCCACGGCCCGCTGCTCTTATTCTGGCGGAGATGTCCCTGCTGCGACCCTATCTGAGACGCGCCCACGCCCGAGCCGAGAAGCGCTGGGCAAGCGAGGTCGAACGGTGCGTCACCGTGGACCATCTCCGCCAGGTGATGGAGAAACGCGTACCGCCCATCGTCCGGGAATACTACCGCGGCGGCGCCGACAACGAGATCACCCTCCGGGACAACGTCGAAGCGTTCGAGAGGGAACGATTCAAGCCCAGGTCAGGGGTGCGGCTCGAGTCGGTGGAGATGCGCACCGAGATTCTCGGACACGAGATCGCCCTGCCGGTGATCGCGGGTCCCATCGGCAGCCCAAGGATGATCTGGCCCCGCGGCGAGGCCGTCGCGGCCAGGGCCGTGGGGGAGGCCGGAACCATCTGTACCCTCTCCACCCTGACGGGAACCGACCTGGAGGAGGTTCGCGCCGCGTCGAAGGGGCCGTGCTGGTTTCAGCTCTATCTGGTCGGCGGACAAGAGGTGGCGGCGCGCGGCATCGAGCGGGCGAAGAACGCGGGCTACTCGGCCCTCATCCTGACCATCGATACCGCCGTCCCCGGAAACCGCGCGCACCATGAATGGATGGGCGCGTCACGCGCCATCAACGGCACCGCGTTCCAGAAGCTGGAGTTCGCGCCGCAGATGATGCGGTATCTCTCCTGGGTGAAGAGCTACTACTCCGACGGCGGAATGATGCAGTTCCGCAACGTCATCCTGAACGACGGCACGCCCATGCCGTACACCGACATCGGCAGGCAACTGCGCGCTTCCGCCGCCACCTGGGACCATCTGCCCTGGGTCCGGGAAATCTGGGGCGACAGACCGGTCATCATCAAGGGAGTGCAGTGCGTCGAGGACGCGCGGCTGGCGGTGGAACACGGCGCGGCCGCCATCGTCGTATCCAATCATGGCGGACGTCAGATGGACCGGGTCTACCCGACCCTCTACATGCTGAAGGAAATTGCGCCGGCCCTCGAGGGCTCCGGGGTCAAGATCCTGCTTGACGGAGGTGTCCGGTCCGGCGCCGACGTGGTCATTGCGTTGGCCCACGGAGCCGATGCCGTGCTCGCCGGACGAGCCTACGTCTACGGGCTCGGGGCGAGCGGCGAAGCTGGGGTCCGCAAGGCGTTCGCGATACTGAAGAAAGAAATCGAGGACACCATGCGCCTCCTCGGTTGCGGCTCGATTCACGAACTCGACGCCGGCACCCATCTCCTTCCCCACCCTTTCGCCGAGAGCTCGTGATTTCGTCGATGGTCGCGGCCCGACCGTAACCTCGCCGGTCATCAACAGACTCTCGGTCGCCGCGATCGACGAACCGTAGCGACCTTTCGTGTACTGGTATACCGCTACTTCGTGAGTGGACAGGTCATTTACTTCGCGAATCGGCAAATCAAGGGAATCCCTCGCCCGGTTGATATTCGGGGGAGCAGTATTGTATGATTTCTCTTCTCAAGTCTTGGTACAATCAGTGCTTTTCCTGGATTGGGGCAAGGGGCCTACTCGACCAATTGGAAGAAGTTGCGATCAATAATGAAATTTTTGGTATGATACCGAAGAATTATCGCGCCAAGGACCCCCGTACTTCCTGTTGAAAGGCAGGAAAGCGCATGAAGGGAACCATTGATGGGTAGACCGAAGGAATTCGACGAACACGAGGCTCTCATGAAGGCCATGAGGCTCTTCTGGGTCCATGGGTACAAGGCCACGTCCATACAGGACCTTGTCGACGGCATGGGGATAGGGCGGGGCAGCCTCTACGGGACCTTCGGCGGAAAACGTTCCCTGTTCATGAGGGCGTTGCGCTACTACGACCAGGAGCGCGCGGACCTGCTCAAGGAGCTGTCGACATCGAAGCCGCCGCGCCAGGCGGTGCTGACCCCCTTCGAATCCGTCGCGGAGGCAGTGCTGGATCAGGGTTCCCGGGATGGCTGTTTTCTGGTCAACACCGCCCTCGAGTTGTCGGCCCACGACGCCGAAATCGGGGCCATGGTAACCGACGGATTCACCGACGCGGAGGGCTTCTTCCGAACCATGATCGAACGGGGGCAGGTTTCCAGGGAGATCTCGGACAGCGTGGACGCGGCTTCCACGGCGCATACCCTCCATACCTTGCTGCTCGGCATGATGGTGCTCGCTCGGAGCCGTCCCGAGCAGGTGTTGTTGCGGTCCATCGTCAAGCAGGCGGGCGAGTTGGTGCCCGAGCCGGCGTAGCGGACGCGGCCCTCCCCCACACGGCACCAGGCGACAACCCTCTCAGGATTGCCTCGTCTCCAGGAGCGCGTCCCTGACGAGTTCCTCCGGCAAGTCGTCGAAAGAAGTGTAGTTCAGCGCGTAGAGCCGCGCGTACAGGCCCTTTCGCGCGGTCAACTCCTGGTGGGTGCCGGTCTCCACGATCCGGCCGTCCTGCAGCACGATGATGCGGTCGGCGTCTCTCACGGTGGCGAGCCGGTGGGCGATGACGATGCCGGTGCGGCCTTCCAAGAGCGCGGTCAGGCCGATCTGTATCTGCCGCTCGGTGTACGAATCGATGTTGGCCGTGGCTTCGTCCAGCACCAGGACCCTGGCGTCCGCCACCAGCGCGCGGGCGAAGCTCAGGAGCTGCCGCTGTCCCAGCGACAGGTTGCCGCCTCCCTGATCGAGCACGGTGTCGTAGCCGTCCGGCCAGCGCATGATGAACTCGTGGGCGCCGACGATCCTCGCCGCGCGCTCGATGTCCTGGTCGGTGGCGTCGGTGGTGCGGAAACGGATGTTGTCTCGAATCGTGCCGGTGAACAGGAACGGATCCTGCAGAACCATGGCAATGTGCTTGCCCAGCGCCGCGGACGCGTAGTCCCGCACGTCGCGTCCGTCCAGCAGGATGGCGCCCTCCCACACGTCGTAGAAACGGTGCAGCAGCGCCGTCGTGCTGGTCTTGCCGGACCCGGTGGGCCCCACCAGCGCCACCGTCTCACCGGGCTCGATGGTGAAGTTGATATTCTTGAGCACCGGCAGGTGCCTCTCGTAACCGAAAGTGACATCGCGAAACTCGATCCTGCCCTCGACGTCCTCGGGCGCAATGGCGTCGGGCTTGTCCTGGACCGCCAGCGGCACGTCCAGCACCTCGAAGATGCGTTGCCCGGAAGCCATGGCGCGCTGCATGACGCTGTACTGGATGGTGAGGGAGCGGATGGGATCGAAGAACCGCTGCACGTAGAACACAAACGCCGCCATCACGCCGAGGGCCAGGGAGTCGTCGAGCACCAGGGCGCCGCCCACCACCACCACCACCCCGAGAGCCACTCCGGTCAACGTGTCGACGATGGGCACCAGCACCTGCGCATACTGGGCCGATCGCAGGTGGGCATTGAGGTTCTCCGTCCCCTTCTCGTCGTAGAGATGGAAGTTGACGGCCTCCCGCCGCATGCCCTGTACGGTGCGTACGGCGTGAATGCCTTCGGCCAGAGCGCCGTTGGCGATGGAATTGGTTTCCCGCGCGTAGCGGAAGGCAACCCGGGCGCGCGGCAGCCATACCATGCGGACCAGCAAGAGCACCGGCACCACCGACAGCGTCAGCAAGCCGAGATCGAAGTCCAGCCACAGCATGATGACGACGATGCCGAACAACAGCAGGAGGTCCCCCAGGGCCGTGATGGAGTTTTCCAGGAACTCCTGAAGCGAATACACGTCCCCCTGGAGCCGAGACATCATGCGCCCGACTTCGGTCTTGTCCATGAAGGCCAATGCGACATATTGCAGATGCGCGAACATGGCGCGGCGCAGGTCGAAGATGACCTGCTCGCCGGCGTAGCTCACCAGCCAGTCCTGGGCGAAGTTGGCCGCATAGTTCAAAAGGATCACCGCGAAGAAGAGGACGGCGGCGAAGACGAGCACCTCGGTGTTGCCGGGTCTGATGCCGTAGTCGATGGCGTAACGGATGACCAGGGGGATGGCCAACTGGGCTCCGGTGAAGAGCAGCAGGGCGCCGATGGCGGTATAGAGACGCCGCCGGTAGGGATGGACATAGGCCAGGAAACGCCGCACCACGTGCCGGTCGAAGGCGGCGCCGAACATCTCCTCGTCGCGGCTGATCTGCGAGCCCACGACGGCCTTCGGCGGACGCGCCCGGCCGCCCCAGGTCCTGGCCGGGTTCATGCCCCCGTTCCCTCCCTGGCTCCGGCTTCCGCCTCGAGGTCCACGATATCCTGAAGCGGGCCGTCAAGGGTCTGCAACGCGAACAGCGCGGCGTATCTCCCGCGCAGGGCCACCAGCTCGTCGTGGGTGCCGCGTTCCATGACGCGCCCATCCTCGATGAAAATGATCTCGTCGGCGTGCCGCAACGCTCCCAAGCGATGGGAAACGATGAGGGTGGCGCAGCTTTCGGTGTGCTCCTTCATGGCTTCGCGGATGCGCTGCTCGGTGCCCGCGTCGATGGCGGCCATGGAATCGTCCAGCACCAGCACGGCCGGCCGCAACATCGCTGTGCGGGCAATGGCCGCGCGCTGCTTCTGCCCGCCGGACAGCGACACGCCGCGCTCCCCTACCAGGGTCTCGTACCGGTCCGGCAACTGTTCGATGAACCCGTCGATCTGGGCGGTGGCGGCGGCGTCCCGGATGGCGCCGTCATCGGCCCATGGATCGCCGTAGGCGATGTTGTTCTCGAGCGACGACGTGAACAGGAACGGGTCCTGCTGGACCACGCGCACGGTCCGGCGCAGGGAGTCGAGGGTGTGGTCGCGAATGTCCTGACCGTCCACCGTGATGCGCCCGCCGGTCACATCGTAGTAGCGCGGAAGCAGGTGGGCGATGGTGGACTTGCCGCTGCCGGGAGGGCCGACGATCCCCAGGGTCTTGCCCCGCTCCACCCGAAACGAGACCCCGCGAAGGACCGGCGGCGCCCCTTCGCCCGCATAGGCAAAGGACACGTCCTCGAATTCCAGGACACCATCGGTGACCTCCAGCGGCGTCGCGCCGTCGCGGTCGTGTATGGGCGGCTCCAGGTCCAGCACCGCGAACAGCCGCGCGCCGCAGGTGGACGCCCTGGCGAACGCGTTCACCACCATGCCGAGCTGGCGCACGGGCTGCTGGAGAAGGGTCATGAAAAAGAGGAACTCCGTCAGCGTACCCACGGTGATGTAGCCGTTGATCACGCGCAATCCCCCGACCCACAGCACCAGTCCCATGGCCACGAAGAACGCGAAGTTCATGGAAGTAGCGGCGGAAACGCGGGTGCGGATGCGCCGGGCCGCCAGCGCCAGCGCGTGATCCGAGGCGGCCTGGTACTTGTCCAGTTCGTGGGTCTCCGCGCCGAACGCCCGCACCACCCGGATGCCCGTGAGATTCTCGTCCATGATCCGGCCCAGCGCGGCCATGCGCTCCTGCAGGGCGAACCACATCTCCCGCAGCCGCAGCCGGGTGGTGGTGGAACGCCAGGCAACGAACGGAACGAAGCTGAGGCTCAGGAACCCGAGGAACACGTCCGTGGACAACAGCACGTAGGCCCCCACCCCGATCAGCACGGAGAACAGCAGCAGCCGCAGCGGCCCCATGTTCATGAAGGAGCGCACTCCCTCCAGGTCCAGCATGCCGCGGGTGATGAGCTCGCCGGTATGGACACTGTCGTGAAAGGAGAAGTTCAGATGCTGCAGCTTGTCGTAGAAGGCCATCCGGAGCTGATAGGCGAGATGATGCCCGAGCGTTTCGCCGCAGTAGTTGTGGACCAGGGTGAACAGGCCCCGCAGCACCGATGCGCCCAGCAGCAGCAACGCCGTTCCGTAGAGGACATCCCGCGCTTCTTCCGTGGAAACCGACGAGGTGCCCAGCAGCATGACGGCGCCGTCCACGGCATCGCCCAGGTACTGCGGGATGAGGACCTGAAAGAACCCCGCCGCGAGAATCGTCACCGCCGCCAGCGCCAGCCGCAACCGCTGCTTCGCGGCGAGTTTGAAGATCCGCCACAGGACCGCGGCGTCGTCGCCCGCGTCGCGGTCCTTGTCGATGGCCATGCCGGCATAAGTGCGGGCGTAGACGTACTTCCCCCGGTCGGAGTTCAGGCCGTTGCTGGAGGCCGGCGTATTGGCCGGAGTGTCGGTGGTCGCCATGGTTCAGAGGTTGGGACGCGAGCCGCCAAGGGCCCGAACCCGGTCCGGTGTAGCGCGGATCAAACCGCCACCTAGTGTAATAATGGCTACGCGGCCCCGGGTCAAATCTATCGCCTCGCCCCGGACGGAGGAGGAAACCCACGCCGGCCGCGCTACCAGAAACGGTCCGCCACCATCATCGCCACCGCGAGGACGATCACGCCGATCACCACCTTCTGAAGCCGTCTCGGGTGCATCCGCTTGCACAGGGCGGCGCCGTAATAGACCCCCGCCAGGGAGCCGGCGGACATCAACACGGCGGCGGGGAAGTCGACGTCCGTGACGCCCTGGCCGCGGCCGATGAGCGCGTAAAGGGCCGACATCACGGTCATCAGGAGCAGCGCCACGAAAATGGATGTTCCGACGTACCGGGAAGTCTCCCGGTAGAAGAGCAGCAGGGAGGGGATGATCAGGATGCCTCCCCCGATGGAGGTCATCCCCATCACCGCGCCCACGAGAAAGAGGGACGGAAACTTCACGATGTATCCCCGTCTCGAAGAAAGGAAACGGGTGTCCAACCGTTCGTAGTCGAACAACAGCGCCACCAGCGCGAAGCAGATGGACGCCATCACCATGTAGCTCACGATGCCCTGAAGCATCTCGACGCCGGCCGGCGACAGCGACACCCGGCTCCACTTCACGGCCAGCGAGCCCGCCAGGATTCCGGGGACCGCGGCGAGGAAGAACCGCATGCCGACGTCGATGTTGACGGTCCCCTGCCGGTAGTGCCGCACGGCGGCCCAGATCTTGGTGAGGACGCCGTAGAGGCCGGCGGTCCCCACCGCGGCGATGGGCTGGAGCCCGATGACCAGCAGCAGGAACGGCACCGTCAGCACCCCGCCGCCGATGCCGGTCAGGCCAATGAGAAAGCCCAGGACGACGCCGGATACGAGGTAGAGGACAATGTCGGACAGGATGACGTCGGGCATGGGATTCGTGCCGCCCGCCTCGGCGGGACCCGTTGGCAGGAGTTGCAGGAAGTTGTGCTGTCGGGACCGGGAAGGGGGGTGAACTTCCTTCACCTTATGGCATCCTTCGCCGGTGGTGTCCAGGACGCCTCGACCGTGCGCCGCCGTCCAGCGCCCTGTTTGACACCCGTTGGCGTATCTGTCGTAATCCAGAACGCAATTCATTCCCGGTAGGCACCGGCCCCATCCATGTATTTCGGCGTATTCGATCACCTGGACCGCGGCGATCTGCCGTTGAAGGACTACTACGAGGCGCGTCTGACGCTGATCGAGGCGTACGACCGGGAGGGCTTCTACGCCTACCACGTGGCGGAGCACCACTCGACGCCGCTGGGGATGGCGCCGTCGCCCAGCGTGTTCCTGGCCGCGGTCGCCCAGCGGACCCGGCGGCTTCGCTTCGGGCCGATGGTCTACGCGCTGCCGCTCTACCATCCGCTCCGGCTCATCGAGGAGATCTGCATGCTCGACCAGATAAGCGGCGGGCGGCTGGACATCGGCTTCGGCCGCGGCTCCTCCCCCATCGAGCTGGCGGTGTACGGGCAGGACCCGGAGAAGGCACAGCGCATCTACGCGGAGGGCCTCGACCTCATACTGCAAGGGCTGACCCGGAAGACTCTCGAGTTCACCGGGGAGTTCTTCACGTTCGAGGACGTGCCCATGGAACTGGAGCCGCTGCAGAAGCCCCACCCTCCCTTGTGGTACGGGGTTCACTCCACGGAGAGCGCCGAGCGGGCCGCCCGCGGGCGGCTCAACATCGTCAGCCTGGACCCGGCCGCTCCCACGCGAACCTTCACCGACCGGTTCCGGGAGGTGTGGAGGGAGATTCATGCGGACGGTGAGGCCGCCCTGCCGAAGATCGGCCTCGGCCGTTTCGTGGTGGTCGCCGACGACGACGGAACGGCGCTCCGCATCGCCCACAGGGCCTACGCCATCTGGCACCGGAGCTTCACCCACCTTTTCCGGCTCCGGGGAAGCGCGCCGAGGCATCCCCGGCCGCCGGATTTCGACGGGGTCATGGCGTCCGGTCAGGGGATCGCCGGCAGTCCGGACACGGTCCAGGCGTTCCTGCAGTCGCAACTCGACACCGCCGGCGCCAACTATCTTGTCGGCCAGTTCGCCTTCGGCGACATCTCCCTCGACGAAGCATTGCGGTCAGTGGATCTGTTCTCGGAAAAGGTAATGCCGGCGTTGGGCTGAGGTCGAGATTAGTCCAAGAACTGGCACCACTGTTTACAACCTATTGAATCAAAAAAGGATTTCCCAGCACTCCTCCAGCGAGCTCACCCCTAGCAGCTCGGGCTGCTCGACGTGCTGTAGCTGCCGGCGGTTGCCTTGGGGCAGGACGCATTTGCGGAAACCGAGCTTGCCCGCCTCGGCCACACGGGCCTCCGCGCGGGTGACGGTGCGGATCTCACCCGCCAGGCCCACTTCGCCGACGAAGATCATGTAGGGATCCACCGCCCGATCCAGGGCGCTGGAGGCCACCCCCACCGCGATGCCCAGGTCCACCGCGGGCTCCGAAACGTTCACGCCGCCGGCCACGTTGATGAACACGTCCTTGTCGAAGAAGTTCATCCCCTTGCGCTTCTCCAGGATGGCGAGGATCAGGGCAAGCCGGTTGGCGTCGACGCCGATGCAGGTGCGCCTGGGCAGGGTCAGGAAAGACCGGGTCACCAGCGACTGGATCTCCACCAGGATCGGACGGGTGCCCTCCATGCTGGGGACCACCACCGATCCCGACCCTCCCAGCGGGCGTTCGGAAAGAAAGATCTGCGAGGGGTTGGACACCTCCCGCAGCCCCGCTTCCTGCATCTCGAACACGCCGATCTCGTTGGTGGAGCCGAAGCGGTTCTTGACCGCCCGCAGGATGCGGAAGCTGTGGCCGCGCTCGCCCTCGAAGTAGAGCACCGTGTCCACCATGTGCTCGAGGACCCGCGGGCCGGCGATGGCGCCGTCCTTGGTCACGTGGCCGACGAGAAAGGTGGCGATGCCGGTCTTCTTGGCCATGGAGATGAGCGCGCTCGAGCACTCCCGCACTTGGCCGATGCTCCCCGGAGCGGACGGGATGGCGGAGGTGTGCACCGTCTGGATGGAGTCCACCACCAGCACGGCGGTCTTGACCGCCTTGACCTGCTCCAGGATACGCTCCAGCGACGTCTCGCTCAGCACCAGCAGGTTCGAGGATGCCAGCGCAATGCGCCGGCCGCGCATCTGGACCTGCTGTTCGGACTCCTCGCCGGAGACGTAAAGGCAGGGCGGCCCGTCATGGCTCAATCCCGCCACCGCCTGCAGCAGCAGGGTGGATTTGCCGATGCCCGGGTCGCCGCCGATGAGCACGGCGGAGCCGTCCACCAGGCCGCCGCCCAGGACCCGGTCGAACTCCTCGATGCCCGAGCGCAGGCGGCTGCCCGTGTCGGTGGTGACGGCGTGGATGGGCGAAGGCTCCCGCGCGGGGCCGGCATCGCCGTCTCCACGGGTGTTGGACGGGGCCGCGACCGCTTCCTCCACCAGCGAGTCCCACCGTCCGCAGTCCGGACACCGGCCCAGCCACTTGGGGGACTGGAAACCGCAGTTCTGACATTCGTAGACGACCCTGGCTCGTGCCATGCCTCACCTCCCGTTCATCATAGGAGGGGTGCAAAAGGAATGCCATCGGGATCTGTTCCAATTGCCCGGAGTTTCCCCCTGCTGTTAACATGAAGATGCCGTATGGCCTTCTACCTGCACATCGACATGGACTCGTTCTACGTGTCCGTGGAGCGCGTCCTGGACCCTTCCCTGGAAGGCAAGCCCGTGATGGTGGGCGGCGGCTCCGGCCGCGGGGTGGTCACCTCCGCCTCCTACGAGGCGCGCCAGTTCGGGGTCCGCTCGGCCATGCCGGGATTCCAGGCGCGGCGCCTCTGCCCCGACGGAATCTTCGTCCCCGGCCGGCGCAAGGTCTACAGCGAGTTCTCGGCAAAGGTGTTCGACCTGCTGCGCACGTTTTCGCCGGATGTTCGCGCCTTCTCCATCGACGAGGGACTGGTCAACCTGACCGGCACCGAACGCCTGATGGGACACCCCATCCGCGTCGCCCACGAGATCATCGGCCGCATCCGGAACGAGCTGGGACTACCCTCGTCCGGCGGCCTCGCCACCCACCCGACCGTGGCCAAGATCGCCGCCACCACGGTGAAGCCGCGGGGCCTCCTCTACGTGCCGCCGGGATCGGAGGAACGCTTCCTGGGACCCCTCGACGTATCGATCATCCCCGGCGTCGGCCCCAAGACGCACCGGGAACTCGTGGACCGCGGCATCGCCACCGTGGCGCAACTCCTCGCCCACCCCCGGCTCGGGGGGCGCTACCTGAACCTGGACCGTCCGGAGTCGAGCGGACGCGTCCACGAGCACTCCATCGGGAGCGAGACCACGCTCGCCCAGCCGCTCCTGGATACGGCGGCCATGGAGCAGGTGCTGGGAGGTCTCGTGGGAGAGGTGGCGGCCCGGCTGCGACGCCAGGGGGGCCGCGCCCGCCGCATCACCCTGAAGCTGCGTTATTCCGATTTCAAGACCATCACCCGCTCGCGCACCCTGAAGGCGTCCACGTGCTTCGACGTGGACATCTTCAAGGTCGTGCGGGAGCTGTTCGAGGCGAACCTCGCGCCGGACCGGCCGGTGCGCCTCCTCGGAGTCAGCACCAGCCGCATCATCACGGAGGGGTGGCAGGACTCGATCTTCGACTATCGCGAGCGCGCCTCCATGGAACAGCTCTACAAGGGCATCGACCGGCTCCGGCACAAGTACGGCGAGGAGACCGTGACGCTGGGGGCGGGGAAAGATCACTCGAACCAAGCGTCTTCCAAGCCTCGACTTCCCTCCGTTCACCCTGAGCGTAGCGAAGCGAAGTCGAAGGGCGCATAGCTCACAGACACGTAGAGACTTCAGGCGAATAGAATGACCAACAAGTTACGGCAGCACCCGTTTCTGATCGCCTGCCACCGCGGCAAGACCCCTTTCACACCCGTATGGCTCATGCGTCAGGCCGGGCGTTACATGAAGCACTACCGCGACATAAGGGCCAAGGTCGGCTTCCTGGAGCTGTGCAAGACCCCGGACCTCGTGGCGGAGGTCACCGTGACACCGGTGGAGCGGCTCGACGTGGATGCCGCCATCATCTTCGCCGACATCCTCCTGGTGCTGGAGCCGATGGGGGTGGGGCTCGAGTACGCCGAGGGCGGACCGAAGATTCAGCGGCCGGTGAGGACCGGCGGGGACGTCGACGCGCTGCGCGACCCGGCGCCGGAAGAGTCCCTCTCCTACGTGTACGACGCCGTCCGCGTTACCCGGGCGGCACTGGGCGGGCGCGTGCCGCTGATCGGGTTCTGCGGCGCCCCCTTCACGCTGGCGTCCTACCTCATCGAAGGCGGCGCCTCGCGGAACTACATCCATACCAAGCGGCTATTTCACACCGACGCCGGCGCCTGGAACGCGCTCATGGAGCGGCTGGTGACCTCCACGGTCTCCTACGTCAACGCCCAGATCGCGGCCGGGATCGAAGCCCTCCAGGTCTTCGACAGCTGGGTGGGCTGTCTCGCGCCGGACGACTATCGCCAATACGTCCTGCCGCACATGCGCCGGCTGATGGCGGGGGTAACGCCAAGTGTCCCGGTCATCCACTTCGGCACCGGCACCTCGGGCCTGCTGGAGCTCATGGGAGAGGCGGGCAGCGACGTGCTGGGCGTGGACTGGCGCATCGATCTGGACCAGGCGTGGAGCCGGGTGGGCCATGACGTGGCCATCCAGGGCAACCTCGACCCCGTGGCCCTGTTCGCACCCCCGGCCGAGATCCGCCGGCGGGTCCGGGACATCCTCCGCCGCGCCGAAGGCCGCCCGGGCCACATCTTCAACCTCGGCCACGGCATCCTCCCGGAAACCCCCGTGGACCACGTCAGGGCCATGGTGGACGCGGTGCATGAGCTCAGCGGATAGGCAATTACTACGTAAAATCATCTCATTATAGAACCATTTCCAAGATCTGACCCCACCGCGAGTTCTTTTTGGCGGGAATGACCAAACACATCATCGTCATCGGCGGCGGAGTTTCGGGCTTGGCGGCGGCCCATCGGCTGACGGAGCTGGGCCACACCGGTTCCCTGGACCTGCGTGTCACCCTGCTGGAGGCGTCCGACCGCCTCGGCGGCGTCATCGCCACCGAGCACGCCGACGATCTCCTCATCGAGCTCGGTCCGGATTCCTACATCACTGACAAACCAGCGGCGTTGCGCCTTTGCGAGCGCCTCGGGCTCGCAGACCGTCTGATCGCCCCCCAACAGGGCGCGTTGAAGCTGTATACCGTCCACCGGGGCAAGCTGGCGTCGCTACCCGAAGGGTTTCTGTTGATGGCCCCCACGCGCGTGGGCTCGGTGCTGCGCAGTCCCGTGTTCTCCTGGGGCGGCAAGCTGCGCATGGCGCTGGAACCGCTGGTGCCCCGGCGCGTCGATGACGGCGACGAGAGCCTGGCATCGTTCGTGCGCCGACGGCTGGGGCGGGAGGTCCTGGAGCGCGTCGCCCAGCCCCTGATCGGCGGCATCTACGCCTCGGACCCTGAAGCCCTCAGCCTGGCCGCCACCATGCCCCGGTTCCCGGAGATGGAGCGCACCTACGGCAGCGTCATCACCGGAACCCGCCGCGCTCAGAAACGCCGCGCCCAGGCCACGGACGAGACCGGTGCCCGCTGGAGTCTCTTCGTCAGCATCGACGGCGGCATGGAGGTGCTCGTGCGCCGCATTGAGGAGGCCGTCGGTGCCGGCGTGGTACGGCTTGGCGAGACCGTCCGTGCGCTGGGATGGAATCCCGACACCCACCAATGGCGAGTCGACACCAGCCGTTCCGAGCTTGAGGCAGACGCGGTGATCTGCACCCTCCCAGCCGATGCCGCCACGGCTGCACTCACAACGCTGGATCCCAAGCTGGCTGGTGAGCTACAAGCGATCCCCTTCTCGTCCACCGCCACGGTGAACCTCGCCTATCGCCGTGGTGACGTCGCCCACCCCCTCGACGGCTACGGATTCGTGGTCCCCCACGTGGAGCGCCGGAAGATCATGGCATGCACTTTCAGCAGCGTGAAGTACGCGGGCAGGGCTCCCGAAGATATCGCCCTGCTCCGCTGTTTCGCGGGGGGCGCGCTGCAAGCAGACCTCCTCGATCAATCCGACGAGGCCCTGGAAGCCCAGGTCCGAGAGGATCTGGAAGCGCTCCTCGGCATCTCCGGCGCGCCGACGCTATCCCGCACCACCCGCTATGTGGACGGCATGCCTCAGTACAACGTCGGGCACCTGGACCGGGTGGAGAGAATCGAAACACGGCTCAGGCAGTTTCCCACCCTCGCCCTGGCCGGCAAGAGCTACCGCGGCGTCGGCATCGCCGACTGTATCAACACCGGCGAGGAGGCGGCGGAACGGATCGTCCAAAGGCTCACGGAGAACCGCGGCGACTTGCGGCCGGCTCAGTCCTGAGCAACCGTGCGACAGTCTGCCTCCACTGTCCTCGACGTCGTCCGGACGCTGCAGGGTTATTCTCTTCCGATGCTCTGCCTGCTCAGGGTCGGCTCGTAGAGCATTTGGATGACCACACCGTCGGGGTCGGCGCAGTAGAAGGAGGCGCTGCCGTCGCGGTGGCGCTTGAAGGGCTTGATGATGGTGACCTGCCGGGCGCGGAATTCGGCTTCGAGCTCCTGGACGCGGTCGATGTCGGAGACGATGAAGCCCAGGTGATCGAGGGACGAGGTGGCTGCGGGCGCCCGGTTTCCGGGGGTTTCGTGCAGGGCCAAGTTGTCGGTCCCGGAGCTGAGGTAGGCGTTCTGCGGGTCGGGCTGCCACACGACCTCCATGCCCAGGACGTCCTGGTAGAACGCTTTTGAGCGCTCGACGTCCTTGACGTTGAGGGCGATGTGGCGCATTCCCATCAGGCCGCTGGGCGCCTTGGGCATGGGTCCGGTCCTTGTTGGGGTTGATACGAGGCCGGCGCGTGGCCGGCCTCGCTTGCTACACTAGCCGAGGGCGTCCTGGATGGCCCGGGCGGTGTTCAGCCGGGCCAGATGGGAACGGAACTCGCCTGACGCGTGGATGTCGTCAAGGGCGTCGACGCCGTCTGCCACTCCGCTGGCGGCCGCGGCAATGGCATCCCCGGTCAGCGCCTTGCCCCTGAGCTGGTCCTCGACACCGGAGGCCCGGAACGGGGCGCCGGCTAGGCCGGTGACGCCGATGCCGATGTCGGCGCAGGTGTCGCCGTCGGTCCGCAGGCATACGGCGATGCCGACGATGGCGAAGCCCGAGGCCTTTTGCTTGACCTTGCGGTAGGCGGAGCGGGTGCCGGCGACGGGCACGGCGACGCTCACTCCGGTCAGGATCTCGTTGGCCTCGATGGCGCTGGTCAGGGGACCCAGAAAGAAGTCGCCGGCCGCCATCGAGCGCTCGCCACCCTTGCTGGTCAGGTGGACGTTGGCGCCCATGGCCAGCAGCGCCGCGGGCCAGTCCGCGGCCGGGTCGGCGTGGACTATGCTGCCGCCGATGGTGCCACGGTTGCGCACCTGCGGGTCGCCGATGCTGCCCGCGACCTTGGCCAGCAGCGAGCAGTTCTCATTCACTTCGCCGGAGGTCTCGACCTGGTGATGCGTCACCAGCCCGCCGATGCGGAGCGTGCCGCTGTCCAACTGGATCCGGCGCAACGAGTCCAGCCGCTTGAGGTCGATGACCACCGCCGGTTGCGCCAGCCGCAGCTTCATCATCGGCAGCAGACTGTGTCCGCCGGCCATAACCTTGGCGTTGTCGCCGGCGTCCGCCAGACTGGCCGCGGCGGCCTCGAGACTATCGGGAACAATATAATCGAAAGCAGCAGGTATCATGATCGGCTCTCGCTAGTTTCTCACTTCGCGCCGCCCTGGCACAGACGCCAGATCTTCTCGGGCTTGAGCGGCATGTCGATGTGGGTGACGCCGAACGGGGCCAGCGCATCCACCACCGCGTTGACGATGGAGGGCGTGGAACCGATGGTGCCGGCCTCGCCCACTCCCTTCACTCCCATGGGATTCACCGGCGACGGGGTCTCCGTGCGGGCGAATTCCAGGGTCGGCAGGTCTTCCGCACGGGCCACGGCGTAGTCCATGAGGCTGCCGGTGACGAGCTGGCCGTCCTCGTCGTAGACCACCTCCTCCAGAAGCGCCTGCCCGAGCCCCTGGGCGATGCCGCCCTGCACCTGGCCGTCCACGATCATCGGGTTGATAACCTTGCCGCAGTCGTCCACCGCGATGTACCTGAGGATATTGACCTCGCCGCTCTGGGTATCCACCTCCACCACGCAGATGTGCGTGCCGAAGGGGAACGTGAAGTTCGAGGGCTCGAACACCGACGTCGCCTGCAGCCCCGGCTCCATGCCCGCGGGCAGCTTGGTGGCCACGTGCGCCTGCAGGGCGACCTCCTGGATCGTGATGCCCTTGTCGGGCACGCCCTTGACAGAGAACTTGCCGTCCTCGAACTCCAGGTCGTCGGTGCTGCATTCCAGCACGTTGGCGGCGATGGCCTCGGCCTTTTCCCTGACCTTCTGCGTCGCCATGTACACCGCGGTGCCTCCTACGGAGATGCCGCGGCTCCCGAAGGTGCCAATGCCGTTGGGGACCACCGCCGTATCGCCATGGAGCACGGCGACGTCCTCGATGGGAACCCCGAGCTCGTCGGAGACGATCTGCGCGAAGGTGGTTTCCTCTCCCTGGCCGTGGGGCGACACGCCCGTCAGCACAGTGGTCTTGCCGGTGAAGTCCAGCCTCACGGTGCCGCTCTCCCATCCGCCGGCGGGCAGCGCCGCGGAAGGTCCCATGGCGCAGATCTCGACGTAGGTGGAGAAGCCGATGCCCATGTAACGGCCTTCCCTCCTGAGCCGCTCCTGCTCCGCGCGAAGGTCTTCGTAGCCCACCATCTCCAGGGCCTTGTCCAGCGCCGCCTGGTAGTTGCCGCTGTCATAGGCCAGGCCGGTGGCCACCGACAGCGGGAAATCGTCGGGCTGGGCGAAGTTCTTCCGCCGTATCTCCACCGGGTCCATGTCCAGCTCGCGCGCGATCAGGTCCATGGTGCGCTCGATCACCAGCGTGGCCTCGGGCCTTCCGGCGCCGCGGTAGGCATCGGTGGCGATCTTGTTGGTGAAACCGCCGGTGGAAGTGAACTTCAGGGTCGGAATCTTGTAGGACCCGCTGATCATCAGGCCGGTGAGCGGCGGCATTCCCGGCGTCAGGAGCTGGTGATAGGCACCGGTATCCAGCAGGCTGTCGTAGGTCACGCCCAGGATGGTGCCGTCCTTCTTCACGGCGGCCTCCACGGTGCCCACCTGTCCACGTCCGTGGATCGTTGCCTGCAGGTTCTCGCGCCGCCCTTCGATCCACTTCACCGTGCCCTTGAGCTTCATGGCCAGATGGGCCAGCAGCGCCTCTTCCCGGTAGACGTTCAGCTTGCAGCCGAAGCCGCCGCCCACCTCCGGGGCGATGATCCGGATACGGTGTTCCGGGAACCCGAGCACGAGCGCCAGCATGGCCCGGAGAAGATGCGGGATCTGGGTGGAGCTCCAGACGGTCAGCTCATCCTCGCCCGGGAAGTACCGGGCCACCACGCCGCGGGTCTCCACCGGGATGGGCGCGAGGCGCTGATGGATGAACTTCTGCTTGACGATGACGTCCGCTTCGGCGCGGGCCTTGTCCATGTCTCCCGTGCCGCACTCGAAGGTGAAAGCCTGGTTGCTGTCCCATTGGGAATGGACGAGCGGCGAGCCCGCCTCCAGCGCCTTCTCCAGGTCGGAGACCGCCGGCAGCGGCTCGTAGTCCACCTCTATCAGGTCGAGGGCGTCCCGTGCCGTGTAGGAGTCCTCGGCCACCACCGCGGCCACGGGCTCTCCCACGTGCCTGACGACCTCCTGGGCCAGTACCGGGTACGGCGGCGTGCGCAACGTCGGGTTGGCCGCGGCACAGGGGACCGATCCCACGCTGTCGCCGATGTCCGCGCCGGTCGTGACGCTGACGACACCGGGCAGCGCGACGGCCGCGTCCGTGTTGATGCCGTTGATGCGGGCGTGGGCGTGGGGGCTCCTGAGGAGGGCCACATGCATCACGTCCGCCATCCGGAGATCGTCCACATAGTGCGAGAGCCCCTGCACCAGGCGCGGGTCTTCACGCCTCTTGACCTTGGTTCCTACGAGTTTGCTTACCGGCATGGCTTACGTCCCAGCTTTCATTTGTTCCGCGGCCTGCTGCACCGCGTCGACGATATGCTTGTACCCGGTACAACGGCAGATGTTGCCTTCGAGACCGTGGCGGATCTCGTCCTCCGAGGGGCTCGGGTTCTCCTGGAGGAGCTGCTGCGTGGCAATGATCATGCCGGGCGTGCAGAAACCGCACTGGAGGCCGTGGCACTCCCAGAACGCCTCCTGTATCGGATGAAGCCCTTCGTCGGTGGCAAGCGACTCGATGGTGCGAACCTCGCACCCGTCCGCCTGAACGGCCAGCAGGGTGCAGGACTTCACCGCCGCGCCGTCCACCATGACCGTGCAGGCCCCGCACAGGCTGGTCTCGCAACCGATATGGGTCCCGGTCAGAGCGAGCACATCCCGCAGATAGTGCACCAGCAGCAGCCGCGGCTCCACTTCGGCCGCCCGGCTGACACCGTTGACTGTAACCTCGATCTTGGTCTTGTTTGCCATAGTTCCTGAACCCTTTCGCGTCGAGAGAATATACGTCGCCCGATCGGAGGTCAAGTCAAATTTCGTCACCGCAAGGCGCGCCCGAAAGCACCGCGAATCCGCACGTCCTTGACGGTTTGGCCGCACCTGTGACAGATTTCCGGGTTTGCGGCCGGGAGGCGCCGCGCGCCGCCGGCCCGCCACCATGCACCGCAACTTCAACCACAGACCGGGAGGGACTTCATGAAGGTATTCATCACCGGAGCTGGAATGCTGGGCTGCCACACGGCCAGGGAGCTGACGCAGAAAGGACACAGCGTTCAAATCTACGACCTCAGTCCCGATCCGGACTACGTCGCCGCCATCGCGGGAAAGAGGCGCGTGACCACGGTACGCGGCGACCTCCTGGACCTGCCCAATCTGCTCCGCGCCCTTTCCAAGGCCAAGCCCGACGTGTTGGTGCATACCGCCGGTTTCATCGGCGGCCAAGTGGAAAGCCCGCCCTACCGCGGCTTCCAGACCAACACCGTGGGGTCGGTGAACGTCTTCGAAGCCTGCCAGATCTCCCGGATCAAACGACTGGTTCACCTCAGCACGTTCGGCGTCTACGACTGGGACAACATCCACAAGGGGCCGGTCAAGGAGGACGCCCCGCGCTGGGGCAACCGGTTCTACCCCGCTACCAAGGTGGCCAACGAGGTGCTGCTGGACGCGTACGAGAACTATTACGGCATGGAGTGCGTCCGCATCCGGCCCACCGGCGTCTACGGCCCGGGGCACTATCGCGGCGGCTCCGGCGGCGGCATCGCCATGAACGACCTGGTGCGCGCGTGCATGGGCGACGCGCCCATCGAGCTCGAGGACCGGCACGTGGGACCCAACGATTTCGTCTATGCCGCCGACGTCGGCCGCGGCATCGCGCTGGCCTGCACGGCCAAGGACGCGCCCGGCAAGGCCTTCCACGTGGGCGCCGGAAAGAACTACGGCCCCGCGGACTTCCTCCAGGCGCTGCGCAGGCTGCTGCCGGGCCGGGCCGTCGCGCTGGCCGCGGGAGCCGGCAAGAAGAAGGCGCGGCCGCGCGTCGACCTGTCCGCTTCGGAACGTATCCTGGGCTACAAGCCCCAGTATTCTCTGGAGAAAGGGCTCGCGGACTACATGGAGGTGGTGCGGCGTCACGGCTTCTGGCACTGAAGCCGTGGAACGGGAACTGCCGGCAGCTCGGACGGTCTCCTAACCGGCGCGCCCTGAAACGCGGGCCTTGAAGCGGTCGAGGATCGCGTCGACGTCGATGCCCAGCTCGCGTCCTTCGCGGATCACGCCTTCCTTCTGGCTGGTCCAGCTCTGGACGAACATGTTCTCCAGGAACTCGCGGTTGCCGGGGTCCTCGGCGAAGCGCGCGAGCTTTTCCATGACCATGTCCTCGTGGCCTTCCTCGTCGTCGACGATGTCCTTGGCGAGTTGACGCACCACCGGATCGGGGGTGACGTCCCTCATGTGCTCCATGAACACCACCGCGGATTTCTCGGCGATGTTGCAGAGCCGAAAGGCGCGCACGTCGCCGGTGAGGAACTGCCCGAAGTAGCCGTCGTAGGCCTCCGCGGGAATATCGTCGGCGGCGCCGCGGCCGGTGAGGTAGTCCTTGATGAGCGCGTAGTGCTTGTACTCGTCGGCCGCCTGCTCGGCTACGCTGGCGCGCTCGTGAGGCTCCAACTCGCCGTATTGCAGCAGCGCCTTGGTGAACGCTACCGCGTGGGCCAGCTCCTTCTTCGCCTGCCGCTGCATGAGGCCGACGAATTCCGGGCTTTGCGGATCCAGCTCCGCCAGCGCCTTGCGGATGGCGATGACGGGCCCCTCCAGCTCATCGTGGTATCGGCTCCACAAGGACTCGACGAATTCCCTTCCGGTCATGACCGTGTTCCTCCATGTAAGGCCGCTGCAGGAAAGTACCGTACCGACGGGGCCACGGGGTGTCAATTCCTGCTAACCCCTGAACGGTCCCGCGTAAAGAGAAGCCACAGTGCCGGAGACGTGCTATACGAAAAGATGGAAGAGGTCCACGGCCGCAAAGCATCGTCGCGGAACCCATGATGAAGCAGATCGCACACGACCTGTGGCAAAGCTCGCTCTACAAGAGCGGCATCTTGAGCATGCATGCCTATTTCCTGGAATGCCCATCGGGTAACGTCCTCTTCTACAACACCGGAGATAACGACGATCTGCAACACATATCCGAGCATGGCGGCATCGCCTATCAACTGTTGACGCACCGGGACGAGTCCGGCCCGTCCCTCACCAGGATCCGCGACCGGTTCCGCTCCAAGCTCGGGTGCAGCGCCATCGAAGCGCCGCACATCGCCAGCCATGCCCAGGCCGACCTCAAGTTCGGTGCGGGTGACAAACGTATCGGAGACATCGACATCATTCACACGCCGGGACACACCGAAGGCAGCCTCTGCTTCTTCTACAAATCCCCGCATGGGCGTTCCTATCTATTCAGCGGTGATACCATCTTCCAGTGGAACGGAAAGTGGTCGACGTTCGTGCTCTCCGGTTTCGGCGGCAGCGAGGCGGCCCTGGCCGAGAGCCTGGAGAAGCTGCGCAACTACAGCCCCGACATCGTGCTGAGCAGCGGCTTCATCGGCGATGTGCCATACAGAGAGGTCACGCGCGAGGAATGGCTGGCGGTGCTCGACGACAGACTAGCCGCTCTCTCCAAGTCGTCATGAACCGGGAGAGCCCAGCAGTTCGTGCCGCCGTTCGCTCAATACCCTCGCACGGACGTGATCGCGCCCAGCTTTTCACCTTCGCGATGGAAGGCTTCAAAGAGCCTTACCGGGGCGAACCGGTCCCGGACCGAGGCCATTGGCGGCCAACGTCCGGATGGTCCGACCCTTCACTCGCGGGTCGCCATCCTGGCGGTGTCCGGCGTTTGATTCGGAAAGGAGAGTGGACATGGCGGACGACGCACGCAAGGCTTTCAAGGACATTTCACTCGGCGCCACCAACAAAGCCTACGACATCATCGCCGACCTCGACCCCGAATACTCCCGGCACCTCACGGGGCTGTTCGTCGACGGCACCTTCGGGCGCGAGGGAGCGCTGGACCGGAAGACCAAGGAGCTGATCATGGTGGGCATCACCTGCGCCCTGAACCGGCCCCGCGGCGTGCGGCTCCACAGCGAACGGGCGCTCAAGCTCGGCGCCACGCCGCGCCAGGTGCTGGAAGCGGTGGAGGTGTCGGCCATACCCGGCGGCATGCCCGGGCTGTGGCTCGGCGCCGAGACGCTGGACGAGATCCTGCGCGAGCAGGGCATGGAATTCAAATGAGCGAGGCCGCCGGCCCCCTGGACGGAATCAGGGTGCTGGACCTGACGCGGGTCCTGGCCGGCCCCTATTGCACCATGTTCCTGGGCGATCTGGGCGCGGAAGTAGTCAAGATCGAGCAGCCCGGCAGAGGCGACGACACGCGCAGTTGGGGACCGCCCTTCCAGGGTGGCGAGAGCGCCTACTTCCTGTGCGTCAACCGCAACAAACGCAGCGTCACCCTGGACCTGAGGACGCCGGACGGCATCGAGTTGCTGCGCCGTCTCGCGCTCGAGGCGGACGTGCTGATGGAAAACTTCCGGCCCGGCACGCTGGCCGGCTGGGGGTTCTCCGAAGCGGAGATCCGGCGGGACAACCCGCGCCTCATCTACGCCTCGCTCTCCGCCTTCGGCGCCAGCGGTCCCATGAAGGAACGACCGGGGTATGACCTCGCCATTCAGGCCTGGGGCGGCCTCATGAGCATCACCGGCCCCGCGGACAGCGAGCCGTCGAAGGTGGGGGTGGCTATCATCGACGTCGTCGCCGGTCTCATGCTGGGCAGCTCCATCGCCGCGGCTCTCTACGCCCGCGAGCAGACCGGCGAAGGGCAACGGATCGAGACCTCCCTCATGGAGGCGGAGATCGCCAGCCTGATCAACGCCGGCAGCAACTATCTCGTGACCGGCAAGGTCCCCGGCCGCTGGGGCAATGCGCACCCCAACATCGTCCCCTACCAGAGCTTCCCGACTGCGGACGGCCACCTCGTCGTCGCGGTGGCCAACGAGGCCATCTGGGCGCGGTTCTGCGAAGGCGTGGGCAAACCGGAACTGGCGGCGGATCCCCGGTTCGACACCAATGCGCACCGGGTGGAGAACCGCGACGCGCTCATCGCGCTCCTCGACGACCTGTTCCGGAGACGCCCCGGCCGGGAGTGGATCGAATTGCTCAACGACGCGGGAGTGCCCTGCTCCCCGGTCCAGGACATCCGGCAGGTTTTCGACTCCCCGCAGGTACGGGCGACCGAGATGCTCAGGGAGGTCGACCACCCGACCGCCGGAAAGGTGCGCATGGCCGGGTTGCCGGTGAAGTTCTCCGGTACTCCGGCCTCCATCCGGCTGGCGCCGCCGCGCCTGGGCGAGCACAACGAGCAGGTGCTCAAGGACTGGCTGGAACTGGACGATACAGCCATCGCGGCGCTGCGAGACGAGGGAACGCTGGGCTAGGGGCCCGTCCGAGTAATCGAACTGTCCTTCGAGATGGGGGAGTCAGGAATGCAACAGGGGATGACCTGGGAAGAGTTTCGGCCGGGCGACGTCCACCGGACAGCCCGGCGCACCGTCACCGAGACCGACGTGGTCCAGTTCGTCAACCTGGCCGGCCTCATGGAACCCCTGTTCATCGATGCGGAGTACATGCGAAACGAGACCGAGTACGGTGGGCGCATCGCGCCGGGCAGCCTCACCTTCGCGCTTGCCGAGGGACTGACCACCCAGACCGGCATGATCCATCGCACGGGTCTGGCGTTCGTCGGCCTGCAAGGGATGCGGCTTTACCGCCCGGTCAAGGTCGGCGACACCATCGGCGTCGAGATCGAGGTACTCGAGAGCCGCCGGACCAAATCCCGCAACGCCGCCATCGTCCGCTGCCGGCACGTGGTGAAAAACCAGCGCGGCGAGACGGTCATGGACTATACGGTGGAGCGGCTGATTCGCGGCAAGGAGGCGTAGGGGCCGGGTTCAAACCCGCCCGCGCCCGCGCGGCGGCGGATTCGTCCGGCTTTGATACCGGTCCCTACGGCGCCTGCTTCTCGCCGGCCGGCTTTTCCGGGAAGAGCAATTTGCGAAGTTGCACGATAAACTTCGGATCCAGCGCGAACAGCCGCTTGACGGTCTCTTCGATCGCCGCGCCGTCCAGCGGCCGGATCTCCAGGCCCTGGCTGTTGGCCTCGGCGACGAACGCCGGGTCGGCCACGGTGGCGGCCAACGCCTTGCGCAGCATGGCCACCTGCGCGTCGGGGGTGCCTGGCGGAAGCGAGTAGGCGCGCGCGAGCTTCGCCGGGTCGTGGACCCCATACATGAGAAGCCTCTGGTCGTCCTGAGACTTGGCCAAGTCTATGGAGTTGGGCACCGAAGACAAATCCGGGTGGGGCTCGGTCATGGCCTGCAGCACGACCTTGGCCTCCCTCGCGGCGAGCATCTTCCCCCATCCCTTCTTCACGTCCTGCCAGTACCAACACCCGCCTTCCAGTTCCCGGTTCCCGGCGGCCAGGCGCACGTTCTCCGGGCCCTTGAAGCCGTGAATGAGGTTGATGGGCAGGGCCAAGGCAGCGCCCAGGACGCGCGACATGTTGGTGGTGGCGTCGTTGCGGCCGACGGCCCCGATCTTGACGGATTTCTTGGCGCCGGCCCACCCCGCCACATCGCCGATGCCGCTTGCCTTGGTGAGGACGCATACGGGATGCAGGGTGGAGACCGCGCCCACCCACCCGAAGCGCCGGGTGTCGAGCCGCACTTCCTTGCTGCCGAATATCTGGTTGTGGATGATGTCGCCCGGCCAGTTGCCCACCGTTCGGCCGTCGGGCTTGGCTTCGCGGTAGAGGTACTCGGCGGCGACCGTGCCGCCTCCTCCCGCAATGTTCCTGACCGTGACCTTGGGGCGGTCCGGGAGATGCCGGCCGATGTGCCGGGCCAGGATGCGTGTGTAGTTGTCGAAGACGCTTCCGGCGCCGGCGCCCACCACGAAGGTCAGGGTGCGCTCCTGCGCCGAGGCGCCCGCTCCGATCAGCGGAGGGAGCGCCAGTACCAGGACTGCCGCGAGAATACGCGTGGGGAACATGGGCACGTTGGTCCGCCTCGCGGGTTGTTTGATGAAGGCTCGTCAGGGACGCGGCCGTTTCTTCGGTTCAGGCCCCGTTCAGCCTTGGCATGACCTCCTTGTGAAAGAGGTTCAGGGAATCGATGACCTTGTCGTGGGCGAGGTTCCCGATATGGAACATGCCCATGAAGTGATCGGCGCCGATCTGGCTCATCTGCTGGTTGACCTGCCGCGCCACCGTGTCCGGGCTGCCGGCGATGACAAACCCCGTATCGATGAGCTGTTCCCAGCTCATGGGGTGGAAATTGACCCGCTCCTCGTTGCCCGGGCGGAAGTAGCTGGCGGACCTCGCGCTGACCATGGCTTCCTTGACCTTGCGCTGGTCGACGGCGATCTCCGTTTTGGCCTCGTTGAAGCCGCGGTTCCACAACGTGAAGAAATACCTCAACGGCGGCTCGGCCACGGCGCGCGCCTGCTCGTCGGTTTCGCCCACGTAGATGTGACGGCAGAGGACGAACTTGTCGGGTCCGCTCTCCCAGCCGTCATCCTTGGCCACCTTGCGGTAGTAGTTGAAGGTGTCCTCGATCTGGTCGTTGGTCTGGTACACCTGCGCGATGGGAACTTTTCGCTTGACGCACCACTCGATGGACTCCGCGCTGCGCGCCGCCACCCAGATGGGCGGATGCGGCTGCTGCACCGGGCGCGGCCAGATGGCGCAGTTCTCGAACTGGAAGAACTCGCCCTCGTAGCTCCACACCGGCTCGGTCCAGGCTCTCATGATGACGTCGAAGGCTTCCCCGAACCGTCCGCGGGACTCCTGGGGCTTGACGTTGTACCAGAGGTACTCCGAGGGAATGCCGCGCACGAACCCGGCGATCAGGCGGCCTTCGGACAGGCAGTCGATCATGGCGTACTCTTCGGCCACGCGCACGGGGTGCTGGCGCAGCGGCAGGATGTTGCCGAGGACGCCGATCTTGATGTGCTTCGTCTTCTGGCTCAGCGCCGCGGCGATGAGGTTGGGCGACGGCATGGTGCCGTAGGCGCTATAGTGGTGCTCGTTGAATACCACGCCCTCGAACCCCAGCTCCTCGCAGTAGGCCATCTCATCCAGGTGCTCCCGGTAGTTGCGCGAGCCCACGGGCGGATCGAAGTACGAGCTCGGAACGGGTGTTCCGGGAACGTCCTCGGGGACCTCCGGATAGGCCAAAAGGTCGAAGTTGTAGACTTTCATGGGGATCGATCTCCTTTGCGAGCGTGGGCGGCGGACCTGCCGAAGCCGAACGACTAACCGAACGAGTAACCTAGTCCCATCCTTCGGGCACTGTCAATCGCGCGGCGATCAGCCCGTGAACATCTCGATGATGGTTCCAGGCGGGAACGGCAGGCTCAACGAGTGAACGAAGACGAAGTAGAATCCCGCCCACGCCAACAGCGTCAGCAGGACGCTGATGAACCACTTCTCCGCCGCCCCCACCTTGAGGAAGAGGAAGGTGCAAAGCGGCACCGTGATGCCGAAGCCGAGCAGCCAGATGGACACGAAGAAGCCGAGGATCCAGCCCACGATCGCCAGCGTCCGCCTTACCACCACCGGGTCCACCGGCTGGGACGACACCGCCGCCTTGCGTTGCTTCAGAAATCCGACCGCGTCGATCTCGAGTTGAGCCAAGGCGAGCACGATGCCGGGGATGCCGATGACCCAGGGGAACAGGCTGGCGCGAAAGCCCCATTCCCGCGCCTCCCACACGCCCCAGGCGAACCCCGCCAGCAGCACCCCGGTGAAGACGATATGCCATGCGGTGAGGGTCCTGGAGCCCTCGGCCACCTCCATCTCCGGCACGGGGATGGCCGCGGGCGCGTCTCCGGCGGACTTCCTTTTTTCGTCGCGACGCCGCTGGTAGACCGGATAGAGGATGCCCGCGAGGATGATCGTTCCGATGATCAGGACCCCGGGAAAGCCCACCCACACCCAGCCGTAGTTGTCGGTGGCCAGGAACAGGTTCTTCTCCGCCAGCGAGCCCAGCACCAGCCCCAGCAGCAGCGGCGGTCGCGGCCAGTCGAGCTGCACCATGATCCAGCCCAGGAGCCCGAAGACCAGCACCACGATGAGGTCCTCGAAGGCATTGTTCTGGGCGAACCCGCCCAGGTAGATCAGCACCAGCAGGAACGGCAGCACCAGGCTGCCGCGCACCTCGGTGATGCGCGCAAGTTGCTTGAGGAAGATGAAGCAGATGGAGACGGTGATGATGTTCGAGACCACCACGATCCACACAAACGAGAACGTGAGCTCGAGGTTGCCTCCCCGACTGGCCGGTTCCAGCATCGGCGGTCCCGGCACGAGACCCTGGATGATGAACGCCCCCAGCAGGATGGCCATGGTGACGCTGCCCGGCACACCGAAAGCAATGGTGGGCACCAGCGCGCCGCCGAGGTTCGAGTTGTTGGCCGCGCCCGGGCCCAGCACGCCTTCCACCGCCCCCTTGCCGAAGCGCTCTTTGTCGGGCGAGCTTTGCACCGCGTGGGCGTAGGCGACCCACTGGGAGACGGCTCCGCCCATGCCGGGAATGATGCCGATGTAGGTGCCGATGGCGCTGCAGCGCAGCACCAGGGCGTAGTGACGAAAGGTATCCTTGACGCCCTCCATCACGCCGCCCAACTTCTCGATTTTCTCCTCCGCGATGCTCGAACCCTTGACCGACAGATCGATGACCTCGGGGATGGCGAACAGGCCGAGGGTTACCGGAACCAGGTTGATGCCGTCCCAGAGATAGAGATTTTCGAAGGTGAACCTCTCGATGCCGGAGATTGGATCGAGTCCCACGGTTGCGAGCATGAGCCCCAGCGCCGCCGCGGTGAGGCCTCGTATGACGGCCTCACCGCTCAATGCAGCCAGGAAGGTGACCCCCAGGAGCGCCAGCATGAAGAACTCCGGCGAACCGATAGCCAGCACCAGCGGCCGGACGATGGGGATCGCCAGGGCCAGGGCGAAGGCGCCGAAGATGGCGCCCACCAGCGAGCTCATAAGCGAGGCGCCGAGGGCGCGCCCGGCCTCCCCCTTCTTGGCCATGGGATGGCCGTCGACAATGGTGGACGCGGTAATGGCCTCGCCTGGAATGCCGAACAGGATGGAGGTGATGTCCCCGGTGGTGGCGGTGACCGCGGACATGCCCAAAAGGAAGGCGAACGCTTCCACCGCCTCCATCTTGAAGATGAACGGCAGCATCAGCGCCAGCGTGACCGGTCCACCCAGCCCGGGCAGTATGCCCACGGCGAACCCGATCACGATGCCCAGCATCATGAGCGTGAAGGTGGTCGGCGTGAAAACCTGTGCTAGGCCGGACCCGAAGGCCTGAACCATTTCGCCCATGATCCCTGACTTTCAGTGAAACGAAGCGAACCGGGGGGCAAACACGGAACCGTCTCCCGGCATACGCCCGAAGGCAGCCGGGAGACGGTCTCCTCCATCGGATGCGTGACTACTTCTTCGGCAACAGGACTTCCTTCAACAGGGACAGCGTCGCGCCATCCATGCTGTAGAGCCCGCTCATCTTCTTCGTGACCCAGTTGCCGTCGTTCGGGTTCAACTCCAGCTTCGCCTTTTTGGCCTCGGCCTTCAGCTCGGGGTCGTTCATGGTAGCCATGAAGGCCTTCTGGAGAGTCTTCACCCGGTCCGCGGGTGTTCCGGGCGGCAGGCTGTAAGGACGCGACAGGCCACGGTAGACGTCAGCGGCCACTTGCAAGAGCTGTTTGCCTCTGTCGTCCTTGACCAGATCGAAGGCCACGCCCACGTCCTGCAGGTCCGCGTGCTTGGCGGGGCCCACCTGGAGCACGGGCTTGACGTTGCCGCTCTCGATGCCCTGCCGCCAAGTCGGCTTGATGGACTGCCACGCCCAGCAACCGCCGTCGATCTCGCCCTTCTCCGCCGCCACGCGAATGATCGCGGTGCCGCCGTAGCCCTCGATGATCTGCATCGGCAGGTCGGTCGCGGCCTTGATCAGCTTGGGCACGTCATCGGTGGTCGAGCCCGGACCGGTGGCGCCGATCTTGATCGGCCTCTTGGAGTTCAACCACTCCTTGACGTTGTTGATGCCGCTGGCCTTGGTGAGCGCGCAGGTGTTGTCGTCGGTGGACGGGACGCCCAGCCAGTTGAACTTGCGGCCGTCGAACTTGATCCCCTTCTTGCCGAGAACGTGCTGCAGCACCAGGGGGCCGATCCAGTTTCCGACGGTCAGGCCGTCAGGTCTGGCCCTGTTGTAGATGTAGTTGGCAGCGATCATGCTGCCGGCGCCGGTGCGGTTCTGAACCACCGTCCTGGGGTTGCCCGGCACGTGCTTGCTGAAATGGCGGGCGATGAACCGGGTGTAGGTGTCGAAACCACCGCCCGGAGAGAACCCGACCACGAAACGAATGGTCTTGCCCTTGAAGAAGCTGTCCGCTCCCATCGCAAGCGACGGGACCAGCGCAAGGACAAGCGCCGACACCATGAGGACACGGAGAAATCGACTGGTCATAACGAACCTCCTGAGTTTTCTTTCACGTTGCAAGATGTCGCACGAACTTTAACCCTGTTTTCTTTCACAAATCCGGGGCAAAGAAAAGGGCAGGCGACCACGCCGGAATGCGCTACGGCGTCGACGGCGATTTGCTCTCCGAGTCGGAATATGAGAAACCTCTTTCGGTCTTTCTTCCGTTGCGAGTAAGGAGAACCCTCGTGAATCGTTTCTGCCTGGTCTGTCAGAATGTCGACTGCAAGAGCCGTGGCTCCGAAGAGTTGATGCAGGAACTGCAGGAGCGGGTGGCGGCCAAGGGGCTGGCAGACGTCGAGGTACGTTCCTACATGTGTTTCGGCGCCTGCCAGGAAGGCCCCAACATGGTCGTCTATCCGGACAAGTGCTGGTACGCCGGGGTCAAGAAAGAGGACGTTGACGAGATCGTCGAACATCTGGCCGGCGGAGCGCACGTGGAGCGCCTGGACAAGATCGACCCTTCCCTCAAGGAGCTCATCTACCAACTGCTCGACACCGGAGTCTTTTAGCCGCCATGGAAGGCATCCTGTTCCCGCGGGGTGTGGTCGAAGGGCTCGAGAGGCTTGATGCCTATCGTTCCAGAGGCGGTTATGAGGCCGTCGCCCGCCTCGGAAAGCTGTCTCCCCAGGAAATCATCGCAAGAGTGGACGCCTCGGGCCTGCGCGGCCGGGGCGGCGCGGGGTTTCCCACCGGCCGAAAGTTCGCCCTGACCCTCGAATGCTCCGAAACGCCCCACTACGTGGTCATGAACGGAGGCGAGGACGAGCCCGGCAGCCACAAGGACCGCGTCCTCATGGAGAACGTCCCCCATCTCATCCTCGATGGGATCATTCTCGCGGCCTACGCGGTGCAGGCGGAGAAGGCCTACCTCTACATCAATCACGGCTATGACGCCGCTGCCGGAGCGGTCGAGAACGCCATCCGCGAGGCGCGGGAGGCGGGCTACTGGGGCGAGGACATCGCCGGCTCCGGTTTCAGCCTGGAGCTCGTCACCGTCGCCGCGCCGTCCAACTACGTGGCCGGCGAGGACACCGCCGCGCTGGAGGTGATCGAGGGGAAGGAGCCGCTGCCCCGGCAAAAGCCGCCGTTCCCGGTCACCGCCGGCCTGTTCGGCAAGCCCAGCCTGGTCAACAACGTGGAGACGCTGGCCAATATCGCGCCCATCGTTGCCCGGGGGCCGGAGTGGTTCCGCTCCTTCGGCACCGGCGAAAGCTCGGGCACCATGATCTTCTCGCTCGGTGACGAGATGGAGAGGCCGGGCGTCTACGAGCTTCCCCTCGGGACCCCGCTGCGCCACCTCGTGGAGGAATGCGGCGGCGGCTTGAAGGGCGGCAGGCAAATGAAGGCCATCCTCCCCGGAGGCCCGTCATCGGGATTCCTCCTGCCCGCAAGCCTCGACATCCCGCTGGATCACGATTCCCTGCGCGAGGCGGGCTCGTCCATCGGATGCGGCGTCGTCAAGGTGCTGACCGAAGACGATTCGGTGGTGGATGAGGTGGCGCGGATTGCGGATTTCTTCGCTCAGGAATCCTGCGGCCAGTGCCCGGCCTGCCGCATGGAAACCAACATGCTGGTGGCGCTGCTCAAGAAGGTTCAGGACGGCCAGGGGAACGATGCGCTGCTGGAGCAGTTCGGGAAGGTGATCGAGTTCAACAAGGGGAAGGGGTTCTGCAGCCTGATCAACATGCCCGGCCCGCCCATCGAGAGCGCCCTCCGGCTCTTCCCGGAAGAGTTCCGCGGCGGGTGACGGGCGGCGGGCCTACCGGCCAGCGCGCTCTACATATCGATATTCTTTTTCGGCACGTTGAAAACCACGCCGTCGCCGTTCTTCACCAGCAACATGTCGTTGCTCCACTCCTTCACCACCTCCACCTCGTCTCCCGGCGAGAAGCTCGCCTCCTCGATTTCCGAGTTCTTGGTTGACTGATACTTGTAGGTAAACGCTTCCTTGACCGTGGCCATCCGAGGCCCCTCCCTTCATCGTGTTACGTATGCCTGCTCCCGGGGATTGGTGGGACGTGGCCGGACTTGAAACGCGCCGCTACGTGTCCCGCCAACTGCCGCGCCGGGTGGGATGGCGCAACGCGGCGTCCAAGCCCTCCAGGAACACCGTCCGCGGCACCTCCCGGGCGCCGAGGCTCAGCATATGGGGGGTTGTAACCTGCGCGTCGATGAAATGGAAGCCCCAGCCCGCGAGCCGTTCGACCAAGCGCGCCAGCGCCGCCTTGGAGGCGTCCCTCTCCCGGTGGAACATCGACTCGCCGAAGAACCCTCTTCCCAGGGCGATGCCGTAGATGCCACCGACAAGGTCGGCGCCGAGCCGGCATTCCACCGAGTGGGCCAGCCCGGCTTCGTGGAGACACACGTAGGCCTGTTCCATTTCGGCGGTAATCCACGTGCCTTCCTGACCTGGCCGCTCGACGGCTGCGCAGGCACGGATCACGGCACGGAAGTCTTCATCGAAGCTCACCCGGAACCTCCCCTGGTTCAACACGCGCCGCAGCCGCCTGGAGATATGGAAATCCTCCAGGTCCAGAACGCAGCGGGGATCAGGCGACCACCACAGGATCGGCTGCCCTTCGCTGTACCAGGGGAAGATGCCCATGGAGTACGCCAGCAGGAGGCGTGCGCTGCCGAGATCGCCGCCGACCGCCAGCAGCCCGTTCGGTTCCGCCTCGTGCGGGTGGGGGAAAACGAGATCCCGGGTCAAGCGATAGACGGGCATGAGCGGAACCATGGTGCAGAATCGAGTCAGTGGATGCAAGGAATGAATAGACGGTGTAGGTCTGCGTTGTTGCCAAAAGGAATGATGTATGGTTTCCTTACTTCCATACTGAGGAGTGCGAGTATGCTTGCGAAGCTGACTTCCAAGAACCAACTCACCCTGCCGAAGGCGGTGGTGTCCGACCTTAAAGGCTACGAGTACTTCGATGTGACCAGGGAGACGGGCCGCATCGTGCTGACACCCGTGCGCCTGACCCGTGTGGAGGCCGTACGCGCGAAACTGGCCGAGCTCGGCGTGGACGAGGACGACGTTGCCAAGGCCGTGGCTTGGGCTCGTCGCGGTAAATGACGCCGCCGCGCCTGGTGCTCGACACCAACGTCCTGCTGTCCGCCCTGCTGTTCCCTGCCGCATCGTTGTCCTGGTTGCGCCACGCGTGGCAGTCGGAAGCCGTTGTCCCACTGGCGAGCCAAGCGACGACACTGGAGTTGTTGCGGGTCCTGTCCTACCCGAAGTTTCGACTGACCGAACAGGAGCGGGAAGACCTGCTGGCGGACTATTTGCCATGGTGCGAGACCGTCGTCGTGGCGAACCCGCCTACCGTCCCGTATTGCCGTGATCCCTTCGACCAGCCTTTCCTGGAGCTCGCGGCGGCGGGAAGCGCCGACGCTCTCGTAACCGGCGACGACGACCTGCTCGCCTTGGCCCCGGTTTTCGCGGTGCCCATCATCACTCCCGCTGCCGCGAGGCAGCACGTCGAGTCAATCTGAAACGGCCGGGCTCAACAGGCCCGTTGTGGGACTCACGCTCGCACGGGCCGTTCCGGCCCTGGCCATTACCGGGACTTTGGGCAACGATCGTGGTATAGGGAAGACGAGGAGACGGCCATGTTCAAGAGAATCGACCACGTCGCGCTCCATGTCGCGGACCTGGACCGCACCATCGCCTTCTACGAAGAGAACTTCGGCTTCCGGAAGTATTTCCAGCACCAAGCCACGGCGGGGATGCAGATCGCGTACCTCAAGCTGGGAGACACCGTGCTGGAACTGACTCACAGGAGCGACGGCTCCATGGCCGGTTTTCACTTCTGTCTCGAAACGGACACCTTCGACGAGACCGTCGCGGAGCTTCAACGACGCGGCGTGACGCTGCTGAGGGAGCCTCACCGGACCGCGGCGCGAGAGCCGCGCGAGGAAGGCTGGCGCCGGGTCGTCTTCGGCGGCCCCGACGGCGAGCAGATCGAACTCCGGGGCTAGTCGGCTACTGCTTGCCGCGTAGCGAGGAAAAGGCCCATGTCGGACCAGGAAGCCACGACGATCAAGCTGGACTGCCCGTGCTGCGGCGCGATCCTGATCGTGGATCCGGCGCTGGCGGTGGTGTTGCGGCACGAGGTGCCTCCGCCGCAGCACAGGGCGCCGGATCTCAAGGACGCCGGCCGCCTGCTCCGGGAAGAAGCGACGCAGCGCGATCAGAAGTACCGCCACATTCTCGATGCGGAAAAGGACAAGGGCAAGGTGCTCGACCGCAAGTTCCAGGAGCTGTTCAAGAAGGCCAAGGACGAGCCCATCGAGAAGCCCCTCAAGGACATCGACCTGGACTAGCCTCTACGGCGTGCCCGCCTGCCGATCCGTCCGTTCATCCTACGACGGTCGTGAGACCTTCGCCTCGTAGCCGTACACGAGTTCGAGCAACTGCTTGACCATCCGGGCCGTGGCCCCCCAGATGTCCCACTCCTGATATTGAAAGTGGTAGATGGGTTCTGACCGCTGTGACAGGCGCGAGTCGAGCGTGAGTGCCTCCTGCCGCAGCAGGGCAGCCACCGGCACCGAAAACACCTCGGCCGTTTCGCGCGGATCGGGACGGAACTCGTATGGATACGGAATCAGCCCCACGAAAGGGGTCACCAGGAAGTTGTAGCCCGCAAACACCTGGTCGAGCTGGCCCACGATGCGCACGTGGCCGGGATCGACGCCGATCTCTTCCTCCGTCTCCCGCAACGCCGTGGCCAGCGGGCCGTCGTCACCGGGGTCGACGCTCCCTCCCGGAAACGCCACCTGACCGCTGTGGGAGCTCAGGTTGTCCGCCCGCAGGGTGAGAATCAGGTAGTCCCCGTCCGGGCGCTCCTGAATGGGCGCCAGCACGGCGGCGGCCCGGAAATCTCCGCCGATGATGGCCTTCGGCGTCCTGGTAGTGAGGATCTCGAATCTGTCTGCGTGGGCATCCACGTGGGAAGAGCACAGCGGGGCGCGGTTGGGAAACTGTTCCGTAACGCGAGGACCTAGTTGCCCGAAACCGGACGCCAGTTCTTCGCGCGTTCCTTGGCCTCGGCGACCTCCATTTGTGTCATGTGTTCTTCCAGGTCGCCAAGCACCCAGGCAAGCTGACTGTTCGGCTTTTGCGCTACGAAAAGGCTTACCCACTTGTAGGCTTCCACCCAGTTTCGCGAAACGCCCTTGCCCTGACGGTAAAGCAGGCCGAGGTTGTACTGGGCCATGGCATGACCCTGGTCCGCGGCCTTGCCATACCACCGGGCCGCCTCCGCGTAGTCTCGCTCGATTCCGCGTCCTCTGCGGTACATCCAGCCGAGCCAAAACTGAGCCCGGACGTGGCCCTGGTCAGCGGCCATGCGGTACCACCGCACCGCCTCCACCGGGTCGGTCCGCACGCCTTGCCCCCGGCGATACATCATCCCGAGATGATACTGCGCCCCGGCATGGCCCTGGTCCCCGGCCTTGCGAAATTCCGGGTACGCCGATTCGTAGTCCTTGGAAGAATAGGCGGCCTTACCCTCGTTGAAGCTGGCCAGCACGGGGCTCGCGACAAAGGTGAGGGCCAGAACCGACACCGCAAGAAGAGACAACATCACAGACCCCCGTGTCATGCGAAACCTCGTTGCGTCAAACCCGCACGGTTGCCGGCCCGGACCCTAGCGGTTCGAACTCGGCCTCCAACCCTCGGCCCGCTTTTTCGCCTCGGCGATCTCATCCCAAGTCATGCGTTTCTCTATGGAGTCAAGCACCGAGGCGGCTTCCTCGTGGGGCCGCTTGGTCAGGGAAATGGTCAACCACTTGTGCCCTTCAACAAGGTCTTCCGGCCCCCCTCGCCCTTCCGAGAGCAGGATGCCCAAATTCCTCTGCGAGGTGGGTTGACCCTGCTCCGCGGCCTTCCCGTACCACACCCTCGCCTCCGCCTCGTCTTCCCGCACTCCCTTGCCGATATCATACAGATATCCGAGGTTGTTCTGCGCTACCGCGTGGCCCTGCTCCGCGGACTTCCGGTACCACTGCACCGCTTGCTCGAAGTCACGTTCCACACCCTTCCCCGTTTGGTACATCCGGCCGGCCCAGAACTGGGCGTGCTTGTTCCCCCGCTCGCCCGCCTTCCGGAACCACTGGAACGCCTCCGCCATGTCCTTGGTCACCCCCTGCCCGCGGCGGTACAGCACGCCCAACCAGTACTGTGCCCTGGGGTGCCCCTGCTCGGCGGCCATGCGGTACCACCGGGCGGCTTCCGCATAGTCTTTGCTGACCCCCCGGCCCCGGCGGTACATCAGGCCCAAAAAATACTGGGATGCCGCATGACCGCGTCCCGCGGCCTGACGAAACTCTGCCAGAGCGGTTTCGTGGTCTCCGGCCCGGAACGCGGCCCGGCCCTCCCGAAAGCCGGCCGACGCGGGGGATGCAGCCATGGCGAAGACCAGTATCCAAGAGCTGAGAAGGACTGCCGTCGCAGGACCCGATGGCACACGGATCCCGGAGAGGTTCGTTTGCAGATGCGATCTGACAGCGGGATGTGACGACATGGTGTTGCCTCCTGTGTTGCTCTTTATCCGAACAAACGATCGGGTTATTCCGTATATTAAACGTTTTCCCTGTTTGGCAATACCTGGGCCTGCCGCAGCCTTCACCCTTCCCCAGGCATTTGGTGCCGGCGGTGAGCACCGGTCCGGCTCTTTACCGGCGGCCTAGTTCTCCGGCTTGAGAGACTCCGGGAAGTAGCGTGACGGGAACCAGACCTGGGCGTTGAAGTTGGTGCAGCCGAGGATTCTCAGCTCGCGCATGATGCGGATGTAGTCCGGCGACTCGATGTAGCTCTCCCACGCCTGCGGGGTATCGAACTCGATCATGATGGCGACCTGGGGGCTCACCTCCAGCGGGTTTCGGAGATTGCGGATCTCCTTGACCCCGGGCGCCGCCAGCGTCATGGGCAGCCAGTCGTTCTTGGCCTTGTTGCTGTAGATCGTCAGATTCGCCTTCTGGTCGGGCAGGTCCCACTGAACGACATAGGTGACCATGATCGCCTCCCTACATGAGTGTCCTGACCAGCCCGCCGTCGATCAGGAGCGCCGTGCCCGTGATGTAGCTCGCGCGGTCGGAGCCGAGGAACACGACCAGGTCGGCGACTTCCTCGGACTGCCCGAAACGGCCCAGGGCGATTTCCGCCTTGCTCTGTTCCTGGACCTGCTCCAGCGGCAGGTTGAGCCTCTTGGCCCGCGCCACGTTGAGGTTGTGATGGCGCTCGGTGTCGATGCGCCCGGGCATCACCGTGTTGATGAGGATGTTGTCGGGCGCCAGCTCGCGCGACAGCGTCTTGGTCCAGCCCACCACGCCGGTACGGAACGTATTCGACAGGATCAGGTTGGGGATGGGCTCCTTGATGCCGTAGGAGGTGATGTTGATGATGCGCCCCGCCCCCGCCTTCTTCATGTGCGGCACGGCCTCGCGCGTCAGCCTTACCGTGCCCATGAGGCTCAGGTTGTAGGCCGCGCTCCAGTCGTCCTCGCTCAACGCGTCGAACGCCCCGAACGGCGGTCCGCCGGCGTTGTTCACGATGACGTCGATCCGCCCGAAGGCGTCGACGCTCTTGTCGACGAAGTTTCGTATATCATCGTACTTGGACATGTCCGCGACGGTGGCGAGAACTTCGCCTCCCGTCTCTTTCCGGATCTCGTCCGCGGCGCTTTCCAGCGCCTCGCCGCCCCGGGCGCAGATGCTCACCTTCGCCCCTTCCGCGGCGAAACCCTTGGCGATCGCCTTTCCCATTCCCTGACTCGCGCCGCCCACCAGCGCCACCTTGCCGGCCAATCCCAGGTCCATCCAAGCTCCTCTTCTTATGTTACCGGATCCGCCGCACTCGCCTTCCGGGCGAGGCGCTGGCGGACACCCGCCTTTACTTCTGTGTCCAGTAGATGTTGTCGTCGAACTCCGTGTCCAGCCGCATCAGGTACAACGACAGCATGCCGTGGGCGCCCAGCGGCCTCAACTGCCGCGGATCTCCGCTCTTGACGGCGGCGATCTCCTCCGCGCTCAGGGCATAGTCCGACAAGGCCCCGTCCAGATCCACGCGCGCCCGGTCCAGGGTGGCCGGCTTCATCTTGAGGTCGAAGAGAAACCGGTTCAGATGGTAGCGGCTCATGCGATGCTCCCGTGCAACCTTGTTCCTGGTGTTGGCGCGCGTCCGCGAATCAGAGCTTCCAGCTCGCGAACCCCCACCCGGTGGCGACGTGGTCGGGCATGTAGAAGGTGGCGGCGGCCGGAGTGTCGCTGACGGCGCCGATGGTGACCATCCAGTTCAGGAACTCGGAGTTGCCCGACTGCCGCAGCTCCTCCAGGGTCAGGCCGGCCAACGCCGCGCCCTCGCCGGCGCGCATCTGCCGGAGCAGCCCTTCATCGAAGCTGGTGTCGATCTCGCCGATGCGCGGGGAGCCGGGGAAGTGCGACAGGCCGCCGGTGGCGAGGATGGCCACCCGCTCGGCGGTGGCGTCCGCCACTTGCCGGATGAGGCCTCCCAGCGCGTAGCAGCGGGCAGGTGTCGGCAGCGGGTCGATCCAGGTGTTGACGAAAATGGGCAGGATGGGGATCTCGGGCTCGGGAAGCAGGAAATGCAGCGGCACCATCTGCGTGTGCTGCAGCTCGATGTCCTCGCCGAAGGACAGGTCCAGCCCGGCGGCGACGCCGGCCTCGAGGATCGCCCGCCCCAACTCGGGGTGATTCCGGTAGTGGAAGTCGTAGCGGGTGAACCGGCCGCGGACCTCGTCCGCCAGGGTGACGAAGAAGGTCGGTATGTTGTCGAAAAAGAAGTTCACGAATTGATCGTTGGCGACCACGATCAGGACGTCGGGCCGGGCGGCTTCCATGTCGGCGCGAAGCACGGAAAAGGCGCCCTCCGCGTCCTCGCGCAGCTTCTGCTGCACCTCCAGGGAAGGCTTCCCGCCGGCCGCCTGCGGCGCCATGCGGTAGTGGAGCTTCATGAACTCCTCCCACTCGGCGCCCGGATCGAGTAGCATGTTGGGTGCGTGGCTCGCGGCCATCGCGGCGACGAACGGCATTTCGGATCCTTTCTAAACGGTGTGCGCAAAAGATGGTATAATCCGAGGCTGCACATTTCAACCGTCCTTTGGAGCTCGGACCGAGCCGAGCATTTCAGGGTCCGCGCGAGGCGGGATCTCCGTAGCCGGGACGATCCTGGGAGGGGGTACAATGAGGGGAATGCTTCTGGGGGCGTTGATGGCCGTTGGGCTGGCGGCGCTGGGGCTGCCCGCGTTGGCGTACGAGTGGACGCCGGCCACCACCGTCTTCGAATATCGGGAGCCCCCGGAAACCGATGCGGACCCGGGCGCGGCAGCTTCCACCATCATCGGCCTCCCCGGGATACACGTGGCCGAGCACAAGGACACCCTCCTCGACATCGCCCGCCTGTATCACCTCGGCTACCGGGAACTGAAACGGGCCAACCCCGGCGTCGACCCCTGGCTCCCCGGCGAAGGCACGTGGGTCACCGTCCCCTCCCGGTGGATTCTTCCCGACGCCCCGAGGGAGGGGCTCGTCCTCAACATTCCCGAGATGCGGCTCTACTACTATCTGCCCGATTCAAGAGTGATGACCTTCCCGCTGGGAGTGGGCAGGGAGGGCCAGAACACGCCGGACGGGACGTATCGAGTCGGGCAGAAGCGCACGAACCCCACTTGGTACGTGCCGAAATCGATCCAGGCGGAGATGGAGGTGCCGCGCAAGGTGGTCCCGCCGGGGCCGGACAACCCGCTGGGCAAATACTGGATGCGGCTGTCCCACACCACCTACGGCATCCACGGCACCAACAACCCGTGGGCCATCGGCCGCCGCGTGACCCACGGCTGCATACGGCTGTATCCCGAGGACATCGCCTACCTGTATCCACGAGTGCCGAAGGGTACGCCCGTGCGGGTGCTATACCAGCACGCCAAGGTCGGCGTGAGTGAAGGGAAAGCCTACTTTCAGGTCTTCCGTTACGGCGTCGCCGACGACGCCCGGCTCATGACGGACCTCATGGGCCAGATCGCCGGCTTGAACCTGAAAGCCGACCTGCGGGAGGTCCGCCGGCTGCTGCTGGACCTGCCGGACGGGGTTATGACTCCGCTACCGCTGAGGGAGGACCTCACGTCCGATACGGAGGAGGTCATGTCCGATACTTTTCGTCCAGAGCGTACTTCTCCTCCAGCCCCACGATCTGGTGAAACTCGTCAAACGGCAGCAGCCGGTCCATGAGGGCCTCGCCGGTGCCCTGCTCCCTGAGGTTGGAGTAGTAGTTCTTGAGCGCCATGGCCGCGGAGTAGAGCGGGCCCACGGGCCAGACGATCAGCGCGAACCCCAGATCCGCCAGCTCCGCCGGCGTCATCAGCGGCGTGACCCCACGCTCGATCATGTTGGCCACCAGCGGCCCAGGGATGTTGCGGGCGATCTCCCGCATCTCCTCGCGGGTTTCCGGCGCCTCGATGAACACCGCGTCGGCGCCGTTCTCCTTGAAGGCGATGCCGCGCCGGATGGCCTCGTCTAGGCCCAGGGCCTGACGCGCGTCGGTCCGCGCCACGATGAAGATGTCGCCGTCTTCCCTCGCGCCCACCGCGGCGTTGAGCTTCTTGAGATACTCGTCCAGCGGCACCACCTGCTTGCCCCTCATGTGACCGCAGCGCTTGGGCCAGATCTGGTCTTCCAGGAACATGCCCGCCGCCCCCGCCCGCTTGAGCTCGGTGACGGTGCGGACCACGTTCACCGCGTTGCCGTAACCGGTGTCCGAGTCCACGATGACCGGCGTGGGCACCGCGCCGCAGATACGGTAGATGGTGCTCAGCATCTCGCTCTGGGTGAGGATGCCGAAGTCGGGCTCGCCCAGCAGCGTCGCCGAGATGCCGTAGCCGGTGGTGAAGATGACGTCGAAGCCGGCGCGTTCGGCGATGCGCGCGCTCAGGGCGTCGTAGACCCCGGGCATGACCAGGGATCCATTCCGGTCGAGAGCTTCCTTGACTCTGCTCATTTGGGCCTCCAGCTTGTCGTCGACATGGGGCCTACTCGGCGGGAATCTCCACGATCACGTCGCCAAGCACCTTGGCCACGCATCCCAGGCGGTCCGCGGCATCCGACTCGAGCATGGACAGCGTGAGCTCCTCGTTGTCGTCCATGGGGCTCAGGTTGTTCTCGCCGGACAGTATTCTCACCTTGTCGGTGCCGCAGATGGCCTCGGTGCAGTCGTGGCGAAGCTTGACGCCGTTGCGTATCGCCGCCACCAGGATGGTGGTGCCGTCCTCGACCTCGAAGCTCTGCCCCAGCGGCATGAAAGTGACTCTAGGCATGGCGGGGTTGTAGGAAACGCCCGGCGGGATGTCAAGTTGCGTTCCTTGCGCGGGTGCCCGACCGGGTCTCGGGTTTCGCACACGGGCGGGTTTGAAACCCATCCCTACAAGTCCAACACCAGTCCATCCTCCGCGGTGGCGACCGGCAACGACCCGCGCCGGGCCAGCATCTCCTCGCCCATGTGCGTCAGGATGAGCTGCTTGCACTCCAGGCGTTCCCGGCGCGCGGCAATCTCCACGTAGCTCATGTGCGAGGGAGACGGGGCGTCGTAGTAACAGCACTCGCAGATGAACAGGTCGGCGCCCCGGCTGTGGTTGATGAACTGGTCCGTCCAGCTCGAATCGCCGGAGAAGAGCACCGTGTGTCCGCCCACCGTCACCCTGAGCCCAAGGGAGACGGCGTCGGTCTGGTGCGGAACCCGGAAGGCCAGCACTTCGGCCCCGGCCACGGCGGTGACCGCGTCCGGCTCCAACTCGACGAAGGCGACGAAGGACAGCTCCTTCTCTCCGTACATCAGCCTCATGAGATCACGCACACGCCCTTCGGTGCCGGGAGGGCCCGCCACCTCCAGCGGACGGCTCCGGGGCCGGTCGTACAGGTAGTGGATGAAGAAGAAGGGCAGGCCGCCGAAGTGGTCGCCGTGCAGGTGGCTCAGGATCACCGCGTCGAGGTCCGCGGGGTCCAGACCGGCGCGCCTGAGCGCCGGCAGCGTGGAAGGCCCGCAGTCGAGGAGAAGGAGACGCGAGCGGTCCTCCAGGAGATAGGCCGTCTGGTTGCGGCCGCCGCTGCCGAAGGCATCGCCGGAGCCGAGAAAATGGACTCTCACGCAGCCGACATTAGCAGCGCCGGATTGACCTTGGCAACGCGTGCCGGGTCTGCCAAATTCCTCAGAGATTATTTGAGATGGCTGCTCCATGAAGATCGTTCTCGGTCCCTACCATCCCCAACTGGAAGACGCCCTGGCGGAAGAGATCCGGGCGCGGCGAGAGCACGATCCGCTGGCGCCGCTCCTTCTCGTGGTGCCTTCCGAGACCCTGCGCCGGCGCGTGAAGATCCTGCTGGCGAAGGAACGCGGCCTGCACCTGTTGAACTTCCACGTCCTCACCTTCTTCCAGCTCAGCCTGAACCTGTTCCACGAAATGCACGGCCCGGCGGGCCCGGTCCTACGCGACGAAACGTTCATGGAAGAAGCCCTGAGACGCGTGGTCCCGGCCCGCGGCCGTTTCGCCCGGATCATGGAGAACGACGGCGCCTGTTCGTCGCTGTGGCAAAGCCTGCGGGACCTCAAGGACGCCATGGTGGACCCGGAAACGGCCCTGGAGGCATTGAGGGAGGGGCTCTTCGGCAACCGGAACCGGAATATGCTGGGCGACCTCCTGGAATTATACGGGGAGGTGAGGCGCCGTTTCCCGCAATGGCGGGCCCAGGACCACCAGGACCTCGACGCAACCGTGGCGCGGCATGCGCCCGTCTCCGCGTATCTCGGGCAGTTCGAGCGCATCTGCTACTACGGCTTCTACGATCTGACCCAGAGCCAACTCGAGCTATTCCGAGGCATTGCCGGCAGCTACCCGGTGACCCTTTTCTTTCCCCTTGCCCGGGATCATCCGGACTGGTCCTTCGCCCAGGATTTCTACGACCGCTACCTCCGCGGGCGGGCCGGGACCGACGAGGTCGTGGACCTGTTCACGGGCGCGGACCCCGGCAGCGTTTCGGTCGCCCGCGCCCCGAACCCGCCGGCGGACCGGTCCCCCTGCCACGAGATCGTCAGTTGCGCGGGGCCGCGGGACGAAGTCCTCACGGTCGCCAAGACCGTGCTTCGGCTGGTGGAGGAAGAGGGGATCGACTTCCAGCACGTGGGGGTCGTGTCACGCGTCCTGGACTCCTACCTGCCGTGGATCCGGGAGATCTTTCCCGAGCACGGCATCCCGTTCCACACGCCGGCCGGGGAGCCCCTGGGCCGCTTCAACCGCACCAGGGCCGTGTTGACGCTGCTGGACCTGCCGGTCCGGGACTACCCGCGGGCCGCCGTCATCGATCTCCTGGCCTCCCACGACTTTAACTTCACCGGCGTCCTCGGCCGTAGCGTCGAACCCAGGCCGGAGCTCTGGGACGTGGCCACCCGGGCCTTGCGCATCACCCGGGGCATGGCCGAGTGGCGGCGCCTGGAAGGATACCTGGACAGGGGCCTCCGGCTCAGCCTCATGGACGACGAAGAGGGCCGGCCCCTGGTGGTTCCGCCGGAGCAGATCGCCCTGCTGCTGGAGACCGTCAACGCGCTGCACGAGCACCTGAGCGGGCTCCCGGCGGAGGGCAAATGGTCCGACCTTGCCGTCCTGTGGCGGACGGTCGTCGACCGTCTCCTCGAACCCGGCCCGGACGAAACAGCGGCCGGAGTGACGAAGGCCATCGACGAGGCCTTCGACGGGCTGGCGGCCCTGGAGGACATCACCCCGACGGCGCCGCTCGGGACCTTCACCGAGGCGCTGCGCAAGAGCCTGGACCAGACATCGGTGCGACCCGCGCGGGAGGTGTTCCCGGGCGTTCGGATCATGGATGCCGGCGCGGCCCGGGGCGTGCCGTTTCGGGCGCTGTTCCTGATGGGTATGAACGAGGGCGTGTTCCCGCGCACCATTCGCGAGGACCCGTTCTTGCGGGACCACGCGCGCACCGTGCTGGAAAGAGACCTTGGCTACAAGGTCTCGCCGAAACTGGCGGGATACGGCGAGGAAAAGCTGCTGTTCGCGCTGCTCACCGGCGCGGTCACCGACCGCCTCCATTGCAGCTACCAGCGCTCGGACGCCGCCGACCGCCCGCTGGCGCCGTCCTGGTACCTCCGCGAGTTGGGCGCCGAAGCCGGCAGGCAAGGCCCGGGCGCGGAAACCGCGATTTCCAAGAGCGTCCTCGGCAAGAGGTCCCTGCCACCCTTCGACGAGGACCGCTGGCTTCTGCCCGAAGAGTTGGCGGTGAGGCGAGCGCTGCTCGGTGAGGATCCGGCTCCACTGGTGCGCTTGAGCGAGGCGTCGCTGGAGAGCTTCGAGAAAAGCACGGCGGCCGTCCGGGCGCTAGATGACGGCGCCGGCGGGGCCGGCCCGTTCGACGGCGTCACCGGCCCCCTGGAGGACGTATGGAGAGGCTTCCTGGAGGGCGGCGTGTCTCCCACCGCCCTGGAGGCCTACGGCCTCTGTCCGTTCCAGTATTTCGCCCGTGGCGTGCTCCAGTTGCAACGGCTGGAGCGTCCTGAGGCGGTGGCGCCGGTTCAGGCCCTGGAGTGGGGGCAGCTCTGTCACGAGATCCTGGAGCGGTTCTATCAAAACGCCGAGCGCGCCTGGGGAGACGACTGGAGCACATGGCTCGACACTATCGCGGCCGAGGTTCTGTCAGACTTCGAAGAACGTTTTCCCACGGGCTACCCGGCGGCGTGGGAGGTGGCCAAGGACGAGCTGGTCGGCATGTTACAAGACGCGGTCCGGGCGGACCGGGACGAGATGACGCGATCGGGTTTCCGCCCCGTGGATTTCGAAAGCACCCTGACCGCCCGGCTCGACACGAACTGGCCCGAGGGTCTCCGTAACCTGCCGGTGCGCGGACGCCTGGACCGCATTGATCACAATGAAGAGGCAGGCCGCTATCGCATCATCGACTACAAGTACAAGAGCGGCAGGAGTCCGCAGCCCGAGGACAGGAATCCCCTGCTTGCGGCGATTCGCGGCCAGAAGCTGCAATTGCCCGTCTACACCTTGCTGGCTGCCGACTACGTCAACGCCCGAGGCGGCCCCATGACGGACGCGGCTGTCGAAGCGGCCTGGTACTACTTTCTCGCCGGCCGCTGGGAAAAAGGTCCCCTGGTCCGTCGCGGCTTCTCTGAAGAGACGTGGGGCGAGGCTGCCGGCCAACGGGTCCGAGACGCGGTGGCGCGGCTCCTGCGCGGCATCCGCGCCGGCGAGTTCTTCATCATGCCCGGCTCCTATTGCCGCTATTGCGAGGTTTCGGAGATCTGCCGCAAGGACCATTTCCCGTCCGTACTCCGTGCCGGGCGGCATCCGGCCGCGGAAGCGTTGACTGCGATGCGGAAATCCACGAACGGCTCCAGGAACTGATCCGTCATGACTCATTCTCCCCCGGACGACCTGGAGCGTACGCAGGCCACCACTACCTTCGACCGCAACGTCGTGGTGACCGCGGGCGCGGGCACCGGCAAGACGACCCTGCTGGTGCAGCGGTGCGTGAACCTGCTGATGCGCGAGCCGGACCCGGTGCAGATGACGGAGTTGGTGGCCCTGACCTTCACCAACAAGGCCGCCAACGAGATGAAGGAGCGGCTGCGGGACCGCCTGGAAGTGCTCGCCGGACGTGGCGTCGGGCCGGAGAGCGCCGAACCCGGCGAGATGGACGCCCTCCGCGAACGCTACCATTTGACCGCGGACGACATAGGCCAGCGGGCCGAGGAGGCGCTCAAGCAACTCGAGAGGGCCCAGATCGGCACCATCCACAGCTTCGCCGCCTGGCTGCTCAGGCTCTATCCGCTGGAGACCGGGCTGGACCCGCAGTTCCGGGAGGACGACGGCACCCTCCGCAAAAGGCGCTTCGACACCGAGTGGGCGCTATGGCTCGACGAGGAGCTGTCGGGCACCAGTCCCAGGACCGCGGAATGGAAACAGGTCCTCGGCCAGTTCCCGCTGGACCGCTTGCGTGAGCTTGCGCTGGCCCTTTGCGCCGAGAACGTGGACCTGGACGGTCTCGGACGCGCCGGTTCACCGGAGGATCCGGCCAGCCCCATCGCGGCCTGGCTGCGGGCGATGGACGAGTCCGTGACGGACCTGATCGCACGTCATCCGCAGCGTCGCAAGATCGAGCAGGCGCTGGCGGCGGCGCAAAAGGTGATACGATCTCTCCGCTTCGGCGTCGCTCCGGCCGACGACGCGGAGTTGAAGCTCCTGGAGGGAAAACCGTCCCGGGTCAAGGGATGGACCGCGGAGGATTTCAGCCTCGCCGGAGGCCTGCTCGAAGACGCGGCCGCGCTGGCACGGGTGGACCCCGCCGAGGTGGACCGCGTGTGCGCCCTCCTGGCGCCGTTCGCGCGGGAGTTCCGGAAGGAATTTGCCCGCAACGGGCGGGTCTCCTTCGACGGGCTGCTGGTGCGGGCGCGAGACCTGCTGTGCGGCCACCCGCGGATCCGGGAGGAGTTGAAGGCGCGCTTCAAGGCCATCCTGGTGGACGAGTTCCAGGACACTGACCCGCTGCAGTACGAGATCCTGCTGTGGCTGTGCGAGGAGCGCTCCCGGCAAGCCGCGAACTGGCGTGATATACGCCTCACCCCCGGCAAGCTGTTCGTGGTGGGGGACCCCAAGCAATCCATCTATGGGTTCCGGGGTGCCGACATGGAAGCCTATCTGAACGTCGTCAAGGAGGTGCTCCAGGCGCAGGACGGAGTCGAGTGCCGGCTTACCGCCAATTTCCGAAGCGATCCCCGGATTCTGGACGTGGTGAACGGGCTCTTCGAAAGCCTGATCCGGGAAGAACCCGGCCTTCAACCCGAGTACATCGCCCTTCAGTCCGGCCTCGACGGCGACGCCTGGGAACCGGCCCCCGGCGAACTTGGCCAACCTGGCAAAGCGCCGGCCGGACAAGGTCGAAAGCCGGTAATGGTACGCCGGGTGACCTCCCCGGGCAGAACACTGAAGGCAGAGGAGGCGCGGCGCCTGGAGGCGGAATCGCTGGCCCGCTGGCTGAAGGAGGAGGTCCTGGGCCGGACGTTCTTCCAAGACCGCGAAGGCCGTCGGGTGGCGGTGGAACCCGGCCACGTGGCCTTTCTCATGCGCGCCCTGACCAACGTGCAGGTCTACCTGGAAGCGCTGCGCCGGCACGACGTCGGTTACGTGGTGGAAGGCGAGCGGGATTTCTATGCCGCCCAGGAAGTCGTGGACGCCATCAACCTGCTCCGGGCCATCGACAACCCCTACGACCGGCTGGCCCTGGTGGGTGTCCTGCGCTCACCCGTGGGCGGATGCGACGATGCCGAGATCTTCGCTCTCAGCCAGCGCAACCTGCTGGACTACCGGCGGGCCTCGAGTTCCCGGTGGGTGGACCTCCCGGGGACCGTGCTGGACCTGTACCAGCGTCTCCTCCGGCTGCACCGCGAGTTGCGTTTCCTGGAAGCGGGAACAGCGGTGGAGCGGGTGTTCAAGGAACTGCCACTGTCGGTGCTGGCGGCGGGCAGAAGCTCGGGCCAACAGGCCGTCGCCAACCTCGAGAAAGTGCGCTTGGTGGCGCAGGAGGCGGGCGCCGGAGGGAGCGGGACCCTCAAGGACGTGGTGGCCGAGTTGGAGCGGCGGGTGCGGGAACGCGAGGACGAATCCGAGAACGCGCTGGAAGAAGAGACCCTGGACGCCGTGCGAATCATGAGCATTCACCGGGCCAAGGGCCTGGAGTTCCCCGTGGTGGTGCTGCCGGACGCGCTGGGCGGGGTCAACAGACGACCGCCCTCGACGGTGGAAGTCTCGCATGATTGGGCCACCGGTCTCACGGGAATCCACATGGACGACCTCTGGAGTCTGCCAGGGGTCTTCCTGCAGGCCAAGCGGCGCCAACGTGATGCGCACGAGCAGCGCCGCCTGCTGTACGTGGCCATAACCCGGCCCCGTGAGCAACTGGTCGTGTCCTTTGCCGATCGAGGACCGGCCGGGGACAGCATGGTCTCCCTGATCGAAGACGCCACCGGCCACGACCTGCTGCACGCGGCCCCGTCGGAAGTGGCATGTGGCGCCGGCGCGATGGCGGTAGAGGTTGTGACGGAGTTGCCGGGGGCGGACGAACACGGCAAACGCCACGCACCGCCGCTACCGGACACCGCCGACTGGTCATGGTACGAGGACCTGTGGCGCCGGCGCCGGGAGGAGCACGACACCCGCCGCCAAACCCCGCTCTTCCTCAGCCCCACGCGGCTCAAGGGCGCCGGCGAGGCGGCCGAGACGCCTATTCGCCCCACCGGCCTCGATCGCGACACCGCGCTCGAGCTGGGAAGGCTGGCCCACGCGGTGCTCGAGCACTGGGATTTCCAGACCCGCCGGATCGAGGAAGACCTCGATGACGCCGTCGCCCGCCACATACCCGAGCTGCCGCCGGCGCAAAGGGAGGCGGTGTTGCGGGAGCTCAAGGCTATGTGGGCGGCCCTGGCGGGTTCCCCAGTGTACGAGGAACTGAAGGACGCCCGGATCCTTGGCCGGGAGATTCCGTTCGTGCTGCCGTGGGACGACGGCGCGGTCATGGAAGGCGTCATCGACGTGGTCTACGAGCGGGACGGACAACTGTACGTGGCCGACTACAAGACCGACCAGGTGGCCGACGACGACATCGACGGAGTCATGCATGACTACCGCCACCAAGCGCGGATCTACACCGAGGCCGTGCGGCGCACCCTCGGCCGGGACGTGGCCGGGTTCAAGCTGCTGCTGTTGCGGCTCGGCCGCGGTGTGGAAGTGCCCCCCGAGATTGCCGGCATGGAGCCATGAGGAACGAGCCCCACATCACCGCCGAGAAGATGCTGTCCCGGCTGGGTTTCAAGCCCGGTTGTCTCGGCAGGATCGCGCTGGTTCCCGGCCCCCGGGACCGGGCCGCGAAGCTGCGGGGCGCGCTGGAGGCGCCTCGGAAGGCCCTCGCCTCGAAAGACCACGAGATGTACACGGGCTCGCTGGGTCCCCGCCGCGTCACCGTGGGCAACGGCGGGCGCTACTCCGCGGAGGCGGCCATCACCACCGAACTGCTGTGCGCCGGGGGCGTGGAGACCCTGGTGCGGGTGGGGAGCTGCGGCTCGCTCCAGGAGGCGGTGAAGCTCGGCGACATCGTCATCGCCACCGGCGCGGTCCGCGGCGACGGCGCCAGCCCCCGCTACGTCCCGGAAGACTTCGCCACCCTCCCCCACCCGCGGGTTGTGGAAGCTCTGACGCAGGCGGCGGAAAGCCTCGGGGTTCCGGTGCACCACGGCCGGGTATTCACCACCGACGCGCTGTTCCGGGAGACCCCGGAGCTGCTGGCCGACCTGGAGCGCCAGGGAATCGCCGCCATCGACATGGTCACCTCCGCGTTTCTGACCGTGGCCCAGGTCCGGAATGCCAGGGCCGGCGCGATCCTGGCGGTCTCGGACGAATGCGTGACGGGCAGGCTGGGATTCCGCGATCCGTCGTTCCTGCGGGCCGAGGAGCAGATGCTGGAGATCGCCGTCAAGGCGGTGGAGTGGCTGTGAGGCAGCGTGCTTGGCGAACGGCGGTTTTCGTATTAGGGAGACTCTGATCAATTGCCGAGCAAGACAGCGCCCTTCGACTTCGCTTCGCTACGCTCAGGGCGAACGGTTTCGGCTCCCGTTCGCCCTGAGCGTAGCCCCGCGCCAGCGGGGCGAAGTCGAAGGGCGCCGTACAAGGCTGTCAGACAGGACTGAGATGGTATGGCGGAACGTTCGAAAGGATCGCGTGCCGAGATCGTTCGATGGGGCGAGAGGCTGTTCGAGCGCCGTCTGGTGAGCGGTTGGGGCGGCAACCTCAGTTGCCGCTACGGCCGGAGCCGTTACCTGATCACCGGACAGCACGCGGCGCTGGGTTTCCTGGGCGCGAGGGATGTCGTCGAGATCGACGCCCGGGGAAAAGCGGTGAATCCGAAGCAGCGCCCTTCCAGCGAAACCCCGCTCCACCTGGCGGTATACGCGGCCACGGACGCCCGCGCGGTGGTCCACGTGCATCCGGCGGAGATCATCGCCTATTGTCGCGGCCGCGACGAATTCGTACCGTTGAGCTTCGAAGAGGAGTATAGTCTGGGCCGGGTGCCGGTGATTCCACACGACGGCCCGACGGTCGCGGACCCCGCACCGGTGGCCGAACTGTTGTGCCATCACCCGGTGGTGATCCTGCGGGACCACGGCACGGTCGCCCGTGGAGGCGACCTCCGGGAAGCGTTCCTGATCACCGACCTCTTGGCGGAAGCCGTCCACTGCCGGCTTGTCATGCCTGACGAACCGAAATCTCCGGCCTGAAAGCAGGCCGACGCCGTTGCGTTACACAGGAGGAAAGACCATGCGACCGAATCGTGTTTCCGTGCTCCGAATCGCCTTTGCCTTGGGCATTGTTTTCGTCTGCATGACCGCCACCGCGGCTTCGGCCGCTGATTTCTACAAGGGCAAGACCATCCGCATCATCGTGGGCTCGGCTCCTGGCGGGGGCTTCGATACCTACGCACGGCTGGTGGCCCGGCACCTCCCCAAGCACATTCCGGGCACTCCCAGGACCCTGGTGACCAGCATGACCGGGGCCGGCAACCTCATCGCCGCCAACTACATGTACAACAAGGCCAAGCCGGACGGCCTGACCATCGGCCACTGGGTGGGGACCCTGGTGCTGCAGCAGGTGCTGGGGAACAAGCGGGTCAAGTTCGATGCGCGGAAGTTCAATTGGATCACCGTCCCCAAGCCGAGCTACACGGCGTGCATCGTGGCCAAGGACAGCGGCATCACCAACATGGACGAATGGCTCGCCGCCAAGAAGCCGCTCAAGCTCGGCGGTATGGGACCGGGCAGCTCCATCTCGGACATTCCCAGACTGCTGGTAAACATAACGGGGGTTCCCCTCCAACTGATCGAGGGTTACGGCGGCGCCGCCAGGATCCGGCTTGCCATCGAGAAGCGGGAGGTCATGGGCGGCTGCTGGAGCCCCGACGTCATCTTCTCGTACTGGCCGAAGCAGATCCCCGCGGGAGAGCTGAACTTCGTGATCCAGGTGGGCGTCGGAAGACACCCCAGTTTCCCCAACGTCCCGAACCTCCTGGAATACGCCAAGAACGACGCGCAGCGGCAGCTGGCGGGCGTGGTGGGTCGCAACGCCCACGAGATCCTGCGGGCCTTCTCGCTGCCGCCCGGCACGCCGAAAGACCGCGTGGAACTCCTGCGCAAGGCCTTCGCCGACACCTTCAAGGACCCGCAACTGCTGGCCGAGGCGAAGAAGTCCAGGCTCATCATCAACCCCATTTCCGGCCCGCGGGTCGCCGAGGCGGTCAACGAGTTCTTCCAGCTCGACGCCGAGCTGATGGCCAGGTTGAGGAGCATCCTGGTGCCGAAACAGTGACCGCCGCACGGCCGGGGCGGGCGGACGGCGAAGGGCGCGCATGATCGTCGAGGTCCATTGCCATCCCTTCGGTCCGCCCTCCTACCGGGACCTGCGCGACAAGATCCGCAGCGTCCCGGACCTCATAGGCTTCCGCCGCAACCATCCCAAGCTGTACCGGGCCCGGGACACCGAGCCGCTGGTGGACTACGTGGACGAACTGATCGCCGACATGGACCGGTACGGCGTGGACAAGGCGCTGATCATGACCACCGGGAGCTGCGACAGCCCCGACGAGAAGGACGAGAAGACCGCGGCGGCGGTGGCACGATATCCGGACCGGCTCTACGGGCTGGCGAGCCTGGGCGAGGACTACTCGGGCAACGGCGTCTGGGAGAACGCGCCGGCGCTCCGCGAGGCCGCGCCGGAGCAGATCGCGGACCGCATCGAGCGGCTGGGCTTCAAGGGCATCGGCGAATCCCACGGCGGCCCCTTCACCACCGAGACCCACCCGGTGAAGATCGCGGACGACCTCCGCCCCGTCATGGAGACCCTGGCGGACTACCGGGTGCCGCTGCTGATCGCCACCGGCTGGACCCAGTTTCCCGGTCGCATGTACTACGCCGACCCCATCTACGTGGACGAGATCGCCGGGCGCTATCCCGAGGTCCCTATCGTCCTCACCAAGATGGGGCGCGCCATCCAGCACTACTTCGAGTCGGCGCTGATCGTTGCCATGCGCAACCCCAACGTGTATTTCGATACGACCTCCACCACCGCAGAGCACCTGTGCCGGGCGGTGGAGACCATCGGCGCCAATCGCATCATGTTCGGCACCGACTGGTCGCCGACGTGGAGGTGCATCGAGGTGCCGGAGCCGCTTTACCCGGCACGGCTCAAGGTCGTGCGGGAGTCCGGCATCTCGGAGGAGGACGTGGAGCAGGTGCTGTGGAAGACGGCAGTGGAGTTGTATCTGCTTTAGGGAGAGTTTGCGTTCATCCTTCGACTTCGCTTCGCTACGCTCAGGACGAACGGAGAGAGACTCCCCGCAACCATTCGCCCTGAGCCCTTCGACAGGCCTGTCCTGAGCTTGTCGAAGGGCTCAGGACAGGCTTAGCGAAGCGGACTGCAAACAACCGTTCGCCCCGAGCGTAGCGAAGCGAAGTCGAAGGGCGTTGGAGAGGCTGTCAGCAAAGGAGGATTCAACCATGCGTTTGGACGGTAAGGTCGCGATCGTAACGGGCGGCGGCGTCGGCATCGGCCGCGCCTACTCCAAGGGGCTGGCGCGGGAAGGCGCCAAGGTGGCCGTGGCCGACATCCAGGTGGAGGCCGCCAGCCAGGTGGCGGAGGAGATCAAGAAGGACGGCGGCGACGCCATCCCCGTGGCGGTGGACGTGGCATCCCCGGAGAAGACCCGCGAGATGGCGGACGCGGTGCTGAAGGCCTACGGCCGCATCGACGTCCTGGTGAACAACGCGGCCCTGTACACGGCGCTCACCAAGAAGTCCTTCATGGAGATCGGCGAGGACGAGTGGGACCGGGTCATGGGGGTGAACGTCAAGGGCCTGCACCTGTGCGTGCAGGCGGTCTATCCGGCCATGAAGGAGCAGGGCAAGGGCAAGATCATCAACATCTCCTCGGGCACGATCCTGGGCGGCACGCCGATGTTCCTGCACTACGTCACCTCCAAGGCCGGCGTGCTGGGATTCACCCGCGCGCTGGCGCGGGAGATCGGCCCCGACGGGATCAGCGTCAACGCCATCATGCCCGGCCTCACCATATCGAGCGACAACCAGGACGGCGTCACCACCCCCCAGCAACTGGAGAACCGGCGCAAGAGCCGCGCATTCCAGCGCGACCAGTACCCGGACGACCTGGTGGGCACCGTCATCTTCCTGTCCTCCGACGACAGCGACTTCATCACCGGCCAGTCCATCAGCGTCGACGGCGGCCAGCACATGCACTGACGCGGGAATGACCGGACTCGAACTCGCAGAATACCGCGTAAACGAAATCCGCCTCGGCCGGGAGACGTGCTATTCCTCCGGCCTCCTGGAGGTAGACGCCGAAGGACTGGCTGCCCTGGCCGCGCAGGATCCCCGGGTCAGCTCCGCCTCCTTCGACGTGGTCCGCCCCGGCGAGAAGGCCCGCGTCACGGGCATCCGCGACGTGGTGGAGCCGCGCGTCAAGACCGCGGGCTCGGGACAAGTGTTCCCGGGAGTCCTGGGGCCGGTGGCGCCCGTGGGCCAGGGGCGCACCCACCGGCTGTCGGGCATGGCGCTGGTCACCGCGGTCGCCTACGAGGGCACCGTCCGCGCCGGCACCACCTCCCAGCGCAGCGCCATCCTGGACATGTGGGGCCCGGGCGCCGACATGACCCCGTTCAGCTCGCTGAACAATCTGGTGATGACCCTGGACCTGGAAGACGGATTGTCCGCCTACGAGGCTCATCAGGCCATCCAGCGGGCGGAGTTCAGCGTGGCGCTACGCTTAGCCGAGACCACCACGGAGCTTGCGCCCGACGCCGTGGAAATCCATGACCCCGACGCCGCCGGAGACGATCTTCCTCGCGCCGTGGTCATCATCGGCGTGTTCACCGAGCCCGACAACCGGCCGTCCAACGTCGCCTACTACGGCTTCCCCGTCCAGGAATCGCTGTCCACGGTGATCCACCCCAACGAGCTGACCGACGGCGCCATCACCCCCAGCACTATCCGCACCGTCAGCTACCACCCGATTACCTGGAACTGGCAGCACCAGCCCCTCGTCCTGGGGCTCCTGCGCGACAAGCGGTACCGGTTCGCGGGCGTCATCCTCGAGCGCATCGGCTTCGAGACCTCCCGCGAGAAGGAGATCGCCGCCCACAACGCCGTGCGGGTGGCCATGTCCCTGGGCGCCGACGCCGCCCTGATCACCCGCACCGGCTCGGGCAACGCCTTCATCGAGGTCATGCTGACGGTGAAAGGCTGCGAGGAGAAAGGCATCAAGACCGTCCTCGTCACCTACGAGTACGGCGGCAAGGACGGCGCGGACGCTCCGCTGCTCTACTATGAGAAAGAGGCCGACGCCGTGATCAGCACCGGCAACCGTGACGTCGTCGTGGAGTTGCCCGCGGCCGACCGCGTGGTGGGCGCCTACGACCAACTGCAGCTCATCGGCTACCCCGGCGCGCCCTACGTGGCCGCCGGCGACCCCTTGACCATGGAAGCCCGCGACGTCATCGCCGGAGGCATCGACATCTGGGGCGGCCGCGACCGCCTCTGCCGGCCGTACTGAGCCGACCCGTCACGTCATCCCGGCTCCTCCCCGTCACCCCGGGCTTGACCCGGGGTCCAGACGCGGCACCGTCACGGACGAATGCCCACACCCCGCCACCCCTCTGGATCCCGGGTCAAGCCCGGGATGACGGGCGCGAGGCCTACTCCGGATACAACGGCGCCGTGTACACGGTTCCCGGCACAACGATGCCGCCGCCCGGCCGCTCGCCGTCGTTCAGGTGGCCGTAACGGTCGCGGTAGGTCGGCGGCAGCGGCCGCCCTTCGGGAGTGGCGAGCCACAGGCGCAGCAGGTTCCGCCTGCGCTCGGGCTCCGGGTAGTCCTCGAACTCGGTGCGCGAGTGGCAGGTGACATGGTTGTGCAGGATCTGCACGTCTCCCTGCAGGAACTCCATGTCGTACGACAGCTCGTCGCAGAGATGGCTGCACAGGTCGAGGGCCTCCTTGAGGGCCTCGGAGTGGCGCGGCAGTTCCTCGAAACGCTGCGCCGAGCGGATGTACGTACCGCCCACGTTCACGGTCAGGTAGCCCTCGTAGAAGTTGAACACCGGGAGCTGCCACCAAGGCTCTTTGCCCACCGGGATCTCGCCACGCCGGTCGCGGTAGATGGGGGCGGCCAGCTCCGGTACCAGCTCCGGGCGGCGCTTCAGCATCTCGTTGTAGACGTTGAGCGCGCTGGTGAAGCGGCTCAAGCCCCCGGACTTGGCCGGGTGCAGGCACATCAGCACCACCACGTCGCTGGAGTCGCAGTGGAACGGCAGCATGTCGTGGGTCTGGTAGCCGCGGTGCTTCGGGTTCTTGAGCGAGTGCGAGCCGAGATCGGCCACGTGGCCCAGCAGGTGCCCCTTGGCGTTCTGGGACACGGGCACGCCCAAGTACGTACCGATTCCCCAGAAGGCGATGGCCGCCTGCTCGCGGCTGTAGCGATGCACCGGCACGCCCCGTATGAGCCCGATACCGCGGCCGTCTATTACCTCGTCGGAGATCCCGTCGAGACTGTCCGCCAGGGTCGGGAGCACGAAGTCGTCCCGTTGGATGTCCATGATCTCGAGCCCGCGTTCCTCCACCCGCGCCACCGCCGCGTCAAGCTCCGCGATATCGCTCTCGGTGAGCTGATAGATCCAGCTCTGATCGGCGTCCAGGTCCGCCGCCGTCCAGGCCGCGGGGTCCACCACGGGCTGGCTCAGCACGGCCGGTTTTCTGGTTTTGCTCTTCATGGCTTTTCCTCCGAAGCCCCTGCCCCCGTTCGCCCTGAGCGTAGCGAAGCGAAGTCGAAGGGCACTCTTCTTACAGGGTCTCTACCTTGGCGATGCGGCACGGCAACCCGCGCGTGTCCGCGGACCCCGTTACCGGGTCCCACGGCCCATCATAGCGCATGGCGGCGTTGATGTTCACCTCCAGCGCGCCCCGGTGCGGCGCTTCGGCCTCCGGGTACCACCAGCCCATGCCGGTGCGCGCCACCCCGGGCAGCGTGGCCTCGGTGACGCGGACCTTCAGGCGGCAGCGGCCCGGACCGCCGGCGGTCTCCACCCAGACCCAGTCGTCCTCGGCCAGCCGGTACCGCGTAGCCGTCTCGGGATGCAGTTGGAGCCACGGGTCCGGCGACACCTTGCGCGCCCAGCCCTGGTCGCGGAAGCGCGAGTGGTGGTAGGTGCGCTCGCGCACTCCGGTCAACAGAGTCAACGGGTATGCGTCGCGCACCGCGGGGGTTTCACGCTCCGACCGCGTGGGCGTGTAGTCGGGCAGCGGGTCGAGACCCAGCTCCGCAAGGCGTTCGGAGTAGAGCTCCACCTTGCCGGTCTTGGTCTTGAACCCGGCCTTCTCGAAGTCACCGTAGGTGAACGGAAAATTGGCGTACCCCTTCTCGCGCATCTGCTCCACGGTGACGCCGCAGTCCCCCAGCAGGAACTCGTTGAACTCGCGCTTGGTCTCCCAGGGAATGAAACGCCGCGCTTCGGTGACACCTCGGGCTTCGATGCGCCGGGCCAGGTCATGGGCGATGCGGAAGTCGCCACGCGCCTCCCCCAGCGGCTCCACCGCGGGCTGGATGAGGCTCAGGCACGGACCGGACCCTTCCAGCGACACCTCCTCGTCCTCGAGCCCCGTGGTCTTGGGCAGCACGATGTCCGCGTACTCGGCCGTGGGGTTCATCATGTGGGTGGCCACCGCGAGGAAGTCCAGGGACTTGAGCGCCGCCAGGGTCTTCGGGGTGTCGGGATAGGTCACCACGATGTTGACGCCGCTGACGTACATGGCGCGCACCGGGTACGGCTTGCCGCTCAACACTGCCTCGATCACCGACGGATTGTGGCACGCGGTCTGCCAGCCCTCCGGTCCCGCCCACAACGGGAAGCGGTCCGCGCCGATGGTCTGGTTCTCCACCTCCAGAGGCAGCCGGAACTCCGGCTTGTGCAGCACCTCGATGTAGTTAGTGAACCCCGCGGGCTTCTTGACGCGCCGGTTGCCGCCCTCGCGGTCCAGGTTACCGCTGATGGCAACGAGGCAATGGAACGCTCGAAAGGTCTGTACCCCGGCGCTGAAGGCGTCGATGCCGTGCCCGCTCACGAAACAGGAAGGGCCGTCGGCGTAATACTCCGCGGCCTTCTCGATGTCCGCCCGAGGCACCCCGGTGAGCTTTGCCGCGCGCTCCGCCGGGTACTGCGCCGCCCGTTCCACCAGCGCGTCGAAACCGTGGCACCAGCGCTCGACGAAATCGCGATCGTAGCGGCCGTGCTCCACCAACCAATGGATCATCGCCAGCCCGATGGCCGCGTCCGTGCCCGGCCGGGGCCTAAGCCAAACGTCGGCCATGGTCGACGCCGGCGTCTCACCCGGATCGAGCACGACAACGCGCGCACCCTTCGCCTTCGCGCGCTTGAGCGCCTGCCACTGCGGCGGGTCCGCCGCATACGGATTGCGCCCGACGACAAGCGCGCACCGCGTGTTGTCGATATCCTCGCCCTTGCTGATGGCCAACCCGGTAATACGGTCGCTCAACGCCCGGCACCCGCCGCACAGGTCCTGGTTCATCATCCAGTTGGGTGAGCCATAGGCGCGCAGCAGCAACGCAAGCATGACCCCGCGGCTGAAGTGTGCGTTGCTGACCGCGCCGCACAGCGCCTTCGGCCCGTACCGCTCCCGCACCGCCAGCATCGCCTCCGCCATCTCGTCCAGCGCCTCGTCCCACGACACCCGCTGCCACCTACCGCCGCCCCGCGGCCCGGTGCGTTTCATGGGATACAGCACCCGGTCCGGATGGTAGGTCAGCTCCGGCAACCCCCGGATCCCCTTGACGCAGAACGCCCCGAGCGACGCCGGGTGCTCGGGATACGGCGACACCTTGGTCACCCGTCCATCCTCGACGGTGACCAGCGACCCGCAATGGGCGCTGCACTCCCAGCAGGTGCTGGGGATGATGGTCGTACCGGATTCCATGGCGCCATATTCCCACGTCCACGGTTTGCCGGTCAATCGCGAGGGGCACCACACAGGTTGTCGAAAAGTATAACCTGCGTTATACTCCAGCATCATGAAAACGGCCATATCCATTCGAGACGAGGTCTTCGAAGCCGCGGAGCGCACTGCGAAGGACCTTGGTATGTCCCGAAGCGAACTCTACACGAAGGCCGTCGGTGAGTTCGTTGCACGGCACGCCGGCGACCAGTTGACGGAACGGCTCAATGCCGTGTACGGCGAAGACCCCTCGATCTCCACGCTCGACAAACGGCTCGAGGCCCTCCAATTCCTCTCGTTGCCCGCCGAGGACGAGTGGTGAACCGTGGTGAGATCTGGTGGGCGGACTTACCGGTTCCGGGGCAATCAGAGCCCGGGTACCGCCGCCCTGTTCTGATCGTTCAATCCGACGGCTTCAACCGAAGCCAAATTCGGACCGTGGTCGCGCTGGCCATCACCTCCAACCTCAGACTGGCTGAGGCGCCTGGTAATATCTCCCTTGCCCGGCGAGGGACAGGCTTGCCACGGGCGTCTGTGATCAACGTGTCGCAGATCATCACCTTGGACAAAGAATACCTCATCGAGCGGGCGGGACGGGCCTCCGACGCAATCATGCGACAGGCCGAGGAGAGCCTACGCGTGCTCCTCGGCTTTCGCTCAATGGGCTAACCTGTGGTCATAGACTTCCAGCATCACTACGTGCCCGAGAAGCTGGCCCGAGAGAAGGGTCTCTACTCCGACAAGGTCGCCGTGGCCACAGAGGACGGCGTGCCGCGGATGACCCTTCACGCCAAGCTCTACGATGCCGAGGCGCAGCTTCAGGATATGGACGAGGCCGGGGTGGACGTATCGGTGGTGTCATGCCACCTGGGGTGGGACGGCAGTCTCGAAGACTGTCGCGTTATCAATGACGCCTACGCGGAGTTGGAACGGGATCACGGCGGGAGGTTCGTCGGTCTGGCGCATGCGCCTGTTCTCGAAGGCGACAACGCCCTGGACGAGTTGGACCGGGCGGTGCTGGAGCGTGGGCTCCACGGCGTGACCATCACCTCACAGGTGGGTGGTCTCTTTCTGGATGCCCCGGAGCTGGACCGGTTCTATGAGCGGATCGCGCGGCTCGACGTTCCGATTTTCGTGCACCCGGCGCTGGTCCCGAAGGGATACGACTCCATTCAGGGCTACGACCTTCCGCGCATCATCGGCCGGGAGATCGACCTCACCATCGCCACCATACGGCTGATCGCCGGCGGGGTGCTGGACCGGCACCCGGAACTCAACTTCGTCATCGGCCACTTCGGCGGCGGCATTGCCGCGTTCAAGGACCGTCTCGTGGCCATGGAGCACCGGTTCGGCACCTTGAAGCGCCCTTTCGAGGAGTACTTCGACCGGCTCTACTTCGACCTCTCGGGCTTCGAGGGCGGGATCACGGCCTTCCGTTGCGGCCTCCTCGGCATCCGCCCGGACAGGCTGGTGTTCGCCACCGACTATCCGCAGAACTTCACCGGCGTGAGCACCCAGGGAGGCAAGGGCAACCAAGCCATCCGCGAGTACATCGACGCCATCAGGAGCCTGGAGCTTTCGGAGCAAATCAAGGAGGATATCCTGGGAGGCACGGCCGCACGCCTGCTGAAACTCGGGAAAGAACCTCGCTCCATCTAATGAGTGTGAACGTGCGTCCGCACGGTTGGTGAAGCCCGGAAGTTGAACCCTTTGACTACGAACGGAGGCTCCATGAAATTCCTTGGACTCATTTTGGTGGCCATGCTCGCGGGCGCTCCGCTTGCCGGTTCGGCGTACGCGGGCGAACTGGTGGAGGTGCTGCTGGTCGATCGCCTGGACGACCAGCGCGGCTTTTGCCTCGACATCCGCGGTTACAAGCACCGCGCCAAGGTCGACAGAGGGCTCCAGGCCCACAGTTGCTACAGCTATCAGGGGGAGATCGGCGTCGACCAGGGGTTCGACAGCGACGGCATCAAGGCGGGGCGGTTCCACATGCCGGGCTTCGACGTGTGCATGACGGCGGCTGCCGAGACAGGCGCCCGGCTGGGTCTGGCGAAGTGCGACGGATCTTCGGGGCAGGGCTTCTCGATGAACGCCAACGGCGAGATCGTTGCCACGGCCGCGCCGAAGCTGTGCGTGACCGTGGCGGGCGGTGACTCGCGCGAGGGCGGAGGCGGCCGCCCGGTGCATCTCATACGGCGGCTGACCCTGGAAAATTGCGACGAGGGCCGCGCCAAGTACCAGCGCTGGCGCATGCGCACCAAGGCAGACTAGCCAAGCGCTCCCGAATTATCGAGTTGTAACGAGTAGGGCGACCGGCCGGTCGCCCTACGGGAATCCATCATCGTGCGGGCTGCTCCCGAAAGACCGGGCACCCTGCCCCATACCTAATTCAGCGCGAACAGCTCCTTCGGATTCTGCGTCACGATCTTCTCGTACTGCGGCTCGGTGATGCTGCCCAGCTCCTTCAGGTTCTGCAGCGCCTCGATCTCGGTGGACTGGTCGTTGTGGCCGTAGTCGGTGCCGATGACGATGTTGTCTTCTCCCGAGTACCGCAGGACGTAGTCCACGTCGTCGTCGGTCTGGCACGACACGTACTGCCGGTACTCCTTCAGGATGTTGTCCGGCAGGTCCTTGTTCTGCGCGCCCCAGCGGCGCTGCAGGTCCTTGACCACGTACGGGACCCAGAGCGCCGCGGCCTCGGCCCAGTGGAAGCGGAGCTTGGGGAACATCTTCGGGATCTCGCCCATGATCACCGAGTGGAACATGCCGATGACCGGGATGCGGAACTTCCAGAAGCTGCCGCCGCCGTTGTACTGGGACACGAGGTCCAGCTCCTGGGGGTTGCCGTTGCCGACGTGCACGCCCACGGCCATGTCGAGCTCGCTCACCTTCTCGTAGAGGGGGTAGAAGTAGGGATCGGTGAGCAGGCGATGGCCCTCGATGGGGCGCATGAAGACCCCGCAGGCGCCGTTCTGCTTGCAGTACTCCAACTCCTCAAGGGCCGCGCTCATATCCAGCAACGGCAGCACGCAGATCCAGCGCAGGCGTCCTTTCCCTCGGTTGTGAAGGTCGGTCAGCCAGCGATTGTAGCTCTTGCAGAGCGGGATCTCCACCGAGGCCTTGTCGGTGACCTGCTCGATGAAGATGGTGGGATAGAGTACCTGCACGTCGATGCCCAGCTCGTCCATGTGCTTGAGGCGAGCCTCGACGTTCTCCATCTCGCGCGTTTCCTGAGGCGTGAACATCACCCGGCCGGTGCGTTCGGCCACCTCGCCCAGTTCCTGGGCGGTCATGACGATACGCACCAGTCCCCGGATCTTGCCGTCGATGAACCAGTACTCGCCGCCCCCCTCGCCGGTCGGCTTGACGACGAGCGGACGATACTTTTGGTCGGCCGGTTCCATGTAGTCCCAAGTATGCTCGGACTCGACGACGTGGGCGTCGGCATCGATAATGGACATGATCGCACCTCCCGATTTCCTGGCGTCCCGTCTCGCAAACCGCGTTGTGAGGATGCGCGGGCGCGGGGACGGAACACTGAATTCCGTAGTCGTGGATACCACCTTTTTGAAACGGGAACCAGCGGAAACCGCCGCCGGGCGATCCCTTGACAAACCACCCGCCGGCAACTAGTCACGAAATTTGCGAAGCCGCCCACGGGCGGCCACACGGCCTTGGGGGCCGGCACGGCCCCGGCCGTCTGACGGAAAGGAAAGCGCCATGCCAACGAAGTCCCGTGCCGCGATCCTGGTGGAATCGCGCAAACCCCTGGTGGTGGACGAGGTCACGTTTCCGGACCCGGCTCCCGACCAGGTGCTGGTGAAGCTCTACGCCAGCGGCATCTGCCACTCGCAGCTCCACCAGATCCAACGCTCCCCGGAGGAACAGCGTTCCAAGCTGCCGGCGCTCCTGGGGCACGAGTCCACCGGCGTGGTGGTGGCCAAAGGCCGCGACGTGACCCACGTGAAGGAGGGCGACCGGGTCTTCACCACCTGGGTCGACCGCAACGCCCCCGAGTCGCCGCTGCCGCCCGTCTCCCACGCCCTCAACATGCGGCCGCCCATCCCGGCGGTCTGGCGCGAACAGTCCATCTGGGCGTCGGCGTCCACCTGGGCGGAGCACCTGGTGGCGTCCGAGCGGGTGGTGCTACCCATGGACGACGACGTGGACACGGAGGTGACATCCGTCATCGGATGCGCCGTCACCACCGGCTCCGGCGCCATCATCAACACGCTGCGGGTGGGCCCGGGGCAGTCGGTGGCGGTCTACGGGGTAGGCGGCATCGGCATGTGCGCCATCTCGGCCGCCGCGGTGGTGGACGCCTACCCGCTCATCGCCGTGGACCTGGACGACGAGAAGCTCGAATTCGCCAAGGGCTTCGGCGCCACCCACTGCATCAACGCCGGCAAGGTGGACCCAGTGGAGGCCATCACCGACTTGACCGGTGGCGGCGCGGACTACGCGCTAGACGCGGTGGGGCATCCCACCACCCAGGACCAGATCCTGCGCTCGGTGCGCACCGGGGCTCCGGGGCTCGAGCGCGGCGGCACCGCCCTTTTGATCGGCCTGCCGCCCCCCGGCGCGACGCCGCTCATCAACACCAATCTCTTCGCCGGAGGGCGCTACTTCACCCGCACCCACGCCGGCGACTGCCTCCCGGACCGCGACTTCCCCACGTTCGTCCGCTGGTACCGGGAAGGCAAGCTCAAGCTCGACGACCTGGTGACGCGCCGCTACAGCCTGGATCAGGTCAACGAGGCGGTAGCGGACCTGGAGGAAGGCAAGATCCTGGGGCGGGCGATCTTTACGTATGCGTAACGGAGGACGGCCGATGTACATCGACTGCGACACCCATTACTTCCCGGTGAAGTTCCTGGAAGGCATCAGCGACCAGTATCCGGAATCGCCCCGCGTAGTGCGGAACGGCGACGAGGTGAAGTCCGTGCTGCCGGACGGCACCCTCATCAAGGACCAGTCACCCAAGGGGCGCTGGCACCTTGACACCCGCGTGGCGCAGGCCGACTTCGAGGGCTTCGACAAGCACGTGCTCATCCCGGAGAACCGCGAGCTGCTGTACACCTGGGACCGGGACCTGGGGTGCGAGCTGGCCCGGCGCTACAACGACGCGGTGGCCCGGGACCTCGCGGAATGCGCCCACCCCGAGCGCTACATCGGCGTCGGATGGGTGTTCCTGCCGGACGTGGAGGAGTCCTGCAGGGAGCTGGACCGGATGGTGAACCAGCTCGGCCTCAAGGCGGTGAAGTTCATGGGCGGCTTCGAGGACGCCAACCTGGGCGCCGAGCGGCTGTGGCCGTTCTACGACAAGGTGTGCCAGCTCGACGTGCCGATCCTGGTGCACGACACGGCGTCGGACCGCCAGGGCCATCCCAACCCGGCGTTGGTGGGCATCGAGCAGCTCTTTCTGGAGGCCGACAACAACGCCCTGCCCTTCCTGCTGGCGTTTCCCTTCCGCTACATCGTCGACATGGGCAGCCTGATCCTGCGCGGCGCCCTGAAGGAGTTCCCCGACCTGCGCATCTGCTTCGTGGAGGGCTCGGCCGCCTTCGTGCCGTGGCTCATGAACCGCCTGGACATGGACCCCGACGCCCGCAAGAAGCTCGGCAAGGCCCCGAGCGAGTTCTTCAGCCAGATCTGGGTTTCGGCCTTCGCCGCCGAGACCTCCGTCCGCTACGCCTGCGACTTCTGGAAGGACCACAACCTGACGGTGGGCAGCGACTACCCGCACAACGATCCGTCGGGCACCTGGAAGGAAGGCACGGTGCGGATGGTGCAGGAGCTGGAAGGCATCTCCGACGAGGACAAGGAAAAGATCCTGGGCGGCAACGCCATGCGGCTGTTCGGGATGGCGTAAACCGATCGGTCTCGCCATTGACGTGCGGGTCTCCCGTGGGAGGCGGCGGAACCCTCCGCCGCCCGCCACGGCCCTGATCAACCGCCGAGCGAAAGGACAACCGTGCTCTTCTCGATCCACGCCCCGGCCCGGAACGCGGAAGAGATCACCCGCCGCGCCGTGGCCGCGGAAGCCCTGGGCTTCCACGCCCTCTTCTTCGCCGACGGCCACCTGAACAACCTGGACGGGTTCCAGGCCATGACCGTGTGCGCGCTGCGGACGGAAAGGCTCCGTTTCGGCATCGCTGCCACCACCATGGCCTACCGCGACCCCACGACCCTGGCCCTGTCCGCTGCCACGTCCAACGAGTTCTCGGGCGGACGGGCTATCCTGGGCCTGGCGACCGGCGACGGCTCCACCTACCGGCTGGGGCGCAAGGCCACGCGGCTGGCGGATTTCGCCGCCGGACTGGCCACCATCCGCGAGCTTCTGGGAGGGCGCTCCATCGAGGTGCCCCGCGGCGACGAAGGCGCGGGCGCAGTCTCCCTCAACGTGGGCAAGCTCCCGGTGCCGATCTACGTGGCGTCGGTGGGTCCCCGGAGCCTGCAGGTGGCCGGACGCTACGCCGACGGCATCATGTTGGGCACCGGGTTCGACCTCGACGTGCTGGAGTGGGCGCAGGCCCACATCGCCGCCGGCGCCCGGGAAGACGGCCGGGACCTCTCCGACATCGACATCGCCATGGCGGGCATGATCTGCGTGGATGAGGACGGCGACCGCGCTCGCGAAACGGTGCGCGCGCGCCTGGCCAACCGCGCCCATCACAACTTCCGCTTCACGACCGAGACCGTTCCGCCGGAGGAGCTGTCCGGGATCCAGCGGTTCATGGCCGGCTTCGACATCAGCAAGCCGCTGGAGGAAAGGGCGGACCCAGGGCTCATTACCGATTACATGCTGCGCCGCTTCGCCATCGCCGGCACCCCGGAGGAATGCCTGGCCCACGTCCGTGAGCTGGCCGAAGCCGGCGTGAAACACCTGCTGCTGACGCCGCCCATGCGTGTGCTCGACGAGGTCATGGACCTGTGGGGGCGCGAGGTCATGCCGGCCTGCGCCGACCTTGACTAGTTGGCGTCCTTCGACTTCGCTTCGCGAAGCCTGTCCTGAGCTTGTCGAAGGGCTCAGGACGAACGGTAAAAGGCTGTCACAACTGTTCGTCCTGAGCGAAGCGAAGTCGAAGGACGCCATTCGGCTGGTAACGAAAGGAAAGACCATGCCCGACCTGGACCCCACGACACTCACCATCGCGAACCTGGCGCCGCGCATCGCCGCCCGCGAGGTCTCGCCCGTAGACGTTACCGCCTGCTACCTGGAGCGGATCAAGCGCCTCAATCCTACCCTCAACGCCTACAGCACCGTCATGGAAGAGGACGCCATGGCGGACGCGCGGCAAGCCGAGGAGGAGATCGCCAGCGGCAACTACCGCGGCCCGCTCCACGGCATGCCCGTCTCCATCAAGGACAACCTGGCCGTAAAGGGCCACCCCACCACGGCGGGGACCAAGATCCTGGCGGACTGGAAGCCCGACTTCGACGCCACCGTGGTAACCCGGCTGCGGGAGGCCGGAGCCATCGTCCTCGGCAAGAACAACATGCACGAGTGGGCCGGCGGCGGCACCACCATGAATCCCTACTTCGGCATCACATACAACCCGTGGGACACCAGCCGCGTGCCGGGAGGGTCTAGCGGGGGGTCCGCCGCCGCGGTGGCCGCCGACCTGTGCCTCGTTTCCATCGGCACCGACAACGCCGGCTCGGTGCGCAACCCGGCGGCCTGGTGCGGCACCGTGGGCCTCAAGGCCACTTACGGCCGGGTGAGCCGGTGGGGCGGTGTCGCCGGCACCGGCGGCTTCTCGTCCGACCACTTCGGCCCCTTCACCAAGACCGTGGAGGACTGCGCCCTGGTGCTGGCGGCCATCGCCGGGGAGGACCCCAACGACCCCCTCAGCTCAGCCGAACCGGTGCCCGACTACACGGAAAGCCTGGGCAGCGCAGTGGCCGGCATGAAGGTCGGAGTCGTCGACAGCTACTTCGGCGAGCTTATGGTGGACGAGGTCGCAAAGTCATTCCAGGACGCCATCGCCGCGATGGAATCCCTGGGCATGCAGGTGCAGGACATCACCATCCCTCACATGGATGCGGTCCCCGCCGTGCAAGCCGCCACCAGCCGATGCGAGAACCTGGTGGCCCACGAGCCCTACCTGCGGAAGCAGCCCCGGGACTACAGCTTCGAACTGATGGCCCGGAACATCGCCTCCCTCACCATCCCCGCCTCGAGCTACGTCACCTCCCAGCGGGTCCGGCGCGTCATCTGCCGCGAGTTCGAGGAGGCCCTCGAGGACGTCCAGGTCATCGTCGCCCCCACCGTGGGAATGGCCGCCCCCACCATCGAGGAATGCAAGCAGGGCTTCGCCGACGTGGCCGGCCGCCGGGTCCCGTTCCGCCACCCCAGCGGCAGCTTCGGCACCCGCGCGACCATCCCCTTCAACGTCACCGGCCTGCCGGCACTGAGCGTGTGCTGCGGGTTCACGGCCAGCGGGTTGCCGTTGGGATTGCAGGTCGTAGGGGCGTGCTTCGACGAGGCTCGGGTGTTTCAGGTAGCGCACGCCTATGAGCAGGCGGCGGGGTGGGTTGGGAGGAACCCGGGGCTGGGATAGCCAGGGAGGCCAAACTTCAAGGATTCAAGGGAGCCGCCACATCAATGGATACGTCCACCAGCCGGTGGGTGTTAAAGGGCATTGGTCTACCGTTGAAATAGGAGGAAGACCACGAAGCAATTTCCGCGAGGTCTCTCTCCAGGTGAACGACGCGCGATCGGTGCGCCTAGCCTCGATGAACATGATCGGTACGGCGACGATTGCACCCGCCACGTCGAGCGCTCCTCCGGCTCCATTCTTGTTCGCCACGAGAGCCGTCCGCAGAAAAATCATGAGACCTGTCTTCACCATCTCTCTCCGCATGCTGGGTCACCCACCCTGACGGAACAGTACTTCTATCTCGGCGGAACCCATCCGATCAAAATCGTCAGGCACCAAGATCTTGCCGTCAGGGAACCCAATTCGCCGCTTTGGCCCTAGGTCCCGTTCTCCCGTAGCAACCACCTTCACGAGTGGCTTGCCCCCACGGGTGATGATGAACGGCTCACCACCCGCCGCAGCTTGGACGAGGCGCGACAGTTGCTTTCTGGCTTCCGTAACGGTGACGGTACCACAGTCTGCGCCTTTGGAAAGATGCGCTTACCGAGCCACAGTCCGACAGAGTTCCTCCAGTCCGATAACCTCCACGCCCCCCGCCCGAGGATACCTCTCATCCCCGGAATACACCACGAAGCAGCGATCTGGCTCCAGGTCTTCCCGTGCTTGGTGGAATCCTCGTTCGAGCTTCGGAGCGAGACCGCGCTTGATCTCGATGGCCCAGAGTCCCTGGTTGGGCATTTCCAGCAGCAGGTCGATCTCGGCGCCGGCGGCGGTGCGGTAGAAGCTGGCGAGGGTGCGCTCAGGGGCGACCCGCAGGATGTTCTCCACAACGAATCCTTCCCAGCTTCCGCCGGCCACGGGATGGCCGAGGACGGCCTCCCGGTCATCGAGGCCGAGCAGAGTGTGGACCAGACCGCTGTCGCGCACGTAGACCTTCGGCGACCTGACGAGGCGCTTGCGCACGTTGGCATGGTAGGGTTGCAGCCGGCGGACCAGCAGCAGGTCGACCATGAGGTCCAGGTACCGGGCGATGGTCTTGCCGTCGACGGCAAGGGCGCGAGCAAGCTGGGCGGCGTTCAGGAGCTGGCTTTGGGTGTGGGCCAGCATGGTCCAGAAGCGCCGCAAGGTCTCGGCGGGAATGCGCGGCCCCAGTTGCGGGATGTCCCGCTCCAGGTAGGTCTTGATGAAGTTGTCCCTCCAGAGTGCGCTGGCGGCATCGTCGGCCGCCACGAAGCTGTCCGGGAACCCGCCGCGCAGCCAGAGATTGTCCCTGTCGTCCCGCGGGACCTCCAATACGTCCAGGGGTTCCAGCTCCACGTACGCAAGACGTCCGGCGAGGCTCTCGCTCGACTGCCTCAGGAGATCCATTGACGCCGATCCGAGTATGAGAAAGCGGTTGGTTCGCCTGCCGCGACGGCGTCCCCGGTCAATCAGACCACGGAGTTCCCGGAACAACTCCGGCATTGCCTGGACTTCGTCCAGGATCACCAGCCTGTCTTCATGCGCGGAAAGATAGTCCGACGGATCGGACAGCCGTTCACGGGCCGACAGCGTCTCAAGGTCGAGATAGATGCTCTCCCGTTCCCCGCCAACTGCCTCCGCCAATGTTGTCTTGCCGACCTGGCGAGGACCCAGCAAGGCCACCGCCGGGAACTGGTCCAGCCGTCTCAGGACGGTCTGCAATGTTCGGCGACCGATCATTTCACTGCAATTATGGCATGAATATCCAGAATTGCAAGGTTACTGGTACCCGCATCACAGATCCCGATCCCGCAGGTCCGGCCGCTTCACCACGAGGCCCGCGGTGAGCCCGATGCAAACGACCGCCGTGACCATCAGCGTCCATGGCGCCCCGATCAGCGCCGCGATGGCCCCGGAGTGGGCCTCGCCCAGCGACGGGGCGCCCACTCCGAGCATGCGCTGGAAGCTCGCGGCGCGGCCTCTCAGGTTGTCGGGGGTGCGGGCCAGGATCACCACTTGGCGCACCACGGCCTGCAGCGCGTCGAAGATTCCCACCACGAACAGGATCGCCACCGAGCTGAGGAACCACGGTGAGAACGCCAACCCGAACAGGCAGCCGGCGTAGGCCATGACGCTGAAGGCGACAAACAGGCCCTTGTACGAGATGTTGCCCAGCCACATGACCACGGCCACGCCCAGGAGTGAGCCCAGCGCCGGCGCCGACAGGAGGATTCCCAGGCCTCCCGCGCCGAAGCCCATGGCCACGGCGAAGATGGGCAGCAGCGCGCGGTAGCTGCCGAAGAAGACCGCCGCGAACTCCGTCACCAGCAGCACCACGATGAGCGAGTTCCGCCGGATGAAGGCGATACCTTCCAGCAGGCTCTGCACCGGGGACTGCTCGCGGTCCAAGGGCCCGGACTCATAGCGGATGCACGTCGTTATGGGGATTGCCACGATGTAAATCAGGCAGGCCACGCCGTAGGTCCAGCCGGAACCGGCGACTGCGATGAGCAGGCCGCCCGCGGCCGGCCCCACGAGTTGTGAGAGCTTTCGCGCCGAGGCGATCTGGGCGAAGGCGTTGACCATCAGCTCCCGCGGCACGAGGCCCGGAACCATGGCGGTGCGCGCCGGCCCCGCCGCGGTCGTCAGCGTGGAGTTCACGAAGGCCGCGAGGTAAATGTGCCACACCCGGATGAGCCCCGTGAGCGCCAGCGTCCCCAGGGACAGGGTGATCAGCGCGTTCACGTACGCGGTCAGGATGACGAACCGGCGGCGGTCGATGCGGTCGGCGACGACCCCGCCGGCCAGGGCGAACACGATGGTGGCCGCGCCCCGCACCAGACCCGTGAACCCGGTCAGCAGCGGCGAGCCGGTGATCCCGTAGACCAGCCACAGCTCGATGGTGCGCTGGAGCTGGTAGCTGACGGACGTGCCGAAGAGCGCGATGTACAGCAGCCGGAAATCACGGACGGCCAGGGAGGACAGGCCGCCGTCCCGTCCTAAACGCACCGCACCCCTACCCCCCGCTGCCGGCATGCTCCCGAGCCGCCGAAAACGTGCCCGGGATGTCGGTATGCGTCGATTACGCTGAACCTCGTGCCCAAGACATCCTCCTCCAAGCAACCCGTAGCGGGTCCACAAGGGTAGTCCAGTTCGACCGACGGATTCAACGCCGGCCACGTTGTCGACTTGACAGCATATATGCTAGCATCACAAAATGCGACTCGTGGTGGACACCAACGTCCTGGTAGCCGCCGTGTTGAGTCCGGACGGTGCCAGCCGGGAAGTCCTCCGGCGTTGCTTGCTGGGCGAATACGACCCGTTGATGAGTCAAGCTCTATTTCTTGAACACGAAGCCGTTTTGTCTCGACCGGACATCGTTAGTCATTCACTGCTCACCGATGAGGATCGAGAGGTTTTGTGGGCGGCTTTTGCGAGCCGTTGTCGTTGGGTGCGCGTGTACTACCTGTGGCGACCGAATCTGCCGGACGAAGCAGACAATCACTTGATCGAGCTTGCCGTGGCGGGAGGAGCCGAGGTCATCGTCACCCACAATCAACGCGATTTCTCTCGCGCGGAACTGCGGTTCCCCGGGCTGCGTGTGCTGACACCCGGTGACTTGATCACGGAGGAATGAAAGATGTCGACAGTGACCATCCGTTTGCCCGATGACACCCACGGCCGACTGAAGGAGATCGCCAAGAGCCGGCGCATGAGCGTAAACAAGCTGGTGGAGGAACTCTCTACGATCGCCATCGCGCAGCACGATGCGGAGACGCGCTTCCGGGCATTGGCTGCCCGCGGTTCCGTAGAAGAGGGGCTGCGCGTTCTCGAAAAGCTCGACAAGTCGTTCGGTGGGCCGACCAACGATTAGGGCAACTCTGATCCATTGCGGCCGGGCACGAACCGCATAGGTTCACATACCCTGCCTCTCCCGAACTGTTTCAGCGCGGCTCTTCTTTCCCATTACCATGCGGACCGTACAGGTCGGTCTCCATGAGCTCCGCGGCGGCGGCGCCGGCGTCGGTGAGGCGCAGGGTGCAGCGCGACTCCAGCATCCAGGCGTAGTAGCCCTCGGGCACGTCCTCGGACGGGCCGTGGTGGATGACGCCCTTGGGGACGCAGGTCAGCATGCCTGGCTCGCTCACGCCGCCCCAGGCGCCGGGGCCCTCGAAGTAGTAGATCAGCTCGTCGTAGTCGACGTTGTTGTGGATGGGCGGGCGGCGCCGCTGGCGGGCGCTCAGATTGTAGAAAAGCTCGTCCCGGCCGGGCGACGTAATGAACTGGACCGGAGGGCCGTTGGGATCGGTGGGGACGTCCCTCAGGTTCAGCTTCCACACCGGGCTGGGGCCGTCCAGGAGAGCCTGGGTGGCCAGCGGGTTGGTCGGCTTGACGTAGCGGGTGACGCCGTCGAACGACTTGAGCATCAGCACCGTCTCCACGTCCTGGGCCTCGTCCTCGCCGATCACCGCGCGGCGGAGCCCGGTCCCGAAGGTCGGCGACGGCTCGAAGCGTACCGCCCCCGGGGTCTCGACGATGACCGACAGGCTCGACTCGGTCCGCGGCCGGACACGGTAGGGAATGCCGCGCGGGACCACCACGAAGTCGCCGGGCTCTCCGGTAAGCGTGCCGTAGGCGGTGCGAAACTCCAACTCTCCTTCGTGGACGAAGTGCACCTCGTCGGCCTCCACGTTGGACAGCACGAATGGCATGGGCTGGGTGCGGCCGGACACGCTGAGTTGAACGCCCGTGCGGCCCGACTCGATGGGCACCGGCAACGCGTCCGCATCCTCCCGGTCCGGCAAGGCCACCACGCCGACGCTCAACCGGTGCGGCACGTGCGGCCCCGTCACCGAAAGGAAGTCGGGGCTGTGGTGCGTGCGCATAACATTCACCCCTGTCCCCGCGAACCCTTCCCTCCCCCAGTGCTCGCGATACTCGGTGCTGTCCTTCGCCATAACCGTTCCTCCTGGATTCGTTCCAATGGTGGTTGGCGACAACGCTCGTCGCCGGGACGCTTCCCCGCCGCAACATACCACTGTGCGCGGGTCGCGGGGAAGCCTACGCCAAGATTGGATGGCCGAAGCGGAGTTCCTGTCAAAATCAACCACGCCATGGTGTGTATATGACAAGACCCAAGACGCAATTTTGCCGCCGTCCCACAGTGCGCGAGAGCAGTTGTTGTACCGTCAGAGTCCTGTCCTGTGCATTCCCGCCCCGCCGGCGCCAGCACGCGCAACCGGGGCTTGTCGTGAGCCGATCCCCCGCGTCTTGCCTTGTGTGTCGTGACTGGGCTAAGAGAACCCACAGACACACGGGCGCAAGGCATTTGACGAACACAGAGACCACAGCCGGGAGCAGGAATCCATGGACTACTTCGAACCCAAGACCGTGAGCGAGGCGCTTGCGCTGCTGGACCAGCACGGCGAGCAGGCGGAAGTCATCGCCGGCGGCACCGACGTGATGGTGGACATCAAGTACCAGGAGGAACCGGGGTGCCTGGTGAACATCAAGCGCATCCCCGACCTGAACGCCATCCGCGAGAGCAACGGCGGTGTCCACATCGGCCCGCTGGCCACCATCCACGATCTCGAGGAGAGCGACCTCGTGCGCGAGCGGCTGCCGCTCCTGTGGTCGGCGGCGCACCAGTTCGCCTCGCTGCAGATCCGCAACACGGCCACCATCGGCGGCAACATCTGCCGGGCCTCTCCTTCGGGCGAGACCCTGGCGCCGCTGCTGGTGCTGGAGGCGGAGGCCGAGGTGACGTTTTCCGACGGCGCCCGCTCAGAGCCTTTCAGCGCGTTCTTCAAGGGGCCGGGCCAGACCAGCCTCGGTTCCAAGGGCCTGTTGACGGGCATCTCGGTGCCCTTCCCCGCCGACGGAAGCCATGCCGTGTACCTCAAGCACGCGGTGCGCGGCCCCATGGACATCGCCATGGTGGGGGTGGCGGTGATGGCCACCGCCAACGCGGACAAGACCGCGCTGGACGACGTGCGCATCGGCCTCGGGGCGGTGGCGCCCACGCCCATCCGCGCCCCCAAGACCGAGGCGCTGGTTTCGGGCAAGGCGCTGGACGCCGCCCTAGTGAAGGAAGCGGGGGCGAGCGCGGCTTCGGAGTCGAGCCCCATTACCGACCAGCGCAGCAGCGGCGAGTACCGCGGCTGGATCGTGGACGCGCTGACGCGCCGGGGACTGGAACAGTGCTGGCAAGCTTTGACCGGTAAGGAGGTGGCCTGATGGGCCTCACGATTACACTCACGGTAAACGGGAACACCCATACGGCCGAGCTGGAGCCGTCCACCGCGCTGGTGGACTTCCTGCGGGACACCCTGGGCTACAAGGGCGTCAAGCTCTGCTGCAATACGGGGGAGTGCGGGGCGTGCACCATCATCATGGACGGTAAGCCGGTGAACTCCTGCGTGGTGCTGGGAGCGGACGCGGCCGGGGCCGACGTGGTCACGGTGGAGGGAATCGCCGACGGCGACGAGCTGCATCCGGTGCAGCAGGCCTTCATCGACACCGGCGCGGTGCAGTGCGGCTACTGCACGCCGGGATTCATCGTCTCCCTCAAGGCGCTGCTGGACCGCACCAAGAGCCCCACGGCCGAGGAGGTCGAAGAGGCCATCTCGGGCAACATCTGCCGGTGCACCGGTTACACGAAGATCTTCGACGCGGTGGAGCTGGCGGCGAAGCAGATGTCGTAAGGCGCCCCTACGGGTTCCACCGCAATGTAGACCCTAGACGATTGTCTTGAACGGACTGGAAGGAGTTAGGACCCATGGCAAAGGCTGAGTACACGGTCCTGGGAACCGACATGCCCCGCATGGGCGGGGTCGAGCGGGTTGTTGGCAAGGGCATCTACGGCATCGACCTGAACCTGCCTGACGCGCTCAGCGGCGGCGTGCTGCGGAGCGAGTACGCCCACGCGAAGATCGTCGGCATCGACACCAGCGAGGCCAAGGCCATCCCGGGCGTGCGCGCGGTGGTGACCGCGGCGGATGCGCCGGACACGCGCTACGGCCGCTCCTACATCGACCGCTACATTCTCGCCAAGGACAAGGTGCGCTACATGGGAGACCCGGTGGCGGCGGTGGCGGCGGACAGCCAGGCGCTGGTCAAGGAGGCCTTGAAGAAGATCAAGGTGACCTACGAGCCGCTGCCGGTGGTGGTGGATCCGGAAGAGACCATGCTGGAATCGGCGCCCACCCTGCACGAGGACATGCCGCTGCCCAAGAACCTGCCGGAAGGCCTCCAGGTCAAGAACGTCTGCGGCTACACCGGGGTGGACATCGGCGACGCCGAGGCCGGCATGGCGGAAGCCGACGTGGTGGTGGACGAGGTCTACGAGACCAAGATGATCCATCCCCAGTACCTGGAGCCGCGCATCGCCGCGGCCCGGCCCGAGGAGGACGGCCGCATCACCGTGTGGGCCAACGCCCAGGCGCCGTTCCCGGTGCGCACGGAGGTGGCCGCGCTGACCGGGCTGCCGCTCAACAGCGTGCGCGTCATCTCCACCGACATCGGCGGCGGCTTCGGCGGCAAGGGCAGCGGGGTGACCTCCAGCGCCGCGCTGGAGCCCATCTGCGCGCTGTTGGCGCTGACCGCCAGGCAGCCCGTGATGATCGTCATGGACAAGGCCGAGGAGACCATCTCCACCACCATCCGCTCCGGCTGCAAGATCTGGATCAAGAGCGGCGTCAAGAAGGACGGAACCCTGGTGGCGCGCCAGGGCAAGGTGGTGTACGACGCCGGCGGCTACTCGGGCTTCGGCAACCAGGCCGGCGGCCGTTGCACCCAGATGGTGGGCGGCTGGTACCGCCTGCCCAACATCCACATGGACGGTTTCACCGTCTACACCAACAAGCAGGTGTGCGGTCCGGTGCGCGGGCCCGGCGGCCCCCAGGCCACCTTCGCCATGGAGTCGCACATGGACTCCATCGCCGCCGAGCTGGGCATGGACCCCATCGAGTTCCGGTTGAAGAACGTGCCGGAGAAGGGCGACAGCATCGTCGGCGTCCCCAAGCTGCGGGACAGCTCGCTGGCCGAGACCCTGAACCTCGCCAAGGAGAAGATCGGTTGGGGCAAGGTCCAGCTCGGGAAGAACCAGGGCATCGGCTTCGCCACCGGCGCCTGGATCGAGGGGTCGGGCCCCGGCGGCGGCGCCGTGGTGAAGATGAACGAGGACGGCTCCGCGACGGTGCACATCGGCAAGGTGGACTACGGCACCGCGGCGCGGTTCGGCATCCCAATGATCGTGGCCGAGGTGCTGGGAATCCCCACCGACGACGTCACCGTGCTCAACGTGGACACGGACGCGAGTCCCTGGGACGCCGGCACGGTGGGCAGCCGCTCGATGCTGGTGTCGGGCAACGCCGTCAAGCTGGCGGCCGAGGACGCCCGCGACCAGATCCTGCGCATGGCCGCCGGACAGCTCGAGGCGAGCCCGGAGGACCTGGAGATCATCGACAGGCAGATCCAGGTGAAGGGAGCGCCGTCCCGGTCGGTGTCGCTGGCGTCGGTGTGCAACGCCGGACACAACGAGATCGGCGACGTCATCGGCCGCGGCTACTTCGACTCCAAGGCCTCCCAGGCTCACGAGCGTGAGACCGGCAGCTCCCAGCCCTTCACCACCCACGCGGCCATGGTGGAGGTGGACACCGACACCGGCAACGTCAAGGTGCTGAAGTACGTGGCCGTGCACGACGTGGGCTTCGTGGTCCACCCCAAGGCGGTGGAGGGCCAGATCGAGGGCGCCGCGGCCATGAGCCTGGGCCAGGCGCTGTGCGAGCAGGTGGTCCACGACAGCGACGGCCGGACCCTCAACCCGACCTTCGTCGACTACCTGATGCCGACCATCAACATGCTGCCGCGCATCGAGGCCATCACCGTGTCGGGCTACCCCGGCGCCGGACCCTACGGCACCAAGGGCGCGGGCGAGATCGGCTCGGTGCCGCCCATGGCCTGCATCGCCAACGCTATCTACAACGCCACCGGCGTGCGCGTGCACAGGCTCCCGCTGAGCCCGGAGAACGTGCTGCGGGCGCTCCGGGAAGCCGGTAAATAACGCAGTTCCGAACGGGCGGCCAGCCGCGCTGGACGACGAATAGCGCGTCAAAGCGCGGCAGGCCCGCCCGGCGGGTGAATCCGCTTGCTATCGATCAAGGGTCTCCGCCGCCGGCTGTCGGACCTCTACTACGGCTGGCGGATGATCGGTCTGACGGCCCTCGTCCGGACCATCGGCGGCGGACTCCACAGCTTCGGTTTCACGGTCTACTTCCTTCCCATTCAGAAAGAGCTGGGCATCACCCACGCGGCGACTTCGCTGGCCTTCTCCCTGGCCCGGGCCGAGGGCGCCATCGAGGGTCCGCTGGCGGGCTACCTCATCGACCGCTTCGGCCCCAAGCCCGTGATACTGACCGCGGCGCTGATGTGCGGCATCGGGTACGTCCTCTTTTCCTTCGTCGACAGCTACGCGAGCTTCCTCATCATCTACGTCGGGGTCATCTCCCTGACCTTCACGGCGGGCTTCGTGCACGCTCCCGCGGTGCTGGCCGTCAACTGGTTCCGGCGTTATCGGGCGCGTGCGCTGACCTGCCTGAGCGCCGCCATGCCCGTGGGCGGAACCGTCGTCACGGCCCTGCTGGTCGTGGCCGTCCACTTCTGGGGCTGGCGAACGGCCGCGTTCACGGCGGGATGCGTGTTCCTATTCGTGGCCGCGCCCCTGGCCCTGAGGATTCGCCGGTCGCCCGAGAGCATGGGGCTGCAGATATCCTCGGAGACGGCGTCGTCTTCCGCCCCGCCACCCGGGGAGCGGGAGGACGGGTCGGAGAATGACGGGACGGAGACCCGCGGCGAATCCGACTACGACGCCGGCCGCGCCATGCGCACCCCGGTCTTCTGGCTCTTCGTCCTGTGGATGACCACCCGGACCGCCGCCTACACCACCGTCATCGTGCATTTCGTACCCCTGATGCAGTGGAAGGGCCTGACGCCTCTCGCCGCGGCGCTCCCTCTGTCGTGGTTCAACGGCATGAACATCGTGGCGCACTTCATCATGGGATGGATTGCCGACCAGACCAACAAGGTGCGCCTGGTGGCCTGGTGCATGGTGCTTTCCTTCATCGCGGTCCTGGTCCTGATGTGGAGCACGACGCTCTGGGGGTTGCTGCTGTTCGCCACGCTGTTCAGCGTGCTGGACTCATCGATACCGGTCATATGGGCCGCGGTGGGAGACTATTTCGGGCGGCGCCGCTTCGGCACAATCCGCGGCAACATGAGCTTCTTCTACATGTGGGGAGGCGTCGTCGGTCCAACTGCGGCCGGCGCCCTCGTCGACCACTTCCACAGCCACGCCTATGTGCCGTGGCTGCTCCTGGGGTTGGTGGGGGCCGCCGGAATCACCAACGCCCTGCTCATCGGACCCTGGACCCGGGGGGTGGGGCGCCGCGACTGACGGGCTGGCATGGTGGCCGCCCACGGGCGGGGTTGAACCCCGCCCCTATATGTCGTCGCGCCCTACCCGGGATAGATGACCCTGCGTATTCTGGTATCGATTCGCAAGATCGAGGCCGACAGGAGGTTACATGACGCTCATCATCGACAATCCCACCGTGGAGAAGGTCCTCGACCCGTCGGAGGTCAACGACGCGCTGGAGCTGGCGGCGCTGGAGCTGGCCACCGGCGGCGCGGTCAACGCACCGCCGTACCGGGTCTTCACGCCGAGGGACCCCGACGAGTACCGCCAACACCCAAGGTTCCCCCAAGGCGGAGGCGACCCCACCCACCACTCGTTCACCTCCCTGAGCGGCGCCATCGCCAAGCTGGACGTCACCACGGACCGCATCGACTCCGACATCATCACCTACTTCGAGCAGGACGGCAGAACGCTCCAGAGGCGGGTGCCGGGGCGCACGGACGGGAGGTTCTGCGGCCTCATCTTCGTCTACAGCTCCCGCACCGGCGAACTCCTGGCCATTATTCACGACGGCTACCTCCAGAAGTTCCGGGTGGCGGGCACCGGGGCGGCAGGCGCGAAATACCTGGCCCGAAAGGATTCGCGCACCATGGCGCTCATCGGCACGGGTTGGCAGGCGCAAGGCGCCGCTTACTGTTTCGCCGCCCTCGGCAACCTGGAAAGGATCGAGGTGTACAGCCCGACTCCCGGCAACAAGGAGAAGTTCGCGGAGCGGATGTCCGAGGAGGCCGGAATCGAGATCGTACCGGTCTCTTCCGCTCGAGAGGCGGTGCGTGGCGCCGACATCGTCTACATGGCCACCAACTCCAAGGACCCGGTGGTCATGGCCGACTGGCTGGAGCCCGGGCAGTTCGTCAGCAACGTCTCGGACGTCGAACTGGAGATCGCGGGCTGGGAACGCTGCGACGTGCTGACCATGAACCGCCACGGCCGGCGCTGGATGCGCTACGCCATCGGCGGCGCCGAAGCCATCCCCGAGCACGGGAAGGACCAGTACACGCGGCCGACGCAAATCGACTGGGACAAGCTGCCGCTCCTGGGCGACGTCATCGTCGGCAACCACCCCGGCCGGACCTCCGACAGCCAGATCACCGGTCTCGTCCTGCGCGGAGACGGCGTGCAGTTTACCGCGGTCGCACACCTCATCTATAGTCGCTGCAGGGAGAACGGGCTGGGGACCGAGATTCCCAGCGAGCTTTTCCTGCAGGACGAGAAGTACATACCCTGACCCGACCGGAGCCGGCAGCGTGATACCGACATGAACAAACAGAAGCGCACCGTCATCTACCAACGGCTCCAGGAGGAAAATCCGAGCCCCTCCACCGAGCTGGACTGGGTCGACCCGTTCGAGCTGCTGGTGGCCGTGGTGCTGTCGGCCCAGGCCACGGACGTGAGTGTCAACAAGGCCACCGCCGAGCTGTTCCCGGTGGCCAACACCCCCGAGACGATCCTCAAGCTCGGCGTCAGACGGCTCAAGCGCTACATCCGGACCATCGGCCTGTTCAACAGCAAGGCCGACAACATCATCAAGACCTGCCGGATCCTCATCGACGAGCACGGCGGCCAGGTGCCCCGCACGCGCGAGGCCCTGGAGAAGCTGCCCGGCGTGGGCCGGAAGACCGCCAACGTCATCCTCAACACCGCCTTCGGCGAGCCCACCATCGCGGTGGACACGCATATCTTCCGCGTGGCCAACCGCACGCGCATGGCAAAGGGAAAAAACCCGTTGGAGGTGGAGACCCGCCTGACCCGGCTCACGCCTCCAGAGTTCCGCAAGGACGCCCATCACTGGCTCATCCTCCACGGCCGCTACGTCTGCAAGGCGCGCAAGCCCGAGTGCCCCCGCTGCGTCATCGCCGACCTGTGCGAGTTTCCGGACAAGACACGCGAAGACTGATTCTTCGCGACAACCGTGAGTAGCTCGCTTTATGGCGGGTTCTTGACTTGGTCATCTGACTAGGTTAAATTGGGCACATGAAGACCATGCTTGTGTCCGAATTCAAGGCCAAGTGCATCGCGGCACTCAAGGAAGTGCAGCGCTCCCGGGAGCCCATGCTGGTCACCGTGCGTGGGAAGCCCCTTGTGACGATTCAGCCAGTCGGAGAGCTCCCCCAAGGCAAACGCCTCGGAGGACTGAAAGGCAAGATGACCATTCACAGCGACCTTGTCCGCATAGACTCGACAGAAGATTGGGAAATGCACACGTGAACCTGTTGCTCGACACTCACGTCTGGGTTTGGTCACAAGAGCAACCCGAAAAGCTAGGACCACGAGCACGTCAGGCATTGCTGGATCGGGAGCACAGTAACACGATCTGTACAATTTCCACGCTGGAGATCGCGCGCCTGCTGACCGTCGGCACGCTTTCACTGGCAATCCCGCTCAGCACTTGGATCGCGGATTCACTGAGAAATCTGGATGCGACGAGTGTGACGGTAACGCATGAGATTGCCGCTGAAGCGTACACCCTGCCGTCCGCTTTCCATAAGGATCCGGCCGATCGTATCCTTGTCGCGACCGCCCGCATTCACCAACTGATCCTGCTGACTGCCGATGAAAGGATACTCAAGTACCCCCATGTCCAAGCGATGGACGCTCAGAGCTAGGGCCGACGCTACAGTGGATTCCGGAGACGGCCCGCTGGGCCTCGTAGAGCACAACACATGTACGCGTCTAATCAACTCAAAGGCCCGATTTCAGACTTTCCCGTCCGCCCTGGAGCGGGCGCTTCTGGTAATTCAATAGCTCGGTAACCTTTTCGATTTCTCCATCCAGGAACCTGATGCCGTCGTTGAACCAACCCTCAGTCATGTCAATTGCCATGGTCACCAATACTTTTCCTTGCTTGTCGCTCTTCTTGTCGAACTTCAGCAACCGGAGGTGACTCCCCTTTGGTCCAAAGCCAAACATCCTACCGTGGGCCAAGGCATCACGAAGTTCGACAACACGCTCGGCGTCAATCCGATGGGCCGCGCTTACTTGATGATTATATTGCTTGAGAACACCCATGAGGCCCTTGCCGTCAGTCAGCGGATTAACCTCAACGCGTTGGCCCTTCTTCAACTGTGGTAGTTGAGGCCCTTTCAAGAATGAGACCTTGGCGTCTGTTGTTGCAAGCGCCATCCGGGCGATCATCTCCAACGAGAGAAGGTTCCCGAACAGTTTGCCCAAGCGCAAGGCGTGCGACTCGCCTTCCTTCTGGTTCAGCATGTCTCCACCTTTCTCCAACAGACAGGATTCACTGTGACGTGAGTTACCTCACCACAGCTCACCGGATCACCTCGGCCGCGCGCAGGTCCGCCAACTCCGCCTCCCCGAGCCCCAGCAATCCGCCCAGCACCTCGTCGGTGTGCTGCCCGATGGCGGGGGCGTCGTCGTGGATCAACGCGGGTGTTTGTGACATGTGGATCCACGGCGCCAGCAGCGTGGTCGGGCCAGCGGTGCGATGGTCGCGCTCGATGAAGGCGTTGCGCGCCTTGATGTGGGGATCGTCCAGGACCTCGGCCTTGGACAGCACCGGCGCGCCGAAGTAGCCGAGATCGCGAACGGCGTCCCAGATCTCCTGCCGGGTGCAGGTGCGTGCCCAGTCCCGGACGATCCGGTCCAAGTCGTCCTTGTACTCCCGCCGGGCCGCCCCGTCGGCAAACCGCTGATCCGTCGTCAGTTCCGAGCGCCCCATCCGCTCCGCCAACACGCTCCACCCATCGTCCGTGAGGTGAGGAATGCGCAGCGTGAAGTAACCATCGGCCACCTCCATGGGCGTGTTGCCCACCATGTTGCCGGTGAAGTGCTCGTGCATGGAGCTGACCATGAAGCCCAGCACCGCCTCCTGCATGGACACGACGATCTTCTGGCCCTCGCCGGTGCGCTCGCGGGCGTGCAGCGCCGCCAGGATGCCCACGGTCATGCTCACTCCGGCGGCCTCGTCGCCGATGCCCAGGGACTTGGTCCCCTTGGCTCCGGCGTACTCCCAGGCCGTGTGGGTCCAGCCGGTCATGCTGTTGTTGGTGGCGGCGGTGTTGCCGTAGTCGGCGTAGGGACCCCACTCGCCGTAGCCGCGGGAGCAGGCGTAGATGAGCCGCGGGTTGATTCCCTTGACGGAGTCGTAGTCGAGCCTGAAACGCTCCATCGTGCCCTTCTGGTAGTTCTCCACCAGGACGTCCGCCCGGGCGATGAGTTCCCGCGCCAGCTCGACGCCGCGCTCGCTCTTAAGGTTCAGGACGACGCTCTTCTTGTTGACGTTGATCCACAGGAACTCGTAGCCGTCCTTGCCCGCGTCCGGCGCCATCCACGAGCGCCGGAAGTTGTCGCCCTGGGGCGGCTCGATCTTGATGACCTCCGCCCCCAGATGCCCCAGCAGCATGGTGCAGAAGGGTCCGTTCAAGGCGTGGGTGAAGTCCACCACGCGGATGTCGCTCAATGGGCCAGGCATGGGGTGCTCCTTTTCTTGGCCGGCCGGATCATGGGCCCAGCGCGGCGATGGGGATGACGGCGATGCCATCGTCGCGGACATAGCCGTAGCCGGAGCCTACGATAACTCCAAGCATCCGGGGTTCGCCAACGGCCGCCCGGTCCACGCGCTCGCGGAACTTCGACAATGACGCCGCCGCGGCGTCCACCTGTCCCGCGCCGAGTTTCACCTCGAAGGCGCACCAGTCTCCCTGACGGTTCTGCACCAAGGCGTCGACTTCCAGTTTGGTGTTGTCGCGGTAGTGATAAACGCTTGCGTCGCAGTTACGGGAGTATACGGACAGGTCGCGGTATACCATGGATTCGAACAGCAGGCCGAGGAAGTTGAGGTCCGCCAACAACCGGCCCGGGGTTGCGCCGAGAGCCGCGACGGCCAGGGACGGATCGACGAAGTGACGCTTCGGCGCGCGCCGCGGCAAGGACCGGGAGCGAAGCCTCGGCGACCAGGCCGGCTGCTCTTCGTACACCATCAGCCGCCGCAGGGCGGCGAGGTAGCCGCGCACGGTGCCCCCGTCCAGCGGGCCGTCGCCGCCACCGGCGTCCGTGGCGATGGCTTGCGCGCTGACGGGCGTGGCCACGTTCCGCGCGAGCGATTGAAGCACGCGGCCGACGTTTCCGGGATCTCGGGAAACGCCATCGACGCCGGAGATATCGACACGGCGGACTTCTTCCAGGTAGTCGATGTGGGCGGTCAGGCAAGCCTGCTCCGACCGGTTCAGGTCGCCCGGCCAGCCGCCTCGGCTCAGGTGGGAGACGAGATCCGCCAGTGCCATGCCCTCGTTCGGGCAACCCTCGAAACGACCGTTCATCAACTCCGACAGGGACACCCGGCCGCTGGAGAACCCCTTTTCGAACGAGCTCATGGTGCGCAGTCTCAGGCGGGATATCCGGCCCGCGCCCGTGTGGCGGGTGATGTCGTCGGCGGGTACGGCTGAACCCGTCAGTATGAACTGGCCGGGACCGCGGCTCCGATCCACTTCACGCCGGACATGGTTCCAGATGGCGGGCTCGATCTGCCACTCGTCGATCAGCCGCGGCCTGTCTCCCGCCAACACCAGCGCGGGATCGATCGCCATGGCCTGACGCGCGTTCTGATCGACGTCGAGCAGCACCTCGGTCACGGCCCGCTGACGAGCGGTCTCGGTCTTGCCGCAGGCCCTCGGTCCCTCCACAAGCACAGCCCCGGCCGATTGCAACCGATCGGCAAGCTCCTTGTCGGCTATTCTGGGAATGTACACTCTATCCTCCCGCATGGAGGGTAGGGATGGCCCCCCAATCCACGGCCTGGATCGCTTTGAGGAGCTGCTCTCAAAACGACCAAGGATATGCAACGCACTGAACCACGCGTTTGTAACATGGTTGACCATGTAATTACAACAAATAACGCCATGTATTTGTAATTTATTTGACCCGCCATTTGCAAGGCATTGTCTGGCGTTTCCTTGCTTCCGCCGCCTTTCTCGCTGCCCATCTCCTCCTTCGCTGGTCAAGAGTTCTCGAAACGCCCTCCCGTGTTGACATGACTCCCGCCTATCGCCTACCCTTCCCGCGAAGAAACACGCTGGAGAGAGAGGCGGCATCATGACGATACCCACCCAACCCCTGGACCCGGAGAAGCAGCCCGCGCTCACGCGCGTCGATACCTACGCCGAGTGGCGCGAACGCGAGGGTGCGCCGCTGGTGGGAGGAGTCTTCATCGAGGACATGAAGGCCGTGGAAGTGGGTCCGTGGCCGCGCAAGGGCGACGGCGTCAAGGGCGCCTTGTGCTACCTCGACGGCGACAACGGCGGAGACGAGCACATCGTCGAGCTGCCGCCCGGAGGCTACACCGCGCCGCTCCGGCACATGTACACCGAGGCCATCTACGTGGTGTCGGGCCACGGCTCCTGCTCGGTATGGCGCGAGGACGGCGAGAAGCAGACCTTCGAGTGGGGACCCGGCAGCTACTTCGTGCCGCCCACCAACGCCTGGCACCAGTTCTTCAACGCCAGCCTGTCCCAGCCGGCGCGCTGGTTCTCCGTGACCGACCTGCCTCAGATCTTCCGGCAGTGGAACAGCGAACATTTCATCTTCAACAACAACTACGATTTCGACGACCGTTTCCAGGGTGAGCCGGACTACTTCACGGCCGAGGCCAAGCTCTACCGCGGCCGGGTGTGGGAGACCAACTTCATCCCCGACATCCGCAAGCTGCCCCTCTACGAGTGGAAGAGCCGAGGCGGCGGCGGCACCAACGCCTTCATGGTCATGGGCTCCGGCCTGATGGAATCCCACGTGTCCCGCTTCGAATCCGGCTACTACAAGAAGTCCCACCGCCACGGACCCGGCGCGCACCTCTACATCATCGAGGGCACGGGCTACGTGCTGACCCAGCGGGGCGACGAGGAACGCATCCGCTGCGACTGGAAGGAAGGCAGCCTCTACCTCTCCGGCGCCGGACAGGGCCTGTGGCTGCACCAGCACTTCAACGTCGGCGAGACCCCGGCCACCTACCTAGTGATGAACCAGGGGCTGTCGCGCAAGTACGCGGTCAACCGCTGGCAGGCCCAGGAATCCACGGTGCTGCGCACGGGCGAGGTCAGCGGCAAAAAGGGCGGCTACCAGGTGGAGTACGAGGACGAGGACCCCGAGATCCACCGCATCTTCGAGGAAGAGCTGTCCAAGCGCGGAATCACCTGCCGGATGAAGAACATGGTGCCGTGGTGCACCGGGGTGGGCGGCGCGGAGGCGGTCAAGGTCCTGTTCCCGGACGAGCACGGCAACATGCCGGGCGAGCAGGGCAACCTCCCGGACGCGGAAGGCAGCTTCATCGACTGACCGACGCCCCGGAGATCGACACATTGACACGTCTCAAACCCGGACACCGCCGCGGACAACGGCTCGGCTCGTTGTCTGCCTTCCTGTTTCTCGCGCTGCTTGTCGCCCTTTCCCTTGGCCTGCCGGGTCAGGCTCGCGCGCAGACCGGCAATCCGCCGGCCGACAACGAGGCCGCCATGCGCTGGTGGGATGAGCTCACCCCTCAACAGAGGGCGGCCGCCCTGCACGGCGACGAACCGACGGCCGACCAGAGGACTGCTGCCGCGAACCCCTACGCCGACCTGGACGCGGAGACCAAGGGCCTGGTCAACGAAGCCGCGGACGCCATCGACGGCGGTGGCGACGCCGCCAGTGTCGGGGCCTGGTGGTGGGGCCTCGGCTGCCGCCTAAGGCGCGTCGCCACCGGCGACGGCAACACCGACGACCCGGGCAGTCCCTACTGTGCCCACTACCCGGGCTCGGGCATGACCCCGCTGCTCGGGGATGCCGAGAAATCCCACGTGGACAGGGTCGGACAGGCCTTGCTCGAACGCATGGATCCAGGCGTGTATCCTCGCGACATCCCACCGTTCATGGGCTGGTGGAATGCGCTCGAACCGGCGCAGAGGGTCGCCGCCCTGCACGCCGACAGCGCGTCACCCGAGCAGCACGCGGCCGCCGAGCCCATGTACGGCGATCTGGACCCGGAGACCAAGAGGCTGGTTCACACGACGGCCTCCGGAATATACGGCACCACCCCCTCGAGCAGCGTCGGCGCCTGGTGGGAGCGCCTCGACTGCCGCCTGAAGCGCGTCGCCACCGGTGACGGCAACACCGACGATGCGGCCAGTCCCTACTGCGCCCACTACCCGGGCTCCGGCAGGACGCCGCTGCTCGGGGATGCCGAGAAATCCCACGTGGACAGGGTCGGACAGGCCTTGCTCGAACGCACGGACCCTGGCGTGTATCCCCCCGACATTGCCCCGGCGATGCGCTGGTGGGATGCCCTCGACCCGACTCAAAGAGTCCTCGCCCTGCACGGCTCCACGGCGACGCAGGAAGAGACCGCCTCGGCTCGAAACATCTACGCCGACCTCGAACCGGAGACCAAGAGACAGGTCAACGACACCGCGCGCGAGGTATTCGGCGCGGGCAACTTCGACAGCGTCGGCGCCTGGTGGCAGTCTCTCGACTGCCGCCTCAGGCGCGTCGCCACAGGCGACGACAACACCGACGATGCGTCCAGCCCTTACTGCACCCACTATCCCGGTTCCGGTCAGTCGCCGACACTCGACGACATGCACAGAGAACACGTCAACGCGGTGGGTATGGCGTTGCTGGGCCGCTCCGACCCCGGCGTGTATCCGCCGCCCCGCGAGCGGGTCGCGAGAGTCAACCGCGTCCTGCTGCCCACGGTCGCGCGCGCGGTCCTGTCAAGCACCTCGAACGCGGTGAGCGACCGCGTCAACTCGCGGCTCTCGGGGTCGAAAACGCTCGCCGCGCGCTTGAGCCTCGGAGGCAATCCCAACGCGCTTCTCGCGCTGGCCGACAACGGCAAGGCCATCGGTGAAGGCCGGATGGACCTGGGGCGGTTTCTCGGCGGCTCGTCCTTCGTGCTCAACGCGTTCGGCAGTGGGCCGGGCGCCCTCGCGCTGTGGGGCAGCGGCGACTATCAGGATCTCTCCGGCGGCGCGACCGATATCGACTGGGAAGGCAGCGTCGTGAGCGGCCATTTCGGCACGGACGTGCTGTTGAAGCGCAACGTGCTAGCCGGCCTGTCCCTTTCCCATTCGAGGGGGACCCTCGACTACACGGAACGGATCGGCGTGGACTCCAGACACGGCGACCATGAAACCACGCTGACAAGCCTCAACCCCTACGTGGGCTGGTTGCTGGATTCGGGTGTCCGGGTGTGGGCCATGGCGGGACACGGTTGGGGCCGGGTGCGCGTGAACCATGATGACTCGGAAGATGCCCACGCCAGCGACTTGACCCAGTGGTCCGGGGCGCTGGGCGCCGACGGCACGGTGTACTCGAGCAGCGATCTGTTGCCCGGCGGCGAGACCGCCGTGGAGTTGAAGGGCCAAGGCGCGTTGGCCCGAGCCGAAGTCCACGGTTCCGGGAACATGGATGAGATCACCTCGACCGTGAGCCGGCTGCGGCTGGCGCTGGAGGGAAGGCACACCCGGAGGTTCGACTCGGGCGGGCTGCTGACCCCTTCGCTGGAGCTCGGCGTCCTTGCCGACGGCGGCGCGGGTGAAACCGGGGCTGGCTTCGAGATCGGGGGCGCGTTGCGATACCAGGAACCGTCGCTGGGGCTCACCGTGGAGGGCCGCGGCAGGATGCTGGTAGCCCACGGGGGAGATCACGAGGAGTGGGGTGCCGGCGGGTCGTTGCGCCTCGATCCGGGAGCCTCGGGCCGGGGTTTCTCGCTCAGCCTCGCTCCCTCCTGGGGCTTGCCCCAAAACGGTGTCGACCGGCTTTGGCAACACGGCCTCGCGGGAACGGGGACGGGTTCGGCAGACGCTGCGATGCGCATGACGGGCGAACTGGGCTATGGCCTGTCCGCGTTCGGAGGACGTGGCGTGCTGACGCCTTATACCGGCTTCGTGCTGTCGGGTCGGGGCACGAAGGAGTACCGTACCGGCGCGCGGCTGCGAATGGCCTCCTCGTTCGACTTGGCGCTCCAGGGAAGGCGCCGCGAGCGACCCCACGAAGCGGCCGAGCACGGCTTGACCCTGCGGGCCTCCGTCCGCTGGTAACTCCAGGGCGCCGGGAAGCTCTGTTCATGCACGACATCGGAGACGACCACGATCACGACGGGGCGCCGGAGGAAGAGGAAGACCACCCTCTCTGGAAGCTCGACACCATCACCCTGACCAGCGTCGGCATCGACGTGGGCACGGCGACCTCCCAGATCCTGTTCTCGCGTCTCGTGCTCAGGCGGTTGGGACGGGAGCTGTCCAGCCGCTTCGTGGTCACCGAGCGAAAGACGCTCTACCTCTCCCCGATCCGCTTCACCCCCTACACCGCCAACCGCGAACGCATCGACGACGAGGCCCTGGGCCGTCTCGTGGACGACGCGTACGAGGAGGCCGGGCTCACTCCCGATGACGTCAACACCGGGGCCATCATCCTGACGGGCGAGGCCATACGCCGCGACAACGCCCGGGCCATCGCCGACCTCTTCGCCGACCAGCGGGGAGACTTCGTGTGCGCCACCGCGGGCCACAACTTCGAGGCTCTGCTGGCCGCCCACGGCTCGGGCGCCGTGGCATTCTCCGCGGAGCAGAAGTGCCGCGTGCTCAACATCGACATCGGCGGCGGCACCACCAAGCTGGCCCTGGCCGAAGGCGGACGGGTCCTCGGCACCGCCGCCTTCCACGTGGGCGGACGGCTGATGGCCACCGACGGCCACGGCACCATCACCGTGCTGGAACCCGGCGGCAAGGCCCTGGCGGGCCACGTGGGGCTTGACTGGAACGTGGGAAACCGGGCGAGTCCCGCTGACATCGAGCGGCTGGCGGACCATATGGCGGACGTGGTCCTGACCCTCGCCCGGGGCGGCGACGCCGGTCCGGAGGTGGCGGCGCTGTGGGTTACGCCACCCCTGAACGGATCTCGTGAGTGCGACGCCGTGGTTTTCTCCGGTGGCGTCAGCGAGTACGTGTACGGCAACGAAAACGAGTCCTACGGCGATCTGGGAGCGCCGTTAGGGAAGGCGTTGCGCCGTCGGGTCGACGACGGCGCGCTGCCCGCCAGTCTAGTCAGCGCCCGCGAGTGCATCAGGGCCACGGTGATGGGGGCCGCGCAGCACACCGTGCAGGTGTCCGGCAACACAATCTACCGCTCCGACGATGAGCTGCTGCCGCGCAAGAACCTCCAGGTGCTGCGTCCCCCGGTGGAGTTGGACGGCGACATCGACCCCGCCGTCATGGCAGCGACCATCCAGCGCCATTTCCAGTCCTTCGACCTGACGGAGGGCGAGGCCGAGGTGGCACTGGTGTTCGTGTGGCAGGGACCGCCCGCAGCGTTTCGCATCGCGGCGTTCTGCCGGGGTTTGATGGAGGGGTTGTCGCAGACCATAGCCCGGGGACGCCCCATCTACTTGGTGTTCGATCACGACATGGCCGGGCTGGTGGGGACCATTCTCAAACAGGACTTCGGCCTCGAGGGCCACGTGCTCACCCTGGACGGCATCACCCTCCGAGACTTCGACTTCATCGACCTGGGCCGGGTGCTGGAGCCGTCGGGCACCGTGCCGGTCACCATCAAGTCGTTGGTGTTCCAGTTCTAGTGTCCAGTACGGGCGCCCGACGCCCGAGACCCGTCATTCCCGCGAAAGCATGCCCTCGACCCCGATCAGGGGCGGGAATCCAGGGGCGGCGGGGTTCCGGAGGATACGATGGCAGGAATTCTCTACGAAAAGACGGATGGGGTGGCGTCCGTGGTCATCGACAGGCCGCCCCTCAACGTGCTTAATCTGGCGCTTCTGCGGGAGTTGCGGCAGGTCCTCGACGAATTGGACCGCGATGACGGCGTGGATGTCGTGGAGATCAGCGGCGCGGGCGAACGCGCGTTCTCGGCCGGCGTGGACGTGAAGGATCACACACGGACGCAGGTGCCCGAGATGCTCGACCTCGTGCACGGCGCCATCCGAAAGCTGATGAGCCTCCGCCAGCCCACCGTCGCCGTGGTCGACGGCGTCTGCCTTGGCGGTGGCTGCGAGCTGGCGTCCTCCTGCGATCTGGTGCTGGCCTCCGAGGAGAGCTTGTTCGCCACCCCCGAGATCACCGTCGGCTGTTTCCCGCCGGTGGCGCTGGCGCGGTTCTCGTCGCAGATCGGCTACCACCGGGCCGCGGAGATGATACTCACCGGCCGCCGCCTGTCGGCCCGGGAAGCCGAGTCCATCGGCTTGGTGAACCGTGTCGTGCCCCGGGACCAACTCGGGCAGGCTCTTGAAGAGCTTCGGAACGAACTGCTGGACAAGAGCCGCGCGGTGCTGCGCATCACCCTCAAGGGCCTGCGAGAGATCGGCCTCAAGGAACTTTCCGCCGCCCTCGCCCGCTCCGAAGAAATCTACCTCAAGGAGTTGCTGGAAACCGAGGACATCGAAGAGGGCGTCCAGGCGTTCGTGGAGAAACGCAAGCCGGAGTGGCTGCACCGGTAGTGACGCCCATCAACCCCGTACGAGCTGCGGCAAGCGAGTTCTCCCTTTGGGAAGGAGAACTTGACCGAAATTTCTCCTTGTCAGAAGGAGAAATGGTTTCCGCGATCACGGGAATTGGCTCGAAAGCGCGCGGCGCACGGCCTCCACGATTCGTTCCTTGTCGGGAACGAAGGCGCTCTCCAGCGGCGGCGCGCACGGCACCGGGGCGTTGGGGGCGGCGACGCGGAGGATGGGGCTGTCGAGATAGTAGAGAGCTTCTTCCTGCACCCGGGCGGCGACCTCGGCGCCCACGCCGCCCTGCTCCACCGCCTCGTGCACGACGATCAGACGTGACGTCTTCCTGACCGACTCCACCAAGGTGTCGATGTCCAGCGGAACCAGGCTCCGGAGGTCGACGACCTCCACGGAAACCCCCTCGCCCGCCAACGCAGCCGCCGCCTCAAGGGCCGGCCCCACCATCTTGGAGACCGCGGCCACCGTCACGTCGGCGCCTTCCCGGAGCACCGCCGCCTTGTCCATGGCAAGGCCGCTTCCGCCTTCGGGAACCTCGGCGCGGGAGAAATAGAGGCCCCGGTGCTCCACGAACAGCACCGGGTTGTCGTCGCGGATCGCATCCCTCATGAGGCTCTCGGCGTCGGCCGGGTTCGACGGCATGACGACCTTGAGGCCCGGCACGTGGAGGAACCACGACTCCAGGCTCTGGGAATGGTGCGCGCCCATGTTGCCCTGGACGCCGCACTGGACCCGCACTGTCAGCGGGACCTTGAGCTGCCCGCCGGACATGTAGTGAAGCTTGGCCGCGTGGTTGACGAGCTGGTCCATGGCCAGCGTGATGAAGTCCACGAACATGATCTCCACCACCGGGCGCAGGCCCGACAGCGCCGCGCCGATGGCCACCCCCATGACCGTGCCCTCGCTGATGGGAGTGTTTACGACCCGGTGCGCGCCCAGCTCCTCGGCAATCCCCTGAGTCACCCCAAAGGGGCCTCCCAGCGCCACGTCCTCGCCCAGGACGTAGACCGAGGGGTCCTCCCGCATCTCCGCCAGCAGTCCCGAGCGGATGGCTTCCAGATAGCTCAACTCCGGCATACCCACCTCACGCGCACACTTGCGTCGCGGTTTCCTCGGGCTCGGGCCACGGCGACGACAGCGCGAACTCGGCGGCTGCCTCCACCAGTGCCCGCGCGTCGCTCTCGGCCTTCTCGAAGTCCTTGGCCGAGGCGGCGTGCCGGCGCTTCAGCACCCGCGTGAAGCGGGCGATGGGGTCCTTCTTCTTCCAGTCGGCCAACTGCGAAAGCTCCCGGTACTTGCCCGGATCGCCCTCGTAATGCCCGCGGAGCCGATAGGTCAGGCACTCCACGAAGGTCGGGCCCTTGCCAGCGCGGGCGTTGTCCACGGCCCGGCCCATGGCCTTGCGCACCGTCAGGATGTCGTTGCCGTCGACGGTGGCGCTGGGGATGCCATAGGTGCTGGCGTGCTGCGCCAGCCGCTCTACCCTGGTGTGCGCGGAGAGCGGCGTGAACTCGGCATAGCCGTTGTTCTCGCACACGAAGATCACCGGAAGCTGCCACAAGCTGGCGATGTTCAGGGACTCGTGAAAGGGACCGGTCTGGCCGGCGCCGTCGCCGAAGAACACCACCGCCACGCGCCCGGCGCCCTTCTCCCGGGCGGCGAAAGCCGCGCCCAGGGCCAGGGGTACGGTGCCCCCCACCACGCCGCTGGCGGTGACGAAGCCGGTCTCCGCGGCCACCACGTGCATGGAGCCGCCCTTGCCGCGGCAATAGCCGGTGACGCGTCCGGCCAGCTCCGCCATGAGCCGGTTCACGTCCGCGCCCTTGGCGATGGCGTGCCCGTGGGAGCGGTGCCCGCCGTAGACCGCGTCGTCGGTGTCGAGCAGGCCGCACACCCCCACCGCCACCGCCTCCTGCCCGATGCCGAGGTGCAGCAGCCCGACGATCTCCCGCGCCGCGTAGAGCGTCGACACCTTCTCCTCGAAGGCGCGAATCAGCCACATTCGCCGCAGCAGCGACAACAGTTCGCGGTTGCTGTCCCGGCGCTCCGTCGGCTTCGTATTCCCGTGCTTCGCTGCCTTCATGTGACTCCTTCCTTCCGCCAGCCTGTGGAAAGCCTCCTCCCCACGATGTTTCCTCGACCCACCCCTCCTGGATTCCCGCGCCCGATCGGAATCGAGGGCATGCTTTTGCGGGAATGACGGATTCGTGGGGTCCCTTTAGTCCTATTCTCCCAACGGGACCCTCGGCCCGTCCACCGCCAGACGGCGGAACCGTGCCCGGTCGACCTTGAACGCGTTGGCTTCGGCGGCGGGCCACTGGTAGAACGCGTCCGGCACCTTGTAACGCGGCAGGGTCTGCCCCAGCCACTCCGCCAGCGACAGGCCGTCGGGGCAACTCCCGCGCGGCTGCACGAACGCCACGCAGCGCTGGCCGAACTCCTCGTCGGCGATGGGCACCACCACCGCCTGCTGGACGCCGTCGTGATCGGTCAGGACGCGCTCGATCTCCTCGGGATGAATGGTCTCGCCGCCGGAGAAGAACCGGTTGTCGCGCCGGCCGATGACCGTCAGGTACCCGTCCTCGTCCAACCTCCCGAGGTCGCCGGTGGCGAACCAGCCGTCGTCTGTCAAGGGCCGGCGCAGCCTGCCGCCCTCGACATAGCCCATGAACAGGGTCTCTCCGGCCAACTGGATCTCTCCCTCTTCCCCGATGCGCAGCCTGCGGTGCGGCAGCAGCTTCCCCGACGTCAACCGCTGGGCGGTGGTGGAGCCCGGTCCGGTGGTGGCCACCTGCGAGGCCATCTCGGTGCAGCCGTAACTGGCGAACACCGGCAGGCCGCGTGCGGCGGCGCGCTCCAGCAGCTTCAGCGGCACCGGGCTGCCGCCCAGGATGATGTAACGGAGCGCAGGGTAGCGCACGGACTCCGGCTGCTGCAACAGCCGGTGCAGTTGCGTCACCACCACCGACAGGTGGGTGACCTCGTACCGGCCCAGCACCGCGTCGAGGGGCTCCCCCTGGTCGGGCATCACCACCGTGGAGCCCGCCAGCAGGGACCGGAACAGGATGCCGAGCCCGCCCACGTGATAGAGCGGCAGGTCCAGCAGCCAACGGTCGCCGTGAGCCAGCAACAGGTTCGTGTTGGAGCCCAAGGCATTGTAGTAGTGGTTGCCGTAGGAGTGGAGCACGGCCTTGGGGGTGCCGGTGCTGCCGGAGGTGAAGACGATGGTGGCCGGGCGGTCGAGGGGCATGGTGCAACTCTGAGCGTCGTCAAGGGGAGGCGCTCCAGCCTCCTTCAACTCCCGGCCTTCCAGGATACGGACATCGCTCGACAAGCTGCTGATCCCGGCCTGCTCCCGGGCCTCCACCACCAGCCAGCAGCAGTCCACGCGGCGCAGAAGCTCCGCCACCGTGCGGTGCGGGAGCCGCGTGTTCATGGGACAGCACACCGCCCCCAGGCGCAGGATCGCCAGCAGCCATACCAGGTAATCCGGGCTGTTGGGAGCGAAGATGGCCACGCGCTCGCCGGTGCCACATCCCGCCCGTTGGAGCGCCGCGGCCACCGCGGCCACGCGCTGGTGAAACTCCGCGTAGGAGACGACCCTCGCGCCGCTGACCACTGCAGGCCGGGCGCCGTGTCGCTCGGCCGCTTCTTCGAGGGGGCAGCGAATCTCAGTCATGCGGTATCTCGCTCAACCTCGATGCGTCGATGCGGCGCCCCCGAGCCGTGGCGGCGTTCCACTCGATGGCGCCAGACCGGAACGGAATACGTGGCTCGACCACGTCCGCGCCAAGCCAGCGATAGGTGTCGAGGCCCGCCGGCACCGCGTCCCCGGTGGACGCCCAGGCAAACTCCGCCAGCGCCAGCAATCCGACGCCGCTTTCAAAGCAACTGCTCACCACGGGACGGATGTCCAGCGCCAGCGCTCGGGCGGCCCATTCCCGCGCCCTTGCGAGCCCGCCCAGCAGCGTCGGCTTCAGCACTACCGCGCCCACATCACGGCGTCCTTCGAGATCGTCGGGACGAAGCACGAGCAGGCTTTCATCCAACGCCACCGGAATGCCGGTGGCATCGAAGAGCTCTCGCAGATGCTCCGGCTCGCGCAACGGTTCCTCCAGATATTCCACGCCGCTGTCGCCGATCTCCCGGCCGAACGCCACCGCCTGCTCCAGGGTCCAGCTCCGATTGGCATCGAGCCTGAGAGCCACGCCGTCGCCAATGGTGTCACGGACCACCCGGGTAAGCTCCACATCTTCAACCACCGGCCGGCCGCCCACCTTGAGCTTGACCGCCCGGCAACCCGCGTCCCGGAGCCGCCCGGCATCCGCGAGAACCTGCTCGCGGGAACCCGCCAGCAATCCGTTGACCGGAACCGTGCCGTCGAAGCTCGTCAACTCGGCCGCCGCTCCATCCACCGACTGCCGCGACACGGACGCCAGCGCCGTCTCGAGCCCAAACCGCACCGCTGCCGACGGCACCCGGACCGGCTCGCACTCCAGCCACGATTCCAGACTGTCTCCCGGTGGATTGTATTCCACCCCCCTCAAGCGCTCCGCCCAAGCCGTCAACTCCAACTCGGCCGCGTCAATCGTCTCCCGGCTGAACCCCGGCAATGGCGCCACATCCCCCCAACCCGCGGCTCCCGAATCCGATTCGATCCGCACCAGCGCCCCCCTGCGCTCGTGAATCACGCCCCCTGCCAGCGGCAACGGCCCCGTCAACGGCAGGCGGTATCGAAAGATCCGGCAGCTCGATATGGTCACAGAATCCAACCGATAGAGAACACGGCGCTGTAAAGCAAGAGCAGGCGGGCGGTGTAGGCGAGGACGGGGTTCAGCAGCGGGCCTTCGGTAGTGAAGAGGCGGCGGAACGCCGGCAACGCCACGGCAACCACGGCGACGGCCGCGACCGAATAAGGATGTTGCCCCGAGGCGAGGTAGAGCACCAGCGGCAGTATGCAGGCCACCACCACGGCGATGATGTATTCGGCCCGGGTGAAGCCCGGGCCGAAGCGCACCGCGAGCGTGCGCTTGCCGGTCCGGCGGTCTTCATCCGCGTCGCGGAGGTTGTTGACCGCAAGGATGGCGACGGACAGGAGGCCCGGGGCCAAGCCGGCGATGATCACCGTGGCGTTGACGGTCAGAGCCTGCACGTAGTAGGTGCCGGCCACCGCCACCGGGCCGAAGAAGATCAGCACGAACAAATCGCCCAGGCCCAGGTACCCCAAGGGGCGGGGTCCGCCGGTGTACAGCAGCCCGGCCGTCACCGAGAGGACGCCGATGAGGGCGGCCGGCCATCCGCCGCGCCAGATGAGGTAGAGGCCCCCAAGCAAGGTGAGCATCAGCACCGCGAAGATACCGCGCTTCATCATGCCGGGGGTTACGAGTCCGGCCTGCGTGACACGCATTGGCCCCTGCCGGGCCTCGGTGTCCGCGCCCTTCTCGTAGTCGAAGAGGTCGTTGGCGAAGTTGGTGGCGACCTGTATCAGCACCGAGCACGCCAGCGCCACCAGCGCCGCGGGCGCGTGGAACCCGCCGTCGCCGAAGGCCATGGCAATGCCGATGACCACCGGGGAGATGGAGGCCCAGAGGGTCTTGGGTCTTGCCGCCAGGATCCAGACCGCGACGGCGCCTGGCGGCTCGGGGCGCGTGTCCTGTGCCACTGGGAGGGACTCTTGTCGCTTGCGGCTGGCTCAGGGACGCCTGGGGAACTTGGAGAAGTCAGGCTGGCGTTTCTCGACGAACGCGTTGCGCCCCTCCTGCCCTTCTTCGGTCATGTAGAAGAGCATGGTGGCGTTGCCGGCCAGTTCCTGCAGGCCGGCCTGGCCGTCGCAGTCGGCGTTGAACGCGGCCTTGAGGCAGCGGATGGCGATGGGCGACTTGGCGAGGATCTCGCGGCACCACTGGACCGTCTCCTCCTCGAGCCGCTCGTAGGGCACCACCGCGTTCACCAGACCCATGTCCAGGGCCTCCTGGGCATTGTACTGCCGGCACAGGTACCAGATCTCGCGCGCCTTCTTCTGGCCGACGATGCGCGCCAGGTAGGTGGCGCCGTAGCCGCCGTCGAAGGAGCCCACCCGTGGGCCGGTCTGCCCGAAGATGGCGTTGTCGGCGGCGATGGTGAGGTCGCACATGACGTGCAGCACGTGGCCGCCGCCCACGGCGTAACCCGCCACCATAGCGATGACGGGCATGGGGCAACTGCGCATCTGGCGCTGAAAATCCAGCACGTTCAGCCGGTGCACGCCGGCCGCGTCCTTGTACCCTGAATCCCCGCGCACCTTCTGGTCGCCGCCGGAGCAGAACGCTTCCCTGCCCTCGCCGGTGAGGATCACCACGCCGATGGTGGGGTCGTTGCGCGCCTCGTCCAGCGCCTGGATCATCTCCTCCACCGTCAGCGGCCGGAAGGCGTTGCGCACCTCCGGCCGGTTGATGGTGATCTTCGCGATGCCGTCGGTCTTGTGGTACTTGATGTCGGTGTACTGCCCCGCCTCGGTCCATTCGATTGCAGCCATAGTCAAACCTCAATCCTGTGACCCCCGGGCGCTCCGTGTAGCCGGCAAGAGGTCCCGCCCACCTCGACTGCGAATGCGTCAGCGACAGGACACCAGAAACTCCCGCAGGGCGCGGGAGAATGCCTTGGGGTTCTCGAAATGCGTGTTGTGGCCCGCGTCCGGGATGGTCACGAGCCTGCCGTTTTCCGAGAGGCTTACCATATCCCGCATGGTTTTTCTGTAGCGGGAGTCGAGCTCGCCGGCCACGGCCAGCCACGGGAACGGGATGCTTGGGAGTTGGGGCCACAGGGAAGGCTGAGAACCCGTGCCCATGAGGCGGAGGGAGCGGGCGAGGCCCGCCGGATCGTTGTGCCGCCGCCGGTCCATCAGCGCCGCGAAGCGTGCTTCGTTCCGGGCGATGGAGTGGAACAGCGGCTGCTGGTACCAAGCCTCCAGAAAGGCGTCGAACCCCTGCCGTTCCAACTCGGATGCCTTGGCTTCGTCCCACTCCCGGCGGCTCTCGCGTTCCTGCTGCGATTCCAGCCCGGGAGAACCCGATTCCACCACCAGCCCAGGGCAACGGTCCGGGTGGGTCAACGCGAGGTAGAGCGCCAGCCGTCCGCCCATCGAATAACCCACGGGCACGCACTGCCCGACGCGCAGGTCATCCAACACCGCCAGCAACGCGAGAGCAGTACGCGGCATCGGATAGACCCCAGACGGGCATTCCGTGCTCAGCCCGTGCCCGGGGAGGTCCATCAGGATGCACCGATACTCCGGCAACGCCTGCACCGTCTCCACCCAGTCCCGCCCCGAGCCCATGAAGCCGTGGAGGAACAGCAGCGCCATGTCCGTGCCTGTGCCGCTGCCGTGAAGCTCATGGTGAAGTCGGTACGGTTCGGCCAAACCGGTTTCCTTGTCTCGCCGCGGAGGAGCCGCCAGTGTTCGAATCGTCATTCCGGGCTTGACCCGGAATCCAGGCGAACCACGCTACAACCCTTCCACCGCCTCTTTCCGCAGACTCAGGTGAAGTTCGTAGTTGTCCTGGCGTGCGGTCTGTACCTCGATGACGGTGGCTCCGCTCCGGCGCCGGGCCTGTTCATAGGCGTCGACGAACTCGTCTGCCGAGGACGGCCGGGTGTAGTTTAAGTCGAACAATGCCGCGGCGTGCTCGAAGGTCATGCCGTGGGGAACGCCGAAGTAGCGCTCGAAGACGTCGGAGAAGCCGGCGATTGGAAGGAACGAGAAGATCCCGCCGCCGTCGTTGTTCAAGACGACGATGACGAACGGGGTGTCGAGGGTCCGGGTCAGCCGCAGGGAGTTCAGGTCGTGCAGAAACGCCTGGTCGCCGATCATGAGGGTGACGCACTTGCCCAGACCGCGCGCGAATCCCGTGGCCGTAGCGATGGTGCCGTCGACGCCACTCGCGCCCCGGTTGGCAGCCACCACCGCCGGCTCCGGCCTCGGACAGCCGAAGGTGTCCACGTCGCGGACGGGCATGCTGGAAGCCAGGTACAACCCTTCCGCCTCTCCGATATGGCGCGACACCAACCAGGCCGCCTTGGGCTCGCTCAGGGACTGATCCGCGGACAGACTCGCGGCCAACAGGCCGCCCACGTGCTCCGATGCGCGCTGCCAATCCGCCAGCCAGTCCGCGTCGCCGACATCCCGGATCAACGCCGTGAGCCCGCGGCAGAAATCGGCTACGGAGAGCTGGAACCGTCGTGTGGCTCGGTGAATGGGGTCTTGCCGGTCCCGGTGTTCGTCCACCACCACGTAGTCCCTGGGCCGCAGGGCCTCCAAGTGGTCCGGCAGCCGTCTCGAAGTGAACCGCCCGCCCACGTGTATTACCGCCTCGATGGGGTGCCGTTGCATGAACTCCTTTGAGCCGAGCAGGATGTCCTGATAGGGCACCGAGGTCCCCTGCCTGCTGTCCAGCCGGAGCCCCGAGGTGACATCGGGAAGGAACGGCCAGCCCAGTGCGTCGGCGAGATCGGCCACCGCCGCGCGCGCCTCCGCGTCAGCCAGCCGGCCGACTACCAGAATCCCGCGAGGCCGACGCGCGGCCAAGTCTGCCATTTCCGCCAACACCTCCGGCCCGGGGCGGGCCGGCGCACTGTCGTAACGGCTGTAGGCGCCATCGCCTTCGCGCCACGCTCTCACGGGCTCAAGGTAGGTCTCGAAGTCGCCTCCCTGCGCCGTGGGCGCCAAGGGTTCCCGGAACATGCAGTTGACGTGGACCGCGCCGCCGGACGGTCCGCCGCAGCAGCTCACCGCCTGGTCCACGGTGGTGAGCACCACCGCCGGATCGACTTCCAGGGAAGGACACGGGAGACTCGCCGACCACTCCGCGTAGGCGCCGAAGAACTTCACCTAGTCCATGGTCTGGTTGGCGCCGGAGTCCTGAAGCTCCGGCGGCCGGTCGCCGCTCAGCACCAGCAGGGGGATGTGCTCGAGCGATGCCTCCACCACGGCGGGCCACACGTTGGCGAGGGCGCTGCCCGAGGTGGTGATGACCGCGGCCGGCACACCCGTCACGCGCCCGTAACCCAGCGCATGAAAGGCCGCCCCGCGCTCGTCGTAGTGGACGATGCTCCGAGCCCGGTCGTGTCGCGCTACCGCCACCACCAGCGGCGTGCTGCGCGACCCTGGAGCGACGCAGAACGTGTCTACGCCGTTGCGGACAAGCTCCTCGACCAGCAGCGTTGCCCACAGATGGTTCAGGTTGGGGGCTTGCGTCATCGCGGAAGGTTCAGGGCCTGGGTGAAGTGGCTGATCTTGTAGTCCAGCTCGTCCCACTCATCCCCAGGCGCCGACCCGGCAACGATTCCCGCGCCGGAGAACACCGAGAGCGTCGAACCGTCCACCAGCCCGGAGCGAATCGCCACCGCGAACTCGGCGCTGTCCCGTCCAACCCAGCCCACCGGACCCGCGTACCAGCCGCGGTCGAATGGTTCCCGCTTCTCGATCTCCCGGAGCGCGCGATCGGTGGGGTAGCCGCCAACCGCCGGGGTCGGGTGCAGTGCCTTCAGCAGCTCGGCGTCGCCGACCCCATCGCGGAGCGCGCCCTCGAAGCTGCTCATGAGATGCTGGCACTGGCGCAGCTTCACCACCGACGGATCGGCTCCGGCGTTCAGCGACCTGCACAGCGGGGCCAAGCTTTCCCGGATTCCCCGGACCACGTAGTCCTGCTCCCGCCGCTCCTTCTCGCTGTCCATGAGGTCGCGTTCCAGTTGCCGGTCCAGGGACGCGCCGGCGCCGCGCGTGCGCGTGCCGGCGATGGCGTCGCAAAGGATCCGTCGCCCCTCCCGGCGGTACAGCCGCTCCGGCGGCACCCCCACGAACCCCCGCCCCGACGTGGGTGCGAAGCAGAAGCGATAGCAATGCTCCGCCTCTGGCGACAAGGCCTGCATGCAGGCGACGGGATCCAGCTCCTCCGAGAAGCCGAACGTGGATTTGCGGGCGAGGACGACCTTGCCTACAGCTCCCGAGGCGACCAGCCCGAGGGTCCCGGCCACCGCGGAATCCCAGCCCGGCCGGTCGGGCAGGTCCTCGCGACCGACAGCCTCGGGGTGGCGGCAAACGGCCTCCGCGGGCGGGAATACCAGCGCGTCGACCTCCTTCATCAGGGTGTCCACGGTGTTGGATGAACGCAGCCACTGGCACGCGAGCACGCTGTCCGAACCCCTCTGGCTGAGCTCGAACCGCGGCAGCACGAACCGGTGGCCGCCGAAGTCCCGCCAGGCCGGGTCCGCGGGGCATGTTCCGCTGAAGCGCATGCCGCCGAAGTACCTCGCCGCCGTGTCCCCGAGGGCCAAACGACCGCGCAACTGCTGAAACAGGGACTCGACGCCGTCCGATCCTCCGCCCGCCAACAGGTCCGCCGCGCCGATGCCCGCCACTTCATCCTCGCCGTCCCGATCACCCCAGTACATCTTGACGGCAGCAGGCGCTTGCGCCCGTAGCCACGCCAAGGCGCCGATGCGCGGAATCGTGACTTCCACTCGAACGATTCCCGCCGAGCCGCTACTGGCCCCCTCGCGGTGGATCGCCTGCGCGATTCTTTCGGAAAGATTGTTGTCTCTCTGATCCATCGCCCGTTCGCCGGTCTATCCTAATTTACATTTGGACGGTTCAGCGGCATCTTATGAGGACGTTACCAGATCGGGTTGAAAGCGGCGAGTGGCCGAACTCCCGGGAGAAAACCACGGGTGGCCGGTCCGATTTGTGGTAATGACGATATCGGGCATCAACGCGCTCTCCAAGCCCAGGATTGAGTCTCGACGGAAGGGAGAAAGACCCATGCGTATCATGTTCCTCAACAAGGCGCCGAAGAATTCGGCGAAGTACGACGTGACCTCGGTGGAGAAGCTGCTCAACAGCTATGCGTCGGAAGGGACACGGGTGGAGGTGCATTTCCCGGACAACTTCGCGGGCTCGGCCGTCGAGGACGTGACCGGGAACCAGAAGATGCTCAACGGGCTGGATCACATGATGGAGACGCCATCGCTGATCCGGAAGATCTGCTGGGCGGCAGAGAACGGCTTTGACGCGGTGATCCAGTCTAACACGTTCGATCCGGGAATCGACGGCGGCAGGCTGGTGGTCAAGATCCCGGTCATCGGCCCGTTGCGCACCACCGTGCACGCTGCGGCCGTGCTGGCGGACCGCATCGGGATCACGGTACCGCTGCCCTCGCACGTGCCCTACACCTGGCGGCTGCTGCGCACCATCGGGATGGACCACCTCGTCACGGACATCCGCGCGCTGGACATCTACGGCTCCGACATCAACGAGCGGCGCGCAGAGATCACCGAGACCACCATTGGGCTGATCCGGGATCTCGTGACGGAAACCGGTGCCCAGTGCGTCGTGCCGCTCGGCGGCGCCCTGATCCCCTACGTCGTCGATCCCGCCGCGCTGCAGGAAGGCGCCGGCGTGCCCGTGTTCAACACCAAGTCCGTGTCGATCCGCTTCGCCGAAATGTGCGTCGCCCTGGGCATGACCCACAGCCCGTTGACCTATCCGCGGGCGGAGCTGAGCTACAAGGATCTTGTGGCGGAGGTCTGACTTGGTTCGTCAGTCCTGAGCGGCACGTGTATTGGCGTCGCGAGGAGATTTTCATGAGTCGACTGGAACGTGCGGCCGCCATCCTCGAGGCCGCCGAGACGTGGAAACAGCGCTGTCTGCTTGACGGCGGTTCGGTGTTCACCGACGAACGGCTCTGGACGCGGGAATACTTCGGACAACTCCATACCCACTTCGTCGAACGCCCCGATACGGGAACGGATTCGTTCGAGGAGAGGCTGCAGCGCCAACTCGAACCCGCGCCCCCGGAGGCGAAGCGACTGTGGGCGGAAATGACATGGCTGTATTTCCTGATCGTCAGCGGAGTGAAAAGCGTAACGAAGCTCGACAAGATCAGGACGGTCTGGGAGTCGTCGGGAGCTACGCTGCCCGAAGATCACTGGGCATTGGGAAATGTCCTGGAAAGAGGGTTCGTTTATCCAGGCATGGCCTACCTGGGGCAACAATGGCGTCAGTTCAAATTCATCATCACCCTGATGCTCGACTGGAACTCACGCTCCCCGCGGGATCGGGAATCGCTGCTGAGTGATCCCTGGGTCTTCGCCGAGTGGGTCGATGGTCACATGGAAGGCCGCCAGCGGCCGTTCCGCCATGCTCTGTTGTTCCTGTTGTTCCCGGACGTATTCGAACCCATCGTCGCGCTAAGCGACAAGAAAGCCATCGTCGAGGCCCTTTACGACGAAGCCGGCGAGAAGCATGACGTTTCCAACATGGATCTCGTGGACCTCGACAAGGCAATGCAGGTGATCGTGAAACGGCTTCGAGACGAGCGTCCTGGTGAGGAAATACTATTTCACGTGTCACCATTGAAGGAGCGATGGAAGGCCGATCCGAAGCCGGTCAACGGCAACGGGTCGAAAGAGGACGGCGACGAGGCATGGTACCAAGCCCGTTTCGGCACTGCGGACGTATGGGTTATCGGAGCGGGCGAGGGTGCGCGCTTGTGGGGCGATTTCCAGGAACATGGGATCGCGGCCGTCGGATACGGCACACTCGGCGACCTTGGCGAATACGACTCCAAGGAAGCCATCCACCGAGCGTTGATCGAGGACGGCCAAGGGCAAAACCCAAGCAACCACTCACTCGCCGCGTGGGGGTTCGTCCACGAGGTGAAAGTCGGGGATATTCTTATCGCGAAGAAAGGACGGTCCGTCGTCCTCGGATGGGGAAAGGTCACCGGAGAGTACACTTACGAGTCCGAGCGAGCGGAGTATCGGAACCTGCGGAAAGTCGAGTGGCACCCCTGCTCTACACCGATCACCCTGAACGACTGGACCACCACCAAGACGCTGACTCGTCTCACCTCCAACAAACAGTGGTTGCGGGACACCTTCAGGTTGATGGACAACGATACGCAAGCGAATGGCAAGGGGGGCAGTAAAGATCCAGGACGCAGACCGAACCTGAACTTCGTGGATATGGGCATTCCGATCGGATCTCGGCTGGTTTCCGTGAAAACCGGCAAAGAAGCGACCGTCGTGTCGCAGAACAGGGTCACGTTTCTCGGCGAAGAGATGTCGCTTACAGCAGCCACAAGAAGGGCCGTCGTGGTGCATGGAGGCCGACGTCATCCTCGAAGCGCCGGGCCGGCGGATCATCATGGACGCCAAGTTCTACCGGGAGTCGCTGGGCGGCCGCTACGGCGGAAAACTGCACTCGAACAACCTCTACCAACTCCTGGCCTACCTGCGGAACCGCGAGGCCACCGAGCCAACCGGACCGAAACACGAAGGCATTTTGCTCTACCCGGTGGTCGACACGCCGGTGGCAGCGGACGTTTGCCTGGAAGGCTTCTCGATCCGAGCCCGTAGCATCGACCTCGCACGGGACTGGCGCGCCATCCACGCCGACATGCTGGGCGTAATCGTGTGATTCCCTCGAGACGGACCCGGCCTGGCTACCAATAATCCGACGGCGAGTTGGCGTCCTTCGACTTCGCTTCGCTACGCTCAGGACGAACGGGGAATAACGTAACCATTCGCCCGAGCCCTTCGACAGGTTCAGGACCGGCGTAGCGAATCCTGAGCCCTTGGAAGCACCTCGTTACAGCTGTTCAGGCGCTGTACTTCTCGACCTTCTCCCAGTCGATGCCGGCGCCGAAGCCCGGGGCGTCGTTGGGCAGGATGCCGCCCTCGCTGAAGTCGAATTCGCCGACGAAGGTGTCGTCGCCCAGCTTCTGGAAGAAGTGGGTCTCGGTGGGCCAGGGCGCCAGGCTGGGGATGGCGGCGCGCAGGTGAATGCGCACGAGTGAACCGATCCGGGACTCGGAGTCGGTGCCGATGACCACCGGCAGGCCGGCCGCGTCGGCGATGGCGATGATCTTGAGCGAGTCGCTGATGCCGGTGCGGCGGAGCTTCACGCTGACCGCCCCGACCGCGTTGATCTTGACGAGGTGGTGCACCGCCTCGATGGTGGTGCAGGTCTGGTCGCCGAGGAGCGCGATGGGCAGGTCCGCGGCCACCGCGGCCATGCGCAGCGGGTCGGTGAAGGTGCAGGGCTCTTCGAGAAACGCGATGCCGTACTGGGCGAGGTCGGGCAGGATGGTGCGCGCCTCGGTCTCGGTGTAGGCGCCGTTGGAATCGGCCCACATGACCACGTCGTCGCCCACCGCGGCACGGATGTCGCGGATCATGGTCACGTCCTCGCGGGATCGCTTCCAGGTCTTGATCTTCAACGCGGAAAAGCCGCGCACCTCGATGGCTTCCACCGCCTGTTGGGTCATCGCTTCCGCGGTGTTGCCGTGGGCGATCCACCCCACGGGCACGCGCGCGGGCTTGCCGCCGCCGAGGAGGCGCCACACCGGCTGCCCGAGCAGTTTGCCGCGCAGGTCCCAGAGCGCCACGTCGATGAGCGCGTGCGCGGTGCGCGCGCCCTTGACCTTGGCGATGCGGGCGAGGATGTCGTTGTGGGCGAAGGGGTCCGCCCCCTCCAGCAGCGGTGCGAAGAAGGTCCCGATGGCGTAGGCCAATAGCTTCGGGTCCTCTCCCGAATGCGCGGGCCGGGCGACGGACTCGGCGATGCCCTCGGCGCCGCTTCGGGTGACGAGACGCAGGAGGATGTAGGCGCCGCTGGCCTCCCGCACCGAGCGGAACTGCACGGCGTTTTTGTAGGGAAGCTCGAGGCAATACGTTTCGACGCGTTCGATGGTATCGTCGGAGCGCGCCGCGTCCTGCTCGTCCTGCGGGCGAGCCCATTCTTGCGAAATACTCTCTTTGGCCATCAGTCTTCCTCGTCTTTGCCGCGTGTCAGCCTCTCGATTGCGAGCAACGCGAACACCAGCGCGAGCTGTATCACGGCGACCACGGACAGGGTGCTCATCATGCCTTCTTCGAAATAGTACAGCAGGGCCACCGTCATGGTCTCGGTGCCGCCCCGGTATAGCAGTAATGGAATGGTCAGGTCGCGCGCGGCGAGCGCGAACACGATCACGAAAGACGCCAGCACGCCGCGCCGTATCAGCGGGATCAGGATGAGCCGCGCCGTGGTCAGCCAGCGGCCGCCGTGGACGCGCGAGGACTCTTCGAGCTCGCCGCTCACCTGGTGCACCGCGGCCTGCATGGTCGCGGTGCCGAGAGGCAGTCCCTTCACGATAAAGCCGATGATGATGACCGTAGCCGTGCCGTAGAGGTTGAACGGCGCGGGCGGAAGCGCCCAGGCCCACAGCAGCGCGAGGCCGAGCACGATGCCCGGCAGCGTCCACGGCAGCCACGCCAGCAGCTCGAGCTGGCGCCCGAGCCAGTGCCGCGTGCGCACTCGGATGTAGCCGATGAGGCCGCCGATGACCACCGTGGCCGCGGCCGCGGCGGTGGAGAAGAGCACCGTGTTCTTGAGCCCGTTCATGGCGCGCCGGTCGTTGAAGACGCTGCGCCAGTTGTCCAGGGTGAGGTGCTCCAGGTTGTAGATGCCGAAGATCGGGAAGAACGAGCTGGCGAGGATCTGGACCAGCGGAATCACGATGGCGAGCATGAAGTAGACGACGAACACGCCGAAGATCGACCACCGCACCCAGCCCGGCAGCGCGATCCGCGTCGGCCGGTAGCCCTTGCCGCTGATGACCGTGAACCGGCGCTCCCCGAGCTTCTTCCACTGCAGCCAGACCAAGCTGAACATGATCAGGATCAGGATCACCGAAAGTGCCGTCGCGCCGTTGTACTGAGGCGGATGGCGGTAGTGCAGCATGCGGTAGATCTCGTTGGCAAAGACGTACACGCCCCCCGGATTGCCGAAGAGCAGCGGGTTCTCGAAGCTGTCGAGGCCGCTGGCGAAGATGAGCACGGAGGTGGCGAGGATGGCCGGCGACATCATCGGCAGCGTGATGGTGAAGATGGTCCGGTACTTGCTCGCGCCCAGGGTGACCGACGCCTCCTCGAAGGAGGAATCCATCGAGTAGAAGAACCCCGCCAGCATGAGGAACATGAGCGCCGTGGTGCTCAGGGTGGAGTGGAAGATCAGCCCGGTCCAGCCGTAGAGATCGATCACCGGACCCTGGATGCCGAACCAATCCCTCGCGAACTGGTTGATGAGGCCGTTCTGCGGGTTGCCCAGCATCAGCCACGAGATGCCGGTCAACAGGTCCGGGGTGAAGAACGGCACGGGAATCAGCAGCATCATGGTGCGCCGGAACGGCACGTTCGTGCGCGCCACGGCCCAGGCGAACAGGAGCGCCAGGGTCAGGCTCAACGCGAGCCTTGCGGACGCGTAGATCACGCTGTTGATGAAGATGGGGACGAGATCGTACGCGGCAAGCCACGGACGGTAGCCTTCCAGCGTGAAATGGCCCAGGCGGCCCGGCTGTCCCGAGAATACGCTGGCCGTGAACAGCACCCCCACCGGATAGAGCACCAGCACCACCACCACCGCGGCCAGCGCGTAGTAGTAGATGGAGCGGTGTGCTCTCAGGTAGTCGCCAAGCCTTCGGGAAGCGCTGCCGACCGGAGGCTCGGCGGTGGTGGCGCCGACCTCGCTCATTGGTAGAGGGCGATGTCCTTCCTGGCAACGTGCAGCGCCACTTCGGCGCTGGGCTGCCAATTCTCTTCAACGGAGGTTGGAACCCGGACGTCGACGCCGTCACGGATCCCCACCAGGTACTCGTTGTGATCGCCGAGATACGCCCGCCCGATGATGCGGCCGGGTATGGTCTCGACGCCGTCGTCGCTCGGCCTGGGCTCTGCTCCGGCGCCGATGCGAATCTTTTCCGGCCGGATGAACAGATGCGCGGGCGCTCCCGGCTCATCCGGCCGTTCGGCGTGGACCGCGCCCGCGTCCAGGGTGACGTTGACGGTGCCGTCGTATGTCGCGAGCAAAACCGTGGCGTCCGTCCCCCGTACCTGCGCGCTGCCCGCGGTCTCGATGAAGTTGGCCTTGCCGATGAACTCCGCGACGAAGCGGGTGGCCGGCTGCTCATAGATCTCGTCGGGAGTCCCGATCTGTTCGATCCGACCCTGGTTCATCACGACGATGTGGTCGGACAGCGTCAACGCCTCTTCCTGGTCGTGGGTCACGTACAAGGCCGTGACCCCGAGCCGCTGCTGCATGATGCGCAGTTCGAAACGCATGTGCTCGCGTAGCTTGGCGTCGAGATTGGAGAGCGGCTCGTCCAGCAGCAGCACGCGCGGCTCGAAGACCAGTGCCCGGGCGAGCGCCACCCGTTGCTGCTGGCCGCCGCTCAGGTTGGTGGCGGGAGTTTCGCCGAGCCCTTCCAGGTCCACCTGCTGCAACACCGTGGCCACGCGGCGCTCGGATTCCGTGCGGCCCACGCGCCGCATCCGCAACGGATAGGCGACGTTTTCGTACACCGTCATGTGCGGCCAGATGGCGTAGGACTGGAACACCATGCCCAGGTTGCGCCGCTCCGACGGCACGTCGATGCGCCGGGCCGTGTCGTACACCGGCACCTCGCCGATGCGGATGGCGCCGGCATCGGGCTCCTCAAGCCCGGCAATCATGCGCAGGGTCGTGGTCTTGCCGCAGCCCGACGGTCCCAGCAGCGTCACCATTTCGCCGTCCCGCACCTGCAGGTCGATGCCGGCGACGGCCGTGACGGGGCCGAAACGCTTCACGACCCCGGAGATCCCGACGTCAGGCATGGCTTCCCGGCAAGGTCGCAGTCCCCTGTCTCATGGATGGCGTTTGCGCCTGAGACGGGACACTCGTCACCGGATGCCGAAAACCTTCTCCATTTCCTTGAAGAAGAAGTTCGGATCGCCGAGTTGCTCGGACGGGATCTTCCTCATTAGTGGATAGGCCGTCAGGCTCATCTCGGGAATCGGGGGCTTTACCTTCGGATGCGGCACGTTGCGGCCGGCGTGCGTGTTCCATGCCTGAAGGTTCTCGAGTTCGTAGAACCACGTCATGATCACCTTGGCCGCGTTCGGACGTCCCGCACCCTTGATCGTGGCAATGGAAAACGGCGTCCAGGCCTGCCCTTCCTTGGGCACGATGAACTTTACTGGGGTTCCCTTGGGCAGGTCACGGATGTTCTCGCCGCGTCCGCTGAAACCGAGCGCGAACTGGCCCCGCGCGATGGCGTCGCGGAGCTTCCGGCTGCCGCCGCGTACGATGAACGGTTCGACGGTCGCCTTGAGCTTCTTGATGTAATCGAGGCCCATCCCCGGCGTATTGTAGATGCCCAGCATGTGCCAGGCGCCGCCGCCGGAGGCGCGCGGGTCGCGGATCGCCACCCTTCCCTTCCACTTGGGGTCCACGATGTCCCAATAGGACTTGGGGTAGTCCTCGGGCTTGACCAAGTTGGTGTTCAAGAGGATGGCCTGGGCGCTCAAGTGGACCGGCCACCAATAACCGACGGGTTCGCTGACGAATACCTTCTTGTCGATATTCTCCAGCTCCGGGGCGGGAGGGCGCCACTTCGCCAACGCACCCACGGCGTGCAGCTCCAGCATGTACTTGTCGCCGCCCTCCATGATATCGCCCTGGACCTTGCCCACCGCCACCTCCGTGCGGATCCGGTCGGTCAAATGGCGCATGCGGCCGCTGATGAGCTCGATCTCTATGCCGAAGCGTTTCTCGAACCGGTCCTGGGCGCCCGAGTCGAAGAACTGCTGGCTGGTGGTGCCGCCGTACCAGATGACCTTCCCCTCCTTGAGCGCCGCATTGATGACCGCCGGGCCCAGCGCCTTGGCGACCGGGTCGTCCGCCAGCCGCGCCGGCAGCTTGTCCTGCGCGAACACGGTCGCGCTGGCCAGAAGACCGATAGCGAATGTGATGAAGATGAGTGCAGTGCGAGTTCTCATGACGGGCCTCCACTGATGTTGTCGCCGCTCAGCCAACGCCTGCGCGAATCCAGTAGTCGCCCCACCCGTCGCAAGCGGTTGACACTCGGCACGGTGAGCACGGTCGGCTCCGACAGTCCCCCAGCGGCCGCCGGACTTGGCCGGATCGTACTGATGTGCCGGGGGGAAGTCAACATTGGAAAGGACGCGCAAAAAGGGCGGCCGGTAGTCTCCCTACCGGCCGCCCCTTCGTCTCCGTAACTCTGCGATCTCCGCTGCTAGTTCGCCGCCAGCTCCTTCTTGATGTTGTCGATGAAGGTGTTGAGCATCTGGTCGGCCTTCTTGCGAATGATGGGCTGGCCGAACTCGCCGATCTTGCCGAGGATGTTGACGTCGGTTTCGACGGTGAGCTCGGTCTCTTCGGCGCTCAGTTCCTTGAGCTCCATGGTGGACTTGCCGCGCATGGCGCCGGCCACGCGCCGGTCCTCGGCCTCGGCCCGGAGCGCGGCGCGCCAAGCGTCCTGGTCCTTTTCCTCCAGGACAATCTTGCCTTGCAGGCTCAATGCGATGGGGCCGACGCGGACCTTCAGGGTCCCCTGGTAGGTCTCGCCGTCCACCTGCTCGACGTCCTGGACTCCCGGGAGGCACGTGGCCACTCTGGGAATGTCCATGAGAAGCTGCCACAGGGGCTCGCGGCCCGCGGGCACGGTTGCGCTTTGGCTGAATTTCACTCGTTTCCTCCGTTGCTCAGGATGCGTTGGCGATGGCCTGCTCGAGCGCGCGCCGCACGAACACCGCGGCCATCTGCGTCTTGTAGGATCCCGAGCCGCGGAAGTCGCTGACCGGGTCGGTGTGCTCCTTGGCCTTCTCGCCGGCTTCGCGCAGGCCCTCGGCCTTCACCGGCTGCCCCCGGAGCACGTCCTCGGAAGCCGTCGCCCGGACCGGCGTGGTGTTGACGCTGCCCATGGCGATGCGGACGTCCTGGATGGTGGACTTGGCGTCGTCGAGGGTGACCACCGCGGCGGCGCTGACCGTGGCGTAGTCGTCGGCCGAGCGCGGTAGGAACTTGAGATAGGCCGCGCCGCTGTTGGCGGCCATGAGCGGCACGCTCACGCCGGTGACGATCTCTTCAGGATCGAGCACGGTCTCGTAGTAGTCGCTGAAGAAGTCCTCGGCCGCCACCGAGCGGGTGCCGCCCGCGGAGCTCAGCTCGAAGCTCGCGCCCAGGGCGATGAAGGTCGGAGGCGGGTCCTGGTTGGGGTCGGCGTGGGCAAGTCCGCCGCCCACCGTGGCCATGGTGCGCACACGCTGCGTGGCCACGTGGTGGTAGGTCGCGCCCAGCACCGGGAGCTTGCCCTGCACCACATCCGACGCATCCAGGTGGGCGTGGCTCACGAGGCCGCCGATGTGCACGCTGCCGTTGTTCTCCGATATGTCGCTCAGCCCGGAAACGTTGCGCAGGCTGATGACGCAGGCGGGTTGCAGGAGCTGCTGCTTCATCATGATGACCAGCGCCGTGCCGCCGGCGATGATCTTGCCGTCGGAGCCGAGTTCCTTCAGGTCCGCGTAGGCCTCTTCGAGGCTTCCGGGAGTGCGGTAGTCAAAAGCGATCATTCCTCAACCCCTTACTTGGCGAACTCGTGCGCCTTCTCGATGGACTCGATGATCTTGTAGTAGCCGGTGCAGCGGCACAGGTTGCCCATCATCCAGTCCTTGATCTCTTCTTCGTTGGGCTTGGGATTCTGGTCGAGCAGCGCCTTGGCCGCCACCACCTGGCCCGGGGTGCAGATGCCGCACTGGAAGCCGCCGTAGGCGATGAAGCTCTGCTGCACGGGGTGCAGCTCGCCGTCCTGGGCCAGCCCCTCCACCGTGGTCACGTCGTGGCCGTCGGCGAATACCGCCAGCGCCAGGCACGAGCTCACCATCTCTCCGTCGACGAGCACCGTGCACGCGCCGCACACGCCGACGCTGCAGCCTTCCTTGGTTCCGGTGAGGCCCAGATCGTAACGGAGCAGGTCCACCAACAGCCGGTTGGTAGGCACGTCCATCTCGTGCTCCGTCCCGTTGACGCGAAACTTGATCTTCTTGTCCATGAAAATCCGTCTCCGATCGTGAGATTCGTTAACTAGTGTCCTGTCCTACGCAATTCTTTACCGATATGCTGGTAAATTGCGTGGAACAGGACACTAGCGTGGCACTAGCGGGGTCCGTGAAGATACCCGAACGACGCCCTGTTTATAGGAAGAATCCGGTAGGCGGTCAACCCCCGCCGGAGGCCGCCGGACTTCCCCGCGGGACCGCCTCCACCGGCTTGCCCATGAAGCGGCCAATGCGCTCCGCCAGCGCGTCCAGCCGCCTGCCGCCGCCCCGGTCGAGCAGCACCGACCGCGAGCCGGAGAGGAGCAGGCGCAGGGAGCGCGCCGGGAAGGACTTCTGCCCGGCCGTGGAACCCGCGACGGCAAAGCCGCTGTAGACCTGGTCGTCGGCCACCCTCACCGCCCGCACCTCGTCGAACTCCAGCGTCAACCGGCGCCGCATGAACAGGCTGGTGCGGGACATGTGCACCTTGCCGGCGCGCCGGTCGATCCGGATCGTCCGCTTGAGCGTCAGCAGGAACGCCACGACGCCGAACAGCACCACGTTCATGGCCGGGAAATACCACAGGTTCCCGACCGCGCTGTCGAGCCCGTGGGTGCGGATGGCGAGAAAGACAGGAAAGGAGAGCAACAGCAGGAAACAGGCGATGCCGAGGCACAGGAGGGCGGGAAAGCGGCCGCCGCGCCATACCAGGTTCAACTCGTCGTCGCCCGAGGGTGTCTCGCGGAATCCGAGGCGGTTGCCGATGGATTCGAAGTGTCCTGGGTCCCCTGTCATTCGCGCCGCCCGCGCGGGGCCGAACCGCGGCTACTTCTCCGGCTTGCCCCCGTGCTTGCGCAACTCCCGGTCGGAGCGGTCGCGGATGTCCCGCTGGGCTCCCTGGGCCTGGGCGCGAATCTTCTCGTTGCAGGGCGCGCAGATGCCGCCGCTCAATGGGGCGACCTTGGCGCACACCATGCAGCGTCCCTCTGGCTGGCTTTCCATAAGCGCGGAGCTTATCGGAAAACGCCGCGCGATCCAAGAAACTCGCGACGGAAGTGCCGGGAGCGGGCCGGGCGGGTTTGAAACCCAACCCTACACCGTTCGTCCCCGGGTCAGGGTAAGACCTTGATCTGCGCCGGGCTCTCGAGGATCATCTCCAGCCCGTACTTGGGATCGTCCTTGATGCGTCCGGTGAGTTCCACTTCCCGTCCCTGGAACCGGTTCGGGTGGGCGTTGTCGCGCAGGAAGGCGTCCACCGTGGACGAGAAGATGACCGCCGTGAAGGCGGATCGGGAGGGGCCGAAGTCCAGGAAGTAGGTGTTGCTCTTGGACGAGTGCCCGACGCGGTAGACCCGGCCCCGCACCCGCGCCAACACGCCCGCCAACTCCTGGAGCCGCTCCACTTCCATTACGTCCACCACCGGCAGGTCGGCCGCGGGGGATGAATCCGCGGCCGTCGAACTGCCGGCCACGCGCTCCGGGCACGGCGCCGCTCCGCTCCAGCGCCCGTACAGGAGATGCGCGGCGAAACCGGAAAGGAACGCCGCAAGCAGAAGCGCCGCCGTTGGAAGGGAAAACCGTCGCAAGAAACCCAGCATCATACCCCGACTCCCTGTTCAAGGAATCGGCGGAACGGCGAGGATCTTTAGCAACGCACCACTGGGCCGGAGAGCCCTCACCCGGCCTTCGGCCACCCTCCCCCAAAGGGAGGGGGTACACAGAGCCCCGGCCCAGGGGCGGCACAGAGCCCTGGCTCACGGGCGGCACATCTCGAGGATCAGCCCTTCCATCACGGCCTGGGGCTGGTGGCCGGACGACTTGAGGCGGGCGTCGGTCTCCCGTATCAGCCGGAGGAACCCCGCGAGCTCGGAAAGGGTGAACCGCTCCGCCCGCTGGAGCGTCAGGTAGTTGGCGTAGGGGCTCCTGGTGGGGAGGCCCTCGGTGTCGGCGGGAATCCGTTGCTGGAACTCGGTGTAGGACATGCGCGGGCGCCAGACCCGGGCCAGCTCATTGTCCAGGAGTTGCCGGGCGCTCAGGAGGCGGCGCACCTGGCTGGCGATGGCGCCCAGAACCCGCAGCGGATACTCTCCGTCGGCCATGAGGCGCCTGAGGAACCCCAGGGCCTCGAGTGCGTCCTTCTGCCCCAGGGAGTCGGTCAGGTCGAAGACCCAGCTCTCCGACTGGTCGGTGAAGATCTCCTCGACGGCGGACACGTCCACGGTCTCGGCATCGCCGACGTACAACAGCAGCTTCTCGATCTCCTGGTGGACGCCCCAGAGCTCGTTGCCGCACCGGGACAGCAGCGCCTCACGGGCCTGGGGATCGATTCTCTTGCGCGCCCGCCGGAGGTGCTGATCGAGAAAGGCGGCGAGGGACTCGCGACGGATGCGGCCGCTGCGGTCCCGTTCCACGGACAGGTCGAGGACGCAGCCCTGGCGGCTCAACTGCTTGTAGGCGCGCCCGCGCTTGTCCACCTGGGGCGCCAGCAGCACAAGGCGGGTGCCCTCCGGCAGCCCCTGCTCCAGGAGTTGGAGGACCCTCCCCGGCTCTTCCGCCTTGGGAATGCCGGGAACCGGCTTCTCCTCGTCCGGCGGTTCGGCGGGCTCCGCCTTGCGCTCGGGGGGAGCGAACCAGGGAACGTTCTCCACCACGACCGTGCAGGCGGAGACGAACAGGGAGGGGGTCATGAGGGCGGCTTCGACCTCGTCCCACGACGCGGCCCGGCCGTCGAACGTCGAAATGCCCAGGCCCTGGTCCGAATCAGGAGCGAGGAGCTTCAGGATGGCCCGGCTCGCCCCGCGCACTCGGAACTCGTCGCCGTGGAGCAGGACGATGGCCGGCCCCTTGCCCTCGCGCAGGCCCCCGAGGAGCGTTTCCAGGTCTTGCGCCATCCATCACCAGGAGATGGCCGTCAGCGAAGCCGTCAACGTTTCGACACCCACATCTGGTTCTTCTCGCTCCAGGCGTAGTCCGATTTCCAGATCTTGAGGCCCACCGTGAAGTCGCCCCCCGACCGCGTGACGAAGACCTTCTGGGTCGAGTGGGGGATTTCCACCCTGGCCACCAGCATGACCTGCTTGCGCATGTCGCCTTTCACCAGGACGCGGTCCCCTACCTCCATGGCGGTGCGCTGTCCCTTGGCTTTCTTCACAGGCGAAAAGGTACCACCACCCTTCCGGCCATGCAATTTCGTGACGCGGCCGGCCGGAGCCGGCGGCGGGTTGACAACGGTACGGTGCTTCTCCTATGAGGATATGGCGTTCTTTTCCGAACGCCTGTCCACACGGTTCTTCAAAGAGAGCGTCACATACCCGCAAGGGATCCGGCGGAAGAGAGAAGGAGTTCGTCGATGCGCTTCGTCACCTACAGTTTTCGCAGCAAGACCCGCCTCGGAATGATGATCGAGGACGATCAGATTGTCGACCTCCGGGAAGTCAGCAGGCGCTATCTCCCGGGCGCTACCGCTTCGTATCTGGACGGCATGCAGGCCTTCATCGAGGCCGGCGGCAAGGCCGTCAACACGGCAAAGCAGGCAGCCAAGTACGTCCAGGGACTGGATTCCAAGGGCATCCGCAGGCTGGCTCAGGCGGAAGTCCTGGTGAAACGCAATCGCGTACGGCTGCTGTCGCCGATCCCCGTGCCCCGAAAGAACGTCATCTGCCTGGGGGTCAACTACCAGGAGCATATCGACGAGGGCGTGCGCGCACGGGGAGTCCAGCTCGACACGCCCAAGGTGCCGGTGTTCTTCACCAAGCCGGCCACCGCGGTCATCGGCGACCAGGGCCGGCTGCTGGCGCATCCCGTCACCAGCAAGATCGACTGGGAGGTTGAGCTGGCGGTGGTCATCGGCCGCAAGGGCCGCAACATCCCCCGCGCCAAGGCCAACGACTACATCTTCGGCTACACCGTCTGCCTGGACATGACCGCCCGCGACCTGCAGCGCGCGCATCTTCAGTGGTGGAAGGGCAAGTCCCTGGACACGTTCTGCCCGATAGGGCCGAGCCTCGTGCACAAGAGCGCCATGCCCGACCCCAAGAACATCCGGCTCCAGTGCCGCGTCAACGGCGAGACCATGCAGGACGGCAACACCCGGGACATGATCTTCGACATTCCCACGACCATCGAGCACCTGTCCGACGGCCTGACCCTGGAGCCCGGCGACATCATCAGCACGGGAACACCCTCGGGCGTGGGCTTCGCCCGCACTCCGCCCATCTTCCTCAACGTCGGCGACAAGGTGGAAGGCGAGGTGGAGGGGATCGGCGTACTGGAGATCAAGATCGCCGCGGCGCGCTAGTGTCGGGACCCGTTAACTAGTATTCTATAAGACTCCGACCGGGGGAGTCTGCTGTGGTCATCCGCATCAACGGCAAGGACAGCGAAGTCGCGACCGACATCAGCGTCGGCCAACTCCTGGAGCACCTGGAAATCCGGCCCGGACGCGTGGTGGTGGAGCTCAACGCCGAGGTCGTGTCCCGGGACGCGCACGGCGAGACCCAATTGAAGGAAGGCGACGAGGTGGAGATCGTTCACTTCGTCGGCGGCGGATAGAGCCATGACCCAATCCACAGCCCAAGCCACCGAAGCGGCAGCGACCGATTGCCTGCGCCTGGCCGGGAAGGAGTTCCGCTCCCGGCTCATCGTCGGCACCGGCAAGTACCGCGACTTCGAGGAAACCCGCAGGGCCATCGAGGTCTCCGGCGCGGAGATCGTCACGGTGGCGGTGCGGCGCGTCAACATCACCGATCGGGACCAGGAGAACCTGCTCGACTACCTGGACCCCAAGAAGTTCACGATCCTGCCCAACACCGCCGGTTGCTACACGCCGGAGGAAGCGGTGCGCACCTGCCGCCTGGCCCGGGAGGCCGGCGTCGGCGACATGGTCAAGCTCGAGGTCATCGGCGACGACAAGACCCTGTATCCCGACACGCCGGGAACGCTGGAGGCCGCGCGGCTGCTGGTCGAGGACGGCTTCACCGTGCTGCCGTACATCAGCGACGACGTGGTCACCGCCAAGAAGCTGGAGGACATGGGGTGCGCCGCGGTCATGCCGCTGGCGGCGCCCATCGGTTCCGGCTTGGGCATCCGCAACCCTTACAACATCCGCATCATCCAGGAGAACGTGTCCATCCCGGTGATCGTGGACGCCGGCGTGGGCACCGCCTCCGACGCCGCCATCGTCATGGAGATGGGTTGCGAGGGCGTGCTCATGAACACCGCCATCGCCGGCGCCAAGGACCCGGTGCTCATGGCCGACGCCATGAAGCAGGCCGTGGAGGCCGGGCGCAAGGCCTTCCTGGCCGGCCGCATTCCCAAGAAGCTCTACGCCACGGCCTCCAGCCCCATCGAAGGGCTCCTCACCTGACCGAGGGCGCGAGCGGCCTTCAGACAGCCGTCCCCGGAAGCCGGAGACTTCAACCTCAATCGGACAGCAGACCGTTGAGATCCATCGACTTCGACCTGTATCTCGTCACCGACCGCAAGACCACCGGGGGGCGCGAGCTCACGTGGGTGCTGGAGCAGGCGCTGGAGGGCGGCGTGCGGGCTGTACAGCTCAGGGAGAAGGACCTGGGCGGACGGGAACTGCTGGAACTGGCCCGGGAAGTGAAGCGGTTGTGCGACCGCTACGGCGCGGAGCTCTTCGTCAACGACCGCGTGGACGTTGCGCTGGCTTCGGACGCCGCAGGCGTGCACTTGGCGGCGAATGCCCTGCCGGTCAAGGTCGCACGGGAACTACTCGGCCCGGACCGGAAGATCGGCGTTTCCACCCATTCCGTTGAGGAGGCGCGTGCGGCCTCGGAGGCGGCCGCCGACTTTGTCCTGTTCGGACCGATCTACGCCACCGATTCCAAGCTCGCCTTCGGCGAACCCCAGGGACCCGCCGCGCTCAAGACCGTCACGGACAGCGCATCCGTCCCGGTCTTCGCCATCGGCGGCATCAAGCAACACCACCTGCCTGAGATCAAGGCCCACGGCACCGCGCGCATCGCTCTCATCTCCGCCGTCTCCGAAGCCCCGGACCCACGGGCCGCGGCACGGGACATGCTAGCGGCGTTGCGGGCATGACCCAGACTCCCCATCAGCCGTCTCTCCACCACTCCCGCGAACGGAACAGGCGGGGCGGCCCGACTTCACCCTAAAGAACCCCCGCGGAGCGCCGATAGTTCGTTACGTGACCATTCTTGACTTTACCGTCGTTTCCTGGTGTCGTGTTCTGGAACGAACCATATACCATCGAGCGGCGCATCCGGAGACGCACTGATGGGCCTGATCGTTTCCGAAGTCTACGATGCCCTGATTGAGGCCGGAGCTTCCCCCGACAGGGCCAAGGCCGCTGCCGGTGCCGTACCACCAGCGGAAAGCATGGTGACCAAGGAAGAAATGACCAGACTTGAGACCAACATGGCCAGACTTGAGAGCAACATGGCCACCAAGGAAGACGTCGCCAGACTCGACGACCGCATCGCCAAAGTCGAAGGCCGCCTCGCCAAGGTCGAGGCCAACATGGCCACCAAAGAAGACCTTGCACGACTTGAGATCGTCACCAACGAAAACTTCTCAAGAGTTGACAAACAGATCGCCGTCCTCCGCTTCGCCGTATTCAGCTTTGGCCCGGCCATCCTCGCCCTGCTGGTCAAGCTGACCTTCTTCCCATAAGGTCGGATTGACGAAGCGTAATCCGAAGACCCTTCCCCACTCCACCTCCGCATTTGAGTGCCATCCGCCGTTTGGTATATGGTACTTCCCACGAGGAGGAGCCCCACATGAGAGATTGGGAAAAGATCGTTCCGGAGCACGACCGCCGGATCTACGAGAAGGCCGGCTACAAAGGCAAGCAGCCCTTCGGCGAGCGGCCCGCGCTGCTCATCATCGACGTCATTACCGCCTTCACCGGGACGAAGCCGATGGAGACCTTGGAGGCCATCGACGAGTTCCGGTCGAGCTGCGGCAAGGCCGCGTGGCAGGCGCTGCCGCACATCAGGAAACTCCTGGTGGCGTGCCGCAAGAGCAAGGTGCCGGTGGTCTATTCGACCAGCGATCCGGACTTCAAGGCGGTCTTCGGCAACGCCACCAAGCGCGCCGCGGAACCCACCACGGCGAGCGCCAAGGCGGTGGAGTTCCCGCAGATGATCCGTCCGCGCAAGGACGAGTGGGTGGTGCACAAGGCGCGGGCCAGCGCGTTCTTCGGCACCCACCTCATCACCTACCTGACGCGCAAGAACATCGACTCGTTGATCGTCACCGGCGCCTCCACCTCCGGCTGCGTCCGCTCCACGGTCATCGACGGCTATTCCTACGGCTTCCCCGTGTTCGTGGTGGAGGAAGGCACCTTCGACCGCTCGCAGTTCTCGCACCTCGTAAACCTCTACGAGATGAACAGCAAGTACGCCACGGTGGTGACCCGGGCGGAAGCCCTTGCGCACGTCGAGTCGCTGCGAGGCGTGCCGCAACTCCGGGCGGCGCACCGGTAGTCGGCGGCACAGGATGAAGTTGTAGGAGCGGTCGGGCGGAAACCCAGGAGAATTTTCAATGAGAGATCTCGGACTAAAGGACAAAGTGGTTCTCATCACCGGCGGCGCCGGCGTGCTCGGCACCGCCTTCTCGCAGGGCTTCGCCGATCACGGCGCGAAGCTGGCCATCAACGACCTCAGGGAAGAGAAGGCCCTCGAATGCATCGGCAAGCTCACGGGGGAGGTGGACGCGGTTCCCGCATGCTGCGACGTCTCCGACGACGCCGACGTGGCCCGCATGGTGAACGGGGTCGTGGAGCAGCTCGGCCGCATCGACGTGGTGGTCAACGCCGCGGCCGTACAAATCTACCCACCCAAGAGCATCATCGAGATGGAGCCCGGCGAGTGGGATTTCGTGCTGGACATCTGCCTCAAGGCCGCCTACCTCACCACCCGCCACGTGGCGCCCGTGATGAAACGCCAGGGCGGCGGCAAGATCGTCAACATCGCCTCCATCGCCGGACACCGCGGCACCGCCGGCGGCTCCGCCTACAGCGCCGCCAAGGGCGGCGTCGTCATGCTCACCCGGCAGATGGCCGTGGAACTCGGTCTGGACAACATCAACGTCAACTCCGTCAGCCCGGGTTTCACCCCCAACCGCCTTACCAGCATCTACGAGTACGAGGCCATCGCCAAGGGCGCCAGCGAGGGCCCCGAGCCCTCCCACACCGCCGGCGAGTTCACCCCGCCCGCCCTGGGCCGCAAGGGCGAGGTCGAGGATTTCGTCGGCCCGGTGCTGTTCCTGGCCTCCCAGTGGGCCGACTACATCACGGGAGCGGATCTGCCGGTGGAGGGGGGGCGGATGGCGGCGCGGTGACGGGCGCCCGCAAACTCGTCATCCCGGCCGGACAGAGCATCGTCCCGGAAACGCAGAGTGTCATCCCGGACTTGATCCGGGTTACAGCGAAGCGGCTGAGAATCACCGAGTGACGGGTGATTCCAGTAATTTTCAACAACTTAGTCAAGAACCTTGACACGGGGCAGCCCGTGCCTTAGGGTTGAGGGGTGGTTGCTACCGAGTATGTACTGATTGGCGGCGTAGTGGCGGTGTTGGCGTTCCTGTGGACGCTTCACCGTGACATGCGCTCTCTGTCAGACAGGGTTTCGCGTCTGGAAGGCTTGCTGGAGGGTTTGCGGGACGCAGTGGCCGGACGCAGCACCACGAACTAATCCTCCCCCCTGAACGTCCACTGACTCGCTGTCCAAGTCACCCGCTGCTCCGCGGATACATCACCAACGCGAACCTGCCCGTGGAGGGAGGGCGGATGGCGACGCGGTTGCGCCGGCAATCGCTTGCCGACATGCGCGGACGACTGATAGATTGGTGGTTGCCCGCCCACGCAAACACACCCGCCACCCTAGCTCAGATGGTAGAGCAACTGATTCGTAATCAGTAGGTCGCCGGTTCGAGTCCGGCGGGTGGCTCCAATCTTTCTTGTCTTCCAAGCGCGTTGAACTACAATCTATAAGCGGCGCTACCGTGGTGGATGTTGCACGGCGCCTTGAGGTAGAAGACCCCAACGCGGTATCCATGGCTGTCAGTAGTACTTCGTATCCAGATCCACCTCACCCCAGCTCTCCGCATCCATCATCATCGCCCAGCGGGCATAGAACTGCCGCAGGCGCTTGCCGCCGCCGAAGGCGCCGGACTTTTCCTCGTGGCCGAGGTGGGCCTGCATGTTCTGGGGGTAGCGGCGGGCGATGACGCCGCGGGCGGTGCCGGTGCACTGCTCCCAGTTGTTCATGTCGTCCTGCTCGAGGTTGCCACTGGGGCCGAAGGTCTGGGTGAGGTGACGGCGCATGGCGGTCTTGATCTCCGGGGGCGCCTCCTTGTCGACGACGCAGTAGGACCAGATCTCGGTCTTCTCGGGGCCTCTGGGGTGCCACACACGGATCATGTGGCGGATGAAGTTGGGCGACACGTTGGGGAAGACGGTGGTGACGAGGCCGGCCTGCTGGGCCAGGTCGGGGCCGATGCGCTCCACGGCCTCGTCGAAGTGGTCGAGCAGGTAGTCGCGGATGATGCCGCCGGCGACTCGCGTGAAGCCGATGTCGTCGGAATAGGGGCGGGGCTCTTCGTTGGTGCGGGGGTAGGACAGGTCGTCCACCGGCACTTCGCGCACCGACACGTGGGTAATGGTGTGGTGGCCGTCGTCGCCGAAGAAGTTGTCGGCGGCGTACTTCCAGTTGGCGTTCATGACCCACTTGTGCACGCCGCCGATGATCTCGGTGCCGCCGGCGCGGCGGTCGAACATGACCCCCAGTTCCTGTTCCTGGCCGCCGAGGTAGTCCAGCAAAGGCGGCGCCTTGGGGTCGAAGGTGGCGAAGATGAGCCCGTTGTGGATGTCGAGCTGGGCCACTTCCACCAGCCCCCACTGCGTCATGTCCAGTTCGCCGCTGTAGATCTCCTTCATGCCTGGCACGCCGATGAGCTTGCCGTCGTTCCCGTAGCACCAGCCGTGATAGGTGCACATGAGCGAGCTGGCGTTGCCCTGGTCGGCGCGGCACACCCGGTTGCCCCGGTGGCGGCACATGTTGAGGAAAGCCCGGACCGTCCCGTCTGCTCCCCGCCAGAGCAGCACGGGGTCCTCACCCATGTAGGTGGCGAGGAAGTCGTTGGGGTTGGGGATCTGGCTCTCATGCCCGAGGAACAGCCAGCAGCGGGCGAAGATCCGCTCCTGCTCCTGCTGGTAGATGTCCTTGGAGATGAATATCCGGCGGTCCAGCAGCCCTTGCCGGGTGTCCACGAGATCGTTCAACCGGCTCATGGCGTCACCTGCCTCTCTTGGGATAAGGCGTCCTTCGACTTCGCTCCGCTGGCGCTACGCTACGCTCAGGACGAACGGTGAGGGTTTCCGAGCGTAGGATCACTAGAAAAAGATGCTCAGGTTCGGCGACTGCAGCACCGCTTGGTCCAGCACGATGGTGCGGCGGGTGATCTTCCAATCGTCGCCGACCTTTCGCAGCACGTCGTCCCGCTCGCCCACGAACACGTCCTGGCTGTGCTCGAGCTGGGTGCGGTAGACCATGAAGTACGAACGCACGCGCAGCTCGGAATCGTTCCCGCCGGCTTCCACCTGAACGTTGGTGACCAGGTGGCGCGTGCGGGACGGCGGCACCTCCGACCACGCCATGCCGGTGGCGAGGCGCTTCACCCGGGTGCGCAGGGTCTCCTTGGTCTCCTCGAAGAGCGCCAGCTCGCCGGGCTTGGACATGCTGTCGGCGGGATCGTCGCTTTCCCACGGGTTGGTCCGCTCCGGCATCCAGTAGACGATGTCGTCGGTGAAGAGGTCCAGCCACTCCTCGAACGCACGGTCGTCCAGCAGCCGCGCCTCACGGATCAGGAAGGCGTTGATCTCATGCCAAAGATCGTGGTCGGTCACGTTGCGTCATTCCTTCTGTTGTTGCGCGTGGCGGGAGTCCGTTACCAGTACCGGGTCTCAAGGTCGACATCCGACCAGCTCTCCGCGTTCATCATCATCTCCCAGCGGGAGTAGAAGGCTCGCAGCCGCCTGCCGCCGCCGATGGGCGGACAGCGGTCCTCGTGTCCGAGATGGGCCTGGATGTTTTGCGGATAACGCTTGGCGATGACGCCACGCGCGGTGTCGGTGCACTGGATCCAGTTGTTCATGTCGTCCTGCTCCAGGTTCCCGGCCGGGCCGAAGGTCTGGGTCAGGTGCAGGCGCATGGCGGTCTTCACGTCCTCGGGCGCGTCCTTGTCCACAACGCAATACGACCAGATCTCGGTCTTGTCCGGACCCTTGGGATGCCACACCCGGATCATGTGCCGGCTGAAGTTGGGCGACAGGTTGGGGAACACGGTGGTGACCAGCCCGGGGCGTTCGGCCATGTCGGGGCCGACGCGCTCGATCAACTCGTCGAAATGCTCCTCGTGATAGTCGCGTATGATGCCTTCGGCGACCCGGGAGAGCGCGCGGTCGGTATCCGGGCGCGCATCGTCGTTGGTCTGCGGGTAGTACCGGACGTCCACGGGAACGCGACGCACCGACGCGTGGGTCACCGTGTGGTGGCCGTCGTCGCCGAAGAAGTTGTCGGCCGCGTACTTCCAGTTGGCGTTCATGACCCACTTGTGCACGCCGCCGATGACCTCGGTGCCACCGGCGCGCCGGTCGAACATGAAGCTGATTTCCTGGTCCTGGCCGCCGAGGTACTCCAGCAGCGGCGGCGCGTCGGGGTCGAAGGTGGCGAAGATGAGCCCCTTGCAGGTGTCGAGTTGGGCCACTTCCACCAGCCCCCACTGGCTCATGTCCAGCTCGTCGCTGTAGATCTCCTTCATGCCGGGAACGCCGATGAGCTTGCCGTCGTTGCCGTAGCACCAGCCGTGGTAGGTGCACATGAGCGAACTGGCGTTGCCCTGGTCCGCCCGGCACACCCGGTTGCCCCGGTGCCGGCACATGTTCAGGAACGCCCGCACCTTCCCGTCTCCGCCCCGCCACAGCAGCACGGGATCCTCACCCATGTAGGTGGCGAGGAAGTCATTGGCGTTCGGGATCTGGGTCTCGTGGCCGAGGAACAGCCAGCAACGCGCGAAGATCCGCTCCAGCTCCTGCTCGTAGATGTCCTGGGCGACGAAGATCTCGCGGCCCAGCAACCCCTGTTTGGTGTCGACGAATTCATTCATGCGATTCATCCCATGTATGGTCCCTTGCCCGTGACTATGGTCCCTTGCCCGTGACCGTCCAATGTGCGCGGTGTTTCGGTGGCGATTATATAGGGTTATGGTCGATGCCTGTCAACTTTTCGCTGGATCAACCGCGACCGGCTTCCAGCTTGACACTGTCCTTCCCTGGGGCATAGTTGCCAGTGCCATGGAGGACGCTGGAAGACAGGCCGGTGACGCCCCCTTGTCCGGAGTCCGGGTCCTCGACTTCGGGCACGTGCTGGCGGCGCCTTTCTGTACTCGGCTGCTGGCGGATCTGGGAGCCGACGTGGTCCGTATAGAGAGCAGCAAGCATCCGGACTTTCCGTGGCCGTCGTCTTACCGTCACCCCGACGGGCGCCACGCCTCCTACCTGAACACGAACCGCAACAAGCGCTCGGTGGCCATCGACCTCAAGCACCCCGCGGGCGTTGATATCGCCCGCCGCCTGGCGGGCGCCGCGGACGTAGTGGTGGAGAACTTCAGCGCGGGAGTCATGGCCCGGCTGGGGCTCGGGTATGAGACGCTCAGGGAATCCAACCCCGGGCTGATATTCGCCAGCATGTCGGGCTACGGCAACACGGGCCCGCGCCGCGACTGGACCAGCATGAACATGAACCTCCAGGGGTATGCCGGGCTCATGCAGGTCACCGGTGCCGAGGGCGATCCCCCCACCGCCATCTCCAACTCCTGGAACGACTACATCGGCGGGCTTCATACCTGCTATGCCGTCATCGGCGCCCTGACCGAGCGCGAGTGCACGGGCAAGGGCATCCACCTGGATATGGGCCAGTTCGAGTGCAGCGTTTCGATGCTCGCACCGCTCCTCATGTTCAGCGCGGTGAGGCGCGAGAACCCGGAACGGAAGGGCAACCGCTCGGACCGCTTCGCGCCGCAGGGGGTCTATCGCTGCGCCGGGCAGGACGAGTGGTGCGCGGTGAGCGTTCACGACGACGCGCGATGGCGGTCCCTGGCCGAGACCGTGGAGGAGGGACTCACGGACGTCCGCTTGGCCGGCGATGCCCGCTTCGCCACCGTGTCGGGACGGATGCGGCATCACGACGAGATCGACGAGCGCATCGAGGCGTGGACCGGCCGGCTTCCGAGCGCCGAAGTGGAGGCTCGGCTGAAGCAGGCCGGCGTCTCCGCGGCGCGCATGCGACGGGTGCAGGATCTCGTGGAGGACGGAGCACCGTCGAAGGCCTACAAGACAATGGCCGAGCCCAGGGTGGGCTCGATGCTGACCACCGCGCTGCCGGTCGCGTTTTCCGAAAGCTCCCTGCCGCCGGCGTCGCCGGCCCCGGTCCTGGGACAGCACACACGGGAGGTGCTTCAGGAATGGCTGGAACTCCCGGAGAGTGAGTTGACGGAACTGGCCGGCACCGGAGCCTTGGTGTAGTGTCCTCGGACCGAACGGAACGCCACATCCATGCCACTCCCGCGGACGGACGCACGAACAAACGCAACTTGACACTCCCATGAACGAATCCGCCGAAACGATCATCACCGACGAGCTGCGCGACTGTATTGGCCAGAAAGGCCCGAGACGCGCGCTGGAGACCTTGTCCGCCTCGGATGTCCGCCGTTACGTCGACGCCACCGGGGACGCCAACCCGCTTTGGTTGGACGACGGCTTTGCCCGCTCCGCCGGCTACAAAGGGCGCCTTCTGCCTCCCATCCTGGTGGGCTGGACGCCCTTCAGCGTCAAGGAGCCGGAAGGGAATGCGTCGTCTTTCGACGTGCGCCGGCAGCTCCCCGTGCCCCCGGCCTACACCAACGTGCGCAACGCCGGCAGCGAGACCGAGTGGTTGAAACCCGTCCACCTGGGCGAGCCGCTTACCTGCCAAAGCCACATCGTCGACATCGCCGCCCGGGAGGGGAAGATGGGCGTGGGGATCTACGTCACGCAACTGGAGGAGGTGCGCAACGCGGAGAACGAGCTTGTGTTCGCCCGGCGCCACACCGTGGCGCTGTTCCGAGAACGGAAGGCAAAGGAGTAAGCATGAGTACCGTCCTTCGACTTCGCTTCGCTACGCCTGTCCTGAGCCTTGTCGAAGGGCTCAGGACGAACGGCGATGAAGGGCGCCAGGATTGACCATGTCGCGCATCATCGACCTCGGATCCCTGGCCGGAGCCTATGCCACTCGCCTGCTCGCGGAGTCGGGTCATGATGTCATCCGCATCGACCCTGTGGACGGGGATGCCGTGCGCCGCACCGGCCCGTTCCTGGAGGACGAGCCCGACCCGGAACAGGGGGCCTTCCACCACTTCCTGAACGCCGGCAAGCGCAGTCTTTCCCTCGACCTGGAGTCCCCCGCGGGATCGCGGGTCTTCCTCAAGTTGTTGAAGAGCGCCGACGCCGTGGTGAGTAGCCGGCGGCTGTCCGTGGACGGCGCGACGCTGAAGGCGGACCTGGTGTGGACCGACGTGGAGGAGGAAGAGGACGAGCTGTGCGCCTATGCCCGCTCCGGCCTGCTTTCGCTGACCGGACAACGCGACGGGCGGCCCACGCTCCTGGGCGGCCACATGATCTACCTGGCCACGGGCATCCAGGCGGCCATGGGGACGGCCGCCGCCCTTCACGTGCTCCGGCAGACCGGCCAGGGCCAGCGCGTCCGGATCTCCATGCAGGACTGCCTGGAGACTTTCGTCGAGCAGGCCATGGTCGAGTACACCTTCTCCGGCACCCGCACCGAGCGGCGGGGCACCCGCGGCAACATCACCGCCATCTCCGGAGCGCTGCCGTGCAAGGACGGCCACTGGGTGGTGAGCCAGATCAACCGGCCGGGCCGGTGGGAGAAGTTCACGGAGTGGGTCGGGGACCCCGAGCTGATGGCCGACCCCTCGCTGTCGTCGGACGACGTGCAACGCGAGAAGAGGGACTTCATCATGGACCGGGTGCTGGCCTGGTCAAGAAGGTTCACGAAATCGGAGATCGTCGAGGAAGGACAACGGCGGCGCTTCCCGTCCTCGCCGGTTTCGACGCCGCTGGATCTCGCCGGCGATCCGCAGCTCACGGCCCGCGGCTACCTCGTCGACGTGGAGGACCCGCGCTTCGGGCGCATCCCGTTCCCGCGCGGCGCCGTCGCCCGGGTGCGGGGACAGGAGATGGCGCCCGCGCCGACTCTCGGGCAGCACAACCGCGAGATCCTGGCCGAGCTGGGCTACTCGGCCGCCGAGCACGAGGCGCTGGCGGAGACGGGCGTCATCTGAGGCGAAACACGGAAACATGGCGACGACGGAAGCGCAAAGATTTTTCGAGGACGTTCAAACGGGCGCGGAGCTAGTGTCCCGCGAGTACGGCCCCCTGACCGTCATCGACACGGTGCGCTGGGCCGGACTCCAGGAGAACACCCAGCAGCTCCACTACGACCGCGACTGGGTGCGCGAACACGCCGGACTCCGTACGTTCATCGCCAGCGGCGCCTACCGGCAGGCGCTGCTGATGCGCATGCTGACCGATTGGCTGGGACCGCGCGGCGTGTTGCGGAAGCTCAGCGTGCGGCACACCCACTCCACCTTCGAGGGCGACACCATGCGGTTTGCCGCGCGCGCGGTGGAGAAGTCGCCCGACCGCGCCGACCGGTGGATCCGTTGCGACCTCGAAGGCGCCAATCAGGAAGGACGGGGAATCCTCGTGGGACAATGTACGCTTGTCCTTCCCCGCCGGGATTGAAAGGACTCGAACGCAGATGATCATTCCCGCGATGAAGCCCGCCGACGCCAAGGCCTACGTGGACGAGCACTACCGGAAGGTGGCGCAACGGTGGCGCGAGCGCGTGACCGGATCGTCCTTCATGGTCCAGCTCATGGAGGGAAGCTTGCCGCGCGCCGCGCTACGGACGTTCTTCAAGAACTGGGCCTCGTACACCATCGAGATCAACACGGTGGAGGCGGCGTCCTACCACAAGCACATCGCCTTCTTCCGCAGGAACCGCGACCTCATGGCGCCCATGGCCCGGAAGCTCGCCGACGAGCTGCTGCATCCCGAACCTCCCGGACACATTCACGTCGTTCTGGAGACCGCCAAAGCCTTGGGGATCGAGGAAGACGAAGTGTACCTCGACCCGATGCTGGCCGAGTTCCGCGCCAAGATCGACTTCAAGCGGACGCTCCTCTGGGAAGGAACCGTGGCCGAGTTCTATGCCGGCGGCGCCACCGAGGAGCAGACCGGGTACTGGTCGGCGGACTTCTTCAAGGCCCTGACCACCCACTACGGCCTCACGCGCGAGCAGGCGGTGTACTTCTCCACCCACGAGGAGGCCGACCTGAAGGAGCACGAGGACGGTGTCATGGGCCACGGCAGCTTCCGGCGCCTGGTGCTACAGCGGTTGCTCCAGGACGGCATCGAGGTGCGCGCCGGCTACGACCTGGACTACTGCGGCCTCACCGCCGTAGACCTCCACGGGGACATCCTCAACGCCAGCCTCGCGGCGACCGAGTGACACCGAGCGCCCGTGCTCGTCCGTTCGCCGGATCTCGCGAATGCGATCACAGCGTGATCCCTCGCTTGATGCCGGCGGCCCCGCCGTCAGGTGGACCCGTTGCCGTCGATGAACGTCTTGGCTTGGCTGATCAGGGCGAGCTTGTTGGCAGCGTGGAAAGCCGCGGTCTTGTAGCACTCGGCCAGCGTCGGGTAGTTGAAGACCGTCTTCAGGAAGTAGTCCAGTCCCCCGCCCAGCCCCAGCACGGCCTGTCCCACGTGGACGAGCTCGGTGGCGCCGCTGCCGATGCAATGGCAGCCGAGGAGACGGCCGTCGTCGCGGTGGAAGAGCATCTTGAACATGCCGGAGTCGTCGCCGAGGATGATGCCGCGGGAAATCTCCTTGTAACGCGCGACGCCGGTCTCGTAGGGGACCTTCTGGCTCGTCAGCTCTTCTTCCGTGGCCCCCACCGAGGAAAGCTCGGGGATGGCGTAGATGCCGATGGGATAGTGGTGGCCGATGGGCTCCGCGTCCACGCCGAACATCCGGCAGGCCGCCAGCCTGCCCTGTTCCGACGACATGGCGGCCAGGGCGGGAAAGCCGATGAGGTCGCCCGCCGCCCAGATGTTCTCCACCGGCGTCCGGAAATTCTCGTCGACGTGCAGGCGTCCGCGTTCGTCCGCTTCGAGGCCCACCGCCTCCAGGTTCAGCGTGGACGACGCCCCCTGCCGGCCCGCGGAGACAAGGATCACGTCGGCCACCAGAAACTTGCCCGAGTGGAGCTTCAGCAGCCCCTGCCGCTTGGGGGTCTCCACGATCTCCACCTGTTCCACCGCGTCGCCCCAGCGGAAGGTGACGTCGGCCTTGCGGAGCTGGTGCATCAACTCGTCGACGATCTCGTAGTCCATGAACTCCAGCGGCCGCTCCCGGGCGTCGATGACCGTGACACGCACGCCCAGGGCCGCGAACATGGAGGCGTACTCGATGCCGATGACGCCCGCCCCCACCACCGCCATGGTCTGGGGCAGCTCCTCGATGCCGAGAACGTCGTCCGAGGTGATCACCGTCCGGCCGTCAGGGGTCATGCCGCGGGGCTCTCCCGGCCGGGTGCCCACCGCGATCAGCACCTTGTCCGCGGTGATGACGCGACGTTCCCCCTCCGCCTCCAGGCGGATCGTATGCGGGTCGACGAACTCGCCGCGCGCATGAAGGATCTTGACGTCGTTCCGGGTGAGGGCATCGTCCACCACCGCGATCTCCCTCTGGATCACCCGGTGCACGTGGCCCACCAACTGCTGCATGGTGGGCCGGCTCCTGCCGCTGGTGGAAAAAGGGTCCATTACCTCCAGCCCGGGCCGCGAGTAGACCCGACGCACGGCCTCGCGAAAGGTCTTGGAGGGGATGGTGCCGTTGTCGACGCAGATGCCTCCGACGAAGCGCTGCTTCTCCACCACCGCCACCCTCTTTCCCACCTTGGCCGCCTGCACGGCGGCGCGCTGGCCCGCGGGTCCGCTGCCGATGCAAACCAGGTCGTAGTCGTAACTCGCCATCATCCGTTTCCCCCTCCGCCAACTGCGGGACGCCGACCATTATAGCCAAACGAGGTTTCAAGTAAATTTCCCTCGCTTGCTTTTTGCCCCGGCCATGGGAAAAATTTTAACGTAATCTTAACGTGTTGCGGCTATACAGGACACTAGGTGCTCCGGCATCCGAAGCGGGCCGTCCCTATCCACTGAACCAAGATGCAGCATCCAGCTCCGGATACACCCTCGCGGGATCGGCCCGAGCAGGCATCTTCGGGCCCGTCGCCGCGCGACGTGGCGCTCGAGAACATCGTCATGATGACCGGGCTGGGCCGCTACGACGACGTGCGCCAACTGCTGGCCGATTTTCATCCCGCCGACGTCGCCGAACTCTTGGACCAGCTTGATGAGCCCGGGGTGCGGCAGCGGGTGTTCCGCCTGCTGCCCCCGGAAGCGGCCTCCGCAGTATTGAGCCTGGTCTCGCCGGCGGTGCGCGACGAACTGGTGGCGGACCTCTCGGACCGGGAGCTGGCCGGGCTGGTGGAGGAGCTCGATACCGATGACGCCGCCGACCTGCTCGAAACCCTGCCGGAAGAGCGCACCCCCACCGTCCTGGCGGAAATGCCGTCGGAGCTGGCGGAAGAGATCGGCGACCTGCTCGATCATCCGTCGGACACCGCCGGCGGAATCATGCAGACGGAGTACGTGTCCGTGCCGCAGTACGCCACCGTGGAGCAGGCCATCGGGCTCATCCGGCGGGCCCACGACGATGTGCCCGAGGTCCACGACGTCTTCGTGGTCAACGTGGAAAGGCATGTCACCGGCATTCTGCCTTTAAGCTACCTGGTGCTGGCGAGCCCGGACGAAGCCGTGGCCGACATCATGGACCGGCCGGTGATCTCGGTGCCGCTGGAGATGCCCCAGGACGAGGTCGCCCGTATCCTGCAAAAGTACGATTTCGTCTCCGTCCCCGTGGTGGACGGGCAGGAACGGCTCGTCGGCCGTGTCACCATCGACGACGTGGTGGACGTCATCGAGGAGGAAGCCAGCAAGGACATCTACGCCATCGCCGGCGTGGAGAGCGAGTCCATCAACCTCGCGCACGACTCCGTGCTCAAGCGCGTCGGCGAACGCTTCTCGTGGGTGGTGATGACGGTGCTCCTGGGGCTCGTGGTGGCGCTGGTGATCTCCAAGGTCTTCGTTGCCACCTTCGAGAAGATGGCGCTGCTGGCGGCGTTCCTGCCGGTCATCATCGCCACCGCCGGGGCCGTCGGCCTCCAATCGTCCACCCTGGTGGTGCGGGCCATCGCCCTGGGCACCCTGTCCTTCCAGCGCATCGTCTCCGTCATCGCCCGCGAAGCCGCCACCGGCCTGGCCCTGGGCGCAAGCTGCGGTCTCATCACCGCCGCCGCCAGCTACCTCATCAACATGGGCACTCCGGACATCCTCAACCTGTCCGTCGCCGTGCTCATCGGCATGGTCATCTCCGTCACCGCCGCCGCCTGTGTCGGAACCGTGCAGCCCATCATCTTCTACAAGCTCAACCGCGACCCCGCCGTCGCCGCCGGCCCGCTGGTGACGGCCTTCAACGATCTGCTGGGCACCACGCTGTACCTGGTGGTGGCGACGGCGATTCAGGCGTAGGCGAGATCGGGACGCCTCGCGGAGAGAAGACGCCCTTTGTCATCGAAACACGAGTAAAGATGCACTCAGACTTCGAACCCGAGCGCCGCGGCGATGGTCCGCTGCCGTCCATCCAGCGTGATGAAGTGGAGGTCAGGTGGCTCCGGGGCTACGTAGAGGGCCATGGCAATGTGCCACAGGTCGGCTCCGCGCAGGTAGCCTGCCTCCAGTGCCGTCTCGAACTCGTGACTCAGCGGGCGATCCGGTAGCACCCACTCGATCCCCGAGAGAAGATTCGCGGCGAATCCATGTCCTTCGCGCGCAAACACGGCGCGCAACTCGGCTTCGAGCAGGTTCGAGGAGACGAGCCGCGAAAATGACCCGAGCCTTCGCGCACATGCAGCGGCACCCCGCTCATCGAAGGCGACGGCGACAAGTGCCGAGGTATCGACGTACGCGACGCTCATTCACCGCGCTCGGCCAGGAACCGTTTCAGAGCGCCGCGGCGGCGTTCAACGGTTTTCAGAGGTCCCCTAGGTTCCCCCGACCGCACCAGAGTCCCTTGTCGTTCGAGGTCATCGAGTCGCGATTCGATGGTTTCAGGCGATTCGCGGATAGCGCGAATTTCGGCGACCGGCTTGCCCCGGTAGGAAACCCTGACCGTTTTTCCATCGCGCACCTGCCGGAGGACCTCGGAGAACCGCGCCTTGGCGTCGTACGCCGAATACGTGATAGCCATAAAAGAATTATAACCAGTCAGACCGGTCAAAACAACTCACCACTCGGCACGGCTACGTCCGACAACCGGTGTGCCCAAACTACTCCAGGACGCACCCTCGGCGCTCCCGGCGCAGGCAGTCGAGGTTGCGATGGAACACCGCTGCCTGCGCTCGGGCGAAGCCCGCACGGCCGGAACCGTTCTCCCGGCTGCTCTGATACCGCGCCCAGTCGCCCTCGTTCCCCTCGCGCCAATAGCCGTCGAGGATCTGCGCGGGCAGGGGCTTGAGCTCGGGCCGGGTGTTGTAGCGGGCGCCCGGCGGGCCGTCGCGGCCGGGCAGGCGGCGGCGCTCGCCGAGGAAGCCGTGGAACGCGTAGAAGGCGTCGGAGCCGGGGAGGAATGCGAGCTCGTACTCAACGGTGCGGTCGGGGTCGGTGATGTCGTCCGCCGACATCATCGGGCGCTTGCCGAAGCCCATCATGAAGGCCCTGGCGTCATGGTCCAGGAACCGTACGGCCCGGCGCGCCGTCCGCCCCGGAACGTGGGGGTAAAGCTCGTTCGAGCGGATGGCCACGTCGATGTCGAAGCGTCCGTCGGGCCCGAGTTCCACCGACTCGCCGACTAGGTCGGTGCGCAGGTAGTTGTGCTGCTGCAGGGTCAGGGCGACGGGCCGCCCGTCCGCGGCCAGGACCACGAACGCGGCGGTGTAGTGGTCGAGCTGGTGCCAGTCGTCGAGGTCCGCCACCAGCCGGAGCGGAAGGGCCACGGCCAGCGGCGTTGCGGCGGGCAGGCCGCTTACCCGGAACACCAGGTGGTAGGTGACGACCGTGAACTCCTCGGCCGTCCGATCCGATTCCTGCGGCGCCCACAGGCCGGTGCGCTCCACCGTGCCGTAGACCACGGGCCGGGGCTCGGCCGCGCCCGGCACGTGCGTGAACTCGGCGCGGACGTCGTCGCGGTAGCGGTTCAGGTCCGCCGGCGTGGGACCGTCGATGCGGACGCCGTCGCCCGTTACCAGGTAACCGTGTGCGATGTAGTCGCGGTAGAAGTCGATGGGCCCTTCGTGGCCCGCGGGCAGGTGGAAGCGCGGCGCGTGGCGGCGGGCCAGCGCCCGATCGGCCGGACCGGCGGCTTCGGCCGGCGGGTTGGCCGCAAAATACTCGGCGAAACCCGGGTACTGCGAGAAGTTACGGTCGGCGGCGAGGACCAGCGTGGAAGAGGACATCAACAGGAGCCAAACAAGAAGGCCGGCAGTGCGTGCGCGAAGGGGCCGCCCCGCCCTGCCTGGATTCCCGCTTCCGCTGGAACGACGGGTTGCGAGCGTTGAAACCATTTTTTCGTCGATGGCCTTGGGGTTCCCTCCGGTGGACTCGCTCCGTACACCAACAAAATGGGCCTTGGGTGTCAAGATGCGCCGCCTACGGCTAAAGTTTCCGCTTTCACCGCCGAGAGATGTTCATACAAGCATCGTGCGTCCGATTTTGGATCGGTCGCTACATTACGTGACATTCCCGCGGTTTCCTGGTGCCATGTAGACCTTTCGCGGCATCCGAGCGCGGGGGCGCGTTCGGGGACGAACCCATGAGCTTGATCGTTACGGAACTCTACGATGCCCTTATCGAAGCGGGAGCCACGGAAGAGAAGGCCAAGGCGGCCGCCGGTGCGATACCGATGGTAGAAACGCTCGCCACCAAGCAGGATCTGGCCGAACTCAAGGCCGAGATCAAGGACGACATCGCCGTGTTGAAACGCGACATGGCGGTCCTGAAGCTGGCTTTCGCGCCGGCGGTTCTGGCTCTATTGGTCAAGCTGGTCTTCTTTTCCTGAATTTCTTTCCATGACGGGGTTCCCTGACCGGCTCCGGCGACGCCGCCGAGACCCCGACCGGTTGCCTCGACCCACCCGAAATAATATGCATGGGGATGCAACTCACCCGAGGAGGCATCTCCATGGAGACCCTGTTCAACAGTCCCGACAAGTTCAAGAGCCAGTTCGCCACGGTTGACGGCTACAAGACCCACTACATCGAGGCGGGGGAAGGAAACCCCCAGAAGCTGGTGCTGGTGCACGGCGGCGCCATCGAGGTGGGCATGGGTTGCTACCGCTGGTACGCCAACATCATCCCGCTGGCGAAAAAGTTCCATGTGTTCGCCATCGACGAGCTGGGCAGCGGCTACACCGACCCGCCCCGGAACCTCGACGAACTGAGCCACATCCGGGTGCGCGCGGACCACGTGCTGAACTTCATCGAGACCTTGGGGATCGGCCCGGTCAACCTCGCCGGCCAGTCCCAGGGAGGCTGGATCGTCACCTACATCACGCTCCTGAGGCCCGACCTGGTCCGGAAGCTGATCCTCATCGACAGCGGCAGCACCGCCGGGCGGCCCGCGGAGGTGGCGTCATTGCAGACCACGACCACCGAGGTGGACGGAGTCGCGATATCCGGCGACACCCAGGAACTGCCGTACCAGAAGGTGCTGTTCGAACCCGGCACCATGCGCCCCAAGAAGGGGCTGACCGACACCCGGGAGGGCGTACGTCAGTACGCCAGCGCATTCTTCTACGACGAGTCCATGGTCAGCGAGGAGTTCCTCGACCACCTGATGGAGCTGTCGGGCAGGTGGAGCCAACTCTACGACGAACACCGGGGCGAGAAATACTGGGCCAAGCAGACCCTGGCCGGCCAGCGCCGACAATTGGAGATCGACGGCAAGCACATCCGCGAGCACGTGCACAGGATCCAGACGCCGACGCTCGTGGTGTGGGGAAAGAACTCCAACAAGGGGCTCGACATGGGGTACCTGCTCTACAAGATGTTCCCCAATGCCCAGATGCACATCCTCGACAAGGCCAACCACTTCCTTTGGCTGGACCAGTGGCGGGACTTCAACGCGCTGGTGGAGTGGTTCATCGAGAAGGAGTAGAGGAGGTAAGCAAGTGGAGACGTTGTTCAACAGCCCGGACAAGTACAAGAAGCACGACGAGACCATCGACGGCTACAAGACCCATTTCATCGAGGCCGGGGACCCGGCCAACGACCGGCTGGTGCTGGTGCACGGCGGCAGCGCCGCCCTGGGCGCGGGCCTTTACCGCTGGTACCCCACGGTTCTGCCGCTGGCCGAGAGGCTCCACGTGTTCGCCGTCGACGAGCTGGGGCACGGCTTCACCGACCCGCCGCGGGACATCGCCGACCTGGGCCACGTGCGCGTGCGCGCGGAGCACGTCATCCGCTTCATCGAGGAAAAGGGGCTGGCGCCCGTCAACCTGTGCGGACAGTCCCAGGGCGGCTGGATCGTCACCTACATCACCATTACCCGCCCGGACCTGGTGAAGAGGCTCGTGCTGGTGGACAGCGGCAGCACCGCGGGGTCGGGCTTCAAGACCGGCGCGGAGAACGACGTCGGCGACGTCCAGGAGATCGACGGCGAGAATATCCGGACCGGAGGCGGCGAGCTGCCGTACTTCAAGAAGATCTTCGAGCCCGGCACCATGCTGCCCAAGCAAGGGCTGCTGGACACCCGAGACGGCATCCGCATGTACACGGAGACCTTCGCCTACGACCACTCCATGGTCACCGACGAGTACGTGGACTACCTAGAGGAAACCTCCAGGCGCTGGACCGCCTTCTACCTGGAACACAGGGGCAAGAAGTTCTGGGACAACCAGGACGTCAAGGGCCACCACGACATGTACTTCTTCGAAGGCAAGCACATCCGCGACCACGTCCACCGGATCAAGAACCCGACGCTGTTCATCGCCGGCAAGAACTCGGTCAAGGGCATCGACCCGCAGTACGAGCTCTACAAGCGCATGCCCAACGCGCAGATGCATATCCTGGACAAGGCCAGCCACTTCTGCTGGTGGGACCAGGTTCAGGACTTCAACGACCTCGTGCTCTGGTTCGTCACCAAGGAGGATTAGTCAATGGAAAGGCCCACCATCTTCAACAGTCCGGACAAATGGAACAGCCGTTTCGTCACCGCGGACGGTTACAAGACCCACTACATCGAGGCCGGCGAAGACAACCCGGAACGGGTCGTCATGTGCCACGGCGGCGCCAACGAGATCGGCATGGGGAACTACCGCTGGTACCCGAACATCGTTCCGTTGGGCGAGCACCTTCACGTCTACGCCGTCGACGAGCTGGGACACGGCCAGACCGACCCGCCGCGCAACCTGGACGACCTGGGCCACGTGCGTGTGCGCGCCGACCACGTCATCAGCTTCATCGAGGCCCTGGACCTGGCTCCCGTAAACCTCATCGGCCAGTCCCAGGGTGGCTGGATCGTCACCTACATCACCATCAAGCGGCCGGACCTGGTGAAGAAGCTGATCCTGGTCGACAGCGGCAGCACCGCGGGGTCGGGCATCCGCAAGCCGGGCGAGGGGCGGCAGGTCATCGAGGTGGACGGCCAGCAGGTGGAGGTGGACGGCAGCGGCGACCTCCCCTACTTCAAGGACGTGTTCGAGCCCGGCACCATGATGCCCAAGGAGGGGCTCACCAACACCCGGGAGGGCCTCCGCAAGTACGTCGGAGCCTTCGTCTACAACAAGGACATGGTCACCGAGGAGTACCTGGACCACCTGATGGAACTCTCCGCCCGCTGGAACGACCTCTACATGAGGCACAAGGGGAAGGAGTACTGGGCTAAGAACGGCATGCAGGGCGCCAGCGAGATGTACTACTTCGACGGCGCCCACATCCGCGACCACGTCCACAAGATCAGCGTCCCGACCCTGGTCATGTGGGGCCGCAACTCCAACAAGGGCATCGACCCCGGCTACGACCTCTACAAGAGCATCCCCAACGCCCAGATGCACATCTTCGACAAGGCGAGCCACTTCATATGGCTGGACCAACCCGAGGACTTCAACAACCTGGCGACGTGGTTCCTGGGGAAAGAGTAGCGCCCGCGACGCCGCATCGAGATCGTCGCGTCACCTCGTTGACCGGTCCGCCGTGACGCACACGGAGGAAGATTGAGTCGCACGACCGCGCTTCGTGCCGGCGAATTCCTGGGCCTCGTCGCCCTGTTGATGTCGCTCCCCGCGCTCACGACCGACGCGATGCTGCCGGCGTTGCCCGCCATAGGTCACGACCTCGGGGCGCCGCGCCGGAATGATGTCCAGTTCGTCGTCACGGCCATGCTCTTCGGGCTCGCCCTCGGCCAGATCGTCTTCGGCCCGCTCTCCGACCGTTTCGGGCGCAAACCCGCCATCCATGCCGGCCTCGGCCTGTACATGGCGGGTTGCCTCATGAGCGTCTTCGCTCCCGTCTTCGAGGTGATGATCGCGAGCCGCATCGTGCAGGGCTTCGGTGCGGCGGGGCCGCGCATCGTGATCATCGCCCTGGTGCGCGATCAGTACGAGGGACGGCAGATGGCTCGCCTCATGTCGTTCGCCATCGCGGTGTTCGTCCTCGTTCCCACGGTCGCTCCGGCCCTTGGACAGGGCCTCCAGTGGCTGGCAGGCTGGCGGGCGATATTTGTGACGTTCTTCGTCGTCGCCGCCATCGGATTCGCCTGGCTTGCGCTTCGGCAGCCGGAAACCCTGCCCGCCGCCCGCCGGCGATCCCTCTCGCCGCGGGCCGTCGGCGGAGCCGTGCTGGAAGTCCTGAGGATTCGGACCGCGCGCGGATATATCCTCGCCACCGCCTGTGCGTTCGCGCCGTTCATCGCCTACCTGAGCACTGCCCAGCAGATCTTCCAGGAAGCCTACGGGGTCGGCGCCCTCTTCCCGGTCTATTTCGGCGCGCTGGCGCTGGCCATCGGAGGCGCTTCGCTCATGAACGCCCGCCTGGTGTTGAGGTACGGGATGCGCCGGATCACGAGGGCGGCGGCGGTGTCCGTCACGCTGGTCTCCGTGGTTGCATGGGCGCTGGCCTTCGCCTTCGACGGGCTTCCCCCGTTGTGGCTGTTCATGGCCTGCCTGCTGGTCGTCTTCGTCTGCTTCGGACTTCTCTTCGGCAATCTCAACGCCCTCGCCATGGAGCCGCTGGGCCACATCGCCGGAGTGGGAGCAGCGGTGGTTGCTTCGCTCCCTACCTTCGTCGCGGTGCCGTTCGGGGCGTTCGTGGGCCTGACTTTCGACGGCACCATGTATGCTCAGATTTCCGCTTTCGCGGTCTTCGGAGCGGGGGCGTTCGCAGCGATGAGATGGGCGGAGGGCGGCCCGGAGCAGGGCGAGAAGAAGTCTGACTAACGCCGACCAGCTCTGGCTAGCGCCGGCGTTTCCTGCCGTGGCGGGGGCGCAGTTCCCGCTTCAAGCCGTCGGCGGCCAGCCTGCCCCGGTGGAGGTACACGGCCGCGGAGCCGTACCGGGTGTCGGCAGTGAAGCGCACCGGCACCGGCGGCACCTCGTCGAACACGCGCCCCATCCGGAGATGTATCGGGGTGTCGTCGCGTTTTCCCGCGTCGCCGGTTTTCCTCTTGAATCCCGCCTTCCTTTCGAGCCGCACGCGGCAGTCCACCGTGGGACCGGCGAACGGTGAGTAGCGCCCGGCCCGGAGCCGTCCGGCACCGTCCCCGTCCATCTCCCCCACGAGCTCGTAGAGACGGCGACCGTCAAAGACGGGAATACGCAGCTCACACACCCGGCCCGCGTCGACACGGGAAAGCACGGCCAGCAAGGCGCCGGCGGGATCGAGCGCTCCCTTGAGCTGGGAGGGGGGAACCTTGGACTTCTTGCGGGGCTTCATGCGCACGAGCTTGGGCGTTCCTTCATCGAAGCCGAGCTCCACCAAACGCTTCCTGGTCCATTGCTTGCTCCGGTAGCCCGCCCGGACCGGCACCACCTCCCCCGAAAGAAGCGTGCCACGCGAATACGCCGTCGCCTTCCAGCGCGCGATCTTGGCCAGACCGGTGGTCTTCAGGCTCACCTGCACAGCATACGCCGTCGCGCGGAGATCATACGCGGCCGCATCGGAATCATATGCAGCCGTGTCGAATTTGACGGTCAACCCCAGGTTGGCGCCGTGCACGCGGCCAAAGTAGCCCCTGTAATCGAGCTGCAGCCGGCCTTCTCCCGCGGCGACGCTTGACGCGAACAAAACCCCCACAAGCGCACCCAGGGCTAGACCACGCGATGCGGTGCTTACCCGTCGCCATGCCGCAGAACCCGCTGACATCATACGCCAAATAAACCAAGTCAGCACCGGTTCGGCAAACCGTTCGTTTCGTCGTCCTCCGACCCCCTCTCCCTTTGGGAGAGGGTTGGGGTGAGGGTATCCGGAAAGGCGGGAAGACCGCGGCGCCCTCACCCGGCCTTCGGCCACCCTCTCCCAGAGGGAGAGGGGTTTAACGGTCGGGCTAGAGCAACAGCCGGTCTTCGTACTCGACCCGCGAGAGGATGTGCGGCTCGTCCTCGGTCACCAGCACCATGTCCTCGATGCGCACGCCGCCGCCGCCCCGGACGCCGGGGACCCACACCAGCGGTTCCACGGCGAAGACCATGTTGGGCTGGAGCTCGAAGACGGTGGCGCCGGGGAGCGTCTCGCCGATGTAGGGCGGCTCGTTGGCGCCCATGCCGATGCCGTGGCCGATGAACAGGCTGAACAGATGGTCGGCCAAGCCGTAGCGTCCGATGCGGGCGACGATGGCGTCGGACACATCCGTGTTGGTGTTGCCCGGCCGCATGCGCTCGATGCCCGCCATGAGCCCCTCGTAGACCGCGGTGTAGATCTCCTTCTGCCGGCGGGTGGGCTTGCCGACGATGGTGGTGCGTCCAATGTCGGCGAAGTAGCCGTTCCACATGGCGCCGATGTCGATGAAGCAGAGGTCGCCGTTGCGCATGATCTTGTCGGTGCAGATGCGGTGCGGCGGCGACATGTGCTCGCCCGAGGCCACGTAGGGCGTGATCACGTGCGCCATCTCCCCGCCGAGATGGAAAAGCGTCTGCATGGCGTCGCCGGCCACCTCGCATTCGCGGCGTCCGGCGCGGGTCTCGTCCAGCGCCCGTTGGGTGACGCTGTCGCCCAGCGCGCAGGACTCCTCGATGACCGCAATCTCCTCGTCGAGCTTGACCCAGCGCGCCCGCTGCATGACCACGTCGCCGTCGGCGGCCTCGATCTCCGGGAGATGCTTCCGCAACGACTCGATGAGGCACAGCGGCGCCTGGTCGATGCCGACGCGACCGCCCGTGAGCTTGAGGTCGCTCAGCAGCGGCTTCAGCACGGAAGTGACGAAACCATCCGTGAGCTCCCGCTGCTCCATGATGGGGATGGTGTGGACGCTCGACAGCCAAGGCATGCCGAAGCGCGCCTTGTCGTGCTCGCCGCCGGAACAGAGGAGGATCGGCTCCTCGCCCTTTGCCAGCAGCACGCCGTTGAGCGCGGTGGTCTTGCCGGTGATGAGCTGCGCCCGGAGGCTCGTGAGGTAGCGGACGTTCTCGTCCTTCCACAGGAGCAGCGCCGAGAGATCGGAATTCGCCAGCTCGCGCTGGGCCTTCTCGACGCGTTTGCGCCGCAGCCCGGGGAAATCGTAGCGGTCCTCCCAATCGACGCTGAAGGTGCCGCGTGCGTAGCGGGTGAGCATGAGAAGTCAGTCCCTGCAATGCCCCGACCCCGTCATTCCGGCGAAAAGCCTGCCTCGTACTTGATACGGGGCCGGAATTCAGGGGTGGGGACGGGCTGAAGTGTCGTCAGCCTTCCGGGCCGGTCACATCATAGAGACGGGCGCAGTTGTCCCACAGGATCTTCCGCCGCGAGGCGTCCGTGACCCCGTCGATGCCGAGGAACGTCTCCATGGCGTGGGGCCAGTGGGCGTCGTCGTGCGGATAGTCGGTGGAGATCACGAGGTTGCCGTCTCCCACCCGGCTGATGACGTCGGTGACGAGCCTCTCGTCCGGATCCACGGAAACGAAGCACTGGCGCATGAAGTAATCGCTGGGCGGACGGCTCAGGGGCTCGTCGAGCTGGTCCTTGCGGTCGCTCCAGCGCTCGTCCATGCGGTAGAGCAGCCACGGCAGCCAACTGCAGTTGCCCTCCAGGAAGACCGCCCGCAAGCGCGGGAAGCGCTCCAGAACCCCGCCGCCGCAGAAGCTGCCGATGGCCATCATCAGCTCCAGCGCCTTGCTGTAGGTGCTGACCAGGAAACCGTCGTTCGGATGCCCGACGAAGCGAAGCGCCGCGTGCTCCTGCCTTGGAAAGCCTGCCGGGTGAAAACAGATGGGCACTCCGGAGCGTTCCGCCTGGGCCCATAATGGATCGAAGCAATGGTCGTGGATGTGGTTGCCGTTGACCGGTTCCGGCACCAGGCACAGCCCCGCGGCCCCGAGCTCCTCCGCCGCGCGCCGGGCCTCCTCCACCGCCAGGTCCACGTCGTGGAGCGTGATCAGCGCCGCGAACTTCATCCGCGCGGGGTTCTCCTTGCAGAAGTCGAAGATCCAGTCGTTCCAGGCGCGGCACAGCGCCATCGCGTACTCGCCCTCCAGGCCGTCGTCGCAGTGCAAGGGAAACGTGCGGAACAGCACGGCCACGTCCAGTCCTTCCACGTCCATGGCGTCGAGTTGCGACACCGGATCGTAGTCCCGCTCCAGCGAGTTCCGGTAGTGGGGCGCCACCTTTTCGAACCGCTGCTCCTGAGCGCCCCGGGGCGATCGGAGCCCCGAGCCGCCGGGCCGCACCGGCGTGCCGTCGGCGAAAGTGAAGCGGATCTGCCCGTGCCGCCTGCGCGGCTCACCCCGCGGGATCCGGTCGCCCCACTCCGGGTCCATGTACTTGAGGTACAGGTCGTGAGGCTCGAAAACGTGCATGTCGCTGTCGAGCACCTTGAAGCCGTTCTTCGCCATGGCGGGACTCCTTGGACTCGTCGGAGCCTGTCGGATACTTGCGTCCTTCGACTTCGCTCCGCTGGCGCTCCGCTACGCTCAGGACGAACGGTGGCTGGAAATCGACCCGTTCGTCCTGAGCGTAGCGGAGCGAAGTCGAAGGACGCTATCTACTTCCCCAACTCCGCCCATTGGCCGGCGCCGCCGAAGCGCACGGCGTCCATGATCTGCTGGCAGCGGTAGGCGTCCTCGAAGTTGGGGGTGGGCGAAGTGCCCTCCTCGATGCCGCGGCGGAACCTTCCGGCCAGGACCCGGAAGGCGCCCAGGCGCGCGTCCCGCTCGTCCGACGCCACGGCGAACCGCTCCGGCACCGGCAACTCGTGCAATTCCTTGTCCTCGTCGTGCCGCGCCCCGAACACGGTGCCGTCGGGCGGCGGATTGGGGCCTCCGTGGGAGAGGCTCAGGCTCCCCTCGGAACCGTGGATCTCCATCCGCACCTTCGACCCCAGGGGCGCGGAGAAGTTTGCGGCCAGCGACGCCCAACCACCCTTGGCGAAACTCATGAGCAGTCCGAAAGCGTCGTCGGAGGTGTCGCCGCCGTGGGCGCCGTCCTCCGGCGTGAACACCCGGCCGCTGACGCTGGCGACGTCGCCGAACCAGTCCCGCAGGCAATCGATGTAGTGGGACCCCAGCCCTCCCAGTTGCCCGCCGCCGTAGGAGTACTGCTGGCGCCAGTCGAAACCGGGGCGGCCGCCGGGCGGCCCGCCCCTCATGAAAAGGGTCACGGACGCGCTCTGGAAATCGCCGATGTAGCCCTGCTCCAGCAACTCCTTGACGTAAGCCCGGGCCGGGGCGAAGCGGAACTCGTGGGCAACCATGGCGGTCATGCTGGTGCCGCGGGCCATGTCGAGCATGGCCCTGGCCTCGGCCTCATCCATGGCGAACGGCTTCTCGCACAGCACGTGCTTGCCCGCGTCCAGCGCCGCCGCGGTCATGTCGTGATGGAGGTTGGGAGGCGTCACGATGCTCACCGCGTCCAGGTCCGGCTGCTCCAGCATCTCCCGATAGTCGGTGTACGCGTGCGGAATGCCCAGGCTCGCCGCCGCCTCCCGGGCCCGCTCCTCCCTCCGCGAGCAGATGGCCGTCACCTCGAAGCCTTCGTCCTGGAAGGCCGGAGCCTGCACCTTCGCACCAAATCCCACGCCGATGACGCCGATACGAATCACCATGAATCTCCCGTGAATGTCTTGTGGACGGCTTGCCTTAGATGTCCGGCTTCGGGGAAAGGCCCTTGGCTACCGCGTCCTCGCACACGGTGCCGGCAAAGAAGTCCGGGTTCATCTCCGTGTAGAAGCGGGCCGCGTTGGTGAACGCGAAATCGCGGAAGTCGTCCTCCGTGAGGAGCCCGCGCTCGAGCAACTCATACGATTCCGGCACCACCTCCCGCATGTCGGCCACGTCCCAGTGCCCCAGGTCCGAGCTCATCATCGCGTTCAGCCGCGCGCCGAAGGGGTTGACCCGCGCGTTGAAGGCCCACACCACCGTGGGGTCGTCCGCCTCGCAGCCGAAGAAGAAATGGGGCACGAACAGGTCGCGGATCTCCTCCGCCTCCGCGATCCCGCACCGCGCCCAGTCGTCCAGGTTGTCCGGGTGCCTCAGCTCGTGGGCCTTGCGGTAGTTGCCGATGGCCGAGGCGTCGGTTCCCTCGAAGAACCTCCGGATATCGTCCAGCCGCTGCTTCACCCGGTCGCTGCCGTACTCGCCAACCAGCCGCAGCAGCTCTTCCTGATCGAGGTTGGCCGGATCCAGGTTGTGGATACCCTTGGGTCCGCGTTTCTCCCAGTGGCCCACCAGGTCCGCGTACAGCACGCAGGCCCATGCGACACCGCACTCGAGGAAGCCCAGCCGGATACCGGGAAACCGCCGGGTCACCCCACCCATGAACAGCGACTTGCAGATGGCCTCGTTGGCCGCGGCGAAATGGCCGATATGGTTGTACGCGTAATTGGAGATGGACTGGCGCGTGCCGATGCCCTGGGAGCCGGCATGGGAGGTGGGAACCGCTTTCAACTCGACGCACTTGGCCCACACAGGGTCGTAGTCGTGCTCGCTGTCGATTCCGAAGGTGTCCAGCCGGTAGGCGTACTGCGCCGCCTCCGGCGCGCCGCCCTGCCCCTTCGGAATCGGCCGGCGCTGGTGCGTGAAGACGATGACCTTGAGGCCGAGCACGCTGATCGCGTGCTCCATTTCCTCAACGGCCTCTTGCGGGTTCTCGAACGGGATCACCGCGGCCGGGGTCATGCGGTCGGCGCAGTCGCGATAGATGTCGGCGTGAAACGTGTTGAGGGCTCGGCACGACACCCTGCGGAGCTCCTCGTCACGGAAGACCGGCGGACCGCCCATGCCCTCGGTCGGATAGAGGACGGCGTAATCCAGCCCGAGCTCGCCCATCCTCTCGTGGAGCAGCCGCGGCAGCGACGCCGTGGCGCGGTCCAGCGTGCGCGTGGGCCGGGCCCACCACGGCGGACAGCGGGTCCAGTCGCGGCGCCGCTCGTCCTCCGTCATGTCGTGCCAGCGGTTGGTTCCGCGGGCCGCGGTGGCCTTGACGTAGCGGTCGACGATATCCGGGCCGCCCGCCTGTTTCAGGTAATCCAGGTACACCGGCGTAAGCTCCACCGTATGTCCGTCGGAGTCGATGATCGGGTGACCGAGGCGCGCGCGGATCTTCTCTGATCGTGAGGCCGGCATGGAAACGCCATGTTATCCCATCTCGTTCGTTAGTCAACTAGAACAGCCGAATCCCTTCGGTCCGGCATCTTCCCACCTCTTGGGAACATTATGGGATTGACCGTTAGTGTTCTAAGAGTGGATGATGATCAAACGGGATCCCGAGAGGCTGGTTCGTGCGAGGACAGAAGGATCGGAGGGGTTCATGAAACGAATCATCGTCGGCTTGATGGCGGTGCTCATCGCACCGCTGACGTTTTCCGCTTACGTGGTGAATGCGGATTCCGGTGTGCCCAATCCGCTTCGAATCGGCAGTGAAGGCTACTATCCGCCGTTCAACTTCGTCGACCAGTCGGGCAAGCTCAAGGGGTTCGACATCGACATCGCCCTGGCGCTCTGCGAGCGGCTGAAGGTGGAATGCAAGCTGGTGGCGCAGGATTGGGACGGCATCATCCCGGCGCTTCTGGCCGGGAAGTATGATGCCATCGTGGCGAGCATGTCCATCACCGACGAGCGCAGGAAGGTGGTGAGCTTCACCGACAAGTACTACAGCAACAAGGTGCGCTTCGTGGCCGCCAAGGGCGGCGGCTTCGACCCCGCAAAACTCGCCGGCAAGACCGTCGGCACCCAGCGCGCCACCATTGCCGCGAGCTGGCTGGCGAAGAACGCCGGCGGCGCGAAGGTGAAGCTCTACGACAAGCAGACCGATGCCTACCTCGACTTGGCCGCCCGAAGGCTCGACGCCATCTTCGCCGATGGGTTGGTGCTTCACGAATGGCTGAAGACCAAGGCGGGAGCCGGTTTCGAGGTGGTGGGCGACGCCTACGAGCTGGACGAGGGCATCGGCATCGCCGTGCGCAAGGAAGACAACACGTTGCGCCAACGGCTCAACGCCGCGCTGGCGGCCATACTCGCAGACGGCACCTACGCCAAGATCAACGCGCGGTACTTTCCCTTCAGCATCTACTAGTGGCCTGCAATTCCGCGGCAGTGTCTTCGCCGGGTAGATCCCGTTTCGACAATGGCCGCTCGCGTAGGCGGTCGGCATGAACGAGACCCCGGCGCTACTGCTCGGTTTCGGCACCCAACTCGCGGCAGGGACACTCGTGACCGCCGGGCTGGCGGTCGCCTCCCTCGCCGGCGGCCTGCTGCTGGGCGTCGGCGGCGCGGCGGCGCGGATGTCCCGCCGGCGGCTGCTGCGTGCCGCCGCTCACGCCTACACCACCGCGGTGCGTGGCGTACCCGAACTGCTGGTGGTCCTGATCGTCTACTTCGGCGCCTCCGCCGCCATCGGACGCGTGGCCACGCTGTTCGGCGTTACCGGGTTCTTCGAGTTAAACCCCTTCCTGGCCGGAGTGACGGCCCTGAGCCTGACCTTCGGTGCCTACGCGACCGAGGTGCTGCGGGGCGCATTCCTTGCCGTCCCGCCGGGCCAGGCCGAGGCCGCCAGCGCCCTGGGGCTCACACGGCTGAGCGCGTTTCGCCACGTGCTGCTGCCGCAGGTCTGGCGGACGGCGCTTCCGGGGCTGGGCAACCTGTTCCTGGTGCTGCTAAAGGACACCTCTCTGGTGTCGGTGGTGGGGCTGGACGAGTTGATGCGCAAGAGCGCATTGGCGGTGAGCTACACGCAGCGACCGTTCACCTTCTATCTCGCCGCGGCGGTCATCTACCTCGCCATGACCGCGGTCTCCATGGCGGGCATACAGGTGTTGGAACGGCGCGCGGCGCGCGGCGTGGGGTGGTCCGGATGATCGCGGAGTTCTACGGAACGGCCGCCAACGACATCCCGCAGCTCTTGGCGGGCGCCTGGCTCACGGTGCAGCTTACGGTGCTGGCCATGCTGGCAGGCACCACCCTGGCCTTCCCGCTGGCGCTCATGCGCACGTCGCGGCATCGCTGGCTCCGGATGCCGGCCTACGGCTACGTGTTCTTCTTCCGGGGCACGCCCCTTCTGGTTCAGATCTTCCTGGTCTACTACGGCCTGGCGCAGTTCGCGGCGGTACGGGACAGCCTGCTGTGGCCGGTCCTGAGTGAGGCGTACTGGTGCGCGATCATCGCCTTCAGCCTGAACACCGCCGCCTACACGGCCGAGATCATCCGCGGCGGGATGCTGGCGGTGCCTCGCGGGGAGCGGGAGGCGGCACGGGCCCTGGGTTTCTCGCGCTGGCAGGAGATCCGCCTCATCGTACTGCCCCGCGCGGTGCGCCAGGCGCTGCCGGCCTACGGCAACGAGGTGATCCTCCTGCTGAAGGGCAGCGCCCTGGCCAGCACCATCACGTTGCTCGACCTCACAGGCGTGGCGCGCACCCTCATTGCCCGCACCTACCTGGCGGTGGAGTTCTTCGCTCTGGCGGGTTTGATCTACCTTGTCCTGACCCTGTTGGTCGTGCGCGCCGTGCGCTTGCTGGAGCGGCGCTGGACGCTGCCGGGTCAGCCGCCGACCGGCGTCCCGGCCACACGCCACGGTGACCTGCTCTCGTAAGTGCGGCTATTCGTGATGATGCGGTTCACCGTCGGCGCAGCAAACCGGCCGTGTCAAACCACCTGCCACCAAGGCGTTGCCAGGACATTCGGGGCTAACCATTCCGTGGTGCCTCCGGTGTGCAGCAGTAACCCCGCCCGGGTCTGGCCGGGATACTCGGCGTGAAACGTTCGCAGATGCCGTATGTCCCCGAGACCGGGGCGGCGGCTTGCTTTTATTTCAATGGGCAAGAGGCCGTCCTGAGTTTCAATTACGAAGTCCACTTCTTCGCCCGCCACGGTGCGCCAATGCAGGATTTCGGTCCGGGCAAGGCGGGCGTCACGCCACACAAGCAGGTCATTGAGCACCAGATTCTCAAGCCATGCGCCCGTAGGCTCGCCGCCCGCCAAGTGCATGGCAATGCCCGTGTCACTCCAGTAGAGCTTGGGAGCCTTCATCAACCGCTTCGTGCGGTTGACGGCATAGGCCGGCACGCGCACCAGCAGGCAGGATGTTTCCAGGAGGTTGAGATAGCGGTGGACCGTGGCCTGCGGCAGGGCGACGTCGCGGCCGAGTTCCGTCTGGTTCACCGTCTGGCCGATGCGCTGGCAGGCGGCGCGCATGAGTCGGCGAAAGTCAGGCAGCGCCGACAACGAGGAGAGTTGAGGCAGGTCGCGTTCCAGGTACGTCCGCACGTAACCATCGAACCACACGGCGCGCTCCTCGTCGGTGCCGAGATGCACCGCAGGAACAGGGAAGCCGCCGCGCTGGGCCAATGCCTGCCAACCTTCGGGGCCGGCCTCCGTGCTCTGCGTTACGATATCGGCCCACTCTGCATCCGGCGCGGCCAGCAGTTGCTCCCACACGCCGCAGACGCCGAGGCCAAGTTGCTCACGGCGCGACATGGGCCACAACGAAAGATAGCTGGCGCGGCCGGCCAGCGTCTCCGCCACCTGACGCATCAACAGCAGGTTCGCCGAACCCGTCAGGAGAAACTGGCCGGGGCGGCGGCGGCGGTCGATCTCCTGCTTAACCGCGGCCAAAAGGTCCGGCGCCCGCTGCACCTCGTCCAAAGTGACCGGCGCCTCGCCTCCGACCAGCGCAGTCGGGTCATGACGGGCGGCGTCAAGGGCATCCAGGTCGTCCAACGAGACGTAGCGTCGCCTGGGCGGCGTTAGTTCTCCCGCCAGAGTGCTCTTGCCGGTCTGGCGCGCGCCGGTGAGCACCACCGCCGGCATGGTGCGGAGACATTGCCGCAGGTTTTGGGCAATCTGCCGTGGAAGCGAATCATTCACGCCATGAATGATATCCATTCACACCATGAATTGCTAGCCAGATCAGCACAAGTCCGGTCCACGTCGAATCTCCTTGACGGCGGTCCGGCGAAGGCGATATGTGGACCCATTACTGTTCGGCGGCTCAAGGGTCGCAAGGACTCTTCATGTCCAACGGCACAGGTGCTGAAGCAACGACCATAAACGGAATCGGCCGCGTCGGCGGCGCCTTCGCATCGGTCCGCGACTGGTTGGTGCGGTTCTCGGAGAACCGCATGGCGGTGGCTGGACTGGTGTTCGTAGCGTTCGTCTTCGTGGTCGCCCTGTTCGCTCCCCAGATCGCCTACTACGACCCCGATGAAGTGGACCTGACGGCGCGGCTTGTGCCGCTGTCGGCGGAGCACCCCTTCGGCACCGATACCTTCGGACGCGACATCTTCTCGCGGGTGATCTACGGCGCGCGCATCTCGGTCATCGCCGGGCTCGGCTCCGTCACCCTGGCGCTGGCGGCAGGGATCTTCCTGGGCGCGGTGTCGGGTTTCGCCGGCCGGACCCTGGACAACGTGCTGATGCGCATCATGGACGCGGTGATGGCGTTTCCGGGACTTCTGCTGGCCATCGCGCTGATGGCCGCCCTGGGCGCGTCCCTCACCAACGTGTGCATCGCCCTGGCCATACGCTACACGCCGAACTTCGCCCGTCTGGTGCGGGCCTCGGTGCTCAAGGAACGCGAGAAGGAGTACGTGGAAGCGGCCATGGTGCAGGGGGAATCCAACCTTCGGGTGCTGTTCCGCCAGATCCTGCCCAACTGCATGGCCCCGGTGCTGGTGCAGGCGACCCTGGACTTCGCCCACGCCATCATCGCCGAGGCGTCGTTGAGCTTCCTGGGCATCGGCGTGCCGCCGCCCACCCCGAGCTGGGGCAGCATCCTCCACGAGGCCCGCTCCATCATGGAGTTCTATCCCTGGGCCGCCATCTTCCCGGGGCTGGCCATCTGCTTTTCCGTGCTGGGACTCAACCTTCTGGGTGACGGCCTCCGCGATGTCCTGGACCCCCGCCTGAGTGAGGAACGGTCCAGTGCCTGAGCCGCTCCTGGACGTCCGGGACCTGGAGACCCGTTTCTTTCTCCGCAAGGGAATCCTCACCGCGGTGGACCGGGTGTCGTTCCAACTGCAAGAGGGGCAGACGCTGGGCATCGTCGGCGAGACCGGCTCCGGCAAGAGCGTGCTGGCGCTCTCGCTCATGCGGCTCGTGCCGCAACCGCCGGGCCGGATCACCAACGGACAGGTCCTGTTCAAGGGCGAGGACCTGCTGACCAAGACGGAGCCGGAGATGCGCTCCTACCGCGGCAGCCGCATCTCCATGATCTTCCAGGAACCCATGGTGGCGCTGAACCCTGCCTACACCGTCGGCGACCAGGTGGCGGAGGGATACGTGATCCACGAGGGCCTGCGGAAAAAGGATGCCTACGAGCGCGCCGAGGACATGCTCAACAAGGTGGGCATCCCCAATCCCCACGAGCGGCTCGACAGCTATCCCCACGAGTTCAGCGGCGGCATGCGCCAGCGAGTCATGATCGCCATCGCGCTGGCGTGCAACCCGGACCTGCTGATCGCCGACGAGCCCACCACCGCCCTGGACGTGACCATACAGGCGCAGATCCTCGACCTGCTGCGGGAACTGCTGGAGCAGTTGGGCAAGTCGCTGATCTTCATCACCCACGACCTCGGCGTGGCCGCGGTGCTGTGCGACCACATCGCGGTCATGTACGCCGGCAACATCGTGGAGCTGGCGGACCGGAAGTCCATCTTCGAGAACCCATTCCACCCGTATACCCAGGGGCTCCTGCGGGCGCTGCCGCGCCGGGGCGAGCGCGACCGGCTGCTGGACCCCATACCCGGCGTGGTGTGCAACCTGCTCGACCCGCCCCAGGGCTGCAACTTCCGGCCCCGGTGCGACCAGGCCATGGACGTGTGCGCGAGCGAGGATCCGCGCCTCGCCACGGCCAAGGGCAGGCAGGTGGCCTGTCATCTCCACACGGCTTGAGGACGTCATGCGGGAAGAAATTCTCAGAGTCGACGACCTGGCGAAGTATTTCTCGCTGACTTCGTTCTTCTCGCTGTTCGGCGGCAAGGGAGCGGAGCTCAAGGCGGTGGACGGGATCAACTTCTCCATTGAGAAAGGCGAGACCTTCGGACTGGTGGGGGAAAGCGGCAGCGGCAAGTCCACCACCGCCCGGCTGATAACGCGGCTGGTGGACGCCACCCGCGGCAAGGTGCACTTCGACGGACAGGAGATCCTGGAGATGCCCCGCTCCGCCTTCCACAAGTTCCGCCGCCGCATCCAGATGGTGTTTCAGGATCCCTACACGTCACTGAACCCGCGTATGCGGGTGCGGGACATCCTCGGCAACCCGATCAAGCTCCACAACATCGTTCCCGCCAACCAGGTGCGGGACCGGGTGGTGGAGTTGCTGGAGATGGTGGGTCTCCAGGCGGAGCACCGGGACCGCTATCCCCATGAGTTCAGCGGCGGCCAGCGCCAACGCATCAGCATCGCCCGGGCCATGGCGCTGGAGCCGGACCTTATCATCGCCGACGAGGCGGTGTCGGCCCTGGACGTTTCGGTGCGCGCGCAGATCCTCAACCTATTCCGGCAACTGCAGCGGACCAAGGGGTTGACTTACCTGTTCATCGCACACGACCTGAGCGTGGTGGACTATTTCTGCGAGCGGGTGGCGGTGATGTACGGCGGCAAGATCGTCGAGGTGGGTGCGGTGGAGGACCTGTTCGACAAGCCGGCCCATCCATACACGGAAGCGCTGGTGTCGGCCATCCCCGAGCCGGACCCCAGCCGGGAGTTCCGGCCCCGGGTCCTGGAGGGGGAGATGGTGAACCTCATCGACCGGCCGCCGGGGTGCGTGTTTCGCGGACGCTGCCCCATCGCCGAGCCGGTGTGCGGCGAGCTGGAGCCGCCGCTGGAGAGAAAGTCGGGCGGGCGCCAGGTGGCCTGCCACATGCGTTGACCCGGTAAGGAAGGACCGCATTGCGCCAGTACATCATCCAACGTCTGCTGATCCTCATTCCGGTGCTCTTCCTGGTGTCGGTCATCGTCTTCTCCCTGCTGCACATGATTCCGGGAGACCCGGTGGACTTCATCTTCGCGACCGAGGACCTTGCCGACCCGTCCGTTCGTGCCGATTTCGAGAAGATCCTCGGCCTCGACAAGCCGCTGTACGTGCAGTACCTGGTGTGGATAGGCAAGGTCCTCCTGGGCGATTTCGGCGAGTCGATCCACTACCACCGGTCGAACCTGGAACTGATCGTCGAGCGTTTCCCGGCCACCATCCTGCTCACGATCTTCGCCACCATCGTCTCGATCCTGATCTCCATCCCCGCCGGAGTCATCGCCGCCATCCGGCGCAACACCGCCAGCGACTACACCGCCATGTCGTTCGCGCTGCTGGGCATCTCGATTCCGAACTTCTGGCTGGGCATCCTGCTGATCCTGGCCTTCAGCCTGTACTTTCCCATCCTGCCCGCGTCCGGCTACCAGGCCTCCTTCACGGCTCCCTTGACGACGTTGTCGTATCTGATCATGCCCTCCATCACCCTGGGCACGGGCATGGCCGCCATCGTCGCGCGCATGACCCGCTCGGAGATGCTGGAGGAGATCGGCAAGGAATACGTGCGCACGGCGCGGGCCAAGGGCCTGGCCGAGCGGCGGGTGATCTTCAAGCATACGCTCAAGAACGCCCTGGTGCCGGTCATCACGGTCATCGGCCTCCAGTTCGGCCGCCTGCTCGGCGGCACCGTCATCGTCGAGCACGTGTTTGCCTGGCCCGGGGTGGGCAGCCTGGTGGTGGGCGCGGTCTACAGCCGCGACTATCCGCTGGTGCAGGCGCTCATCCTCGTTTTCGCGGTGATTTTCGTGACGGTGAACTTCTTCGTGGACATCCTCTACAAGTACGCCAACCCGAGGATCACGCTGGAGTAGGTCGAATTTTCGGGGTTGACCACGAAGGTCAAGATATGTGATGGGACTCTTTTCGGGTTTCAAAGCAAAGGAAGTAAACCAAGGAGGAAACAGATGAGTACGAAGCTTTCGCTCTCGCTGGCCGCCCTGCTGCTGGCGTTCGGCCTGGCCGTTCCCAACGAAGGGGCGGCGCAGAAGTACGGCGGGACCCTGACCCTCGGCATGTACGCCGACCTGCATACCCCGGACCTGCACCGCACGGTCGGCAACCCCACGGCACAGATGGGCGTCCTGGTGGCCGAGAGCCTGGTTGACTACGACGAGAAGTGCGACATCGTGCCCGGCCTGGCCAAGTCCTGGGACATTAGCGACGACGGCAAGGCCTACACATTCCACCTGCGCCAGGGCGTCATGTTCCACAACGGCAAGGAGCTGACCGCCGAGGACGTGAAGAAGAACTACGCGCACTTCCTGGACAAGAAGACCAAGTCCCCGCGGCGCGGCAACTTCAACTCCATCAAGGGCATGGAAGTCGTCGACAAGTACACGATCAAGTTCATCCTAGCCAAGCCGGACAACGGATTCCTGGTGAAGTTCCGTCCGCTGGTGGCGTTCATCACCCACTCGGACAGCTTCGAGTCCAAGCCGCCCAAGCCCATCGGCACGGGCGCGTTCGAGTTCATGGAGTGGCAGCCCAAGCAGCACGTGAAGCTGAAACGGTTCAAGAACTACTGGAAGAAGGACGCCAAGGGGAACCAGCTCCCGTTCGTGGACGAGGTCGTGATGCGGCCGATCCTGGACGACACCGTGCGCTATACCTCCCTGAGGGCCGGCGACCTGGACTGGGTCTGGACGGTGCCGTTCGAGCAGGCGCAGCCTATCAAGAACAAGCCGCCCAAGGGAATCACCCCTTCATTCAAGCCCGGCGCGCGCTGGTTCTACCTGAACCTCAACCTGAACAAGGGTCCCCTCAAGGACATCCGCGTGCGGCAGGCCATCGCATACGCCATCGACAAGCAGGCGCTGATGGACGGCATCACCTGGGGTATCGCCTCGGCGGAGGCGCAGCCGTACTATCCCGGCTCCACGTGGCATTTCAAGGACGTCCCGGACCCCTACAAGGAAGGGAATCTCGACAAGGCCCGCGAGCTGCTGAAGGCGGCGGGTCACGAAAAGGGCCTGGACCTGGTGACCATCGTGCGAAACGAGACCGTCATCCTGAACCTGGCAACCCTTGCGCAGGCTCAGCTCAAGAAGGTCGGCATCAACCTGAAATTCCAGGTGATGGACCGTGCGGCGCATACCAAGAGGCAGCGGGCGAACGACTTCGACGTGAACCCCGGCCATCTCACCTACGTTCCGGACCCGGACGGCCTGTACTACCGGTTCTTCCGCGTGGGTCAGAGGAACAACTACGCCAAGTGGGACAACGCCGAGTACAACAAGCTCGTGGATGACGGCCGCACGGAGTCGGATCCCGCCAAGCGCAGGGCCATCTACCGCAGGGCGCTGGACCTGATCAACCAGGACCTGCCCCACCTGTTCGTAGGGCACCTGCCGATCTTCCAGGCGGCACGCACGCACCTCAAGAACATGAAGACCAACTGCCGCGGCGACGTGCGCTGGTCTGACGGCGGCGTGACCCACGCCTGGCTGGACAAGTAGGAACGGTTCGTTTGTAATGAGGGTAGGGGCGACCGGCCGGTCGCCCCTACCGGGATTCACCGTAACGCAGGCACTCAGCACACAACGCGCGTCAAGCCGGAGCCGGCGCGAGCCGACGGTTTGACGCGCGTTGGTGCTTGGGGCTAAACAATTGGCCGGTGCGGCGGTGCGCCGCACCCACGAAACCAGCGCGGCAACGATCGCGCCGCGCCTGCTGCGAGTCCGGCTGGCAGCCGCCTCCGGGCTTTCAAGACTATCCCAGCGAGGCAACCCGATGGAAACGCCGACCCTTTTCAACAGTCCCGACAAGTTCGAGAGCAAGTTCGTCACGGCCGACGGCTATCGCACCCATTACGTCGAGGCGGGCAAGGACAACCCCGAAAGCCTGCTGCTGGTTCACGGCGGCGGCATCGACATCGGCATGGACCTGTACCGCTGGTACCCGGTGGTGCTGCCGCTGGCGGAAAAGTTCCACGTCTACGCCATCGACGAGTTGGGCCACGGCGAGACCGACCCGCCGCGGGACACCGCGGACCTGTGGCGGCCCACCGTACGCGCGGAGCACGTCATCAGCTTCATCGAGGCCATGGACCTCGGTCCCGTCAACCTGGTGGGTCAATCCACCGGCGGCTGGATCGTCACCTACATCACCATCAAGCGCCCCGACTTGGTCAAGAAGCTCGTGCTCATCGACAGCGGCAGCACCGCGGGCTCGGCCCTCGACACCGAAGAGAAGTCCGACGCCCCTAGGCAGGTTGAGGTGGACGGCGCCATGGTGCAGGTGAAGGACGGCGTGCTGCCTTACATGAAGGAAGTCTTCGAAGAAGGCACCATGCACCCCAAGGAAGGCCTTACCAGCACCCGCGAGGGCATCCGCAAGTTCGTCAGCACCTACATCTACGCGAAGCACATGGTCACCGACGAATGGGTGGAGCATCTGTACAAGTTCGCCCAGAAGTGGAACGACCTCTACTTCACCCACAAGGGCAAGGAGTTCTGGGACAACACCAACATGAGGGAGCACTCCAAGGAGTTCTACGTCGACGGCGCGCACATCCGGGACCGGGTGCACGAGATCCGCACCCCGACCCTGGTCATCTGGGCCAAGAACTCCAACAAGGGCGTCGATCCCGGACTCGCCCTCTACAAGCGCATACCCGACGCCCAGCTCCATATCTTCGACAAGGCCAACCACTTCCTGTGGCTCGACCACCCGAAGGATTTCGTGAGCCTGGTGACCTGGTATCTGTCCAAGCCTTAATCGCGGCGGGAGACCCGCTGCGCAGATCCAACAGGAGGAATCCGTGGAGACCCTTTTCAACAGCCCCGACAAGTTCGAGAGCAAGTTCGTGACCGCCGACGGTTACCGGACTCATTACGTTGAAGCCGGCGACAAGGACGCCGACCGGCTGCTCCTGGTCCACGGCGGTTCCATCGAAGTGGGCATGGGCCTGTACCGGTGGTATCCGAACGTCATCCCGCTGTCCGAGCATTTCCACGTTTACGCCATCGACGAGCTGGGACACGGCGACACCGATGCACCCAGGGATCTGGACACGCTGGGGCACGTGCGGTTCCGCGCCGAGCACGTCATCAGCTTCATCGAGGCGCTGGACATCGGCCCCATCAACCTGGCCGGCCAGTCACAGGGCGGCTGGATCGTCACCTACATCACGCTGAAGCGCCCGGACCTGGTGAAGAAGCTCATCCTCATCGACAGCGGCAGCACCGCGGGCTCGGCCCTCAAGACCGAGAACGACACCGAGACGCCGGAGTACGTCGAGATCGACGGCGTGAAGCAGAAGGTGGGCTCCGGCGAGCTTCCCTATTTCAAGGAAGTCTTCGAGCCCAACAGCATGATGCCCAAGGAGGGTCTGACCGACACCCGGGAAGGGCTGCGGAAGTACGCCGGCGTCTTCTTCTACGACAAGTCCATGGTGTCTGAGGAGTTCCTGGACTACCTCATGGACCTCTCCAAGAAGTGGAACAAGATGTACATGGACCACAAGGGCAAGGAGTACTGGGGTGACCAGGGCCTCGCCGGCCACTCGGACATGTACGGCTTCGACGGCAAGCACATCCGCGACCACGTCAAGGACATCGACCGGCCCACCCTGGTGGTGTGGGGCAAGAACTCCAACAAGGGCGTCGATCCCGGACTGGAGCTGTACAAGCGCATCCCCGACGCCCAGATGCACGTGTTCGACAAGGCCAACCATTTCCTGTGGCTGGACCAGTGGCAGGAGTTCAACAGCCTGGTCACCTGGTTCCTCAGCAAGGACTGATACGCAAACGGAGGAAAGAACCCATGGAAGTTTTCAACGTCAAGGACGTCGGCAAGTTCTCGGACCAGAATCCCGATCAGCCCTACTCGGAGAAGGCCGAGGGTGGCTACATCCGTAACCGCGTCATCAACAACGACCAATGCTCGGTCACCATCGCCTGCTTCCGGGACGGCGAGACCCCCGGCCCGCACCTGCACAGCCATCCCGGCGCCATCGAGATCTACTACGTGGTGGAGGGAGAGTGTCTGGGCATCGACGCCCAGCGGAACGAGCAGCGCTGCGGACCGGGCTCGGTGGTGTATTTCGACGCCGGCGAGCCCCACAACATCCACTCGGCGCCGGGCAGCGACGCGCTGGTGTACCGGGTCCAGATCGGCGCGGACCGGAGCGTCAAGCGGCCCGCGTAGGCCGTCCTCTCCGTCATTCCCGCGGAAGCGGGAATCCAGGCGGTGCGGGGTGGGGTAGCGCGCCAGTTTTGCCCCTCCCCACCCGTGGATTCTCGCTTCCGCGGGAATGACAGGTCAAGGGCGTCGGATTGCCATCATGTCGATCAAGGTTCTCGAGCTGCACCACCACGGCATCCGCATAGACCCCACCGCGGATGCCGTGGCCGAGGCCCGGCGCTTCTACGTGGACGTGCTGGGCATCCCCCTCGATTCCAAACGGCCCGACATCCCCGGTGTGCCCGGGCTCTGGCTCGACGTCGGTGAAGGTCCGCAATCGGCCCAGATCCATCTCATGGGCGCGGCGGGAAAGTCGCCGCCCGCGCGCAGCGACACCGAGGACCCGACCATCCCCCACGTTGCGCTGGCGGTGGAGGACATCGTCGAGACGCGCCGGGAGCTGGACGCTCAAGGGGTCGCGTACTGGCAGATCGATGGCCTCGTGGGCGCCGACTCGCAGCAGGTATTCCTTCGAGACCCCTTCGGCAACATGATCGAGCTGCACCAGATCGGCACCTGCCGCTGCAACCAGGCCGCCCGTGATTGAGGCGGGTGTTCCGCCGCCCACGCTCATGATGGGATTTCAGGTTCCAGAAAAGTTCCAGGCCTGGGTCGAGCTCGCGGAGACCCTGAGCAGGGAGAAGTTCGCCGCCAGGGCGCAGGCCGTCGACCAGGAAGCGCGATTCCCCTTCGAGAACTACGAGGACCTGCGGGACGCCGGGCTGCTGGCGCTCATGGTGCCCCGGGAACACGGCGGCATCGGCGCCGACTCCCTGACCTACGCGGTGATCCTGTCCAGGATCGCCAAGGGGTGCGCGTCCACCGGGCTCACCTTCAACATGCACTGCGCCATCGTCGACTTCCTGTTGCAACTCGCAAGCCCGGAGCAACAGCAGCGCTACTTCAAGACCGTGGTGGACGACGGCGCCATCTTCGCCTCCATCACCAGCGAGCCCGGCAGCTCCTTTCGCGACAAGGCGGCCATCCGCACCTCCATCCGCCAGGAGGACGGCAAGTACAGGCTCAACGGCACCAAGCACTTCTGCTCGCTCTCCACCGGCGCCACCTACTACTTCACCTGGAGCCTGCTGGACGGCGCCGAAGGCCTCGGCGACGGCCTCCTGAACGTGCTCATCCGCTCCGACCAGCCGGGAATCGAGATCATCGACGACTGGGACACCATCGGCATGCGCGGCACGGTCTCCAATTCCATCCGCTTCAACGACGTGGAGATCCTGCCGGAGAACGTGGTGGGCGAGCCGGGGGCGATCCTCGGAAAGGACATGAGCATCTGGTCCACGGGCTACACCGGCGTGTACTTTGGCATCGCCGAAGCCGCCTATGACTTCTGCCTGGACTACGTCAAGAAGACGAAGTTCCGCGGCATGAGCGGCAGCCTCGCCGACGACCTCCGGATACAACGACAGATCGGTGAGATGGCGACGCTCCTGGAGAGCGCGCGGCGGGCGGTGGAGCGGCTGGGAATGCTGCGCGGCAACACCGACCGGGTGGAGCTGACTTTCATCCTGAACCAGGCCAAGTACCTGGCAACGGAAGCCGCCAAGGAGATCGGCGAACGGGCCATCCGCCTGACCGGCGGCCGCGGGCTGCTCCGTTCGCTGCCCCTGGAACGTCATTTCCGGGACGCCCTGGCCGGAATCGTCATGCCGCCGGCCAACGACCGGTGCATGGAGACCGTGGGCAAGATCGCCCTCGGCCTGGAAGCCAAGACTCTCGAGTTCGAGTAGCATCCGGTGGCCTCCCCTCAATACATACGCGCCGGGGCGCGCATCGTTTCTTGCCGTCGGGAGGACGTAGTGCGTTGTAGAGGCAGGTTTCAATCCCGCCCGCAAACGGCGCACCGGCGGGTTTGAAACCCGCTCCTATGCGGGACAGTGTCGTGGCGGAACGCCTCAAAACACCCAAACCCAAACCTCAAGCGGTCACGGACGAGATCCGGACGACCGTGAGCGAGATCCTCCGCGCGGTGGAGCACGAGGGTGACGCCGCGGTCCGCCGGTACTCGCAACGCTTCGACAAGTGGAGCCCCGCCTCGTTCCGGATATCGCGGCAGGAGATCGACGAGGCCGAGGCGGCCACTGACGAGACGCTCAAGGAACATATCCGCTTCGCCCAGGAACAGGTGCGCAACTTCGCCGGGCTGCAGCGGGAAAGCCTCAAGGACTTCGAGCGCGAGACCATGCCCGGCGTGGTGCTCGGGCAGAAGTCCATTCCCGTGCGTTCCGTGGGCGCCTACACGCCGGGCGGCGCCTATCCCCTCATCGCGTCAGCCATCATGACCCTCGTGACGCCCAAGGCCGCGGGGGTTCCGCGCGTGGTCGCCAGCGCGCCGCCGCGAAAGGGCCAGGGGATGCATCCGCCGCAGCTCTTCGCCATGGCATCGTCGGGGGCCGACGAGATCTTCTGCATCGGCGGGGTCCAGGCGCTCGCCGCCCTTGCCTTCGGCATTGAGGACCTGGAGCCCGTGGACATGCTGGTGGGCGCGGGCAACGCCTACGTCGCCGAGGCCAAGCGGCAGCTCTTCGGGCAGACGGGCATCGACCTCCTGGCCGGCCCCACCGAGATACTGATCATCGCGGACGACTCCGCCGACCCGGAGATCGTGGCGGCGGACCTGCTCGGCCAAGCGGAGCACGGCCCCACCTCCCCTGCCGCGCTGGTGACCACATCCCGGGAGCTGGCCGAGACCACGGCGCGGGAGGTGGACCGCTGGCTGGAAACCTGGCCCACCGCCGACATTGCAGGACCGGCATGGCGGGACTACGGCAGCATCACGGTGTGCGACAGCGACGAGGAGATGGTGCGCGAAGCCGACGCCTTCGCTCCGGAGCACCTGGAAGTCCAGACCCGGGACCCCGACTGGTTCCTGGAGCGCCTGAGCAACTACGGCACGCTCTTCCTGGGCCGCCACGCCACCGTCGTCTACTCCGACAAGTCCATCGGCACCAACCACGTCCTGCCCACCGCCGGCGCCGCCCGCTACACCGGCGGCCTGTGGGTCGGCAAGTTCCTCAAGACCGTCACTTACCAGCGGGTCGCCGCCGAGGGCTCGCGCCGGGTGGCGCCCGCCGCCGACGCCATCTCCGAGGCCGAGCACATGCAGGGACATGCCATCACCGCCCGGCTCAGGCTGGACCCGCGCCGCTTCGACGACGTGCCGGGCGAGGGTCCGGAATGATACTGTTCCTTCGTACGAGAACGGACCTCGTGCCCGCTTCCGTCATTCCCGCGAAAGCGGGAATCCAGGGGAGGGGCGGCTGAGGCACAGGAGCGGTCATTGAACTCGTCGACGCTGAAAGACAAGGTAGCCGTCGTGACCGGGGCCGGCCGCGGCATCGGACGCGAGATCGCGATCACGCTGGCCCGTGAAGGGGCCGACGTGGCACTGGCCGCCCGTAGCGAAGCGGCCCTCGGCGAAACCTGCGCCTTGGTGGAAGACCTCGGTCGAAGAGCGTTCGTGGCGGTGACCGATATCAGTGACGCCGTCAGCGTCGAGGAATCGTCGCGAAGCATCCTGGATCACTTCGGACACGTGGACCTGCTCGTCAACAACAGCGGCGTCGGGGGGCCTTCCGCCGCCCTGTGGGAAACCGACCCCGCGGATTGGGAAGCCACCTTCGCGGTCAACGTCACCGGGACCTTCCTGTGCTGCCGGGCATTCCTGCCCTCAATGATCGAGCGGAGGTCGGGCGTCGTGGTAATCATCGGCTCCATGACCGGCAAGAGGCCGTTGTGGGGAAGGACGCCCTACGCCGCCAGCAAGCTCGCGCTCGTGGGCCTGACGCGGACGCTGGCCCTGGAAACCGGGCCCTACGGTGTGCGCGTGAACCTGATCTCTCCCGGCGCGGTGGAGGGCGAACGCATCGAGTGGGTGATGCGGAAGCAGGCGGAGGGAAGAGGCATCAGCGTCGACGAGGTACGGGGCGAGCTTGCCGGAGGCTCGCCGCTCAACCGTCTGGTGGAACCCGGGGAAGTGGCGGCGGCCGTGGTGTTCCTGGCGTCCGACGGGGCGCGGTCGATTACGGGTGAGGACATGAACGTGTCCGCGGGACTGGTGACCTACTGAGCGGTCCCGCGCCAACGGCACGGAAATTCAAAGGAGGTATTCGATGGCTCGTCTAGTGGATTTGTCGGTGGAGATCTATCAGGGGATGAACGTCTATCCCGGGCACCTGAAGACCGTCATCTTCCAGCACGCCACCCACGAGGAAACCGCGCAACGGTTCGAGGGCGGCTTCTCGTTCCAGACCACGGGAATCCTCTTGAACGACAACGGCCCGACCCACGTGGACTCCTTCAGCCACCTGGATCCGCGGCCAGGGGCCGCCACCATCGACCAGATGCCGCTGGACCTGTTCTACGGTCCCGCCCTCTGCATCGACGTGTCCCACAAGGAGCCGTGCACCGACATCATGCCCGACGAGCTCGACGCCGCGGTGGAAAAGTCCGGCCAGGAGCTCAGGAAGGGCGACATCCTTCTGCTCTATACCGGCACCTACGACCGTTACAAAGGGCAGCCGGAATACCTCACGACATTTCCGGGACTGGGCGAGGAAGGCAGCATGTGGCTGGTGGAAAAGGGCGTCAAGACCTTCGGCGTGGACACGCCGACACCGGACAACCCCATCAGCAAGACTTATCCGTGCCACATGATGTGCCGCTTCCACCACATCACCCACTATGAGAACCTAGCGCTGACCGAGGTGGTGGGGAAGCGCTTTACGTTCATCGGCTTCCCGCTCCGGCTCAAGGGCTCGCATGGCGGACCGACCAGGGCAGTGGCGCTGATGGACGATTGAGCCCATGAATCTTCTTACGATCAAACGAGAGGCGGTACCCCTGCACGCCGAAGTCGCGGCGATGCTGCGACACCAGATCCTGGCCGGCACCCTTGCCCCGGGCGCGCAACTGCCGCCGCTCAGCGAACTGACGGAAAAGTTGGGTGTGGCACGCATGACCGTCCGGCAAGCGATGGATGCGTTGGAAGCCGAGGGGCTGATAGAACGCCATTCAGGCCGCGGCACTTTCGTCAAGCGGGTTGACCTTCCCAAGCGCCAGACACTGAACATGCAGGCGGACCTGTCGCAGCTTCAGTCGATGGTGGCTCAGTTGGAAGTCTCCGTATTGGTGGAGGAAATCCAGGCCGCGAAGACCGACGAGAACGGGGTTGCCTACCGATACATGAAGCGAATTCACTCTCTTGACGGCAAACCCTTCTGTCATGTCGACCTGCGGGTGGACAACGCCCTCTACGAAAAAGCGCCGGAGAGGTATTCTTCCGAAATCGTGGTCCGCGTTCTCAAGGATATGGGGATCCCGGTCGGCTCCGCGCGGCAGCGGGTGACCATCTCGTACGCCGACCTGGAAACAGCGCAGGCCCTGCAGATCAAGGTCAACTCACCCGTATTCCGCGTGTTTCGAGAGTTCTTCGACCCCAGTGGCCGGTTGATCTACTCGGCGAACCTTGTCTATCCCGGCGATGTGCTCGAGTTCGAGATGGAATTCACAACCGACACATCCGATTGACTCGCCCGTTCAACGGTAACCTTCCCGGAATCTTCGGGGCCGTCCATCTGTCCCGCGCCGCGGAGCGCAAGATCCCCGAGCGCGCCTCAAAAAAATCCATTGCACCCGTTGCTACAATTGTACTAGTGTTCTGGCAGTCTAGTTGATAGGGCGGCGCAACCATCGCTCTGCGCGCCCAGCGGCCCTTGTGATGGTCGAAATGTCTCACGTCATCCGACAAATCGACGTAACTGTCTACCGGGCACCCATCGAAACACCGGTCATGACGTCCTTCGGCAACATGACGGATCGGCCGGCCGTCATAGTCCGTCTCCAGGACCAGGACGGCGCCGAAGGGTGGGGTGAGGTCTGGTGCAACTATCCTACCTGCGGAGCCGAGCACAGGGCAAAGTTGATCGAGACGGTATTCGAGCCACTCTTGATCGGATACAGCTTCGAGGCTCCGCCCGAGTTGTTCGATTACCTCACCGAGCGCAGCCACGTTCTTGCAATTCAGACCGCGGAGGTCGGACCCATCGCGCAATGCATCGCGGGCCTCGACATCGCCGCCTGGGATTTGACCGCACGGAAGTCGGGTTCGCCGCTTCACCAGTTGCTGGGGAGCGAAGGGTCGTCGGTTTCCGTCTATGCCAGCGGCGTCAATCCCACCGGTGCCCCGGAAACGGTTGAACGCGCGCGCCGTGATGGCTATCGGGCGTTCAAGGTCAAGATCGGCTTTGGCCACGACGAAGATCTGGCCGTCCTCTCGGAGGTATGTTCCGGACTGATCGCCGACGAGAGATTGATGGCCGACGCCAATCAAGCCTGGACCATCGAACAGGCGCGAAGGTTCGTCGACCGGATAGGCGACATTCCATTGTCCTGGCTCGAGGAACCGCTTAGAGCCGACCGGCCGGACGAGGAATGGCGCGCGCTGGCGGAACAGACGAAGATCCCCATCGCCGCGGGAGAGAACGTTCGGGGACAGCGCGATTTCGAGCACAAGATAAACAGCGGCTACCTGGGCATTGTGCAGCCCGATATCTGCAAATGGGGCGGAATATCGGCGAACCTGCCTATCGTCCGCGGTATCCTGGCCGCCGGCGTTCGCTACTGCCCGCACTATCTCGGAGGCGGGATCGGGCTTGTCGCCAGCGCCCATCTCCTGGCGGCGGTCGGCGGGGACGGCTCCCTGGAAGTGGACTACAGCACAAACCCGCTGCGCGAAGGGCTGGCCGACCCTTGGCCGGCGGTGCGGGACGGAACAATCACGCTGACCGGCGAGGCGGGACTGGGGGTAAAGCCGGATCTCGACCGGGTACGCGCATTCGCGGTCGCATGAGCGTGGTGGGTGTCATGTCTGACATTGCGATGCGTTCCGAGGCCACTCATGACCGTTGAGAACCCTTTCCACATCTATGTCTCGTCGTTGAGTGGCGGCCGAATCGACGTGTTCGATCTCAACGCGGATACCGGCGAGATGTCACGGAAACAAACCGTCGGGCTGTCCGGGAAGGGCCTGCCGCTGGCTGTCTCTCCCGACCGGCGCAGACTCTACGCGTCCGTCATCGGGGAAGTCGATGGCGAGGAGGCGCCGCGCTACGAAACCTTCCGCATCGCTTCGGCAAGTGGAGAGCTGGTGCACCTCGCTACCGTGAAGGCGCCGGCGCGGATGGCTCATATCTCCGTCGACAGGACCGGCCGGTTTCTTTTGGGCGCATCGTTCCCTTCGGATCTCATTGCGGTCCATCCCATCGGCGCGCGGGGTTATGTCCAGGAGACGCCTTCGGACCTTCGCTCCGCGCCCAGCAAGGCGCATCAGATCATGACCGATGCCTCGAACCGGTTCGCGTTCGTCCCCAATTTCGGTGCGGCTCTCGTGATGCAGTTGCTGTTCGACGAAAGGACCGGAACCTTTTCGGACAACTCGCCGCCGAGCTTCGAGCAGCCGGCGGAATCACGGCCGCGGCATGTCGCTCATCATCCGGACGGACGATTCGTCTACCTGCTCAACGAGAAGGAAGGAGTCGTGGTCGCCTGCGCGTTGGACGCGCGGGCCGGTACCCTCGCGGAAATCCAGCGAGAGAACATAATGCCGGAGGCCTTCGAGGACGAACCGTGGAGCGCACAGATCCACGTGACGCCGGACGGGCGCCAACTGTTCTGCAGCGAGCGACGATCGAGCACCCTTTGCCGGTTTGCCATCGACCTCCGATCCGGCCGCCTGTCGGAGCGGTCGCTCCAGGATACGGACGAGGTTCCCAGGTGCTTCGACATCGACCCCACCGGTAAATGGCTTGTGTCGGCCGGCCAGATGACCAGCCAACTCATCGCCTATCGTATCGACGGGGAATCGGGCCGGCTCGAGGAGACAAGCCGCGTCGGGACGTCGGACGAACCGGTCTGGGTCGAGATCGTCGAACTTCCCTGACTCGTCCATGCGTTGGAGTCATGACGCAATGCAGAACCTGAGTTGAGAACTGTGTTGTCACGGGATTTTAATGAAAGGGCCAAAGACCGTAGGCGAATCTGAATCTTAAATGGGAGGTACCAATGTCACAAATTGTGAATGATCGTCAGCACGCCGACCGTGTGCCGCGGACCGACCGTCCGAGACGCATTCGGCCCGTCGCCCACGGAATCGCGCGTAATCTTGGGGTGGTTGCCCTCGTTGGCCTGGTGCTGCTGCTGTCGTGGTGGCCGGCCCTGGCACAGGCGGACAAGCTGGTCGCCGCGGTCAGCAAGCCGGGCACCGAGACCAACCGGTTCTGGTCCGGCAGCACCATGTGGCACGTCATGGATCCCGCCTTGGAAGGATTGCTCGACCAGGATCCCGTCACCGGCGAGAATACCAAGAACGGCTTGGCGGTGTCGTGGGAGGCCAGCGACGACTTCAAGGTATGGACCTTCAAGCTCCGCAAGGGCGTCCAGTTCCACCATGGATGGGGAGAGTTTACCGCCGCCGACGTGGTGCACAGCTACAAGCTCCATACCGGCCCGGATGCCATCATCCCGACGGTGGACCAGTTGAGGGGCGCCAAGGCCGAGGCGGTGGACAAGTACACGGTGCGGTTCACCTATCCCGAGCCCAACAAGAACCTGCTGTTCCTTCACGGCGGACGCAGCGTGATGAAGGTCTACAGCAAGGCGCAGTTCGACAAGGAGGGTCTGGAGGGCTACGACCGCAAGTTCGCAGGCACCGGCCACTATCAGTTCGTGTCGCGCAAGCCGGGCCAGATTCTCTACGAGCGGTTCGACAAGCACTATTCATCGGTGAAGCCCGACTTCAGGGTCCTCGAGTTCCGCTTCGTCGATGAGCCCGCGACCAAGCTCGCCATGCTACTGTCGGGCGAGGCGGCCATCGCCGACCTCCCCCGCGAGCTGATGAAGGACGCCCTGGCGGGCGGGATGAAGACGGCGGAATCGGCGCGCGCCGTGATCCAGACCGACGTCGTCCTGAACGGCCTCTATTGCGAGTCGGGCGACAAGGCCTGCGGCAAGCACCTCCCGTGGTACAACAGGAAGATCCGGGAGGCGATGAATATCGCCCTGAACCGGGAGGAAATGGTCCAGGTGCTGTTCCCCGGCGGCGGCGGCAAGCTGCTGCCTCGCTACGCCATGACGCCGGGCCACGAGGGTTATGATCCGACCCTGGTGGAGCGTTTCAAGAAGGAGTACGGCTACAACCCGGAACGGGCCAAGAAGCTGATGAAGGAAGCCGGCTACCCCGATGCCTTCAAGGACCCGACCATCCACCTGGTGCTGAAACCCAGCGCCGGCGTGCCCGAAGTGGCGTTGCAGATGGAGCTAATCCATCAGTATCTGACCGCAGTCGGTTTCAAGGCGGAACTGCGGGAGATCGATCACGCAACGGTCGGCGCCATGGGCCGCGCACGGAAGGCATACATCATCCATCCAAGCAAGAACGCTCCGCCGCGGCCCACCGAAGTCGCGTTCCGCGCCTTTTATTCCAAGCCGGGCGGCCCCTACCAGGGGTGGGAAGACGACTTCACCAGCAGCAACATCAAGGCGTTCCGGGCCGAGCGGGACGCCGAGAAGCGCGATGCCATTGCCCGCAAGCTTTTCAACTACCTGTTCGAACAGTATGTCAGCATGCCCATGTTCGAACTGCGGACCCAGTTGGCCTTCAACCCCAAGATGGTAGCGTCGTGGCAATTCCCCGGCGTGACGTCCACCGGCTACGGTCACTGGCACACGGTGAAGGCCGCGAAATAAGGGCGTGATCCCTCGTCCGAAGGGCGGGCACCCGGGACCGGGTGCCCGCCCTCTTTCCCACGGGGCAAATGAAACGATACCTGGTCATCCGGAGTTTGCAGAGCCTGCTCGCCCTCTTGGCCATCAGCGTCATCGCGTTCGCCATGTCCCACCTCACCGGGAGCCCGGTGGACGCCATGCTGCCGGATGACGCGGGCCCCGAGGAGGCCGCGCGGCTTACCAAGCTGTGGGGTCTCGACCGCCCCCTCTACGAGCAGTACTTCGTGTTCCTGGGCAATGCCCTTCAAGGCAATTTCGGCGACTCGATCAAGTGGCAGGGTCAGACCGCGTTCGGCCTGGTGCTTGAACGCCTGCCGGCGACCATCCAGCTCGGCGGGTTCGCCATCATCGTCAGCACGATCATCGCACTGCCCGTGGGCGTTCTCGCCGCGGTCTACAAGGACACCCCTTTCGATTCGGCCGGCAAGCTCGTCGCCCTCCTCGGTCAGGCCATGCCCAACTTCTGGCTCGGCATCGTGCTGATCTGGATATTCGCGGTGCACCTGAACTGGCTGCCCACGTCCGGCCGCGGCGGCTTCAGCCACATGGTCTTGCCGGCCATCGCCATGGGCTGGTTCCAGGTCGCGGCCTTCATGCGCCTGACCCGCTCCGCCATGCTGGAGGTGCTGGACAGCGAGTACATCAAGCTGGCCCGCATCAAGGGGGTCCCGGAGCGCCGGGTGATCTGGGTCCACGCCCTGAAGAACGCGGCGATCGCGCCGTTGACCTATTTCGGCGTCATCGCCGGCTCCATATTCACCGGCTCGGTCGTGATCGAGACCGTGTTCGCCTGGCCGGGCACCGGGTTGCTCGCCATCGATGCGATTCGGGGCCGCGATTTTCCCGTGATCCAGGCGGTCGTGGTCACCTTCGCCGGCGTCTTCATCGTCGCCAACCTGATCGTCGATACGCTCTACGCCTATCTCGATCCACGCATCCGCTACCAATAAGGGGAACGGAGCCTGGGAATGGCCGACGCACCTTTAACCGCCGATCTGGCCGACGACGATACCGGGAGAAAGCCGGGCTTCTGGCGCGGGCTTCGCCGGCTGCCGTTGATCCCGATGTTCGTGCTCGTGGTATTGCTCATCATCCCGGCGCTGAGCGCGGATTGGCTGGCACCCCACGACCCCATTCGCGGTTCCATCCCCGACCGGCTGAAGCCGCCGGTGTTCTTCGGCGGCACGTGGGAGTTCGCTCTCGGCACCGACCGCCTCGGCCGGGATATCCTGAGCCGCATCATGCACGGCGCCAAGGTGTCGCTGTCCATTTCCATCGCCGGCATTCTCGCCGGCGGCGTTCTGGGCACAGCTCTCGGGCTGATCGCTGGCTACTTCCGGGGTCTGGCCGACGCGATCATCATGCGGCTTGTCGACATCACCATGGCGCTGCCCAGCATCCTGCTGGCCCTGGTGCTGGCGGTGACCGTTGGGCCGAGCTTCCAGACCATCATCGTGGTCGTGACCTTCGTGCTGTGGGCGCTCTACGCCCGCCAGGTCCGCGGGGAGGTCCTGAGTATCCGCGAGCGGGACTTCGTCGCCCGGGCGCGCGTGGCCGGGGCATCGGATTTGCGCATCATCGTCCGGCACATCCTGCCCAACGCCGCCAATACCATCATCGTGCTGGCGACCCTGCAGGTGGGTTCGGTGATCCTGCTGGAAGCGGGATTGAGCTTTCTCGGGGTCGGCATCCCGCGACCCACACCGGCCTGGGGACTGATGGTTGCCGACGGCCGGCAACTCATCGTCAGCGCCTGGTGGATCGCGTTCTTCCCGGGCCTCGCCATCACCCTCACCGTCTTCGCGTTGAACCTGCTCGGCGACTGGATGCGCGACAGGCTGGACCCCCGGCTGAAGGAGGTGTGATGCGCAGCCCGTCGGAACGGCCGGCCCTGGAAGTCAGGGACCTCGAGACCCGTATAGACACCAAGCTCGGCCTGATCAAGGCGGTGGACGGCGTCTCGTTCTCGGTGGACCACGGCGAGACTCTCGGTATCGTCGGCGAATCCGGGAGCGGCAAGAGCATCACCGCCCTCAGCATCCTGCGGCTGGTGCCGAAGCCCGCCGCGTACATCGCCCGTGGACAGGTGCTCCTGGACGGAGAGGACCTGCTGGAGAAGAGCGAGAACGAGATGCGCAAGGTGCGCGGCAAGCGCATCTCGATGGTCCTGCAGGATCCGCAAACGTCGTTGAATCCCGTCTTTTCCATCGGCTTCCAGGTCGTCGAAGCCATCGGCATGCACGCCGACGCACCGCGCAAGACGCTGGTGCGGCGGGCGGTCGAGGCGCTCCGCCGGGTCCGCGTCGCCGACCCGGAGCGCCGCGTCGACGACTTCCCCCATCAGATGAGCGGCGGCATGAAGCAGCGGGTGGTGGGCGCCATCGCCCTGGGCTCGTTCCCGAGCGTTCTCATCGCGGACGAGCCGACCACCGCGCTGGACGTCACCATCCAGGCGCAATACCTGCGGCTGCTGAAGGACATCCAGCAGGAAACCGGTCTTTCCATCATCTTCATCACGCACGATTTCGGCGTCGTTGCGCGCATGTGCGACAAGGTGGCGGTGATGTACGCCGGGCGCGTGGTCGAGTACGGTCCCGTGCGCGAGATCTTCAACTCCCCGGCGCATCCCTACACGAAGGCGCTACTCAACTCGGTGCCGGCCGTCGAGGAGGACGTGGACCGGCTGTATTCGATCAGGGGCCAGCCGCCGGCGTTCTGGGACATGCCGGAGGGGTGCCGGTTCGAGCCCCGCTGCGACGTGGCCATGGAGCGCTGCAAGACGGAGTATCCGGCCAGGTTCGCGAAAGCCCCGACCGGGAGCGGCAGTCACTACGCCGATTGCTGGGCACTGGAGGAGCCGGAGTGGATCCCCAGCCGGTCCTGAAGCTCAACGAAGTCACCAAGTATTTTCCGGTGACCAAGGGCCTGATCTTCGGCAGGACGATCGGCTACGTGCGCGCCGTGGACGGGGTGACCCTCGACCTCGGCCAGGGCGAGACACTCGCGCTCGTCGGTGAATCCGGCTGCGGCAAGACCACCACCGCAAAGCTCATCCTGCGGCAGGAAACGCCGACCTCCGGCAAGTTGGAGTTCGAGGGTAAGGACGTCCATGAGATGACGGGGAGCGCGCTCAAGCAATACCGCACCGACGTGCAGGCGGTCTTCCAGGACCCGTGGTCGTCGCTGAACCCACGAATGCGAGTGTTCGACATCGTCTCGGAAACGCTGGTGGTCAACCACGCGGTGGCCAAGCGCGAGGTTGCGGACCGCGTCGCCAAGGTGCTGTCCGACGTGGGGCTCCGGCCCGAGCAGTCACGCAACTTCCCCCACGAGTTCAGCGGCGGGCAGCGGCAGCGCATCGCCATCGCCAGCGCGCTCATCTCCGAACCCAAGCTGCTGGTCCTCGACGAGCCGGTGTCCGCCCTCGATGTCTCGATCCGCTCTCAGATCATGAACCTGTTCAAGGATCTGCAGGACCGGTACCGCATGTCCTACCTCATGGTGGCGCACGACCTCGGCACTACGCGGTACATGGCGCACAAGGTGGCGGTGATGTATCTCGGCCGGCTGGTCGAGCTGGCGCCGACCAGGAGTCTGTTCGGCACCCCGCTACACCCCTATACCCAGGCCCTGTTCTCGGCGGCCTTGCCGAGTCATCCGGACATCGCACGGGAGGAGATCATCCTGGAGGGGGAGGTGCCGTCGCCGATCAACCCCCCGCCGGGCTGCAGCTTTCACACCCGGTGCCCGTTGAAGATCGGCGCGGTGTGCGAAGAAGAGACGCCCAAGCTCGCTCCCCGGCCCGATGACCCGCGGCACCACGTCGCCTGCCATCTCTATAACGGCGAACAGAATGGAGAACAGCGTGTCTGACAGAAGCCTCTCGGCTGCCAAGGCTGACGTGATCTACGGCCTCGTGCTTGGCGTGATGGCGTCGGTGATGATGGTCCATACTTTTTCGAGCCGGTATGAGGTGGCCCACCTGTTCGGCGACGTGTCAACGATGTTCGCCCCCCGATTGCTGCTCGGGGTGATGATCGCGCTGTCGGCTGCGCTGATATTCAAGGGTCTGCGGAACCGCGGCGGCGATGTCCTCGAGTCGGTCAACGTTCCGAGGGTGGTTCTGACGTTCCTTGCCGCGACGGCTACCACCGCCGGCGTTTGGTTCATCGGGTTCTTCATCGCCATGCCCATCGGGATCTTCCTGACCGGCCTGGCGCTCGGCTACCCCGGCAAATTGGCGCTTGCGGGTACAAGTCTGGCTGGCACGATCATCGTGTGGCTGACGCTCGGCGTGTTCGCAAACGTAGCACTCCCGACGGGTGTGCTGTTCTAGGGTTGTTCCAGGATCGGCCGATGTTGCATTTCGTTCCGGAGGCTCTGGCGCAGACATTCGATGTCTCGATTCTGATCGCCCTCGCCATCGGCACCATCGCTGGAATCATCATTGGCGCGCTGCCCGGGCTGGGTACGGTCCTGGGACTCGTCATGGCGCTGCCGTTCACCTTCGTCCTGGACCCGCCGACGGCAGTCGCCCTGTTGCTGGCCATCTACGTCAGCTCGATCTATGGCGGATCCATCTCGGCCATCCTGATCAATGTTCCGGGAACTCCCCAATCCGCGGCGACGGTGTTCGATGGATATCCCATGGCGCGGCGCGGCGATGCACCGCTGGCGCTCGGGTACGCCACCATGGCGTCCTTCGCCGGCGGCATATTCTCGCTGGCGGTCCTGGTCCTGGTGGCGCCACAGCTTGCGAAGGTCGCGCTTCTGTTCGGCCCCATCGAGACCTTCGCCCTCATCTTCTTCTCGTTGACGACCGTGGCATGGGTCTCCAGCGGTGAGATGATCAAGGGCCTGCTGTCGGCGACCATCGGACTCTTCCTCTCGCTGATCGGCCCGGATTCCATGACCGGGCAGATCCGGTTCAGCTTCGACAACCTGTTTCTCTCCGCGGGATTGACGGTCATTCCGCTTCTCATCGGTTTCTTCGCCGTCTCGGAGATTCTCTACCAGGCCGCGACGCTGAAGGACGTGAGGATACTTTCGGTGCCTGAAGGCGGATTCAGGATCCCGCCGTGGTCGGCCTGGAAGCCGCGCCTGGTGACGCTGGCGCGGAGCTGCGGCATCGGCAGCTTTATTGGGGTGTTGCCGGGCACGGGCGCAACCGCGGCCGTGTTCATCAGCTATGCGGACGCGAAGCGGCGAGCGCCCAACCCGGAGGAGTTCGGCAAGGGCGAGCCCAGCGGGCTGATCGCTTCGGAGGCGTCCAACAATGCCGTCAGCGGCGGCGCGATGGTCCCCATGTTGGCCCTGGGAATTCCCGGCGACGGCGGCACCGTGGTGATGATGGGCGCCCTGACGATTCATAGCGTCATTCCCGGCGTCCGGCTGTTTTCGGAACAGCCGGATCTCGTCACGCAGATATTCGTTCTCCTCCTGGTCGCCAACCTGTTCATGGTGTTCTTCGGCGCCCTCGGTTCGAACCTCTTCTCCCGGATGCTGCGTCTGCCGGTGACGCTGTTGATGCCGTTGGTCCTGCTGATGTCGCTGGTCGGCGCGTTCGCGATCCGGTCGAATCCCGTCGACCTCATCGCCGTCATCGTATTCGGCCTGGCCGGGTTCCTGCTGCGGCTGAACAGGTTCCCGCCGGCACCGATCATCATCGCGTTCGTGCTGGGCGAGCCCCTCGAACTGGCGTTTCGACAGGGGCTGGTGCTGACCGACAAGAACTTCCTTCAGTTCTTCGCGAGTCCGATCGCCAGCATCCTCTTCGCCATCTCGGCCCTCATTCTTCTCAATCTGTTCGGGCTCGGTGGTTTTGTGGGCAAGTACTTCAAGCGGAATAGTGCCGAAGTCTGAGAATGAAGGGAAAAACAAAGGAGGTCGCTATGAGATCTTTTATGTGCTTCGTCGCTGCAATCGCGATGACAACGGGAATCGCCTTTGCCGAGTATCCGGAAAAGCCGATCGACGTGCTCGTGCCGTTCGGCGGCGGCAGCGGGCCGGATGCCAGCTTCCGAATGCTCCAGCCGGACCTCGAGGAGATTCTCGGCCAACCCATGGTGGTCAGGAACGTCGGCGGGGCGGGCGGCACGGTGGGCGCCGCTCAGTTCGCGGGTCACGCGAAGGACGGCTACAAGCTCGGCTTCATGCCGGTGGGGACAACCACCACGCAGCCCCATCTGCGCAAGGTCCCCTACAGTGACAAGAGCTTTGCGCCGATCTGCATGACCATACAGGACCCCATGGCGGTTGGAGTCTCGCCCGACTCGGGCCTCAACAGGCTAGATGACCTCATCAACAAGGCCAAGGCCGGCACGGTGACCTCCGGCGGCCCGCCCCCCGGCTCGTTGCCGCATATCGGCCAGGCGGCGCTCGCCGCGGCCTATGGGGTAAAGTTCAAATACGTGCCCCACAAGGGCGGACACGGCGCCGCCAAGTCCATTCTGGGCGGGAAGGTCGACGTGCTCGTCGATCCGTTGGGTTCGACGCTCAACTACGGCCTCAAGCCGTTGGCCGTCCTGAACGGCGAACGCCTGCCGGCGGCGCCCGACGTTCCGACCATCGACGAGCTCGGCGGCAAGCCGCTGCGTTACTCGATCTGGTTCGGGCTCTTTGCCCCGGCGGGAACACTGGAACCGATTCTCGACAAGCTGGGCCAGGCTTGCGAGGCGGCTACGAAGACCGAGCGCTACAAGCGTACCGTCAAGAAATCGGGACGTACGCCGCGTTTCATGAACCGCGCCGAGTTTACGGCGTTCTTTGCGCAGCAATACAAAGACAACGCCGCGTTGCTGGAGGTTGTGGGGCTGAAGAAATAGCGGTGGGAGGTCGGTTTCAGGAAGTCTGAAACGAATCGGACGGGCCCGTCGACTCCAGGCGGGCCCGCCTTTCTACCTGGGATAGCGGACCTTCGCCGCCTGCAGGAGTGCCGCTTCGAAGTCGGCGACGCTGAATCCGGGCTTGCGCGCGGCTTCGATGATGAAGGATTCCCGCTCGGCCATGACGGCCGCGGCGTCGAGGACGGCCTCGGCCGCATGATGTGGAATGACCACCGCCCCGTGCTGGTCCGCATGGATCAGGTCGCCGTCGCTCACGGCCATGCCTTGGACTTCGACGTCGACGCCGAAATCCTCCACGCGGACATAGGCATGCGATGGACCGATCATGCCCGCCAGGAGTTGAAAACCCTCGGCGTTGGCCGGGATGTCGCGGATCGAACCGTTGGTTACGCAGCCCAGGGCTCCGAACCCCTGGTGGACGTTGGTAAACACCTCGCCCCAAAAGCTACCGTAGCCAGGGATGTCATCCAGATCTTCGACGATGATCACGGAGGGCGTTGGGCCGGCGGCGATATACTCGTAATAGCGGATCAGAACCTTGCGGAATTCCTCGGGTGTACGGTCATGCGGATGCTGTGCCTTTATCGTGACGGTCTTTGCGAAGCCGACCATCGGAGGAAGCGAGGGGCGCGCACATACGAGGGGTTTTACGGTGTAGCCGTGGCCGCGTCGTTCGGGAACCACGAGTTCGAGCGCGTTGCACACCGTCGGCGTGTCGAGCGACCGCAATCGCTCAAGGAGAGCCGCGTCGATAGCGACCTCTCGTTGTGTGTCTTCTTTCGTCATCGTACCGCTCCCGTTCCACCCACTTATAGTGTGAATCTACTTGCCGTCGAAGAAACGCCGACATTTGGGCTATTGGTATATATGTCTAGCAGGATTCGATGGGGGCGCAAGCTGTTTGGGCTCTATTGCCAACTGGACACAGCGCGCCAGCGCATAGTTTCCGTACCGAGTATCCCGCAGCTTACATCGGCACGCGAAGCCGGTCGGACCTTGCACAATGGCGCGAACGGAAGGGGAAGTTATGGACAATCTCGACGGTCAGGTGGCCTTGATTACCGGCGGCAGCCGGGGAATCGGCGCGGCGGTAGCAACCCGCTTCGCCGAGCGGGGCGCGCAGGTTATCGTCTTGCACAGCAGCAGCCCGGACGAAGCCCGGGAGGTCGTCAACAAACTCCCGGGATCCGGGCATCGTCATGTCCAGGCGTCGGTGACGGATTCGGAGGCGCTTGGTAAAATCAGGGAGAGCGTTCTGGCTCAGGAAGGCCGGCTCAACTACCTGGTCAACAACGCCGGCTGGAGCACCGTCATCCCGCACAAGGATCTGGATGGTCTGACCGACGACATATTCGACAGGATTTTCGCCATCAATGTCGCCGGCGTATTCCGCTGTTGCCGCGCCTTCGGGCCGACCATCAAGTCATCGCCGGGTGGCGGCGCGATCATCAACATCTCCTCCAACGCCGCGCGCACCGGCATGGGCAGCAACGTCGCCTACTGCGCCTCCAAGGCCGCGGTGGAGAGCATGACGCAGACTCTCGCGCGTGTCTTTTGTCCCGAAGTTCGGGTATTGGCGGTGGCACCGGGCATGACGTTGACGCCTTTGGCGCAGATGTGGGGTGAAGAGGAACTGAAGAAGCGGGCTCAGCTAAACGCCATGAAGCGCCACGCGACGCCGGAGGAGGTGGCCGGCGCGGTCGTCGCTGCGGCCGCGGACTTCACATTCGCGACGGGAAACGTGTTGCTGACCGACGGTGGCCGATGGTTGTTCTGAAACCTGCCGAGGTTGCCGGCGCCACGCTGCCGGCCGGCGCAGGCTCCCGGCGGTTCCTCAGTATATCTCGGGATTGTAGAGGTTGGGCGGGCGGCGGCCCCCCATGACGGCGATGATGTTCTCCGCCACGATCAGGGCCATCCTTTCCCGGGTCTCGGTCACCGCGCTGCCGAGATGAGGCGTAAGTACGGCGTTGTCGCACTCCTTGAGCGCCGGATGAACCTCGGGCTCGTGCTCGTACACGTCCAGCGCCGCGCCGGCGATGACCTTCTCCCGTAACGCCGCGGCCAAGGCGGCCTCGTCCACCAGAGGGCCGCGTGCAGTGTTGATGAGGCAGGCGGTGTGCTTCATGGCCTGCAACTCAGCGGAGCCGATGAGGTGACGGGTCTCGGGGGTGCTGACGGCATTGATGGAAACAAAATCGGAGCCGTGGAGAAGCTCGGTCAGGGAAACGTACTCCACGCCAAGCTCTTGCTCCCTCCCGACGTCCAGGCGGCTCCGCTTGGTGTACAACACGCGCATGTCGAACCCCCGAGCACGCCGTGCCATTGCCTCGCCGATGCGTCCCAACCCCACAATGCCCAAGGTCTTGCCGTAGACCCCCCGCCCTACCAAGTGCATGGACTGGGAGCCGGGAAAGAGCCCTTGCCGAAGCGTACGGTCTCCCGCCACGATGTTGCGGGCCACCGCGAACAAGAGGCCCCAGGCCAAGTCCGCGGTTTCTTCAGTGACCATGGGCGGGATAGTCGTCACCGGGATCCGTCGGGCCGTAGCCTCTGCCACGTCGATGCCCGCCGGAATGATGGCCATGCTCGCGATCATCCTGAGGTCCGGATTGGCACCGATAACGTCCCGGTCCACGGTATCGTGGAGCAGGCAAAACAGGTACTCGCACTCCCTCACGGCCGCCGCCAACTCCGCCCTGGTCATGATGCGGGCGGAGTCGTGATTGAGCGCCACGTCGCCGTGCCGTCGCAGCAGGCTCAACGCCTTGTCGGGGATGGGCTGGGTAACGAATATCCTCGGCCTCACGGTTTCCTCCGGATCGGACCGTTCCGTGGAAACCGGTTACCAGATCGGGGTGAAGGGCGCGAGACGCGTTGGATTGCCGCCCGGCCAACGGCTGCTGTAGAAGAGGCCTGATCCGCCGCAGTTCAAGGAGATAACCGCATGAATCGAGTGGGTATCGTGGGCCTGGGACTTCTGGGGACCGCCGTGGCATCGCGCCTGCTGCAGGGCGGCGTGGAAGTCACCGGCTACGACGTTCGAGCGGAGCAGACGCACGCGCTGGCCTCCGCGGGACTCTGCACCGCCGAGAACACGGCCGGGGCCTGTGAAGGAGCAGATGCCGTGTTCACCATCCTCCCCACCCTCGAAAGCGTCGAAGAAGTCCTTTGCGGTCCGGCCGGCGTGCTGGAAGCCGCGCCCAAGGACGCGGTCATCGTCCAGATGAGCACCGTCTCCCCGGAACTGGCGCGACGCATGGGTAGTGCCGCCACGTCGCGTGGCTACGGCTTTCTCGACGCGCCAATCAGCGGCACCAGCGCCATGGTGGCCGCGGGCGACTGCACACTCCTGGTCGGAGGCGATGCAGCTCATCTGCAGGCCTGCCGGCCACTGTTCGACACCATCGCCCGCCGGACCGTCCACATGGGCGAGGTCGGCGCGGCCTCCCTCGCCAAGCTCGCCACCAACCTGCTAGTGGCTCTCAACACCGCGGCCGTGGCCGAGGCGCTGGTGTTGGGCGCCAAAGGCGGACTTGACAAGGCAATGCTCCTCGACGCGTGGGAGGGCACCGCCGCCAGCTCCCGCATGATGGAAGCCAGGGGTCCGCTCATGGCCGAAGGGCGCTATCCGCCACAGATGAAACTGGACCTGTTCATGAAAGACCTGCGCCTTATGCTCGAAGAAGGCGGTCGCCTCAACGTGTCCCTCCCGCTCACGGAAGTAGCCGAGCACTTCTATGCGGCCGCGGCCCACGCCGGCCGGGGCTCCGAGGACCTCGCGTGCGTCATGACGGCGTTCGAAGAACTGGCCGGCCAGAACTGAGCGTAGCTCAGGAGGACGTTAGGAGGATTGTGCCTGTTGAAGTTGCCCAACGCACGACAAGCCCGCGTCGAAAGGACCAAGATCGTGGAATATCTGCTTTCAGAGAGCCATTCCGATGGCCAGAGCAAAGCGGCGTTCTTCTTGAGTTTCGGTTTCGATCGGAGGCGCTGGGGCGGACTCGCGGAAGCATTGCGAACTCACGGGGCAGCCAATGAAGTAGTCGCAATCGAAGAGTCGAACTATGGCACACGCTACTTGGTCGATGGTATCATCGAAACCCCTGACGGACGTAACCCACGGATCAGGACTGTCTGGATCATTGACAGCGTGAATGACGAGCCGCGGCTAGTTACCGCACATCCGCTCAGGAGATAGCGAGATGCTCAAAGAACATGACCGTATCGTGCTCACGGACGACATTCCTGACTACCGCTTGAAGATCGGCGATGTTGGAACGATTGTCCACGTCTATCCTCGTGGAGAAGCCTTCGAGGTTGAGTTTCTGACACTTGATGGCAACACGGCTGCACTGGCAACGGTCTTGCGGTCACAGGTTCGTCCGGTAGCCAGCACGGACATTACACATGCAAGAGAACACCGGATGACCGGTTGAAATTGCTGAGCCGGAGTCAGTGTAGTAAGCTCCCCCGACTCGCTGACCCGGAAACCCCTCTCCATGCCACCCCACACCGTCGCCGTCACCGACCACCTGTTCCCGTCCATGGACGACGAAGCCCGGATGTTCCGGGAGATGGACACCGAGCTGGTCATCGGCCAGTGCAAGGCCGAAGACGACGTCATCGCCCTGTGCCGGAACGCCGATGCTGTTCTCAACACCTACGCCCGCATGACGCCGAAAGTCATCGAGAGCCTGGAGCACTGCCGGGTCATCGTACGGTTCGGCATCGGCTACGACAACGTGGACGTGGACGCGGCGACACGGTGCGGGATCATGGTGGCCAACACCACGGAGTACTGCATCGACGAGGTGGCGGACCAGGCCATGGCGATGCTGCTGGCCTGCGCCCGGGGGCTCTTCCCGGCGGGACGGATCGCGCGGGACGGCACCTGGGACCTGAGCAAGATGCCGGTGCTGCGGCGGCTCCGCGGGCAAACCCTGGGCCTCGTGGGCATCGGGCAGATCGGCAAGGCCGTGGCCGCCAGGGCGCACGGCTTCGGACTGCGGGTCCTGGCGAGTGACCCCTACATGGACGAGGAAGCGGCGCGCGGTCTCGGGGCGGAACTGACGGACCTCGACACGCTGCTGCCGGCGTCCGACTACGTTTCCGTGCACGTGCCGCTGATGCCGGCAACCGAAGGCATGATGAACGCCGGGGTGTTCGCGAAGATGAAGCCCACGGCATTTCTGATCAACGTGGCACGAGGCCGGATCGTGAACCAAGCCGATCTGGTCAGTGCCGTGCAGCGGGGAGACATCGCCGGCGCGGGCCTGGACGTCCTGGAACGGGAACCGCCCGAGGCGGGCGACGCCGTCACCGACCTCGACAACGTCGTCCTGACCCCCCACTCCGCCTGGCTTTCCGAGGAGGCCCGGGCGGACATGCGCCGCCGCGCCGTCGGGCAGGTGGTCAGCGTGCTCAAGGGAGAGCTGCCCTACTCGCTCATCAACCGTGAAGTGGTCCAGTCAAACCGGCCGTAACCGCACCTGAAAGGAGTCTTCCATGGTCGAGCGTTCGACATCGAGCTTTGGTCTGGTGGGAACCGACTGGCAGCAGCGCATCAACTGGAACCGCCTGCGCGAGTATCGCCTGAACCGGGCCCGGGAGGCCATGAAGACCGCCGGCCTCGGGGCCATGCTGGTTATGTACGACGAGAACGTCCGCTACGTCACCAGCACGGTGACCCCGGGGTGGTGCCGGCTCAAGCCGGGCCTGCGCTATGCCCTGCTGTGCGAGGGGGCGGAGCCGGTGCTGTTCGAGCAGGGCGACATCGGCACCCAGATCAACCGCCACTGCCCGTGGATTCCCAAGGACAACGTTCGCTACGCCTACTCGTGGATCAAGGGCGCGGTAGGCGGCGCGGCCGAGCAGCAGGTGACCAAGTTCACCCGCGCAATCCTGGACGAGATGAAGAAGTACGGCGTGGACAAGGCGCCGCTGGGCGTCGACTTCATCGACCTCAACATGATCAACTCCTTCAACGCCCACGGCATCCAGTGGACCGACGGCATGTCGCCGATGGTCTCCGCAAGGGCCATCAAGAACATCGACGAGCTGGAGGCCATGCGCATCGTCGCGGCCATCTGCGACGCCTGCCATACGGCCATCTCCCACTTCCTCGTGGCGGGCATGCAGGAGCATCAGATCACCGCATTCGCCATGGAGTTCCTCTACAACATCCCCGGCATCGAGGACGTGGAGGACATCATCGTGTCGTCCGGACCCAATAGCTGGCCCAACTGGCGGCACTTCTCGGACCGCATCATCCAGCCCGGAGACCTGGTCATCATCGACATGGCGGCGGTGACCTGGAACGGCTACAAGAGCTGCATGTACCGCACTTACTGCGTCGGCAAGAAGCCCACCGACGAGCAGCGGCGGTACTACGACCTCGCCTACAGGTGGCTCTACGACGCCATCGACATGGTGCGGCCGGGCGCCACCACCAAGGACATCGCCGAGGTGTGGCCTTCCGCCAAGGACACCTGGGGCTACGAGGAAGAGGACCAGGCCGCCGCCAACCTGTGGGGGCACGGACTCGGCCTCGCCCAGTACGACACTCCGGTGGTGTCGCGCATCTACTCCCTGGACCACCCGGTGGTGATCGAGCCGGGCATGAGCTTCGCCCTGGAGACCCAGCACGGCAAGCCGCTCCAGTGGGGCGTCCGGCTGGAGGAGATGCTGGTGGTGACCGAGGAAGGGCCGCAGGTCACCACGCAGTTTCCCATCGAGGAGATTACGGTCGTCGGTTGACGGCGGCCCCAACGGCGCTCCCGCCCCGGCGGGTCCCGTAGCGACATGGGCAGGATCAAGACTCTCGACGAGATCAAGGCCATGGTGCGCGAGCGCACCGGCAAGCGCAACGTGTTCCGCCGCGCCCGGATCGAGGACGTGGAGCCGGTCCTGGAACGGCTCACCGGCAAGGACCCGGAACTGTGGGCGGCGGAATGGTCGCGGGCGGCGGAGCCCTACGAGGAGGCCGGCCAGGCGCATGAGAAAGCGGGACGTTCCGATGAAGCCCGCGAGGCCTTCCTCATGGCCTACACCTACTACACCATCGGCCGGTACCCGGTGCCCCATTCGCCGGGCAAGCAGGCATGCGCCCGCAAGAGCCTGGCGCTGTTCAAGCGGGCCGGACGCTACTTCAGGCCCCCGCTGGAGGTCCTGGAGATCCCCTACGGCGTGGATCAGGTGATCCCGGCGTTCCTGCGAATGCCGGAGGGGGCGGCTCCCTGCCCCGTGGTCATCAACTTCGGCGGTATCGACTCCTACAAGCCGGAATGCCACGAGTACGACGAGGCGCTGCTGCGCGCGGGGCTGGGCGCCTGCGCCGTGGACATGCCCGGCGTGGGCGAAGCCCCCATCAAGGGCTCGACCACAGCCGAGGGCCTCTTCACCGCGGTCATCGACTACCTGTGTGGACGCGAGGACGTTGACGCGCGGCGCATCGGCATCCTGGGCCGCAGCTTCGGCGGCTACTGGTCCGCCAAGATGAGCTTCGTGGAGCCGGAGCGGTTGCGCGCCGCGGTGGTCTGGGGCGGCGGCGTCCACTACAACTTCCAGCCGACCTGGGTGCGCCGGTCCACCAACGCCGAGAGCTACCTCATGGACCACGAGATCTGCCGCGCCAGCGCCTTCGGGCTGCGCAACGTGGATGAACTGGCGGAACTCTTTCCATCCCTTTCGCTCAAGACCCAGGGGCTGCTCGACCAGCCCTCCTGCCCCATGCTGGTCGTGAACGGCAAGAACGACCTGCAGACCCCCATCGAGGACCTCTATCTGCTGCTTGAGCACGGCGACCCCAAGACCGCCCGGGTGTTCGCCGGAGGCCACATGGGACAGACGCCGGAAACCTTTCCCACCATCATCCGCTGGCTCCGCGGGGAGTTGGCGGCGTAGGCGTTTTAGGGCTTGCAAAATTGAACCGCGCGCATTAAGATACAGTCCTCACCTCAATTCGTACGAGCGTTCATTAGGAAAGGAGAGCGGGACATGTTGATAAAGAAGGAGAGGATCGACACCTTCGACGACTGGGTGGATGCGTTCCATCAGTGGCACGACGATATCGGCTACCCCACGGAGCTCATCGGGGACGACTACACCTTCGAGACCAAGCTCGATGACGTGGAGAGCAACGAGATCGAGTTCGGCGAATACACCGGACGGCCCAAGTGGGAGAAGGTTACCGACATCCCCGACCAGCGGATTCAGGACGCGTTGGCCCACCTGATCGAGTTCCAGGGGGACACCGAGTTCGCCTCGGTCGAGCAGCAGACCAACCTCATCGAGCGCGCGCCCACCGAGGTGGACCTGAAGAACCTGATCCGCATCAACCGGGAAGAGATGCGCCACGGATGGCAGATGGCATACGTGCTGGTGACCCAGTTCGGCGACTCCGGCAAGCGCCAGTCCCAGCGGCTGCTGGAGCGGCGGGCGTCCGAGGGATCCCGTCTTCTCGACTCCTTCAACCAGCCCGTGCGGAACTGGCTCGACTTCTTCGTCTACACGAGCTTCATCGACCGCGACGGCAAGTACCAGTTGAACATGCTGAGCCGGAGCGCCTTCGCGCCGCTAGGCCGCAGCACGTTGCCCATGCTGAAGGAAGAAGCCTACCACCTGGCCCAGGGCAACATCGGCCTGATGCGCATCGTCAAAGCCGGCAAGATCCCCATGCCCATCATCCAGAAGTACTTCAACAAGTGGATCTCCACCGCCTACGACCTGTTCGGGCAGGACGAGTCCAGCTCCGCCCACTGGGCCTATGTCTGGGGCCTCAAGGGGCGCTACGACGAGCACCTGTACGACGAGCCGGCGGACATGGACCGGCTGAACGAGTTGTCAAGGACGACCTTCTTCAAGGAGGTGCAGGCGCTGGTGGATGCGTTGAACCACAACATCGCCGACGACCAGCCCCCGCTGACGATTCCCAGCGACAAGTTCCGCCGCTACATCGGCAACTACGCCGGCCAGCCCTACAGCGTCGACGGAGAGCTGCTGTCCGACGAGGACTACGCGAAGCACCTGGAAGAGGTGATGCCCTCGGATGCCGACGACGAGCTCGTCATCGGCATGGAAAAGGAAGGCGGCTGGATCCTCGACCCGAGGTAATCCAGAGAACGACAAAAAAACGGAACCGGCGCGGGTCTACGGCTCGACCTCGAGCCCGTAGGCCCGCGCCATCACGATGATGGGGTGCACCGGCTTTCTGCCGGTCCCCTGCTCCACCTGAACCGCCGACAGCGGACAATCGGTCACCGTACAGGCGTCATCCGGCCTCATGAACTTGAACAGCGGCCGGCCCACCTGCATCGACGCCTCGAAGTTCTCCTTCTTGACGCTCCAGGTCCCGTCGTGCCCGCTGCAGCACTGCATGCGGGAGACCTCCGCGTCGGGGATGAGCTGCATCAGCTCCTGGGCCTTGAAGCCGATGTCCTGCGCCTTGAGATGACACGGCTGGTGGTAGCGGATCTTGCCGACCTCCCGTGAGAAGTCGACGTCCAGCTTGCCGCTCTCGTGCAACTGCACCAGGTACTCCGACAGGTCCAGGGTGTTCTCGGCCACCAGCTTCGTATCCTCGGTGGGCAGCATGCGCGGGTAGTCCTGCTTGAGCATGTAGCTGCAGCTCGCGGTGGGCACCACGATCTTGTAGCCCTGGCGCACGGCTTCGCTCAGGCTCTTCACGTTGGCCTCGATCTTCTTCACCGCCTCGTCCAGCAGCCCCACGTCGATGAACGGCATGCCGCAGCACTGCTGCTCGGGGACCGCGCACTCCACGCCGTTCTTCTCCAGCACGGCCACCGCCGCCTTGCCGATGTCCGGCTCGTTGTAGTTGACCGTGCAGGTGTAGAACAGCGCCGCCTTCTCCGCGCCGTTCCCCTTGGCGGCCGCGGGACGCTTGCGGTTCCACTTGGCAAAGGTCTGCCCGTGGTAGGTGGGCAGCAGCCGGTCCCGGTGCACCCCCAGGTACTTCTCCATCAGGCCGCGCACGAACGGGGTCCGGTTGGCCCAGTTGACGAGGGGCGCCATCAAGCTCGCCAGCCGTCCCGCCTTGTCGGTATCGCCCATCAGCCGGTCGGCCCAGCTCACGCCGTTCTCCTTGGCCTCCACGAGCGTCGCCCGCATCATCGTACGGGGGAAATCGATGTCCCATTCGTGGGGCGGCACGTACGGGCAGATGGGATCGCAGAGCTTGCACTGGTAGCACTGGTCCACCACGGACTTCATCTGCTCGTCCTTGAGCAGGGTGGCGTCACCGAAGTTCTCGTCCATCATCTGGAACAGGCTCACGAAGGACGGACAAAGGGTGTGGCAAAGCGTGCAGCCGTAGCAGATGTCGAACACGCGGTCGAGTTCCTTGCGCAAGGCGCCCTTGTCCCAGAACGCCGGCGTTTTGGGTTCAAAGCTCATGAGTGTGGTCTTCCTCCTCGTTGGTCTTCGCTGCGAAGCGTTGCGAAACGTGATCTTAAAGTTTTCCCCGGGCAAAAGTAAGCCCCGATAAAACGGTCCCCAACCCGCCCCGCCACCCGGTCACGACTCCAGTTGCTGCTTGAGTATGCGGAAGATCAGCCCGTAGAAGCGGCAACAGGAGGGCAGCGTTGTCGTGAGGAACTCGCGGATCGAGCGCACGGAGAGGCGGGCGTCGACGTGACTGACGACCTTGAGGATTGCGACGTGGACGCCACTCTGATCCGGCACGGCGTCGGCGAGCCGCAGGCTCTCGGTCGAGGGGATCAGCGGGTCGGTATCGCCGTGGCCGATAAGGACCGGCGCCGTCAGGTGCGGGGCCACCGGGCGCACGGAGAGGCTCTCCAAGTAGTCCCGGACGGCGGGTTCGGTCGCCTCCATCAGACTCTGGACCCGGTCCGGGTCCGGGTTGCGGATCAAGTCGTACACGGCGCGTCCCGTTTCCGTGAGCCGATCCGGCGAGATCACCGGCGCCTCCCCTTCCCATCGTTTGGCGCCCGCTGCGGCCTCCCGTTCCATGGTATCGAGCAACCCGGAAAGCACCATGCGATCCTCTTCCGCCGTCAAGTGGACAAGGAGGTTCTTGACGAACACGTAGCGCGCATAGATCTCCGGCGGCTCTACGTGCCGGTGGCCTCGATACTCGTCCCGGCCGGTGGTGAGGTAGCGGATTATATTGACCGTGTCGTAGTAGCCTCCGAACGACACCACGAACTTCACCCGGTCCCGAATGGACGGGTCGGTAGCGGCCTTCAGGGTGGGACCGGCGGCAAAGCTGATGCCGAACAGGCCCGCGCGGGTCTCGTCCACCTCCTCCCGCGAGACCATGAAGCGAAAGGCAGCCGCGATGTCGCCGGACTCGCCCATATCCAGCCGAAGCGACTTGAGGCCGTCGAGCTCAGGCACCAGCACGGCGAACCCGCAAGCAGCCATTTCATTCGCCAACGCGACTAGGCGCGGATCGTCCTTGCCGGTTTCGAGAACCCCGTGGGTGATGAGCAGCCCGGGGCGAGGCCTGCCATCACGCACGAAGTACAGATCGGCGGCCATCTGCCGATCGCGGACGGCAATGTTCAGGGAACGCACGGCAGGCTTGCGCCCAGTTCGCAGGAGCTTTTTGAAACCCTCGCCGAGCAACAGGTGAAGTAGCAGCCTCAGACTGAGGAATGCAATCCGGACGTATGAAAGGATGAGCAAAGGCGGTGCCCCGCCGGTGTGGTGTGTCGTGGCGACGACCCGCACGACGCGACCGGTTCCCGTAGCCGGCGCCGTTGCCGGCTACGGGAAGCCTGCCGAAATCCGCGGAGTCACACGGAAACCCCGCTAGTGATGCGCGGCGTCGCCCTCCAGGGAGAGGTTGATGTGGTGGTGCGACTTGGACACCGGGCCGATGCCCTTGGCGAGGGTGGTCCAGTGCTCGCCCTCGTCGTCGCTGTAGAAGATGTCGCCGTCGGTGGTGCCGGCGAAGATGGCGTAGCCGCCGTTCCACGCATCCATGCACATGGCCTCGATGTTGGCGCGGATGTGCTCGGGCAGGCCCTCGCCCAGGATGTCCCAGGTCTCGCCGCCGTCACGGCTGCGGGCCACGCGGGCGTCCGCGGTGTGGAGCTTGCGCCACGTCCCCGGTCCGGTCTTGGCGCCGGCCACGAACAGCAGCTTGGAATCCTGCGGGTGGACGAAGAACGGGTCCACGTAGCCGATGCGGAAGTCCCGCGGGGTCATGTTCTTCCAGGTGGCGCCGCCATCGCCGCTCACGCAGAAGCCCGCCGTCACCTCCGGCCCGCAGTTGGTGGTGGGCGCCGTGCCGTACAACTTGTCCGGATCGTTGGACGGGATGAACACGCGGTGCGCATCCGGGTTGATGTTGGCGATGGTGCTCCAGGTCTCGCCGCCGTCGGTGGTGCGCAGGAACCCGCCCACCTCCACCGCCACGTGGATGATGTTGGGGTCCGTGGGATGAAATGTGATGCTCTTGGCATGGGCCTGATGCGGCTCTGCCGGGAAGGTCCACTTCTCGACACCCGGCACCTGGCGCAACCCCGGCAGCTCGGTCCAGCTCTTGCCGAGGTCGTCGCTGTAGTAGAGATGCGCGGGTTGCGTGCCGGCGTAGACCCTGGGCTTGCCGTCCACCACTTGAGTCCCCAGCGAGTAGATCTCCCTGTCGCCGATGCCGCTGTCTCGCTTCTCCCAGGTGCTGCCCTGGTCCTCGCTGGCGTAGATCTCGCAGCCGTAAGTGCCGACCATGAGCGTACCGGTGGTCGGCTCGCAGATCACGGAGCTGGCATGCTTTCCAGGCAGGTGCACGCCGTCCTGCCGCCACGAGCCGTTGGCCCGATGGAACGAGAACACACCGTCGACGGTGCCCACCAGCAGCTTGTCGCCGGCGGTTTCGCCCTTGGTCAGCAACTGGCCTCCGGGGGATAGACAGACATACATGGGTATTCCTCCTTCGCGTCCGTATTGGTGTCGTCGTGACGTGATGCGGGCACGGGCGGGCTCTAAACCGTCCCTGCCGTTCGGCGTCACGCCTCTCCGCCTAATCCTACTGAAGCCCGGTTCGCTCCGTCAAGCCGCGCCGAAACAGGCGGGGTTGAATTTCCCGGCGCCTTGTTATTAGTTCTGTCAGCGAACGCGCGACGCCGGACGGGCGCCGCGGCGTTCCAGAGTCGGTTCTAAGGAAGGAAATCTTGAAGGAGGTAATCATGTACACGACCGACCAATACGAGGGAATGCTGGCCGAGACCATCACCATCCAGGGTCACAACGGCGACACCATCAACGCCTACTACGCCCGGCCACTGGGCGCGGGACCGTTCCCGGGCGTGGTGGCGATCCACCATCTGCCCGGCTGGGACGAGTGGTACCGTGAGGCGACGCGCCGGCTGGCACACCACGGTTTTGCCACGATCTGTCCCGACCTTTATCACCGGGCCGGAGCGGGCACGCCGGAAGACGTGGCCGCCAAGATTCGGGCCGACGGCGGCGTGGCCGACGACCAGGTGGTGGGCGACCTGACGGGCGCCCAGAACTATCTGAGCTCCATGCCCTACCACAACGGCAAGGTGGGGATCTGGGGCACCTGCTCGGGCGGGCGCCATGCCTTTCTGACCGCCTGCCGCGCCGACGGCTTCGACGCCGTGGTGGAGTGCTGGGGCGGCCGCGTGGTGGCGAGCGGGGACGACCTCACCGACAAGCAGCCCGTCGCTCCCATCGACTACACCGCCGATCTCTCGTGCCCGATCCTGGGAATCTTCGGCAACGACGACAAGAGCCCGACGCCGGAGCAGGTGGACCAGCACGAGGCCGAGCTCAAGAAGCACGGCAAGGACTACGAGTTCCACCGTTACGACGGCGCCGGCCATGGCTTCTTCTACTACGACCGCCCCAACTACCGTCAGGAACAGGCGGTGGACGGCTGGAAGAAGCTCCTGGATTTCTTCGGGAAGCAGCTCGGCTAGACGGCTTTGGCGCGAGGAGTCGAGGTGCAGGGGCGGGTTTCAAACCCGCCCGCTCCCCGCACCTCACCCGCGTTCCGATTTCCGAAGAACACGAAAGGAGACGATCATGTGCACGATGATCGCCAGAAAGGTCGTGATGGAGGGCAGCGGCAAGAACTCCGAGGACTGGTTCAAGGTCAATCAGGCCAACGTCGCCTATGACCACCCGTACCACGTCTTCCGCGAGCACTCCCTCAACATCGACTTCGTCAACGAGGCCGAGGGGCCGGGCGCGCGGGTGGCCGTGGAGCTGAGCGTCGATTCCGCCCGGAAGCTGGTGGATACCATCCTTAACGTGCTGAACGAGGCGGAAAAGGGTGGATGGGTCGACGAGGACGAAGGGCCGGAGGCGCACATGCCGCCGGTCAAGAGCTCGGGAACCCTTTAGCACGGAACGATACCCGTAGGGGCGACCGGCCGGTCGCCCCTACATTCACACACTCGATCAAGCTTCAGTAGTTTGTAGGTCGGATTAGCGAAGCGTAATCCGACACGGTACCGCTCGGTTGTCGGGTTACGCCTTCGGCTAACTCGACCTACCGGGAGCTGCTGACCCGCCCAATCTTTCCGCCACTAACTCTGCGCCGGCACCGCGGCGATCTCGCTCACCGGCACGCCATAGAAATCAGCGGCGTTCTGGCAAAGGATGCGGTGCTTGTTCTCCTCGGTGAGGTCGTCGCGCTTGCGCAGCTTCTCCACCGAGTGGGGCCAGTCCGTGTCCCAGTGAGGGTTGTCCGAGGAGTACAGGAGGCAACGGTCGCCGATGTGGCGGATGGCGTCGGGGATGGTAAGCTCCTCGCACTCCACGCCGAAGTAGCACCGGCCGCTCTTCACGTACTCGCTGGGGGCGCGCGTGCAGAGCGGGGCCTCCACGTCGCCGCGCTTCTCCCACTCCTCGTCCAGCCGGTCCATCCAGTAGGGCACCCAACCGGCGCCGGACTCCAGGAAACCGACCTTCAGCTTGGGATAGCGCTCCAGCACGCCCCCGAAGATGAGCTGGGTCATGGCGATCATCTGCTCGAAGGGATGGGTCACGGCGTGGATCGCCAGGAACTTGTCGAAACGATCCGTGCCGGCGGCGTCGCGCGGCTGGCTGTGGACGGCGATGGGTACGTTCAGCCGCTCCACCGCGGCATAGAACGGGTCCAGCTCCCGGTCGGAGAGCTTGCGCCAAGCCACGTAGGTGGGCACCTGCACCGCCACCATGCCCAGCTCCACCAGCCGCTCCAGCTCCTCCACCGCGCTCTCGACCTCCTGGAGGCCGACGATGCCCACGCCCTTGATGCGCTCCGGCGAGGCGCTGCAGAACTCATGCAGCCATTCATTGTACGCCGTCGCCAGCACCCGGGCCCGGGCCGGGTCGCGCACGTTGCCGATGCTCAAGCCCGCGGTGGGGAACAGCACCGCGGTGTCGATGCCCTCGGCGTCGATGTCCGCCAGCTCCCGCTCGGGGTCCGCCACCCGGTGCCCCATGCGCCCCAGGTCGCGGTCCCAGCCGTCCTGGGGAAACAGCTCCCGGGCCGTGCTGTAAGGCTCCGGGATCCTCTCCCGGTATGCGGTCATGGGCTCGGTCAGGTGCCCGTCCGCGTCAATGACAGGATATCCGATCATCTCGTGTTCCCTTCTTGCGCCCCTTCACCCTCCGTCCCGAGCCCTTCGACAGGCTCAGGACAGGCTTCGCGACGTGAAACGTCGCGAAGTCGAAGGACGCTAAAGCCCGTAGAACTCCCGCGGGTTGTCCTCCACGATCCGGGTGTGCATCTCGTCGCTGATGCCGCCGCTTTCCTTGAGCGAGGTGAGCGCCTCAAGCTCGGTGGACGAGTCGGCGTGCCCGTAGTCCGTCCCGATCATCAGGGTGCCCTCGCCGGCCTGTTGCACCAAGTACGGCACGTCGTCCCCGATCTGGCAGGTCACGTACATGTTGTACTCCTTCAGCAGATCCTCCGGCAGCTTGTCGTCCACCGTGTCGATCCGCCGCCGCAGCTCGTAGACCACCCACGGGATCCAAGACGCCGCGGTCTCGATGAAGCCGAACCGGAGCTTTGGAAAGGTCTTGGGGATGCCGGAGCTGACCAGGCGGAAGAAGGCGCCAACGTTGAAGATGCGGTACTGGTTGAAAAACTCCCGGCTGCCGTCGGGGTTGCCCATCATGTCCACCAGGTTGGCATTGCCGTTGGACTGGTGCAGCCCGATGCACAGATCCAGTTTCGAAGCCTCCTCGTAGATCGGAAAGAAGTACGGGTCGTCCACGGGGCGGGGGCCCTCCATGGGCCGCATGAAGATGCCGCAGGCGCCGTTCTCCTTGGCGAAGCGCAACTGGTCCATGGCATCGGGCATGCTGAGAAACGGCAGCACGCACATCCAGCGGAGCCGCCCCTTGCCTTCCTTCCAGATGTCCGCCAGCCAGCGGTTGTAGGCGCCGCAAAGGGCCACGTCCACCTCCGGCCGCTCGGTGCACTGGTCCAGGAAGATGCTCGTGTAGAGGACCTGCACGTCGATGCCCAGCTCGTCCATGTGCGCCAGCCGCGCCCCCACGTTGGCCACGTCGCGGGTCTCCATGGAGGTGGTCATCTGCCTGCCGGTCCTGCGCGACCGCTCCACCAGCGCCTCCTCCGTGAACGTGAACCGGAACAGCCCCCGGATCTTCCCGTCTATGACCCAGTTCTGGCGCTCCGTCCCGTCATTCGGATCGAACAGGGCCGGCCGGTACTTCTGCTCCGAAGGCGGCAGATAGTCCCACGTCCGCGGGCTCTCGACGACATGCGCGTCAGCGTCTACCCATCCCATTGGATGCTCTCCTTCCGTGGAATGCCGTGGATTCGATTCGAGATTATCCGGGTTGAAGCGAAGCCGTCAACCGGATTTGCAGGATCCTCGACAATGAGTCGACAAGTAACACTTGACAGGCTACACTCTTCAGGTGATACGGAGCTTCCGCCACCGTGGCCTCAGACGCTTCTACGAGCGTGGCGATCGGGGCCTTATTCGTCCCGACCTACAGGAACGGGTGGAAGTAATGCTGGCCCAACTTGATGTGGCCAACTCTCCCGAGGCGATGCGTCTTCCCCACTATAGACTACACGCCCTGAAAGGTGACCTGAAAGGCTTCTGGTCAGCGACGGTGAAGGCCAACTGGCGCATCATCTTCCGTTTTGAGGACCGGGATGTGTACGACGTTGAATTGATCGATTATCACTGAGGAGCCCCCATGCCTATGAAGAACCCGCCACACCCGGGCACGGTCGTACGTGTTTCCTGTTTGGAACCGCTGGGCCTCAACGTAACGGACGCCGCCAAGGTCCTTGGGGTAAGCCGCCAGGCACTCTCGAACCTGCTGAATGGTCGCGCCCGTATGTCCACCGAGATGGCGATTCGGCTCGCGAAAGCCTTTGGCTCTACGACGGAAACCTGGATACGCCTGCAGGCGGCCTACGATGTCTCGCAAGCGCGGGCACGAGAGGGCGACATCAGGATAAGCCGCTACAGTTCGCGATCCGCCGCACGGGTCGCTAGCGGGTAGCGGGGGTTACAGCACCGCTGACAGTCCCAACTTCGGCGCGAGATGGCAAGCACACGGTCCTTGTTCGGATGTTGAGCGCCCACCACGTACATCGGCACATTGGAGTCTATGAAGATCACGGGATTTGCCGAAGGAGGCCGCCATGCCAGGCGTCGTAGACGCGGACACGCATATTATCGAGCACCCGGAGATGTGGGAGCTTTTCGATCCGGAGCTGTATCAGCGACGACCGGTGCTGGCGTCGACCACGGAAAACAGCGTCTACGGGGAAAACAACCAAGTCTGGCTGATCGACGGCATGGCAGTGCCGAAGCGGTTTGGCAAGGGCAGCGCGCTGATGGCGGTAGGCGGCTCGGACAGGGAGAACGCACGGAGCGATATCGCGGCGTCGGTTCGGTACGTGACGGATCCGGCAGCGCGGGTGCGGGACATGGACAAACGCGGGGTGGACACGGAGGTGGTGTACCCTACCCTGCTGCTCGGCTACCTCGAGGTGGACGTGACCCTGGAAGTGGCCATCTGCCAGGCCTACAACCGGTTCCTGGCCGAGGCATGGAAGACGGCCGGCGACCGGCTGCGCTGGGTGGTGGTGCCGCCCCTGCGGGACATGGAAGCCTCGGTGCGGGAGATCGAGACGGCCCGGGACCACGGCGCGGTGGGGGTGTTCTTCCGCGGGGTCGAGGGCGACCGCTCGCTGGCCGAGTCGTACTTCTTTCCCGTTTACGAAGCGGCCAACCGGCTGGGCATGGCCGTCTGCATTCACACCGGGGCGGGAGCGCCGGAGATCACCCGGGTGTTCGACAGGAACTTCAGCCACAACCTTCCCCACGTGCGCTCGCTACCGCTGTTCGCCTTCCGCGACCTCGTGGCCCACAAGATCCCGGAGCGCTTCCCGGAGGTGCGCTTCGGTTTCATCGAAGCCTCTGCCTCGTGGGTCCCTTACATCCTGCACCATCTGCAGCGAGCCAGCGGCGCGAAGCTCAACGCCGGCGGCGACGCGGACGCCAACCTCGACTGGGGACCCGGCCTGTTCCGCGACTACCGGCTCTATGTCGCCGCCGAAGCCGACGAGGACCTGCCCTACCTGCTCACGCACATGGGCGAGGACCACATCATCATGGGCTCCGACTACGGCCACCAGGACCAGTCGCGGGAGGACGGGATGGTGGCGGTCATGCGGCGCAAGGAGAACGTCTCCCCGCAAGTTGTGGAGAAGATCCTCTGCGACAACCCGCGACGGTTCTATGGACTCGACTGACACGGAGTTCTGCGCGCCCGTCAAGCGCACTCGCCATGATTTCAATCGACAAGGCCAGAAGGAAGAGGAGAACATGCTCATGTTTGGCGAATGCCCCCAAAACGAACAAGCCATGAGATCCCCAGCGTTGAAGCACGTCTATTCGCGGGACGCGTTCGCCCCTACGCTGGCCTCGGTCACAATGCCGAATTGGACGTCGCTGGCGCTGTTCTCTCGCGTTCTGGCTGCCGCAGCCATCCTCACCGTCGGTCTTCCAGCGCTCCTCGCCAGCGCCTCCTCAACCCAGTCTTTTGCCCGCATTCAACAAGCCGTGTGGAAGATACACAATACACGCTACTACGGAGCGACCGCTACCGCCATCGACCCACAAACTGTCGTGACGAATGCTCACGTCGTAAAGGGCTTGCTTTCCGGCCGAAATACGGCCGGTGTCTTCCTATCCCAGAAGGGCGGTGCACAGTGGGCGAAATTGGGCCGACTTGCAGCTATTTCAATCACTTATGACATGGCTCTTTTTGAAGCAGCGCCAAAGCATCCATTCCGTCATTACCTTGAGATCGCAGACGGGTCAGACAAACAACCACTTCATGTTATGGGCTATCCCAACGGCTCATTCAAGATACTGAAACAAGTCGGACGGATCACCTATCGAGGACCATACTTCGATGTCATTCCCTTTAGCTATCTGGTCGAACCAGGTACAAGTGGAGGCCCCGTTTTCGATCAAGAGCAACGGATCGTCGCCCTAGCCACACATTCGAACAGAACCCTATGCTACGGAATGAAGTCAAAACTTCTCAAACAATTCATTACCGCGGAAAGAGAAGCTTTGGATGCAGGTTTGACGTGTGGACGAACAGAACGCATGGGCGACTGCTACCAGCGTGGAATGTTTCGAGCAAAAGAATTGCACAGACTAAAGCGACATGCCTTGGCCCGGTATCACCTGTACACGGCCACCGGCAACTTCACCTATCTGAAATCTGCTGCGGAAGGAGGCCTGAACGTAGCTCGACTTGATTTAGGACGAGCCTACAGAAAGGAGAAGCAATTCGACAAAGCCTTCCCCCTTTTTCAAGAAGCCGCCAACATGCGGGACCCTGCTGCTCAATACGAACTCGCTTACATGCCGCAGATAAAACAGAATCCCAGACGATTTGCTGATTTGATCATCCAGTCTGCGGAGGCCGGTTATTCCCCTGCCGAATATACAAAGGGATATATTGACTATCATTGGCCAGGCATAGGAGAAGGCAAGCAGGAGGCCCTTCACTGGTGGAAACAGGCGGCCAGAAAGGGGGAAGACCGCGCTATAGAGGAACTCCGAGAATTTGCCCGTAAGGGTGATACTTCAATTCAAGAGTTCTTGAAGAGCATTTCAGCGAAGTGAGGAGTTCGGGGAGACTGGCGACCTCCCGTAGCCAACCCACCACAAAGCCGCAGCGGTTGAGATTTACGCGCCTCCGCAATAAGTTCAGACGCAGGTTTGGAGGACCACATGAGCAAGGACATCACCTTCGTCGACACCACCCTGCGCGACGGGCACCAGAGCCTGTGGGCGGAGAACATGACCACGGGCATGATGCTTTCGGTGGCCGAGCAGATGGACCGGGCGGGGTTCGAGGCCATGGAGCTGATCTCCGGGTCGCATCTCAAGAAGTGCGTGCGGGAACTGAAGGAGGATCCGTGGGAGCGGGTGCGGCTGGTGGCGCAGCGCATCACCGAGACGCCGCTCCGGGTCATCGCCGGGCGGGTCAACACCTTCGAGTTTAACCCGCTGTGCATGTACCGGTTGTTCATGGAACGCATGGCCGCCAACGGCATCCGCGAGGCGCGCATCTCCGAGGAGTGGAACGACCTGGCGGGCTGGACGCGCAAGGTGAAGGTGTCGCGGGAGGTGGGCATCAAGCCCATCATCAACATGATCTACTCGGTGTCGCCCAAGCACACCGACGAGTACTTCGCGCAGAAGACCCGCGAGGCGGCCTCTCTGGAGGTGCCGATCATCTGCCTCAAGGACCCCGGAGGGCTGCTCACGCCCGAGCGCATGCGCACGCTGGTGCCGGTGATGTACGAGAACTGCAACGGCATCCCCATCGAGCTTCACACCCACTGCACCACCGGCCTGGGGCCGCTGTGCTGCATTGAGGCCATGGACCTGGGGATCCGCAGCGTCAACACCGCGGTGCCGCCGCTGGCGGACAGCTCCTCCAATCCCTCGGTCTTCAACGTCGCCCGCAACGCCCGGGCGCTGGGCTACAACCCGCTGGTGGACGAGTCGGTGCTGGAGCCCGTCTCCGAGCACTTCATGACCATCGCCAGGCGCGAGGGCTTCCCCATCGGCAAGCCGGTGGAATACGACTATGCCCAGTACCAGCACCAGGTGCCCGGCGGCATGCTGTCCAACCTCCAGCACCAACTCGACAAAGTGCGCCTGGGCGACCGGTTCCCTCAAGCCCTGGAGGAATCCATCCAGGTGCGCGCCGAGTTCGGCTATCCCATCATGGTGACGCCGCTGTCCCAGTTCGTGGGCAGCCAGGCGGCGCTCAACGTGATCGTCGGCGACCGCTACAAGGAGGTCACCGACCAGGTGATCCGCTACGCCCTCGGGCGTGCCGGCGAGGAAGGCGGCCGGCTCATGGACCCCAACGTCAAGGACAAGATCCTCGACCGGCCCCGCGCCCGGGAAATCGCGGCGCAGGAGCCGGAGGAAACGCCCCTCTCGGAGATGCGCGCCCGGCTGGGCGGCGACGGGGTGTCGGACGAGGAGCTGCTGCTGCGCTGGCTGCTGAGCGAGGACGAGATTGCCCAGATGCGCGCGGCCGCACCGCCCCAGGCATACGTGAGCACCACTCCCCCGATGGTGGCGCTGGTGGAGCAACTGGCCAAGAAATCCGACTTGGCGCACGTACGGGTGACCAAGGGCGACGTCTCCGTGACGTTGAATCGCGGAGACTAGTGGCCTGTAACATGACAATCGAGACCAATATGCTTGTCCTTTTCGCTGTCGGCTGCGTTGCTCTTCCTCGCGTGGTGCCTGCCACTGCTCGTCATCGCGCCTTGCCGACAACAAAAAGTCCTGCGCATCTTGGTCTCGATTGTCATGTTACAGGCCACTAGAGGAGGAGCCGTCATCGCCACTCATCGCCTGACCGAGCTGCCGGCGTGGCAGGACCTCGCCGCGCACTACCGCAAGATCAAGGACGTGCACCTGCGCGCGCTGTTCGCCGAGGACGCCAGCCGCGGCGAGCGGTACGCCGTCGAGGGCGCCGGGCTCTATCTCGACTACTCCAAGAACCGTGTCACCGACGAAACCCTGGGCCTGCTGCTGGAGCTGGCGCGGGCCACGGGGCTGCGCGAACGCATCGACGCCATGTTCGGCGGCGAGCGGATCAACGTCACCGAGGGGCGGCCGGTGCTGCACGTGGCGCTGCGGGCGCCGCGTGACCAGCAGATCCTCGTGGACGGCGAGGACATGGTGCCCGAGGTCCACGGCGTGCTCGACCGCATGGGGTCCTTCGCGGACCGGGTCCGTTCCGGCGAGTGGAAAGGGTACACCGGCAAGCGCATCCGCAACGTGGTCAACATCGGCATCGGCGGATCGGACCTGGGGCCGGTGATGGCCTACGAGGCGCTGCGCCACTACAGCGACCGTTCCCTCAGCCTGGGCTTCGTCTCCAACGTGGACGGCACCGACTTCGCCGAGACCGTTCAGGGGCTGGACCCGGCGGAGACCCTGTTCATCGTGAGCTCCAAGACCTTCACCACCCTGGAGACGCTCCAGAACGCCCACACCGCGCGGGAATGGTGCCTCGCCGCCCTCAAGGACGACGCCGCCGTGGCCAGCCATTTCGTGGCGGTGTCCACCAACCACGACGAGGTGCGGCGCTTCGGCATCGACACCGACAACATGTTCGGCTTCTGGGACTGGGTCGGGGGCCGCTATTCCTACGACTCCGCCATCGGCCTGTCGCTGATGATCGCGGTCGGTCCGGACAACTTCCGAGCCATGCTCGGCGGCCTCCACGCCATGGACGGGCATTTCCGCACCGCCCCCTTCGAGGAGAACCTGCCGGTGCTGCTGGGCCTCCTGGGCATCTGGTACAACAACTTCTTCGGCGCCGAGACCCACTCCATCCTGCCCTACGACCAGTACCTCTGGCGCCTGAGCGCCTACTGCCAGCAACTCGACATGGAGAGCAACGGCAAGCATGTCACCCTGGACGGCGAGGCCGTGGACTACCAGACCGGCCCGATCATCTGGGGACAGCCCGGCACCAACGGACAGCACGCCTACTACCAGTTGATCCACCAGGGCACGAAGCTCATCCCCTGCGACTTCATCGGCTTCTGCCGGACCCTGAACCCGCTGGGGAACCACCACGACTTGCTGATGGCGAACCTGTTCGCCCAGACCGAGGCCCTGGCCTTCGGCAAGACCGGGGAGGAGGCGGCCGCCGAGGGCATGGAAGCCTTCCAGGTGCCGCACCGGACCTTCGAGGGCAACCGCCCCACCAACACCATCCTGGCGGAGCGGTTGACCCCGGAAACCCTGGGCAAGATCATCGGCCTCTACGAGCACAAGGTGTTCGTCCAGGGCTCCATCTGGGGCATCAACTCCTTCGACCAGTGGGGCGTGGAGCTGGGCAAGGCGCTGGCCCAGCGCATCGTTCCGGAGCTGGAAGGCGCGGAGACCCCCGAGCTTGACCACGACAGCTCCACCAACGCGCTGATCCGGCGCTACCGCGCGTTGCGGGGTTAGCGTGTTACCCCGTGCATTCGGTGACCAGGATGCGCAGGATATGTTCCCGCCGGCACTAGAAAAGCGAGGCCCGCGTTGAAGTCGCTCAGGCTCGGCATCGCCGGACTCGGCGCCGCCTCGCGCCAGATCCTCTCGGTGATTCACAAGGCCGAGGGCGTGGAGCTGGCGGCCGGAGCGGACATCCGTCCCGAGGCGCTGGACGAGTTCACCGGGAAGTACGGCGGCGCGGTGTTCGACGACGTCGAGGCGCTGTGCCGGAGCGATGCAGTGGACGCGGTGTGGATCGCCACCCCCAACGTGTTTCACGCCGAACACACGGTGACGGCCGCGGAGCACGGCAAGCACGTCATCACCGAGAAGCCCATGGCGGTGACCCTGGAAGAAGCGGACCGCATGGTGAGCGCGGCGGCGTGCAACGGGGTCAAGCTGCTGCAGGGCCACTCCAAGGTTTACGATCCGCCGGTGCGGCGCATGCGCGAGATCATCAGCTCGGGACGGCTCGGCCGGGTCATCCACATCCAGACCATGAACTACAACAACTGGCTCCAGCGGCCGCGCATCGCCTCCGAGGTGGACACCGGGCAAGGCGGCGGGCTGGTGTACCGCCAGGGCCCGCACCAGACCGACATCGTCCGGTGCCTGGGCGGCGGGCTGGTCAAGAGCGTGCGCGCGGTCACGGGGAGGTGGGACCCGAACTTCGACACCGAGGGGAACTTCGCGGCCATGCTGGAGTTCGAGGACGGCACGGTTGCCAGCATGAGCTTCAACGGGTACGGCTATTTCGACGTGACCGAGCTGACCTGGGACATCGGCGAGGGCGGCTACCTGGTGGAGCGGAAGGCAAAGGGGGAACGGCTCGCCGGCCCCATCGCCGCGCAGGAGAAGTATCAGATCGCCGCCAGGCACGCCGCCTCCGCGGATCGCATGCACCAGCCCTTCTTCGGGCTCACCATCGTGAGCTGCGAGCGCGGAGCCATACGCCAGTCGCCGGACGGCCTCTACGTGTACACCCAGGACGGCCGGGAAGAGGTCGCGTGCGGACCGCGCTACGGACGCGCCGCGGAGCTGATCGAACTGCGCGCGGGCCTTGTGGAGGAACGCCCGGTCTTCCCGGACGGAACCTGGGGCAAGGCCAGCCTGGAGGTCTGCCTGGCCATGCTGCAGTCGTCCAAGGAACGGCGGGAGATCCGCCTGGAGCACCAGGTGCCGTGCCCCTTCTGACCGGGGCAGAGGAGTTGCGCCATGTTGACACAGGAACAGAATGACCGCTTGACCCGGGTCGGTCCGGGGACACCGGCCGGCGAGTTGCTGCGGCGCTACTGGCTGCCCGTGGCCGTGGCCGCGGAGCTTACCGAGGAGAACCCCGTCCAGTTCGTGCGCATCCTAGGCGAGAACCTCGTGCTGTTCCGCGATACCACCGGGCGCGTCGGGCTCATCGACGACCGCTGCGCCCACCGCGGCGTGTCGCTTTCCTACGGCCGGGTCGAGGAGCGCGGGCTCGCCTGCGCCTACCACGGCTGGCTCTACGACGTGGACGGCAACTGCCTCGAGACCCCGGCGGAGCCCAGCGAAAGCAAGTTCTGCCTGACCGTCAAGCAGAAAGCCTATCCGGTGCAGCGCTTCATCGGGCTCTACTGGACCTACATGGGGCCGCAGCCGCAACCGTTGATCCCCAACTACGACGTGTGGGCGCGCAAGGACGGCAAGCGGAAGATCTTCGTGCAGCCGCAACTCGACTGCAACTGGTTCCAGGCCATGGAGAACTCCGTGGACCCGGCGCACCTCCAGATCCTCCACCAGGACACCTCGCTCAAACACCGGACCCCGGTGAACGTGGCCCGGGGCTTCACCGACGACGTGGCCAGCTTCGACTTCTACGAGTTCGAGCACGGCATCATGAAGCACCGCGTCTACACCAGCGGCCACAGCGACGAGCACCCACTGATCTTCCCGAACATCCTCCGCCAAGCCAACGCCACCCAGATCCGGGTGCCCATGGACGACACCCACACGAAGATCTTCTTCGTGCGCTTCTTCAGGAACGAGGACGGCCGCATCGAGGATGGCGAGGCGGAGCCCGAGGTGGAGTACATTGCCCCCTACAAGGACCCGCCCGACCAGATCCACCCCTTCACCCGCTTCCGCCTGAACGAGGTGCAGTGCCAGGACCACATGGCCTGGGAGACCCAGGGGCCCATCGCCGACCGCACCACCGAGCGGCTGGCCACCTCCGACCGCGGCGTCGTCATGCTGCGGGAACTGATGAACCGGGAGATGGACCGGGTCGAGGCGGGGGAAGACCCCAAGGGCGTGGTCCGCGACCCGGCCGAGAACGAGATGCTGGATACCCGGCTGGCCGAGTCCCTGGTAGGGCCCGAGACGCAGAAGCGGCTGCGCAACGCCGCGGCGGCGGGCCGGTAGGGGCGGGTTTCTGCGTCCATGGACCGGTTGCAGGAACAGCGCGAGCTGGTGGCCCTGTCCTCGCGGATCCTGGGCAAGCTCGACCTGACCAAGAGCACCAGCGGCCACGTGAGCGCGCGGGTGGCGGGCACCGATACTTTCCTCATCCGCGCCCGCGGCCCGGCCGAGACCGGGGTGCGGTACACCGGGCCCGGAGACGTCATCCTGGTGGACCGGGACGGCAAGAAGATCGAGGGATCGGACGACCTCGACCCCCCGCAGGAGGTCTACATCCACAGTTGGCTCTACCGGAGCCGCGACGACGTCAACAGCGTCATCCACATCCACCCGGCCACGGTCGTGCTCTTCACCATCTGCCGGACGCCCCTGCTGCCCATCTACGGCGCCTACGACCCCACCAGCATCCGGCTGCTGATGCAGGGGATACCCGAGTATGAACGCAGCATCACTGTGTCCAACGACGAACTGGGGCAGGAGTTCGCCGGGGTCATGGGCAACAAGCCCGCCTGCCTCATGCGCAGCCACGGTATCACCACGGCCGGCCCGAGCGTGGAGGAAGCCACCATCACCGCCATCAAGCTCAACGAGCTGGCCGAGATGAACTACCGCGCGTCGCTGCTGGGAACGCCGCACCCCATCCCCGACGAGGAGATCGCTATCATCACCCGCACGAAGCGCAAGCGCGGCAACGCCACCGAGTCGTCGTGGCGCTACTACCGCACGCTGGCGGGCGAGGAGGACACATGAGCGCACCCGAACCCATCCGCATCCGCGGCATCTACCGATCCCCTACCCACCTCCCGATCTGGGAGGTCCTCGACAAGGCGGGGATCTGGCACGAGGTCGGCGTCGAGGTCACGAGCTTCGAGTTCAACAACAGCTCGGCCACCACCGAGAAGGCGCTCTTCGCGGGCGAGATCGATTTCGTATCCGGGAACCACATCTCGCCTTATGCCCTGGTGGCGGATGGGAAGCCCATCGTCTCCATCGCCTCACCGGGCAACAGCGTCAACGACCGCCTCATCTCGCGCAAGCCGGTCCAGTCCCTGGCCGAGATCGAGGGCGGGCGGCTCGGCGACACCGCCATCCGCGACTCGGCGGGCGGCTACCACCATCCCCGCGGCAACCACATGCTCTACATCATGCGCGCGGGCCTGACCCTGGACGACGTCGAGTGGGTCCACCTGGCGGAAGACACGCACGCGCTGCGCGACGTGCTGCCTGGCGCCTTCAAGAACGGCGAGATCGACGCCGCGCTGGTGACCGGCAACACCGAGGTCTACGAGCGGGCGGGCCTGCACGTACTGCCGCTGGAGCCCCTGCCCATGATCAACGGCCCCACCATCACAACCGCCATGAACGTGCTCCGGGAGCGCCCGGGCTTGGGCGAGCGGCTGGTGAAGGCCATGGTCCTGGGTATCCATTACGCCAAGACGCACCGGGAAGAGACCGAGGCGATGCTGACCGATCTCAAGGAGCGCATCCCCGCGTCCGGAGGCCGTTACAACAGCGTCACCAAGCTCGCCTCCAAGCCCTACCCCGACATCCGGGGCGTCGCCAACGCCTACAAGCTGTGCTGCATGGACGCCCCCAGGGCGGAAGAGTTGAGCCCCATGTCGCTGTGGGACCTCCACTACCTCCGGGACCTGGACGACTCGGGGTTCATCGACGAGTTGTACGCGTCCGAACCCGTGCGGGGAAACTGACGCCGGACGGGCCGCAAAACAGCAGATCCATGTCGTTCAAGAAGCCGACGCTCGACCAGATACGCGCCGTCGCGGACGATCTCGGCATCGATCCGTCCGACGACGAGCTGCCCGGGTATCTCGAGCGGATGGAGGGTTTCTCCCGCGCCTATGCGCTAGTGGACGAAACGCCCGACCCTACGCCACAGGTTCGCCAGCGCACTTGGCGCCGTCCGGAGCCGGATCTGAACCGCTACAACGCCTGGTTCGTAAAGACCTCCATCCGGGAAGAGTACCGCGGCCGGCTCGCGGGCAAGACCCTGGCCGTGAAGGACTCGATCTCCGTAGCGGGCCTCCCGACGATGAACGGCGCCTCGTTCCTCGAAGGCTACGTGCCTGACGTCGACGCCACCGTGGTCACCCGGACGCTCCACGCCGGCGCCGAGATCGTCGGCAAGACCAACTGCGAGTACCTTTCTCTCTCGGGCGGGAGCCATACCGGCGCCAACGGGCCGGTCATCAACCCGCACAAGGCCGGCTACTCGGCGGGCGGCTCGTCATCCGGCAGCGCCGTGGCCGTGGCCACGGGCGACGCCGACATGGCCCTGGGCTGCGACCAGGCCGGCTCCATCCGGGTGCCCGCGGCATGGTGTGGCATCGTCGGACTCAAGCCCAGCCACGGGCTCGTCCCTTACACCGGTATACTCGGCGTGGACCCGGCCGTGGACCACTGCGGCCCCATGACCCGTGACGTCCATAACAATGCCCTCCTCCTGGAAGTGCTTGCCGGACGCGACGGCATGGACCCGCGCCAACCAAGCTCCTGGCAACCGGTGAAGTACACCGTGGCGCGCCGGGGCGGCGCCAAGGGCTTGCGCGTGGCGGTGGTAACGGAGGGCTTCGGACAACGCAACTCCGAAGCCGAGGTCGACGAGCGGGTGAGGGCCGCGGCCGGCGTGCTGGCCACCGCGGGCCTCGGTGTCGAGGAGGTATCGGTTCCTATCCACGAACAAGCGTGGCTGCTGGCCCAGCCCATTTACGTCGAAAGCCTCGCCCACTCCATGGGCTACTGCGGCATCATGAACGACGCGGAAGGGCTCGGCTCGTCTAGCCCGGCCGAGCCTTTCGCAGCGTGGCGTCAGCGCTGGCGGGAACTGCCCGACAACCTGATGACGCTGCTCCTTTTCGGCGGCTTCGTACGCCGCCGTCACCCCGGCCGGTACTACGTCAAGGCGCAGCACCTGCGCCGCACCGTCCGCCGGGCCTACGACCAGGTGCTCTCCGAGTACGACCTGCTGCTCATGCCCACTACGCCCATGGCGGCGACACCTCTGCCCAGCCTTGATGCCGGCGCCAACGAGCGCTCCCGACGAGCCAGCGAGATGCTCGCGAACACCGGCCCCTTCGACGTCTCCGGCCACCCCGCCATCTCCCTGCCGTGCGGCGCCACAGCGGACGGACGGCCCGTGGGAATGATGCTGGTGGGGCGGCTCTCCGACGAGATCACGCTTTATCGGGCGGCGTATGCGTTCGAGCGGGCCTGCAAGTTGTGATTGGGCCGACTGGTAATAAGCTCGAGGACCTACGTCGTCCTACGCCTCGAACCGGCTGAACACCTTCTCCGCATTCCCCCCCAGGATCCCCGCCTTCTCTTCCTCGCTCAGCCAGTCCATCCCCTCGATGAGCGGCTTGACGTCGTCGTACCAGCGGCCGGTGCGAGGGTTGGGCTTTGAGCCGGCGCCGGGCCGCTCGCTGCCGAAGAGGCAGCGGTCGGGCTTGGCGACCTTGAAGAGCAACTCCAGGGACTCGGTGTTGTAGAGGGCGGAGTCGAAGTAGAGCTGGCGCAGGCGGTCGTCGAAGTTCTCGGTGTTGTTGGGGCCGCGGAGTTGGGAGCGCCAGCGGCCCACCTGGTAGGGGACCGATCCGCCGCCGTGGGAGATGATGAGCTTCAGGCCGGGAAAGTCGGTGAAGACGTTGGAGTTCAGCAGCGAAAGGATGGCGATGCTTTCCTCGGTGATGAAATGGCCGTGGAACGATTCCCGCTGGTTCCGGCAGCTCGCGGAATGGACCAAGCCCGGGATGTCCATGGCCACCATCTTCTCGTAAAGGGGGTACCAGTACTCGTCGCCCATGCCCGGGGTGAGCCCGTCCCCTTCCCCGGGATCGGGGTTGATCATGATGCCCACCATGCCCAGCTCGTTGATGCAGCGGTCGATCTCCTCGAAGGTATTCTCCGGGCCGACGCCGGCGTTCTGCGGCAGGCCGGCGATGCCGCGGAACCGGGTGGGCTCGACCTTGACCTGGAGGGCGATGGCGTCGTTGACGGCCTCGCAGTACCAGCGGACGATCTTTTCGGGCTTCTCGGAGTGCATCATGGTGTAGGGACGCGGCGAGATGAAGGCCATGTCCGTGCCCACCTGGTCCAGCACCTCGGTGTGCTTGTGGCCGTTCCAGGTGGCGGTCTTGATGCTTTCCTCGGTGACGGGGGACTTGCGCTTGCCGTGGAAGCCCCGGCTGTTGATGAGGCTGGCCTGGTAGCGGCTCAATTCCTCGCCCGCGACGATGTGGTTGTGGATGTCTATGATCAAGGGACGCCTCCTTCTCGTTCGGGATATGGAGTGACTGCGAAAAGAGCTTGGCTTGCAGAGGCCGTCAGTGAAATGGTGTAATGATCGATCATGTTGTGTTGTGAGACCGTCGCCCCCTGCCGTCCGATGACGGATTGTACAAGAGAATGCCTGCGGCGGCCAATGTCCCCGGATGCGTGGCCTCGCGAGGCACGGTGGTAAGATGGAGGCGTATGATGCGCTACATGGTAATCGGCAATCTGTCCGCAGCGGTTCTGACATTCGTTCTCGCTGCATCCACGGACGCCTTCGCCCAGCGGTGGCGGGGAATAACCGAGGCGGAAAACAGGATCGTGTTCTTGGGACATCAATTGGAAGATTACCAGGCGGTGCACCAGTTCCATCCCTTCGACGAAAGCAAGTTCTCGCATGAGCACTACCGGGGTTCATGGAAAACCAGCTGGCGCAGTCTCCCGGTTTTATGGACCGACCTGTACATAGCGCGCCCCGGCCTCTACTTCTTCGCAAGCCGTCAACGTAGTCTCGAGGAGTATGCAAAGGGTCTCGGGTGGTTCAAGAACAGGACTTTCGTGACGGTCGACAACGGCACCGCGGGGACAGTGATGGGGCTGGCCGACTATCTGATCTTCACGGCGGACAAACATCGATGCGGACTGTTTGTTCTCTACTTCGATGACGGGGCCGCCAGCGATCCCGACATTCTCGGCAACACCCGGCTGACCGGTCTCTACTGCCCGGTTTCCGCCCAGCTCGATGTGGCAACACTCGAGTCCCTGCTCTCCAAGGTGGGCGTCCGGGGCATCGCCGTCCCGAAGGTGGAAGAGCCGAAAGTCGCCAGCCTCCCGCCTTCGCGGCATCCCTCGCCGGAGTCTCTCGCCACACTCGTAACGACCGGCGACATCAAGGGGTTGCGCAGGGTCGCGGCCAAGGACTTCGACCCGGATACGGTCATTCCCTTTCGGCATCCGCGTTTCGCGGGCGGCCGCCTCGTCCGGAGGCCGATCCTGGTGGCGGCAGCTCTCTTCGGCCGGACGGAGATAGTGGTGTTTCTGCTCAACAAGGGCGCTTCCACCGATGGACGTTCGGCTCAAGCGATCTGTCCGGCCGCTGCGATAGGTCACCTCAAGATAGTCGAGGTGCTTCTCCGGAAGAATCCGAAACTCAAGGACGTTGAACGCTGTGGCCGGAGCGGAAATCTGACACCTACCGACTTGGCGAGAAGGCGCGGCCATAGGGAGATTCTCAACAAGCTTCTCGAAACGAATTCCCGATGACGCAGTCGCCGATGCGACCCGGGGCCCCGTGCCGGCACACCAGGAAGCCGCTTGCGAGGCGGAGTCTTTCCTGTGCGATGGCCTGCCTCAGTCTTGTTGCGGTCATGGCGTCGGGGGGCTGTCGCGATGCGACGGCGAGCCGCCGGATTCATGGGCAGCCCCCGGCAAGGGGGCACGTGCTGTCATATGACGGCACTAAGATGATTGTTGCGCGCGATCACGAGGACGGCGCGTTCTTCGACGTCGTGGAGACCGCCTCGGGCCGATCTTTCGGACTCCTGCAACATTCCTTCGTTCGAGCCGTCTGGGGCGAAAGCAGCGAAGTTGCCTATGCGGTCGCCAAGAACAAGGACATATACCGGTTGTCGCTGGACCCCGATGCCGAACGAATCGACAAGGTTACACTCACCGGACCGGAAGGCATTCCGGCGGACGAAAAGCCCAGGGTCCTCCGTTTCCCTTCACCAACGGCTCCCTTCCTCCTGGCGGGAACATCACGAGGCCAGCAGCCACTCTACCGCTGCGACTTGAGCCCGGGCTCCGACGAACGGGACATGGAGACCCGGTGTCGGGTGTCGATCGAAGACGGGCGCGGCGTCATCTATTGGCTGTTGACCGCGAAGGGCCGCATCGTCGCAAGGGTCAAGGGATCGACTGCCGGGCAGTTGGTCTTCCAGTCCCTGACATCGTCGGGGGAATGGACCTCGCTGTTCGACTATACCCCGGTCTACACCCAGCTGGTCCCCTTCGGATCCGTGCGAGAGGATGGTGTGGTGTGGGCACTGTCCAACCGGCAGCGCGAAAGGGTCGCGCTGGTCCGGCTGAATGTCACAACGGGAGCCGAGGAAGTCTTCTTCGAGCATGATCGCCATGATCTGACGAAAGCGATAATCCTTTTCGACGAGGACGGGAAGGATACGCCGTTGCTGGCTACCTACAACCCGGACTACCAAGTCGTCGTGCACTTTCATGACGGGCTCAAGGCCGCGTACGAAGCGCTGCACGGGAGAGTCGGCAAACCATCTCGCGTGGATTTTGCAAGCATTGACACGATGGCGAAATCCGCCGTCGTCGAGGTAGCGAACCCGAAACTGCATCGTAGCTGGTACCTTCTCGATCTCGAGAAGAGTACAACCCGGGAATTGTCCGGCAGCCCTCTCGCGTCGTATCGCCATCCGCCGTCTCCCTCTCGGCCGGTGACGTTTCCAGCGCGCGACGGACTGCAGCTTTACGGTTATCTGACGTTGCCACGGGACCCCGAGACCCCTCGTCCCTTCCCGATGATCCTCATGCTTCATGGCGGCCCATGGCTCCGGGAGTACTGGCCAGACTCCGCGCTGGTCCAGTTTCTGGCCAGCGAGGGCTATGCGGTGCTCAGGCTCAACTATCGCGGATCCCTGGGGTATGGAAGAAGCTTCTTCGAGGCCGGGAACGGCGCCGTGTTCGGAAGCATGCAGCACGACATCCTGGATGCGGCCGAATGGGCCATAGCGAACGGGCATGCCGCGCGCGACAGGATCATACTGTTCGGGGGCAGTTTCGGCGGATTTCTGACACTGGTAATGTTGGCGCACCACCCTGACAGCTTCAGGGCAGGAATCGCCATCAACGCCATAAGCGATGCGGTCGACTTCTGGAAAACCGAATGGCTGCGTCCTTTCCAACGCGTGGTTTGGCGGGAATTCCTCGGGAGCCGTGATCTGCCCGTGTTGGCGTTATCCGAAATATCGCCGATCAACAATACCGATCGAATCGTCGCGCCGGTGCAATTGATCGCGGGTTCCCGCGACAGGCGTGTTCCGGTGTCGCAATCCCGGGAATTGTTCCATCTGCTGAAAGAAGGGGGCAACCCGGTGGAACTCGTCGAGTTCGAGAGCGCCGCTCACAACATCACGAACGCGAAGATCCTTGACTCGATTGAAGCATTTCTTGAAGAACACCTGGGCGGCCAACCGACGGAGCCGTAGCTCGGCGTCCGCAGCCACCGTGGCCCGCCAGGGGCTGACCGGCCACTTGGTCGTTTCAGGCAGTTCCGGCGATTGCGTGGCAGCGTTCCGGCGGGACATGGACCGCCAACGCATCCCCCACGGTCAGCGTCGTGGAGGGATGCACCTTGATGCGCATGTCCAGGCCGGACAGCGCAAGGGTGCAGTCCAGCATCTCGCCCACGAACACCACCGATTTGACCTCCCCGCGTACCACGTTGTGGGGACCCTGCGTTTCCTCGGGTCCGACCACCGCATCCTCCGGGCGGATCATCAGCGAGACATTGTCCCCGTGGCGCAGCCCGGGAGACAGGGTACAGGCGAAACCGCCTACCGATGTCGCCACACGCCCCATGTGGCCGTCGTCCACGGACTCGATACGGCCCTCGATCAGGTTGGCGACGCCGATGAACTGGGCCACGAACTGGCCCGCGGGGTGCTTGTAGATCTCCAGAGGCGAGTCTTCCTGCATGATCTCGCCGAGGCTCATGACCGAGACCCGGTCGGCCATGGTGAGGGCTTCCAGTTGGTCGTGGGTGACGTAGATGCTGGTGATGTTGAGCCGCTTGGTGATGTCGCGGATCTGCATCCGCATCTCCTCCCGCAGCTTGGCGTCCAGGTTGCTCAGCGGCTCGTCGAGCAGCAGCACGCTGGGCTCCCGCACCAGCGCCCGCGCCAGGGCCACCCGCTGCTGCTGGCCGCCGCTCAGGAACGGCGCCGGACGGTCGGCCAGGTCCTGAAGCTGGGTCAGCTCCAACGCCCGCATCACCCGCTCCCGCACCTCCCGGCGCGGCGGCCGGCTTCCCTGCCCGTGCACCAGCGGGAACGAGACGTTGTGGAACACGTCCATGTGCGGCCAGATGGCGTAGGACTGGAATACGATGCCGAAGTCCCGCTTGGCCGGCGGCACGTTGATCCCGTCCGCATCGGAGAACACCACCTGGTCGCCGATCTGGATCATGCCGCCGGTGGGCTCCTCGAAGCCCGCGATGCAGCGCAGCGTGGTGCTCTTGCCGCACCCGGAGGGCCCCAGGAGAACGTAGAACTCCCCTTCCTCGACCTGGAAATCAATCCCCGCCAGCGCACGGACAGCGTCCCGTTCCGCGGTTTCGTAGACCTTCTCCAGACTGCTGACTCGTATCATCGACGGGATCCTCGGCCACAAGCCGGCTGACAATGCGTGGCAATCATGTCTTCACTCCAGAAGAGCATCCACCAACGCGCGAGGGGAAACTACCGAGACGCCCCTGGGCGGGTTTTCCAGGAGCAGCCGGTCACCTGTCACCAGTTGTGTCGTTGGTTCACAGGCGAGCAACGCCCACAGGTGGTCGTCTCCAGGGTCCGAAGCGCCGGCGATGGGATCGGGCTCGCGCCAAATGGAGTTCGCAACCAATTCCGTTAGCAACCGGTCAATTGTGTCCGGGGTGAGTCCATGGGTCCGGACAATCGCCGGTCGACCCAGCACGGCCGCGTATTCGTCGAGTAGCTGGTGCAACATCAGGTACATGAGGTTGCCGTCGAGCATGGCGTTCAGAATTCGCGCCGGCGGGCTGCTTGAACCCGTGGCGATCAAACCCGACACCACAACGTTTGTGTCAATTAGATACACTATAGAGTCTCACCTGCTCGACGACCACGCGCAATTGCACGCAGAAAGGCAATAAATCGTTGTATTGCAGATTATCGGCCGTCTCGCGGTCGCTGACGCTGGTCCTTGCCGGAGAGCCATTCAGCAGCAATGTTTTGGAGGGATTCGGCTCCCTTCGCGAGCGTGCTGCTGCCGTAGACCTTGAGACCGGTTTCGCGGTTGTAGATCAAGGCATAGGGCCGTCCCGTCGCAAGTTCAATGGCAATGGCGCCGTACATGTCCTGGCAAGATGGGTGGCTGCAGCCCCGCGCGACCAGAAAGCCGTTGGCGAGTCGGCTTTCGGCGGGATAGGCTGCCCTCGTGTTGCGCACCAGATCGTAAAGCTCGGCAGGGGTCATGATCGTGGCGAAGCGACGCCGTTCCGTCGCGTCGTCGAGAATTTCGGCCGGATGGACGCCGATCCAGCGCGTAACGTCCTTCCCGGCTCCGGCAATGCGTGCTCGGGAATCGTCGCGCGGAACCTCGATCTCCTCCATCTCGGAACCGTCGTACCGGAGGGTCAGGTGGGACAGATCTGGCCGTATGGGTATGGGAACGACGTCGAGTTCGATCGCCCGGGGTGAGACCCGCATCTGGAGTATTGAGCCGGAGCAAGCCGGCCCCGGCTTGCTCGCCTGCTCATGTCCCGTTGCCGGTACAAGAACGAACTGATATTGGCCTCCGCAGTAGTTGTTGTTTTCCAGCCGACGAAGCACGACAACATCCGCATCCCGCCGCCAGTAGATAAGGGTCTCGAAGACAAGACGCCAATTCCGGGTCCCTTCCACGGGCCTGGCAGGGTGCCAGTTCTTCTCACGGCCGTTGGAGATCAGTTCATGGAAGTCGTGTCCCCGCTCGACGATTTCGAGCTCGGAAAACCGGGTATCGATGGAATCCGCCGACGCCGGGGCAGCGGCGAAAAGGGTTACCAGGACCGCCAGTGCCCGGACAAGGTCGAGGCTCCGATTCCATGACGTACGATTCATGGCGCGATCCCTCCCGTCGCCACGGCAGGCCAGGCAGCGCTACCGCCCCTTCCGATGAAGCCTTGTCTCATTGACCGCCAGCGCCATAGCGGCATCGGCGTCGAGAGCAGACCGCTCCCTTGCGCTGGCGACGATCTCCCGGGCACTCTCCAGGGGCCGGATACCCCTCATTTCAAGGCTCTCTTCAATAATCGCCGCCATGGAACGACCCTGCCGTGCCGCCGCCTCCTTCAAGGCGCGGTGCGTTCGGTCCGCCAAGGTGATGGTCAAACGTGTCATGTGTCACTCCGCTTATGAAAACACCAATACACCGTAACACCAACACACCAGACTCTCAAGTCCACCTCGCGCGCGACGCGGATCACTTCGTCGATGCTGAGATAGGCTCGATGGGGACCCATTCCCGGGCCGGTCTGCGGCTCGTTGATCATGGCGCCCTCCTTGCGCCCGCGCAACGCATCCGCCCGCCGGTCCTCGGTTCGAGCCCCTACCACGGATCGGACCTGGTCAACCTTCACTCACCCCAACGGCACATCGAGAAAGGCGATGAAGGACACCAGCCCGACGAGGGTCACGAAGGTGGCCCCGGCGTAGTTCAGCGTGGTGTGCAGGACGGCGACGCCCCGGCTACTCCCGGACCGTTCCATGAACCGCGTGGCAGCCTGTCTGGCGAGAATGGCTCCGACTCCCACCGCGCAGATCGACATACCGATGCCGAGCGACATCGCGCCCACGAGCAGGAACCCCGGGTAAATCATGTCGTTGGCCACCGCGTACAGCATGATCAGAACGGCACCCGGGCAGGGGACCATGCCCGCCGCCAGGGCGAGCATGCCTCCTTCGAGCCTGCCGCCGTGGCGGTGCCCGTGGTCTTCACCCCTGTCGCGGCCATGGGTGTGCGGATGCTCATGGCCGTGGCTGTGCCCATGCGCCGCCCCGCCGTCGGCCACCTCGCCCGTTGACGTTCGCGTGGCGTGGTACAGCATGTACAAGCCGATCCCGACGATGATGAGAAAGCTCGCGGCGCGTACGCCGGGCACTTCGGAAAGTCCGATCCCGAAGCCGGCCTTGAGGACGATGTCCGCCAGCCAGACGATGAGGATGGCCGCGATGACGTGGACGATGGCGACCTGCACGGCCATGATGACGCCGCGAGCCACCCGCGCTTCCCGACCCAGGAAATACGAGACGATGATGAACTTCCCGTGTCCCGGGCCGAACGCGTGGAAGATGCCATAGGCGAACGCAATGGCGAGGCCGAGGAAGAATGCCCCGAGGTCGTCACCGCGCTCGATGGCCTTCATGTAGGTCGCGATCTCGGCGTTGGCGCGGCGCTGGAACGCCTTGATGGTTTCGGCGAACGCCGCGAGGGCGCCACGGTCGTCCTCGACGACTTCGACTTCGGGGGTCACGTTCGTCGTCTGCGACATCGCCGGCGAAGCGGCAACCAGTCCCGCGAGCAGTCCGGCGCCCGCCATCAGAACCCATTTAGCCAGCCTCGGGCGCCGGTTTCGGCACACGGTCACGGTTCACGCTCCGCACTTGAGCGTCACCAGCCGGGGATGGCTGGCCTGCTCACCCTTGCCGCGCGCGAGGCGAAACTTGCAACCCGGCTTCAGCGCGCCCATCACCCTCAGGAAGCCCGACGGGGCGAAGCCGAAGTCCACCTCGTTATTGTGATCCAACAGACTGACGACTACGGGACCTTCACCCGGATCGGCGGGCGGTGTGATCGGCACGGAGAAATCGATGACAAGCCGTTTTTCCACGATCCTCGCCGTGAAGCGATCGATTTCGTGGCCCTCGCGTTTTACCCCTCCCGCCCACACGTGCACGTGGTAGCCGGACTCACCCAGCGGATCGAATACGCCGGCACGGAGCGCCCGCATCTCCGAACGCACCAGGAAGCCGTCGCCGTCCCGGTCGTAGGACTGGCTGGTGTGGGAGCTGTAGTATTCGTCGAACCGCCACGTGAACCCCAGCGCCTTGACCCGATGGTCCTCGAACTCGAATGTCATCCACGCCTCGACCCACACGTGAGGATTGGCGCGCGCCGGCGGCGGCGCCGCCAGTGAGAGGGCGACAAGCAATGCGGACAGAATCGTGGTGACGACGTGCAGCATCTCTCAAGGATTGGACATGCGACCCTTCATGTCAACACAATCGACGCCTACAGTTCGCGCCCTCCCGCGACGCTTCCGCCCAGACGCCGAGCCAGCACGCTCAGCGCCGTCACCACCACCACCAGCAGCACGGACAGGGCCGACGAAGTCCCGGGGTTGCCGGTGTCCCAGAGATGCCAGAGGTAGACGGACAGCACCATGCTGTCCGGGCCGCGCAGCAGCATGGCGATGGACATGACCTTGAAGCTCAGGATCAGGACGAACAGGAAGCCGTTCACCAGAGCCGGGAGCAGCAGCGGGAACCAGACGAACCGGAGCGTGGTCCAGAAGCCGGCGCCGCTGCCCCAGGCGGCCTCCTCCAGCTCCTTGTGGACCTGCACTACCGCGGCGTTGGTGAAGCGGGTGCCGATGGGAAGGTAGTTGACGATGTAAGCGAGCACGATGATCCAGATGGTGTTGTAGAGCGGGTTCGGGAACGACAGGAACACCACCAGGAAGGCCACGCCGATGACCATGCCCGACACCGCGTAGGGCAGGAACACCACCACGTCCAGCACCTTCCGGCCGGTGATGTTCGTGCGGTAGACGAACCACGAGCACAGGATCGCCAGGAACATGATGGCGATGCTGCTGATGCCCCCCAAGAGCAGAGTGTTGCCGGCGACGTTCAAAAGCGCCGGGGAAGCGAACAGCTCCCAGTAGTTCTCCAGGGTGACGGCCGACAACGCCTTCCACGAGGGCGGCCGGTAGTAGGGCAGCAGCGAGCTCCACACCAGGATGAGGAGCGGCAGCACGGCCGCGAAGACGAAGTAGAAGCCCACGAACCCCCAGGCCGGCCATGCCCAGTTGCCCAGCGGAATCAGCCTCGGCCGGTAGCCCTTGCCCACCACCACGGTGTAGCGCTCCGAGTGCCTCAACTGGCGCTGGTAGAGCAGGATGGCGACCAGGGTCACCACCACCAGGGTCATGCTGTAGGCGAAGCCGAGTCCGTAGTCCGGCGGGAAGGCGCCGCGTATGGAGTAGTAGATGGTGGTGCTGAACACGAAGATGCCGGAGCTGAAGCCCATCAGCATGGGGATCTCGAAGGCCTCGATGCCGCGCACGAAGAGCAGGATGGCCACCCCCGCCAAGCCCGGCTTGAGCAGCGGCAGCAGCACCTTGGAGAAGGTGGTCCAGGTGGACGCACCGCTCCCGAGGGCGGCCTCTTCCAGGGACGGGTCCATGCGCCGGATGGTGCCGGCGATGAGCAGGAACGCCAGCGGGCTCATGCTCACTCCCTCAACCCAGATCATGGCCGGCAGCGAGTAGGCGCTCAGGATCGGGCCGTCCAGACCGAGCCAACGGCCCACCTGGTTGATGACTCCGATACGCGGCGAAAGCAGGAAGATCCACGCGATGCCCTTGACCACCGACGGCATGATCAACGGGATCATCACCATCATGGGAATCGACTCGCGCCAGCGCATGTCCGTGCGCTCCGCCAGGAACGCCAGGACGCCGCCCATGCACATGGCCAGGAGCATGGAGCCGATGGCGAACCACAGGGAGTTGAAGAGCATCCGGAAGGTCGCCGGGCTGCTGTAGGCTTCGACGTAGTTGTGGAGGGTAAGACCCTTGAGGCTGAACTCGATATCGCCGATCGACGCGCTGCGGAAGCTGTTCACCACCAGCAGGCCCAGCGGCACGATGACGAGCACGCCGATGACGACGGCGATGCTCCAGAAGGCAACCAGCCGGAGGTCGACGGTACGGCCCCGGCGGGCTCCAGCGCCGCGCGTGTCGCGCGTGATCGCGGTGCTGTCCATGGGTCGGCCCGCGGGCCGTGCGCCCTGCCGCTACACGGCCCGCGGGATACAGAGCCTACTTGATCCCCAGCAGCTTGAAGAAGAAGTCCTCGGACTTCTTCAGCACCGCGGGGGTGTAGATCTTGGCCGCGGTGTCCGGCTCCACCAGCGCCGCGTTCTTCTCGGTAGCGCCGCCTTCCACCAGTATCTTCGCCAGCTTGCCGGACTTGGCGTTCTTGTTGACCACCACCTTGGCGCTCACCACGTCGGTGTACTCGTACTGGCCCTCGGGCGACATGAGGTAGTCGATGAGGAGCCAGGAGCCCGCCGGGTTCGGCGCATCCTTCATGATGGCAAAGGAACGGAACGTCATGGGGAACTTCGGGAAGGCGATCATTTCCACCGGGGCGCCCTTGGCCTTGAGCTTCGAGTAGGTGCCCAGGGCCGGGAACCAGAAGATGCCCACGTCACCGGCCGCCACGCGCTTGGTGCCGCCGGCGTAGCCGCGCCCGATGGCGGGCTTCTGGTTCTTCACCATCCTGGTGAAGAAGTCGAAGCTCTTCTCCCAGTTGAGATTGTCGGTGCTGCCCCAGAGCCACGCCATACGGGAAGGGAACTCCTCGCTGGAACGCGACAGCAGCACCAGGCCCTTGTACTTGGCCGAGGTCATGTCGTCCCAGTTCCTGGGCACGTCGTTGGGCTTGACCAAGTCGGTGTTGTAGATGCCCTGCACCCGGGGGTTCATGAAGCCGTCGACGTACAGCCCGTGCCTGGGCTGGGTGTTGCCGATCATGTCCTTCATGTGGGGATAGTCGTACCCTTTCAGGAGCCCCTTCTGCGCCAGCGACTCGGTGCCGCTCTCGTCCACCCCCACCATGTCGATGGTGAGCTTTCCGGCCTTGGCCTCGGTCACCACCCGGTTGACGGTCGCCGAGGTGTTGGCGTCGAAGGCCTTGACCTTGAGCCAGGGGTACGCCTTGCGGAATCCCTTGAGCCTGTCCCGGAACTCGGCGGCGTTGCTGCCGGCGACAACGAACTCGCCCTCCTTCTTGGCCTTTTCGATCATCTTGGCGCGCATGTCGTCCATCGCGAAGGCGGAGCCCGCGAAGGCGACGAGCGCCGCGAGACCGGTCAATACCAACAGTTTCTTCATTGCATCCTCCTTGGATTGATTCCCTTGTGACTCTACGTTCAATCGCACGGCACCTGCCGCTTCAACAACACCTCGTGCTTCTCGGCCGACGACTCGAGCATGGCGAGGCAGACCTCCAGGGTGGCCTCGCCCCAGCGGCCGTCGTGGAAGACCGGCCGCCCTTGTACCACGGCCTCGTAGAGCTCCTCCACCTCGGCCTCGCGTCCCCGGCGCCCCACCGTGAGGTCGACCTCCCGGCGGCCGTCCTCGCCGTAGATGACGAGCCCGTCCGGGGACTGGCGGATGTCGCCCCGCTCGCAGGACACGAGGGTGAGGCCGAAGAACGGCTGGCGCCGGGGACCGTGCCAGACGTGGCTGAACTCCCCCTCCCGGGCGCTGCCGTAGCGCATCTCTTCCTTGAGCTGTTCCTCCTCGGCGGCGGTGCCGATGCTCCGCAGCCGGCGGCGCACCTTGAGGTTGTGCTCCGGGTCCCGGGGCTGTCCGCCCTCCCCCACCCAGTCGAACAACTCGGCGGTGTCGAAGAAGCCGTAGCCGTTGTAAACCAGCGTCGCCGGCACGCCGTCCTCGAACTCCAGATAGCAGATGTAGCTGCCCTCGTGGGGGCGCGCGGGGTCCCAGATGCCGGTGGTGGCGCGCACGCTCCTGAGCATGCCGCCGCCGATGAGCCGGACGATGTCCACGTGGTGCGGGCCCTGGTTCAGCACCACGCCGTGGCTGGTGGCCAGCTCGTGACTCATGCGCGGGCGGTACATGAACTCGTTGAAGTTCCAGGAATGAAGCATCCGGAGCTTCCCCAGCTCGCCGCTCTTGACGATATCGCGGATCTTCCGGATGGGTGGATCGAAGCTGTGGGTGTGGCCGCACAGGAGCACGGTGCCGTTCTCCTCGGCGGCGCGGTTCATGGCCTCGCACTGCTCGATGGAGAGGGCCATGGGCTTCTCCACGATGGCGTGCTTGCCGTGGCTGGCGGCGGTGATGACGTGCTCCGCGTGCAACTCGTTGGGCGTGGCGATGTAGACGAAGTCCACGTCGGGGCTGGCGCACATGGCGCTCACGTCGTCGAACGTGGCCGCGCCGTACTCCTGGGCGAACTTGGCCAGGGCGTCCTTGCGGATGTCGGTGGCCGCGGCGATCTCGATGTGCTCCACCTGCTGCAGCACCGGAAGGATCTGGGTGCTCGCCACGCCCAGCCCGGCCATGCCCATGCGCAAGACCTTCGACACGTTCAGATCCCGGGGAACGGGATGATGTTCCCGAACTTCTTGATGACCTGCTCACGCAACTCGCGGCTCGACCGGCTCACCCGAGGGAACTTGTCGCGCCACTCGAACGGGCGCACCGCGCAGATCAGCGCCCGGCTGTTGGTGTGGTCGCCCGACTCCCGCTTGTCCGGCGGCATGCGCGGGTCCAGCGGCGTGCTCCAGGCGCTGTCGATCAGATCGATGTTGGTCTTGGGGTCCACCCGGGTCATCATCGCCCAGATGACCTCCTTCAGGTTGCTGGGATCGATGTCGTCGTCCACCACCACCACGTAGCGGCCGTTGCGCGCCGCCGCCGAGGCGCTCAGCGCGGCCATGCCCGCCTGCTTGGCATGCCCGGCGTAGCGCTGCTTGATGGCCACCACCACCATGAACGAGGTGTGGCTGTACACCCCGGTGATGTCCTGGATGCCCGCGGCCTCGAGCTGGTCCCAAAGCACTCCCGACGACAGGTGCAGGTCCATCTTGATGGCGCCGGGCCACATGGGCGCGGCGTCCTCCAGGATCGGATCGTTGCGGTGGTAGAGCGCCTTGACCCGTATGACGGGCTGGTCCACGCCGGTGCCGATGGTGCCCCCGGAGTAGTACCCCGGCCATTCGCCAAACGGCCCTTCCTCCCGGGCCTCCTCCGACGGCGGCGGGATCTCACCCTCGACGGCGATCTCGGCGCTGGCCGGGATCGGCAGCCCCGTCACCGGACCGCGGATGAACTCCATGGGCCGGCCCATGAGCCCGCCCACCATCTCGTGCTCGGAACGCCCCCATGGCAGCTTCGAATAGGAGGTCATGAACACCAGCGGGTTCTGTCCGAAGGTGGCCACCGCCGGACAGCTCTTGCCCTGCTCCCAGTAGCGCATGCAGATGAGCCGCCCCTGCTGGCCCGGGCTCATCCACAATCCCAGCAGATTGCGGTCGTGGAGCTGCATGCGGTAGGTGCCGGAGTTGATGTAATCGCTGTCGGGGTCGGCGTTCACCAGGCTGTCGGCGGTGCCGAGGTAGCGCCCGCCGTCGTGCTCGTGGAAGCGCGGCGCCGGGAACTTGAACAGGTTCACGTCGGCGCCGGTGAAGACGTTCTCCATCACCGGCGAGGAATCCACTTCCTTGGGAGCCAGCGGCTGGGCCGACTTCACCTTGCGCGCCGCCAGCCGCAGCAGCTCCAGCTTGGGCAGGTCGGTGGGAAGCCCCAGCGCCACGGCCACGCGCTTGTAGGAGGCGTAGGGCAGGCTCAGCAGCCGGTAGCCCCGCGGGTAGTCCTTGATGTTGTCGAAGATCAGCATCGGCGCCTGCGGGATCAACTCGGCGGACGCCTCGACGATGGCGCCGATCTCGCGGTCCCAGTCGGCGCCGTTCACGTCGCGCCACTCGCTGACTTTCTTGGCTTCCTCGATGAAGCCCCTCAGGTCGTCATAGACCGGATAGTATCCCATCAGATCCTCGCTTCCCGTGTCCTTTGCCGTCGGCTGCGTTCCTCGTCCTCGCGTCGTGCCCGCTCACAGCGGGCAACCGCCAGCCGCCCGTGCCGGGCATCGCGCTGCCTGGTTTGCCGTGGTCATTCGCGCACCACCGAAACCTCCGCGTTGACGCCGTTGCGCTCGAGGTCTCGGAGGTAGCGGTCGTGGATGCCGGCGGGCTCCTCGTCGATCATGAGCATGTTCCACAGCGGGTTGGGAAAGCGGTCGCTGGTGTACTTGGGGCTCCGTCCGCGGATGGCGAAGTGGCGCATGGTGGTGTGGCCGGTGTTGAAATGCCCGTGGTACATGAGGTCGCCGGGCGAGTAGATGGTGCCCGGGCGGATCTCGTAGACCCCCTGCTCGGCGTCGCCCTCGCGCCACAGCATGACGTAGCCCTCGCCCTCGGTGACGATGAGGATGGCGCCGGGCCCGTGCCGGTGGAAATGGCTGCGGCTCCCCACCGGGAACTCCTGGATGTGGCAGCCGTAGGTGGTATCCGCCAGGGTGAAGCGCATGATGCGCACGCCCTTGCCCTTCATGGGAAAGTCGTCCAGCGCGAACTCGTTGACGTCCGGGATCAGGTTGGTCTCCCAGCAGCGGGTGGCCAGCCGCTGGTTGGCGCGGAAGTAGTCGTCCTCGTCGCGGAAGCGGTCCCGGAACACGAACGGGTTGCGGAACAGGAACTCCTCGTTGTGGAACATGTTGAGCAGGCGCGGACAGGTGGTGGAGGCCATCAGCCGCACGGGCTCGGTGCCGGAGACGTTGAAGTGCTGGTAGGAAGCGTTCAGCGGGATGGCGAAGGCGGCCCCGGCGCTCCACTCGAAGGTCTTGCTCGGCACCCCTTCCTGCCACACCGACGTCGCCCCCTGGCCGCGGGCCACGTATACGATGGCCTCGAACAGGTGCCGCTGCGGCAGCGTCTGCCGCCCCGGCGCAATCTCGCACACGTAGGCGTCGGTATCCTGCTGGTCGGCCATGTTGAGATAGCACCCGCGCGCCCCCATACGCGCCCAGGGCGCCAGTTCCGCCTCCATGATGTCGCGGACATGGTAGCCCGTGAGCACGGGGATCCCTTCACCCTTCACGAACCGGTCGTAGGGTGTGGGACCGAGATCGATCCTTTCCCGGTGCGGTCTCATGGTAGAGGGAACACTCGCTTCGTTGGCCGCCGCGGCGCGTTGGCCGTCATGTCAGCCTCGGGTCCGGGCATAGTCCGTCAGGGTTACTACCACATCGCCGTGCTCGGTCGACACAAGCGCGTTGGCGAAACGCAGGTCCGAGGTCACCATCCTGGCGCCGATGCGATGCGCCAGCGCCAGGTACACGCAATCGTAGACCGGCCTGTCGAGGGTCAAGGCGAGACGAACGGCATCCGCGCAAACCGTCTCGTCCGCGCTCCAGCGAATGGGCATCTCCGGCACCGCGGCCATCAATGCGCCGGCGCGCCCACGCTCGACCTCCCCCAGCCGGACTTTGCGCCACAAGGCGTTGGCGATCTCCGACGCCATCAGACGCGGCGCGTGCAGATCGTCGCCGCTGGCCACCACTCGATGCGCCGCTTCCGACTCGTCCTCGGCGATCAGCCATTTGACCGCCACGCTGGCATCCACCACCAGATTCATGAGATGACGCGATGCCCCTTGTCACGATCTTCCCGGATCAGGACCTCGGAAGGCGTTTGCGGGTGACCCTCTGTCTCCCGCCGCAAACTCGCCGCCAAGGCCAGGAAAGATTCGCGTTTCGCGGCGAAGTCGTCTTCGACCGCACCTTCCAGAATGTTCCGCACCTCGCCTTCCAGCGAACGGTTGTTGCGGACGGCGCGTTCCTTGAGACGATGAACCACGTCGTCGTCCAGCTGTCGTACGTTAATGGTCGCCACCGGATTCTCCTTCAACGCTTGCCATCAATTCGATATCATGCGATAGCGACACAGACAAGGACCGCTGAATCGCAAGACCCTGCCATGGCACGACTGACCCTGAGCTTCGTAACCGGGACCAATGAGCGGGTTGCGCCCCTCGTCGAAGGAGGGGTCCGGCCCGAGGGCGTGGAGCTGATCCCAACCCTCTCGGACCCGTCGGAGACGTTCTGGCGGCAGCTCAACTTCGGGGAGTTCGAGGTGTCGGAGATGTCGCTGTCGTCGTATCTCATCGCCCGTTCCCGCGGCATGGACATGATGGCCATCCCGGTGTTCCCGTCCCGGCGGTTCATGCACACGCAGCTCTCCTACCACGCGGACTCCGGTATCGACCGGCCGGAGGACATCGCGGGCAAGCGCATAGGCGTGGGCGAGTACCAGCAGACCGCCGCCTTGTGGACGCGCGGCATACTGGAGCACGACTTCGGCGTGTCGCAGTACGGCGTCCACTGGTACATGGAGCGCAGCGACGAGCTGAGCCACGGCGGTGCCACCGGGTTCACCCCGCCCGACGGCATATCCTTCCAGCGGGTCCCTCCCGACAAGAGCCTGGCGTCCATGCTGGTGGCCAACGAGATCGACGTGGCCGCTGTGCATCGGGCCTTTCAGAAAGGCAGCAACATCATCGACCGCTCCACCCGCATCCGCGCCCACGAAGGGGACTGGAGCAGGATCAGGCCGCTGTTTCCCGACCGTATCGCCGAGGGCAAGCGGTTCTTCGAGCAACACGGCTACATCCCGGCCAACCACGCCTACATCATCCGCGGCGACATCCATCGCAAGCATCCATGGCTGGCGTTCAATCTCTACAAGGCCTTCGTCGCCGCCAAGGAGGTGGCGCGGGAGCGGTTGGCCGCCAGCATCCCGTCCGCGTTGGTGTTCGGGCCGGAGTACCTGGCGAAGACCCGGTCGATATTCGGTGACGACCCCTATCCTTATGGAATACGCGACAACCGGGAGATGCTGGAAACCATCATCGACTACTCGCACGAGCAGGGACTGACCAGGGAAAAGGCCAAGCTGGAGGATCTGTTCGCGCCCAGCACACTAGACCTGTAGCGGGCGACGGCACGATCATGTTGAGCGCCGAAGAGAACGAACGACTGACGCGGTTGGGCCCCGGCACGCCCATGGGCGAGTTGCTGCGGCGTTACTGGCACCCGGTGGCCACCAGCCAGGAACTGGCAAGGAACCCGGTGAAGGGCACGCGCATCCTCGGGGAATCGCTGACGCTGTTCCGGGATCGCCGAGGGCGGCTCGGCCTCGTCGCCCAACGCTGCGCCCACCGGGGCGTGGATCTCCGGCACGGCATCCCGGAAGAGGAAGGCCTGCGCTGCCCCTACCACGGCTGGATGTACGACACCGCCGGGCAGTGCATCGAGCAGCCCGGCGAGGCGCCCGAGCACCAGTTCAAGGAGACCGTGCGGCTCAAGTCCTACCCGGTGGAGGAACTGGGAGGGTTGATCTGGGGCTATCTGGGGCCAGCCCCCGCGCCGTTGCTGCCCCGCTGGGACCTCTTCGTCATCGACAACGTCTTCCGGCAGATCGGCACCACCCTGCTGCCCTGCAACTGGCTCCAGTGCCAGGAGAACGCGGTGGACACCATCCACACCGAGCACCTCCACGGCCGTTTCGGCCAGTATGTGCTGGAACGGCTCGGGAGCACGGACGAGCGCCAGATCGCGCGCTTCAACCGGGTCGGCCGGCACCACGTGAAGATCCGCTTCGAGCGGGTGCCGGTGGGCATCCAGAAGTACCGGCTGCTGGAGGGCGAGACCGAGGACGCGGAGGGATGGCGCGTCGGCCACCCGCTGGTGTTCCCCAACTACGTCCGCATCGGCCAGCTCGGCTACGCCGAATTCCAGATGCGCGTCCCGGTGGACGACACCCACACCTGGCACCTGGGCTACCAGGTCTATTTCCCGGGGCCGGAGGCCAGGGCCCCCAGGCAGGACCCGGTGCCGACCTTCGAGGTTCCCATCAAGGACCTGCCGGACTTCGTGGCTGGCCAGGACCTGATGGTGTGGGCGTCACAGGGGGAGTGCCTCGACCGCACCGCCGAGCGGCTGACCGAGTCCGACCGGGGCATCGTCATGTTCCGCCAGCTTCTGAACGAGCAGATCGCGGTGGTCCGGGACGGCGGCGACCCCATCAACACGTTCCACGACCCGGAAGCGAATCAATGCATCAACCTGTCCATGGAAGACCGCGGCAGCATGGCCGACTACCAACCCGGCGCCGTGCACTACATGAACACCGGCACCAACAGCCCGTACGTGGATGAACTGGACGCGCTGCTGACCGCGGCGGCCCGGAAGGCGGGCAGGCGGGCGTAGAAACCGCCCACACGGCCTAGTAGGCGATCTCCTCCACCCGTTGCCGGGTATGCTCCTTGATGGGCACGTCCGCCGGCACTACCTCCGAAAGCACCGCCATCTCCGGAAAGCGGTTGGACTCGGCATCGCGCCGGACGCTGGGGGCTTCGCCGCCGTCCTGCACGTCGCGGATGCCGCTCAGGATCAGCTTGCGCGCGGCCACGATGGCCTTGTCGGAGGTCACCAGGTGCTCCCGGGTGCGGTCCTGGACCGGCCCCTCGCCTTCGGTGACGCAGAGGTCCTGGGCCTGGAAGTTGAAGCCGATGCCGCTGAAGGATTTGTCCCGCATCATGTCCCGGTCCTGCATGTAGCGGTTGGCCTTGCTGCGGATGAGCCGGTAGTCGGCGGTCATCTCCGAGCGGTCCCTCAGCGCCACCTCCCGACTGATGGGCTTGCTGCGGCTGTAGACGAAGACGAACTTCCAGTGGTGGGTATCGTCGACGGGCACGTGCCAGTTGATCGAGTAGCCGTCGCCGCCGGTCTGGCCCGGGAACGCGCTGAAGTTCGGCATGACGAAGTAGGACACCCGCAGATAGGTCTTGTCGTCCGGCATCCGCCGGGTGGTGTAGATCCGCACTCCGAACTCGGTGAGCTCGACGTCGATGGTGGGGCCGATGTCCCGGCCGAAGAGGCTGTTGGGCGAGGAGTTGCCGCCGCGAACCACGCGCTGCCTGTCGCGGTCGCTCTCCTGGAGGTTCCGGTGCAGGAACGACAGGTGCACCGGGTCAATGTTGCCCTCGTTGGCCTGCAGGTAGTTGCACTCGTGGTAGATCTTGCTGACGAAGACGTGTTCCGGGGAGGCGGCGAGGAACTCGAAGTTGCGCAGCAGCGGCGGCTCGCCGCCGCCGAAATACGCGAAAATCACCCCCACGCGTTCCTGGCAGGGATAGGCGGGCTGGCGCACCGCATCCCGGTGGGGTCCCCCCTCGGGCTCGCCCGGCTGATCGAGGCAGTTGCCGTCAACGTCGTAGAGCCAGCCGTGGTAGATGCAGCGGAGCCCGCCGTCCTCCACCCGGCCGTAGCTCAGGTCGGCACCCCGGTGGCAGCAATGGACGTTCAGCAGGCCCGGCCGGCCCCGGTCGTCGCGAAAGAGCACCAGGTCCTCGCCGAAAAAGCGCACCGGCAAGGGCGCGCCGCCGGGCTTTAGCTCCTCGGACAAGGCCACGGGCTGCCAGTAGCGCCGCAGCAGCGTGCCGCAGCCCGTACCCGGCTCCGTGGAGGTCAACAGCCTGTTCTCTTCCGCGGTCATCATGGCGATCGCACTCCTTCAGGGTAACCCGGTTGCTCCCATACCGCGAAGCCCATGGCGCAGCCCACGTTGCCCGCCGACCGGTAAAGGGGCTGGTAGTCGATCATCCTGGCCGGCCTTTCCGCCAGTGCCGCCACCACCATCCAGCAGCGGATCTCCGACGTGCCCCGTACCAGCACCTCGCCGGGGATGTTTCCGAGGCTGTCCAGGTCGGCGGCCTCCAGCGCGCCGATCACCTTGCGGTCCAGTTCCTCGTCGATCTTCGTGTGGCTGAGGCCGCCCGAGGCCAGCACCGCCACCTTCTCCACCTCGCCGTTGGCGGCCAGCGCCCTGCGAAGCGCCCTGCCGAACTCGACACAACGCCGGGCCGAGGGCGCCGGCGGGTAGTAGGTGTTCACCATCACCGGCAGGACCGGGATCTGGCCGTCCGAGGCCAGGAACTTGAGCGGGCGCGCGAAGGCGTGGCCCAGGCCTCCCGGATGCCTGAGGTTCCGGGAGTAGGCCACGTCGAAGCCCTGTTCCATGAGCCCTTCAACCAGGGTCTCCCCCAGCCGCTGCGGCACCTCGTAGCGAGACCGGTTGGTAGCCGGGGACTCGTTCAAGTAGCGCAGGCTCACGCTCGCCTCGGCCTCGGCGCCCACGTACACGGTGAACGGGGGCATGGCGTCATCGAGCAGGTTCTCGTGCTGGTCGTCTCCGACCAGGATCAATGCATCGGGCGACCATTCGTGAAGCTTCACGCGCAGCTCGTCGATGGCCTCCATGCAGCGCCGCCACTTGGACCACCTGATCTCGTCCGGGTCGCCGTCAGCGCCCCCTCCGGAAGCCGCGCCGTGCTCCCGCCGGTCCTTCGCCATGAGCAGATGCCAGCGATGAGGCGCCATCATCAACTGCGGCCCGTGAGACATGGCCATGCATCCCGCTAGCTCGGCCACAGATCCCTCCGCTCGTGCCGACCGCGTCGCATGGCGCAAACCATTGCAACAAACCGGCTGAAAATCAATGGAATCGGCGGCATCAGGCGTGCGACGGTTTTGGCAAACGACCCTCCGGCTTGCTATGCAGAGGTCTCCATGAACTACACCCATCTCGGCAACACCGGACTCCGGGTGAGCGTCGTCGGACTGGGCTGCGGCGGGCCGAGCCGACTCGGACAACGCGACGGACAGACCACGGATCATTCCGTCCGGCTGGTGCGGAAGGCGCTGGACCTGGGCGTGAACTTCCTCGACACCGCGGAAAACTACGGCACCGAGGAGATCGTCGGCGCGGCGATCCGCGGCGTTCCGCGGGACCGCGTGGTGATCTCCACCAAGAAGATCATGCCGGAGCCGGGCGACCCGGACCCCGCGGGGACCATGCGGACGGGGGTGGAAGCGAGCCTGAAACGGCTGGGCACGGACTACGTGGACGTCTTTCATCTCCACGGCGTGGGCGACACGCGCTACGACTTCGCGGCAAGCGTGATGGCGCCCGTCCTGACGGAGTTGCGCGAGGCCGGCAAGATACGCGCGGTGGGCATCACCGAGGAGTTCCCGGCCAACCCGCGCCACGAGATGCTGCAAAGGGGCCTGCATGACTCCTGGTGGGACGTGGTCATGGTGGGTTTCAACCTGCTGAACCCGTCGGCGCGGCGGAGCGTGTTCCCGCTCACGCTGGAAAAGGGCGTGGGCACCCTGGTGATGTTCGCGGTCCGGCGCGCCTTGAGCCGGCCGGCAAGCCTCGTCAAGCTGCTGCGGGAAATGGAACAGCGCGGCCTCGTGGAGCCGGGCACGAACCTCGACTTCCTCACCGAGAAGGGCTGCGCCGAGACCCTTGCCGAGGCAGCCTACCGCTTCTGCGTGCACGAGCCGGGCGCGGATGTGGTGCTGACGGGAACCGGCGACGAGGAGCACCTGGAGGCCAACATCGCGGCGGCGCTCGAGCCGCCGCTTCCAAGCGAGGCCCGGGAACGGCTGGACGCGCTGTTCGGCGAGGTGGACTCGGTTACAGGGAACTGATCCGCCGCGTCGCATCGCGCCAACCATTGCAGCAAACGGTTGGAAATCTTTCGGAAACGGGGCTGCGCGAGGGAATCGATTCTGGTAAACGACGGGCCCCTTGCCATGGTTGTGGCTTTCCGGCTGGGACCACCTGACCGTTGGCATCTTTCTCATCCTTTGTGCTATGTCCTGGTTGTTATTCCCTCCTTTCTGCTGCTTCCACCATTCCAAAGACGTTAGATATGTAGTATGGTGGGGCAAGCGTGGCCACAAGATATTGTGGATATAGAGTTGTCGGCGAGGTTTCGCCTTAGCATCGGGACGCCGGCACGAAAACAGTTCAGGGGACACCGACTATGGGAGACCACCAAAGTGCAGGATCATGCTCGGACACGCCGCGCATGACCTGTCGCAACGTGAACGTCTATTACGGCGACAACCACGCCATCAAGAACGTGAGCTTGGAAATGGGCCGCGAGCAGACGCTAGCGTTGATCGGGCCGTCCGGGTGTGGCAAGTCGACCTTCTTGCGGGCGCTCAACCGGATGAACGATACCATCGACGGCTGTCGTATGACGGGTGAAATCAAGCTCGACGGCAACGATATCTACGCCAAGGACATGGACGTGGTGCCGTTGCGGGCTCTGGTAGGCATGGTGTTCCAGAAGCCCAACCCCTTCCCCAAGTCGATCTTCGACAACATCGCCTACGGCGTGCGCATCCACGGGTTGGCGGAATGCAAGTCCACGCTCGAGGGGATCGTGGAACACAGCCTGAAGCGGGCCGGCCTGTGGGAGGAAGTCTCCGACAGGCTCGACCACCCCGGTACCGGTCTGTCTGGCGGCCAGCAGCAAAGATTGTGCATCGCTCGGACCATCGCGGTGAATCCGGAGGTCATCCTAATGGACGAGCCCTGCTCGGCCCTCGACCCTATAGCCACCGCCAAGGTGGAGGATCTGATCAACGAACTGGGCGACGAGTACACCATCGTCATCGTCACCCACTCAATGCAGCAGGCTGCACGGGTGTCGCAGCGAACCGCGTACTTCCATCTGGGAGACTTGATCGAGGAGGGCGCCACGGACCAAATCTTCACTAACCCCCGCGAGGTCCTAACCGGAGACTACATCACCGGACGGTTCGGGTAACCACGAGCCCTAGGTCCGAGAACGTCATTCCGTTCTTTGCTCCGTCATTCCCGTGAAAGAAGGGCGTGCGCTTCGGGAGGCGCTGCCGAGTTTGAGAATATTCGGCTAGGCACCCTGCTGTCGCAATTTCGCAAGTGCGGCAAGCCCAACTGAGGTGGCTCGGTTTGTAGGACAGGCAGGCGGCAGAACGCTAAACGAGCGGGTCGTATAAACTTCTATACGATAGCCCGGTGTCACCAGCGTCTTTCAAAGCGCCGCCGCAGCACGATGGCCAGGGCGTTCATCCCGATGAGAAAGGCCAGCAGCACCATGATCGCCGCGGAAGCCCGCTCCGCGAACGCCCGCTCGGGGCTGTCCAGCCAGAGAAAGATCTGCACCGGCAACGCGGTGGCCGCGTCCGTCACGCCCTGTGGGACATCCACGACAAACGCGACCATGCCGATCATCAACAGCGGCGCGGTCTCGCCCAGAGCGCGGGCCATGCCGATGATGGTGCCAGTCAACATGCCGGGCATGGCCAGGGGCAAGACGTGGTGCACGATCATCTGCATCTTGGACGCCCCCACCCCCAGGGCTGCTTCCCGGATCGAGGGCGGCACGGACTGAAGCGACGCCCGGCCCGCGATGATGATGGTGGGAAGCGTCATCAGCGTGAGGACCAGCCCTCCCACCAGCGGCGCGGAACGCGGCAGACCGAAGAAGTTGATAAACACCGCCAGGCCCAGCAGGCCGAAGACGATGGACGGCACCGCCGCCAAGTTGTTGATGTTGACCTCGATCAGGCTGGTCAGGCGATTCCGGGGCGCGAATTCCTCCAGGTAGACGGCCGTGGCCACACCCAGCGGAAACGACAACAACAACGTCACCACCAGCGTGAAAAACGATCCCATGGCCGCGCCCCAGATGCCTGCCAACTCCGGTTCCCGCGAGTCGCCCGCCTTGAATAAGGTGGCGTTGAAACGCGATTCGACGCGTCCGTCGGCTACCAGCCGGTCGAACCACGCGATCTGTTGGTCGGACAGCCGCCGATCCGCTTCCGGCAGCGCCCGGTCGACGTTGCCCTTGTGGAGCATGTCGTAATCGTCGTCGACAGGCGCCCAGATCTCGGCTCGGGTGCCTACCAGCGAGGGATCCTCCAGGGTCATGCGACGGAGCTCGAACACGGTTCCCCGGCTGACCAGCATGGCGAGATTCCGCCTGTCCCGTCGCCTTCTCACCTCGGGGAAGAGCGAACGCACCGACGTCTTGACCAGAGCGCCGTAGTCGGCGGCACCAAGGGTGTCGCGATCGCCGGTGCGCTGGGGGTCGATCACCTGCGGGTCGAAGTGGACCGGCAGCTTCACGTAGGTCTGCCAGAAGGCGGAGTAGCCGGTGACGAAGATGTTCACGAACATCAGCACCAGGAAGGCCAGCCCCAGCAGCACCGCCGCCCGCCCGAAGTTCCTGAAGCGGCGTTCCGCCCGGTTCCGCCGGGCCAGGGTCCCGCGCACGGTTTCGATGGTGCTTTTCGGACGCGATTCCATGGTTACTCGTACTGCTCGCGGTATTTCCGCACCACCTGCAGGGCGATGACGTTCAGGGCCAGGGTAACCACGAAAAGCGCCAAACCCAACGCGAACGCGGCCAGGGTCTTGGGGCTATCGAACTCCTGGTCGCCGGTTAGCAGAGTCACGATCTGAACCGTGACTGTGGTGACCGCCCGGAGCGGATTGGCCGTGAGGTTCGCGGCCAGTCCGGCAGCCATGACGACGATCATCGTCTCGCCGATGGCTCGCGACACCGCCAGCAGGACACCGCCGACAATACCCGGCAGAGCCGCGGGGATGACCACCTTCCGGATGGTCTCCGATTGGGTGGAGCCCAGCGCATAAGCGCCGTCGCGCATGGCCTGCGGCACGGCGTTGATCACGTCATCGGAAAGTGAGGAGACGAACGGGATGATCATCATGCCCATGACCAGCCCCGCGGCCAGCGCACTCTCGGACGCCACATCGAGCCCCACGCTCTCGCCCAGTCCACGCATGAACGGCGCCACCGTCAGGGCCGCGAAGAATCCGTAGACCACGGTGGGGATTCCCGCCAGCACCTCCAGCAGGGGCTTGACCACCGCCCGCACGTTCGGCCGTGCGTACTCGGCCAGGTAGATAGCCGACATCAGACCCACCGGGACCGCCACCAGCATGGCGATGAAGGAGATGAGCAGCGTGCCGACGAACAGCGGAATGGCGCCGAAGGCCCCGGACGCTCCCACTTGGTCAGCGCGAATGGCCGTCTGCGGGCTCCACTCGGTGCCGAAGAGGAAATCGGTCAACGGCACGGCCTGGAAGAACCGGATCGATTCGAACAGCACGGAGAGCACGATCCCCACGGTGGTGACGATGGCAATGGTCGAGCAGACCATGAGGAAACCGAGCACGATGCGCTCGACGGAGTTCCTTGCCCGTTTCCCGGGTTGGATGGTGCGCCACGCCACCGCGCCGCAGAACACGGCTAGGGCCAGCACGGCCACGGTGATGGCAATGGCAGCATAGCCTTGGAAACGGACGTAGCGTTCGGCCGCGGCCACCATCGCCGGGTCTTTCCGGGAGGCGATGTTGCCGGATGCCAGGTTCTGGATGTCGTTGATGACCAGATTGAGCCGTTCGGGCGGGAGGCTCTGGACTTCCCGCGGCAGGTCGGCGACCACGATCCGGGTGACGATGGGGCCCTTGAGGGTCACGCTGATGCAAAAAAGCAGCAGTGCGGGAACCGCGGCCCAAAGGGCGGTGTAGAGGCCGTGGTAGCCCGGGAGGGAGTGCAGGTTGCGGACGGTTCCCTGGGCCAGGGAAATGGAACGCCGCCAGCCCAGGTAGTAGCTGACGGAGCTCAGGCCCAGCAACGCGAGAATCAGACTCGGTGAGCCCATTGCTTCAGGGGAACCTTCGCGGCTTCATGCCGGCCAGCCAGCGGCCGGGTTGAGGGTCCGGGCGCGGCGGATCCACTCCCGCCGCGACCGCCACCCGGTTGAACGTTACGGTCACGGAGACGTCAGGGTCACAGAGCCAGGTTCCTCACGTTCTTGACGTCCGAAGAGAACTGCTGGCGCTCTTTCTTGGGCATCGGGATCAGTCCCTTGTCGGACAGATAGCCGTCGTCGCCCCAGGCCTTCTCGCTGGTGTACTCGGCGAGGAATTCGCGCATGCCCGAGATCACGTCCAGATGGGCCTTCTTGATGTAGATGTAGAGCGGACGCGCGACCGGATAGCTGCCGTCGGCGATGGTCTCGAACTCCGGCTTGACGCCGTTGATGGAGGCGCCCTGGAGTCTGTCGGTGTTCTGGTCGAGGAAGCTGAAGCCGAAGATGCCGAAGGCGTCGGGGTTGGCGTCGAGCTTCTGCACGATCAGGTTGTCGTTCTCGCCCGCCTCGACGAAGGCGCCGTCCTCACGCATGGTGCGGCAAGCGGCCCGCTGGGGCTTCTTGGACATCTTCTTGATGGCGGCGAACTTCTTGCATCCCGCGTCCATCACCAGCTCTACGAAGGCGTCCCTCGTTCCGGACGTCGGCGGAGGGCCCAGCACCTCGATCTTCAGGTCCGGGAGCTTGGCGTTGACGTCCTTCCAGGTCTTGTAGGGGTTCGGCTTGCGCGCGCTGCCGTCGGCGTTGGCCGGCACGTCCTTGGCCAGGGCGAGAAAGAGATCACGGGGCGTGAGGCTCAGCGCGTTGCTCTTCTTCGAGTTGGCCACCGCGATGCCATCGTAGCCCACCTTGAGCTCGACGATCTCCCTGACGCCGTTCTTGGCGCAACGATCGACCTCGCTCTTCTTGATGCGCCGCGAGGAGTTGGTCATGTCCGGGTGCTCGACGCCGACGCCCGCGCAGAAGAGCTTGAGGCCGCCGCCCGAGCCCGTGGACTCGACCTTGGGAGTCCTGAACTTGGTGGTCTTGCCGAACTGCTCGGCCACCACCGTGGTGAACGGGTAGACCGTGGACGATCCCACGATCTGGATGTAGTCGCGCTGCTGCGCCGCCGCCGCGGTCGCCAGACCCGCCACCGCCAGTGCGGCGACCGCCGCTGTCAACGGACCTTTCCGATACATGGGATATCCTCCTTTGGTTAGACCATTGTCGTCAGCGCCTTGCCACCGGGGCGAAAGGTCCACGACCCTGCCAGTGTGTTGGCAGGAATCCAACCAACAGCAATTGTTAGTCTATGACGGCCAGATCACAGACGAATTAAACGATTGTTACGAGTCTGTTACGGAGGGCAGGGGCACGAAAGCCCCGGAAGCGGAAACCGGCGAAGACGGGAGCGGACGCTTTCCTACGGCTCGCAAACCGGATTGCTGCAGGCCGCCGGGTTGCCGCCGCAGCAGTTCTCGGTCAGATACGCGAGCAGCTCGTTCATGGTCTCGAAGTTGGACCGGTAGATCAGCGAGCGCGACTCCCGCCTGAACTCCACGAGCCCGGCCTGCTTGAGTGTATTCAGGTGGAACGAGAGAGTAGCCAGAGGCAGCCCGAGCCGCTTCCCGATCTGCCCCGCGGGCAACCCCTCGGGGCCCACTTCCACCAGCAGGCGAAAAATGTCCAGCCGTGTTTCCTGCGCAAGCGCGGCCAGCGCGCCTACCGCGTCATGATGTTCCATATTTCCGGTATTATGGAAAATGTCGATAAACGCAAGCCCTGCGCCGCACCTGCCGCACAGGCCTCCGCCGAGCCTTTCCCATGCTGGCGCCACCTGTCAATGTGCTGTAGACTGGCCGGATTCGTCTCAGCCTTCCAGCCCATGCAAGGAAGGACGCTCATGTTGCGCCACATGTTCCGCATCGCGGCTTTGCTGCTCTCTGCCGGCTTGGCCACCGTAGCCTCCGCCGATCAGCCTTCCGGACAACGCTCCGTGGAAGATGTCCAGAAGATCGTCCGCGAGTATCTTCTCAAGAACCCGGAAGTGATCTTCGAAGCCGTGCAGCGCCACCGCGAGAACCAGCAGCGGCTACAGGCGGACCGTGACCGGGCGGCCGTCAAGCAACACGCGAAGGAACTCCTTGCGGACCCGGACTCCTTCGTGGGCGGCAATCCCGACGGCGACGTGACCCTGGTGGAGTTCTTCGACTACCGCTGCGGCTACTGCAAGCGGTTCGCCTCCGTTCTGGCGAACATCATGAAGCAGGACCCGAAGCTGCGGGTGGTGTACAAGGAGTTCCCGGTGCTGGGCGAGGACTCGTTCCGGGCGGCTCAGGCGGCGCTGGCGGCCAGGGGCCAGGGGTACTACCTGGAGTTCCACGAGGCCCTGATGAAGGCCAACGGCCCGTTGACCGACGCCGCCATCATGACCGTGGCGCGTTCCGTGGGGCTGGACGTCGAGCGCCTCAAGAGGGACATGGAGACGCCGAAGGTCCTCAACATCATCAGCAACAACCGCCGCCTTGCCACGGCGCTGCAAGTCGACGGGACGCCCACCCTGGTGGTCGGCGACCTGATCGTCAGGGGCGCGGTCCCCATCAGGGATCTCACCGCGATGATCGCCCAAGCCAGAGCCAAGGGCTCCTGACCGTCGGACGCTTCGTTACCGCACGGTTGGTGAACGGACCGGCTCGTGCCTGGTTCCACCTTGACAGAGACACTCCAAAACATCCGCGTGGTGCTGGTGCGGCCCAAGGGGTCGGGCAACATCGGCTCCGTCGCCCGGGCCATGAAGAACACCGGCCTCCGGGATCTCGTGCTGGTGGGCGGCGGACGCACCGACAGCCTGTCGGCGCGCGCCATGGCGGTGCACGCCCGGGACGTCCTCGACGGTGCTCGCCGGTTCAAGACCATACGCGAAGCGGTCGCGGACTGCGGCTTGGTGGTGGGGACCACCTGCCGCAAGGGGCTGTACCGCGACCACGTCGAATTGCCGCGCGAGGCGGCGCGCGACCTCGTGGCGGCCGTACGCGCCGAGGATGCCGGACCCGCGGCGCTCATCTTCGGCCCCGAGGACCACGGCCTCAGCAACGCCGACCTCAAGTACTGCCAGCGCCTCGTCACCATCCCGAGCCACCCGGACCAGCCCTCCCTGAACTTGGCCCAGGCAGCGATGGTGTGCCTCTACGAAGTCTACCTCGCCGCCGTCCTGGGCCCGCCACGGGAAGAGCGCATCAAGCGCGCCCCCGCCGAGGCGGTCGAAGCCCTGTTCGACCGCATGAAGGAAACCCTTCTCAAGGTGGGCTTTCTGGACCCGCAGAACCCCGAACACATCCTGCTGGCGCTGCGGCGAGTCCTCGGCCGTGCCGGCCTGGAGGAACGGGACGTGAAGATCCTCAGCGGACTGTTCCGGCAGGTGGAGTGGTACGCCCAGGGGGGCTGGGAGGTGGCGGAAGAGAAGCGGCGACGGGGTATCAAATTACGGTAGAAGCTCTGATCTCCTCCAACTCCTCCAGCGTCCGCGGCCAATCCTTCTTCATGAGGCGCGACAACGAGCGATCGGCCAGGAGCCTTCCTCCGGTCTGGCACGTCGCGCAGTAGTTGCATTCGTTGGCGGCGTAGCGGATGCGCTGTACGCGGGAGCCACAGTCGGGGCAAGGCTCCCGGTACTTTCCATGCACCGCCATGCCCGGCCGGAACGCCGTAACCTTCTCCGGGAAGCCGTCGCCGGTCTCCTCGATGAGCCTGCGGCACCAGTCCTGGAGCACCTCCCGCACCGCGGCGTAGAGCGCTTCGACCTCCGCGTCGTCGAGGTGACGCGTCTGCTTCATGGGCGAGAGGCGGGCGCGGTGGAGGATCTCGTCGGAGTAGGCGTTGCCGATGCCGCTGAACAGCCGTGGGTCGGTGAGGGAGCGCTTGAGGGTGTGGTTCTCGCTCGCCAGCACGCGCCGGAAGTCCTCCAAGCCGCATTCCAGCACGTCGATGCCGCCGGGGTCGTGCTGCCCCAGGTTCCCTGCCCCCCTCACGAGATGCAGCGAAGCCCGCTTCATGGAAGCGGCCTCGGTGAGGACCAGAGTGCCCGACGAAAGGTCGAAGGCCGCCAGGCCCAGCTTGCCCGGGATGCGGGCCCCGGCGGGGCGCCAGCGGAACCGTCCGGCGATCATCAGGTGGAAGACGAGGAAGAGGTCGTCCTCCAACTCGAAGACGATGCGCTTGCCCAGCCGCCGCAGCCCCAGGATCTTGCGGTTCTCCGCTTCGTGGATGGGCGGTTCCACGGACCGGAGCAGGAACGGACTCGCGAGGCGGACCTTCTCGAGGGTCTCGCCCACGACCCGCGGCTCCAGGGCGTGGATGTAGAGCTGGACGTCCGGTAGCTCGGGCATGCTGCCTCTCGATGACCCTCGTGCAAGACGGCGTCCTTCGACTTCGCTCCGCGAAGCCTATCCTGAGCCCTTCGTCAGGCTCAGGACAGGCTTGTCGAAGGGCTCAGGACGAACGGTTCTGGAAACTCTGTTTCCGTTCGTCCTGAGCGTAGCGTCGCAGAGCGGCGCGAAGTCGAAGGACGCCGTCTACGGCAGCCCCAGCACCCGCTTGGCGGTGACGTTGCGCTGGATCTCGCTGGTGCCGGCGTAGATGGAGATGCGCCGGACCTCGCGCCACATTACCGAGACATCCACCGGGCCGTCCGGCGTCTCCAGCGCCCCGGTTTCGGGGCCGTGCTCACCGGCCGCCTCCAGCAGCAGGTCGGCGATACGCTGCACGATATCGGTGGACACGATCTTGATGAAGGACGAGTCGGAGCCGATCTCCTTGCCCGCCCGCGCGATCTGCACGGCGTGGGCGAAGACCGCCGACTGCGCCAGCACGTCCAGCTCGGCTTGCGTGAGCTTGTCCTGGAAAACCGGATCGTCCGCGGCGCCAGTGGCCCGCGCCACCTTGCGCACCCGGTCCAGGACGTCCAGCGCCAGTTGCGGGTTGGCGTTGCCCAGCCGCTCCGAGTCCAGCAGCGCCTTGGCCACACGCCAGCCGTCGTTCAGCTTCCCCACTACGTTGGTGAGCGGCACCCGCACGTCGTCGAAGAACTCCTCGGCGAACTCCTCGTCGTCGGCCAGGGTCTTGATGGGACGGATGGTGATCCCCGGCGTGCTCAAGTCGATGAGCACCATGGAGATCCCCAACTGCTTGCGCGGCGCGTCCGGGTCGGTGCGGATCAGCGCGTACATCCAGTCGGCGTGGTGGCCCCAGGTGGTCCAGATCTTGTGGCCGTTGATGACCAACTCGTCGCCATCGACCTCGCCGCGGGTCCGCAGGCTGGCCAGGTCCGACCCCGAGCCCGGCTCCGAATAGCCCTGGGCCCACAACACCTCGCCCGAGAGCATCCTGGGCAGATGCTCGGCCTTCTGCTCCTCGGTGCCGTGACGTATCAGGATCGGCCCGATGTGCCCCACCGCCTGCCGCGACAGCACCGGCGCGCCGGCCCGCCCGAACTCTTCCTGGAGGATCAGCTGCTGGTTCACGGTGGCGTCCATGCCGCCGTACTGCCTGGGCCAGTTGGGCGCGATCCAGCCGCGGTCGTAGAGCTTGCGCTGCCACGGCCGGATCAGCTCCGGCGGCGGCCGCGTGGACCACCCCTGGAGATCCGGCGGCAGGTTCTCTTCCAGCCAGCTCCGGACCTCCTGGCGAAACGCCGCATCCTCCTTGGTGTCGGCGATGAAGCTGATGGTGCTCATGGAGCGGACACTAGCAGATCGGGGGGTGTCGTGCGAGGAGAGGGGAACCGTGACCCCTCCCCGCACCTGGATTCCCGCTTGCGCGGGAATGACTTGTTCGGGACGTCCACTCCCTTGCCGCACCAAGCAGGTAGCCCCTAGCCCGGTAGGTCGGATTAGCCGAAGGCGTAATCCGACAACGCATCGCATTCCCGTGTCGGATTACGCCTTCGGCTAATCCGACCTACAATATACGCGACGCGTAGTCGGGTCATCCCACCGCACAGAGCAGGCCGGTTGTTGCCGCCATCGCCGTCGACGGCCTATACTCGCCGCACCGTCATGAGCACCCAAACGAGCACGGACAAGGTCGCGACACTGCTGAACCCCACCAGCGTTGCCATCCTGGGCGCCCGGGAGAACCCCTCCGGATGGACGGCGCGCATCTTCGCCAACCTGATCCGCTTCGAGTTCGGCGGCCCGGTCTACCCGGTGAACCCTAACCACGAGCGCATCTGGGGGGTGAAGTGCTTTCCCGACCTGCGTTCCCTGCCGACGGTGCCCGACCACCTGGTGGTGATGCGGGCGGCGGCCAGCGTTCCGGGCATCCTGCGGGAGGCCGCCGCCATGGGCACCCGCAGCGCCACCCTGTACGCCGTCGGCTTTTCCGAATCCGGCACCGACGCGGGCCGCGCCCTGGAGGCGGAATTGCGAACCGCCATCGAGGAGACGGGCCTGGCCATTTCCGGGCCCAACTGCCTCGGCAACCTCTCCGCCCGCGCCCGCGTGCTGACCCTGCCTGACGACCGGGTGCAGGAGCTGGTCCCCGGCCCCGTGGCCATGGTGGGCCAGAGCGGCACCACCACGCCCGGCATCGCGCGTACGCTCATGGAGCGCGGTATCGACGTGAGCTACGTGGTCACCAGCGGCAACGAGACCGGCCTCATCACCGCCGACTACATCCGCTACTTCGTCACCGACCCGGAGGTGCGGTTGATCTTCTGCCTGGTGGAGGCGGTGCGCCGGGCCGACGAGTTTCTCGCCGCGTGCCGCGCCGCCCGCGACGCCGGCAAGCCGGTGGTGGTGCTCAAGATGGGCGTGTCCGAGGGCGGACGTCGCGCCGCCCTGTCCCACACCGGCTCCCTGGCCGGCCGGGTGGAAGCCTTCGACGCCGTGGCCGGTCCCGCCGGCGTCATCCGGGTGGACAGCGCCGACGGCGCCGTCAACGTCATCGACATGCTGCTGCACGCGAGCGAGCCCCGTGGCGAGAACGTCGGCGGGCTGGTCTATTCCGGCGGCGTGCGCGGGCTGGCGGAGGACGCGGCCGACCGGCACCGGGTGCCGCTGCCCGAGTTCGCGCCCGAAACCCGGGCGCGCCTGCGCGAGCTGCTGGGCCAGGCACAGCCCATCAGCAACCCCCTGGACGGCAACGGCTACCTCACCAACCGCCCGCTGGACGACGCCCTCAAGGTCGTGGAGGCCGTCTACAACGACCCCGGCGTGGACATGGTGGTGATGCAGGAGGACCTGCCGCCCCACGAGGGCGCCAACGACGCCAACCGCCGCCGCGCCGCGAGGGTGCTGGCCACCATGGAGGCCATCGACGAGCGGTTCCTCGGCGACGACCGCAAACCCTTCGCCCTCATTTCCCCGGCGTCCTATGACCTGACGGAGTTCAGCCGCGCCGCCCGGCGCCGCTTCCCGCACGTGGCCTGTCTCAACGAGCCCGAGCGGGCGTTCCGCGCCATCCGCGCGGTCATGGACTACCGGAAGCGCTGCCGCGAGGCGGAGACCGCGACGGCGCCGGCCTTGCCGGATACCGCGACGGCGCACGTCGAGTTGCTGCGTCAGCGGGCCGCGGGCGCAACCACCGCATTCCCGCTGACCGAGCCCGAGTCCAAGGAGCTGCTGGCCGCCTTCGGGGTCCCCTTGATCGAGGAGGGGCTGGCGGGCACCGAGCAGGAAGCAAAGGAGCTGGCCGAACGCATCGGCTATCCGGTGGTGGTGAAGGGAGTCGCCGCGGACCTCACCCACAAGAGCGACGCCGGGGCCGTGCAAGTCAACCTGGGCGACGCGGCGGCCGTGGAGCAGGCGTGCCGGGACATCGCCAGCAACGTGGCCGCCCATGCTCCGGGCCTCCGCCTGGAGGGGTGGCTGGTGGCGAGGATGGCGCCGGCCGGGCTCGAACTGGTCCTGGGAATGCAGCGGGACCCCGAGATGGGCGCGGTGATCATGTTCGGCGCCGGCGGCATATGGCTGGAACTGGTGAAGGACGTGGCCTTCGGGCCGCCGGGCATCAGCCGGGAAGGCGCGGCCCGGCTCATCAACTCCACCCGGGCCGGCCGTCTGCTGGACGGGTACCGCGGCCAGGGGCCCTACGACCGCGACGCCGTCATCGACGCGTTGGTGGCGGTCGGGCGGCTGGCGGCCGAGGCCGGAGACGTCATCGAGAGCCTGGACATCAACCCCTTCCTGGTCTACCCCAAGGGTGCCGGAGGCATGGCGCTGGACGCGCTGGCGGTGGTCGGGCCGGGAGCGGGGCGTTGAGGTGGCGGAGGGATGAAGATCCAACCAGCTCGCATCCAAACCCCTCTCCCTCCGGGAGAGGGTGGCCGAAGGCCGGGTGAGGGCGCCCGGACAGCCTGCTTCTTCCGACTACCCTCACCCCAGCCCTCTCCCAGAGGGAGAGGTAGCGGATTGGTATAAATGACGGAGGGAGGCAGGGAATGACGGGTACGCGGCGCCCACGTCCCGGCAATATTGGAGTGGGTTCAGCACGAGAGAGGCAATACCATGGAACTCGTCCTCGATGAGGCGCAGACGATTCTTCGGGAGAGCGCCGACAAGCTCATCGAACGGCACGCCGGTCCGGCCCGTTTCCGGGAGCTGCGTACGACCGAGCACGGCTTCGACCCGGCGCGGCTGGCGGTGGTGGCGGAAGCCGGCTGGCTGTCGCTGCTGGTGCCGGAGGAGCGCGACGGCCTGGGGCTGGGCACGACGGAGGCGGCGCTGGTGCTCGAAGCGGCCGGCCGTGGCCTCATGACCGAGCCCATCGCGGCCGTGATGGCGGCGGCGCGGGCCGTGGCCCTGGGACCCGAGGCCATGAGCGCAACCCTCGACGAGATCATGTCCGGCGCGGCCGTCATCGTCCCCGCGCTGCACGATCCGGCCGCGGAGGACCGGGAAGCCGCCCGCGTCCAGGCCGCCGCCGCGGGCGGCGGCTTCAGGCTTACCGGACGCACCGGCGCGGTTCCCGGCGCGGCCGCCGCTTCGGGATTCATCGTGGACGCGCGGAGCGGCGGCGGCACGGTCGTGTGCCTGGTAGAGCGAGACGCCGAGGGACTGGAGATCCTGCAAAAAAGCCGCGTGGACGGCACCGGACATGCGACGCTGGCGCTGAACAATGTCGCCGTGCCGGCCGGCGCGGTGATCGCAAGCGGGGCGCAAGGCACGGAGGTCGCGACGGCCACGCTGGACCTGATGCTCCTGGGGACGTCGGCCGAGATGCTGGGCATCATGGAGCAGGGGCTGGCGCTGGCGGTGGACTACCTGGGAACGCGGGAGCAGTTCGGCCGGCCCATCGGCTCCTTCCAGGCGCTGCAGCACCGGGCCGTCAACGACCATGTGGACATCGAGCTCACGCGCTCGCTGATCTACCAGGTGTGCGCCGCCCTGGATGAGGGCCGCGGCAACCGCGCCATGGTGGCGGCGGTGAAGGCGCGCGCGTCGGACGCGGTTCTGTCGGTGACCAAGTCCATGGTGCAGATGCACGGCGCCATCGGCTTCACCGACGAATACGACGCGAGTCTCTACCTGCGGCGGGCCATGGCCCTGTCGTCCCAGTACGGCAACGCCGCCCGTCACCGCAAGCGCTACGCAAGGCTGTCGTCCCGAGCGGCGTGACGGATCTGCCCCGCGACAGAGCGGTGTCGGGTTACGCCTTCGGCTGACCCGACCTACCGGACATTACCGGCAGGGCCGCGGTCGTCTCGCGGCGCGCAATGCCGAAAGGAGCGAATGATGGCCCAGGACTCTCCTGACAGACGCACGATCCGCTGGCCGGACGACAAGCTCGTCTGCTGCACCTTCAGCGTGGCCCTCGAAGCGTTCCGCAAGACCGGCCGCTTCAAGATGGACCCGCGCATCGACGTCAACCACAGCTCCCTCTCCCACGCCGAGTACGGCGGCAACGTGGGGATCTGGCGGATCCTGGAGATCCTCGAGCGGCAGAATGTCCGGGCCATGGTGCTGGTGAACTCGCTGGCGGCGGAGAAGTGGCCGGACGCGGTGCGCGCACTGCACGAGGCCGGTCACGAGATCGCCGGCCACGGCACCACCAACGAGGTCAGCATGGTGGAGCTCGACCCGGGACAACAGAAGGACGAGATAGAGTCCTGCACCCGCATCCTCGAGGACATCACCGGGACGAGGCCCGTGGGCTGGTTCGGCCCGGGCGGGCACCATACCGACGTCACCCTGGGGCTCCTGGCCGAAGCGGGCTACCTGTGGTCCGGAGACCCGTCGGACGACGACGTCCCCTATGTCGCGTCGGTCAACGGCCGCCGCATCTGCGTCATCCCCAAGACCTGGTACGCCAACGACTGGCGCGCCTGGGGCAACGGCCTGGGCAACGCCGGCACCTTCTTCACCGGGTTCAAGGACGGTTTCGATTTCATCTACGAGGAGGCCAGGCGAGGCCGGCCCGGCATGATCGACGCCTGCGTTCACGCCGAGCTGGGCGGCCGGCCGTATCTCGCCATCGGTTTCGAGCGCATCATCGAATACGCCAACCGGCACCGCAGCGAGCTCTGGCAACCCACCTACCGCGAGATCGCCGAGCACTGCCTGGGAGCTGAGCGGGCCTAGAGGGAATCCTCCCTGACTCTCCAGAGGAACGGAAGCGGCAGCGCGATAGCGACCGCCATGGCGATCCAGGCCGTCTGGTAGGAGTGGGTGTAGTCCGCGATGGCGCCGAAGACGGGGGGCAGCAGCACCACGCCCACGAACGCCACGGTGTTGGTCAGGCCGATGGCGACGCCGGCCACGCGGGTGCCGGCGATCTTGGCGACCAGGGCCAGGTACAGGCCCTGCCAGCTCATGGCGCCGAGGCCGAGCAGCGACACCACCACCGCTACCAGCCACGCCGGCATGCCCGGCGACAGCAGGGCCGTGGCGATCCCGGCGGCAGTGCCGAGAACCCCCAGCATCACCAGCACCGGCACGCGCCGGCCGAAGAAGAGGCGGTCGCTTGCGATGCCGAAGACGATGCGGCCGGTGCCGCCGCAAGCCTGGCCCACCGCCAGCAGGTGGGCGGCGAACACCAGCGGATAGAAGATGTTCTCGGTCAGGTAGAGCTCGATGTAGCTGATGTAGCACCACTGGCACCCGGCCAGCACCGCGGCGTAGAACGCGGCGGCCCATATCTCCGAGCGCCGGACGATGTCCTTCAGCCCGCCCGCGGGAGCGGCGCCGCTCACCGCCTGGGGCCGGGCCGGCTCCTTGTAGCAGACCAGCACCAGCAAACCGGCGGCGATGGTCACCGCGCCCACCAGCGACAGCGCCCACCGCCAGCCGAACACCAGGCCCATGGCCGGCAGGGTGAGGGCGCCTATGGTGCCGCCCGCGGGAATCCCGGTCTGGCGCACCCCCATCGCCATGCCCCGCTCCCGATCCGGGAACCATCCCGCCACCGCCTTGCTGCCGGCGGGCGTGCTCGTGGCCACCGGTATGCCCAGGAGGAGGAAAACCACCAGCAATGCGACGAAGCTTCCGGCGACGTGGACGGTAAGGACCAGCAGACCGCAGGCCGCGGTGCCGTACCCGATAATGCGCCGCTCGCCGTAACGGTCGGCGGCCTTGCCCATTCCCAGCACGGCGGCCACCACCCCGACGTTGATCATCGAGACGAGTATTCCGACCTCGGTGAGGTTCAGGCCGAGCTCGGCCTGAATGAGCGGCACGATGGTCGGGATGCCCATGTGGATGGTTGACATCGCCGTCTGCGACAGCGTGGCGATGAACAGGAAGAACCAGCGCCGGGGCTCGGGTGGAGGAGGTGTGGTCAAGATTTGCGTCTACCCCGCCGAAGGGCTAGTGTCGTGTCCCGTAATTTCCTGGCATAATTTGCTTGTCTTTTTTGCCGTCGGCTGCGTTGCTCTTCCTCGCGTGGTACCCGCCACTGCTC